>NZ_JAPFGV010000015.1:0-97814 GCF_059803615.1 Microbacterium sp. SWDP-B6 | reverse complement strand
CCCCCCCACCTCGTCAGAGCGCCTCGTGCAGCGCGCCCTCGGCGTCGATCTCGAGCGTGAGTCCCAGGTCGAGACGGGCGAGGAACGCGTCGTCGTGACTCACGACCAGCACCGCCCCGCGGTAGGCCCGCAGCGCCTCGACGAGCTGGTCGACGGTGTCGATGTCGAGGTTGTTCGTCGGCTCGTCGAGCACCACGAGGTGCGGTGCGGGATCCGAGAGCAGCAGCCTGGCCAGCGACACCCTGAAGCGTTCGCCGCCAGACAGGGCGGCGACAGGGCGCTCGGCCGTGGCTCCTCGGATGAGGAACCTGGCGAGCCGGTTGCGCAGCTCCTTCTCGGGCACCTGCGACGCGGCATCCGCGATGTTCTCGAACACCGACCGGTTCTCGTCGAGCCCGTCGATCCGCTGCGGCAGGTAGCCGATGCGGTCGGTGAGCGCCGTCGCCGTCAGCGCCGGCCGTTCCGTATTCAGCAGGGATTCCTCCGAGAGGGCGGTAGAGCCGTCATCCGGACCGATCGTCGGCATCGGTGCTGACTCGCCGACGCCGACGCCGACGCCGACGCCGACGCCGACGCCGCCGCCGACGCCGGCTCCGGCCACCAACCGCTCGAGCAGCGTCGTCTTTCCGGCGCCGTTGCGCCCGATCAGGGCGACGCGGTCGGGGCCCTGGATGATCCATGACCGTTCGCCGTCGCCGATCATGGCGATGCGCCGCGAGCGCGACACCTGCGGGTCGGGAAGCTCGATCTTCATCGACGCATCCGAGCGCAGACGCCGCCCAGCCTCATCGAGCGCGGTGCGAGCGGCATCCTCCTTCGCGCCGACCTCGGTGCGCAGCTTTCCTGCCGACACCTCGGCGGCCATCTTGCGACCGTGCGCGATGATCTTCGGCACTCGCTTCTCGATCTCCGCCTTCTTCGCCGTGCGCGACCGGTGCGCGAGCTTGACCTCGGCCTCGATGCGCTGACGCTTCTCCTTGCGGAACTCCTGCTTCGCCGTGACCTCTGCCTGCCTGGCGGCCTCCTGCTCGGCATCCAGCCAGGCTCGCCATTCGGAGTACGGGCCCCCGAACACGCTCAGCGTCTGGGCGTAGAGCTCGGCGGTGTCGTCCATCAGCTCGAGCAGCGAGAGGTCGTGGCTGACCACGATGAGCGTGCCCGTCCACGATCTGACCATGGCTGCCAGCTTCGCGCGCGCGTCCCGATCGAGATTGTTGGTCGGCTCGTCGAACAGGGTGATCGGTGCACGCCGCAGACGGATGCCGGCGATCGCGACCAGCACCGCCTCACCGCCCGACAGCTCGCCGACACGTCGGTCGAGGAACTCGGGGGCGAGGCCCGCCTCGGCCAGGGACTGCTCGGCTCGTGCCTCGATGTCCCAGTCGTCGCCGACCGCGTCGAAGTGCGCCTGGTCGACATCGCCCGCGCTGATCGCTCGGACGGCATCGAGGGCTTCGGCGACTCCGAGCAGCTCGGACACCCGGCGGTCGACGTCGAGCGTGAGCTGCTGCGGCAGGTACGCGACCTCGCCAGTCGTGGTGAGGGATCCGGTCGTGGGACTCAGCTCGCCCGCCATGAGGCGGAGCAGCGTCGACTTGCCGGCGCCGTTGCGGCCGACCAGCCCGGTGCGACCGGAGCCGAACGATCCCGAGACCGAGTCGAGCGCGGTGGTGCCGTCCGGCCAGGTGAAGGTGAGTCGGTCGAGGGTGACCGACGCGTGGAGGGTGGGTACTGACATGGTGTCTCCTGTCGAGTGCGAGGGTGCACTGACACCGGTCGCCCGAGGGCCCGTCTGAGCGGGGCGCTGTCGGAGGACAGCGGGCGTGGTCTGCCGTGGAGTCGGCGATCGTCGGGTCAGCGCGCGGAAAGGTGAGCGCGGAGGCGACGGATCAGATCAAAGGACTTCCAGACACGGCGGACAGGACTCCACGACGATACCCGGGCGTGTCGGACTTTCGCAACCCCGGGCGTGTCGCACTTGCGGACAAGCTCGATCAGGCCTTGGCGGCCCGCTCCAGCCATTTCGTGAGGAAGACGTGCACGTCGCGGAGCTCTTCCTCCGAGATGCTGTGCGTGAGTCCGGTGTAGACCCGCCCTGACAGCTCGGAGTGCGAGGGCAGCCACTCTGCGGTGTGGGCGACCAGCGCCTCGGGGATCACCTGGTCGTTCGTGCCTCGGCCCCAGAAGACGTGCGGTCGCGACTCGGTCAGCGCTTCGTCACCCGGAAGCTCGCCGGCCGCGGCGTAGCCGCTGAGCGCCACCACGGTGTCGATGCTCTGCGGGGCGAGGCGCATGGCCTGGAGCGCGACGGCGGCGCCCTGCGAGAAGCCGAGGAGAGCCACCGCAGGAGCATCCTCCCGCGCATCGTCGAGCCAGCGCAGGAATGCCTCTGCCGCCAGCGTCACCGACGCGGCGCTGCGGCCGTCGAGGCCCTCGATGGCATACCAGGAGCGCCCCGGCATCGGCCACGGGGGTGCGAGCGGGGCGGCGACGGATGCCACCGCGACGCCCTCGGGCAGATACGGCACCAAGCCGAACAGGTCGTGCTCGTCGGCGCCGTATCCGTGCAGCAGCACCAGCAGCGGCATCCCCGCGCGATCTTCGGTCGACCAGCGCGTGAGGAGCCCGTCGATCATCAGTTCTTCGCTCACTCGTCCATCCTGCCAGCGCCTTCCGACACGCGCAGGCGCTGATCGTCGGATCGTATGCCGGTCGTGGCCGCAAGTCGGTGTTCGGGCGAGGATGCGGCTGGTAGAAAGGAGACATGTCCGTCCGCACACCTGATCCCGATCCCGAGCCCGACGACGGCCTCGAGGGTTTCGGCTCCGCACAGCCCTCGCGCGACTCCAATCCGGGGTGGTTGAGCGAGTACGAGCTCGCAGAGGCGAGACGCCACCTGCCGATGCTCTACGTCGAGGCGATCCCGGTGCGCACCGACGGTTCAGGCCAGGTGACCGAGATCGGCATCCTGCTGCGGTCGACCCCCATGGGCGAGATGACGCGCACGATCGTCTCGGGTCGAGTCCGGTTCGGCGAGACGATCCGCGATGCGCTGTTCCGCCACGTCGAGAACGACCTGGGCCCGATGGCGTTCCCGCTGCTTCCGCCCCAGCCACTGCCGTTCACGGTCGCCGAGTACTTCCCGATCCCGGGGGTCAGCGCCTACCACGATGACCGTCAGCACGCCGTCTCGCTCGCGTTCGTGGTGCCGGTCACCGGCACGTGCGAGCCGCGACAGGACGCGCTCGAGGTCACGTGGTTCTCGCCGGAGGCGGCGGCGTCGGACACGGTCGCCGCCGAGATGGAGGGTGGGCGCGGCACGCTCATCCGTCTGGCGCTCGCGAATCTCGGTCTGCTCCGCTAGCGGCGCAGTCACCGCATACGCGAGAGACCCACCGTCACGACTTCTGATGGTGGGTCTCTCTCGTCGGTCGCGGGCGCCGCGACCGAATTCTCAGCGCGTGGTGAGGCGCGCGAGCTCTGCGACGAACTCGTCGACGTCGGACTCCTCGGTGTCGAACCCGCACATCCAGCGGACCTCGTTGCGCGCGGCATCCCAGTCGTAGAAGCGGAACTTCTCGCGCAGCCGGTCGGCGATGCCGTCGGGAAGCGTCGCGAAGACGCCGTTCGACTGGGTCGGCTGCGTGAACGACACTCCGGTGATCTCGCCGGCGGCGATGCCGGCCTCGATCGCGCCGCGCAGGCGCTGGGCCATGGCGTTCGCGTGCTGGGCGTTGCGCAGCCACAGGTCCCCCTCGAGCAGCGCGATGAGCTGCGCCGAGACGAACCGCATCTTCGACGAGAGCTGCATGTTGAACTTGCGGGAGTACTGCAGACCCGTCGACGCCTCGGGGTTCAGCACCACGATGGCCTCGCCGAGCATGGCTCCGTTCTTCGTGCCGCCGAAGCTGAGCACGTCGACACCGGCGTCGCGGGTGAAGGCGCGCAACGGCACGTCGAGGGCCGCGGCCGCGTTCGAGATGCGTGCGCCGTCGAGGTGCAGCATCATGCCGCGTTCGTGCGCGTGGTCGGCGAGCGCGCGGATCTCGTCGACGGAGTACAGGGTGCCGAGCTCGGTCGACTGCGTGATCGAGACCACGAGCGGCTGTGCGCGGTGCTCGTCGCCCCAGCCCCAGGCCTCGCGGTCGACGAGCTCGGGCGTGAGCTTGCCGTCGTCCGTCGGCACGGCGAGGATCTTGAACCCGCCGATCCGCTCGGGGGCACCGCCTTCGTCGACGTTGATGTGAGCGGTGGACGCCGCGATGACGGCGCCCCAGCGGGGCAGCATCGACTGCAGGCCGGTGACGTTCGCGCCGGTGCCGTTGAACACCGGGAAGGCCTCGACGCCCTCTCCGAAGTGCGCGCGGAAGACCTCCTGCAGACGCGCAGTGTAGGCGTCCTCGCCGTATGCGACCTGGTGGCCGCCGTTCGCCGCTGCGATGGCCGCGAGGACCTCGGGGTGGACGCCGGAATAGTTGTCGCTGGCGAAGCCCCGGACGGCGGGGTCATGCTGAATACTCACCGCACAAGCCTATTGCCGGATGCCGGCCGCTGACGCCGCGCTGCGGAACCGCCCTACCGAATGTCCGAGGCCCCGCCTACCCTCTAATCATGGAGCGCACCGCAGCGAAGACGGCCTTCGCGAACGTCCTCGTCAACACGCTCATCGCGAACGTGACGACGAGCTTCCTGTGGTTCGCGCTGACGTTCTGGGTGTACATCGAGACGCAGTCGGTGCTCGCGACCGGCATCATCGGCGGCGCCTACATGCTGTTCGTCGCCTTCTTCGCGATGATCTTCGGC
This sequence comes from Microbacterium sp. SWDP-B6, assembly GCF_059803615.1. Taxonomy (NCBI): domain Bacteria; kingdom Bacillati; phylum Actinomycetota; class Actinomycetes; order Micrococcales; family Microbacteriaceae; genus Microbacterium; species Microbacterium sp. SWDP-B6. Next base: position 93,011 of record NZ_JAPFGV010000015.1, on the reverse strand, counting down.
ACGATCGTCGATCGCAACCGCAAGCACACGGTGATGCTGCTCTCGAGCGTCATCTCGGCGGTCGCGTTCCTGATTGCGGGGGTGCTCTACGTCTGGCAGCCCGAGTCGGCGCTGCTCGACCTCGGCGGCCCGTGGTTCTGGCTGTTCTCGGCGATCATCCTGTTCGGCGGGGTCATCGAGCAGCTGCGCAACATCGCGCTCTCGACCACGGTCACGCTGCTGGTGCCCGAAGACCGGCGGGCCAACGCCAACGGCCTCGTCGGCACGGTGCAGGGGCTGGCCTTCCTCGTGACGAGCGTGTTCTCGGGGCTCTCGATCGGCTTCCTCGGCATGGGGTGGACTCTGGCGATCGCGATCGGCGCGATGGTGCTGACGTTCGTGCACCTGCTCTTCATCCGCATCCCCGAGGGGGCACCGCACCCCGACCCCGACGCCAAGAGCGCACTCGACTTCCGCGGCAGCGTGGCGGCCATCAGGCTGGCGCCCGGGCTGTTCGCGCTGATCATCTTCTCGACCTTCAACAACCTCATCGGCGGCGTGTACATGGCGCTGATGGACCCCTACGGTCTCACCCTCTTCGACGCCCAGATGTGGGGGTTCGCTCTCGCGTTCGCGTCGACCGGGTTCCTGATCGGCGGCGGGCTCGTGGCGAAGTTCGGCCTCGGCGCGAAGCCGATGCGCACGCTGCTGCTGGTCGTGATCGCGATGGGCATCCTCGGCTCGCTCTTCATGCTGCGCGAGTGGTGGCCGCTCTATGTGATCGGCATGTGGATCTACATGGCTCTCGTGCCTCCCGTCGAGGCGGCGGAGCAGACGATCATCCAGAAGGTGGTCCGCTACGACCGGCAGGGGCGCGTGTTCGGCGTCGCCGCCGCGATGGAGGCCGCAGCCGCCCCCATCACGGCGTTCCTGATCGCGCCGATCGCCGAGTTCCTGATCATCCCGTACATGAAGACCTCCGAGGGGCAGCAGCAGTGGGAGTGGCTGCTCGGCACGGGGGATGCTCGGGGCATAGCGCTGATCTGCCTGTTCGCGGGCATCATCATGGTGGTGGCTGCCACACTCGCGTTCTTCACGAAGTCGTATCGCAAGCTCACCGAGCTCTATGCGAACGCCCCGGAGCAGGATCCGAACGGCGAGGATGCTGTGGAGGACGGCGATGCCAGCGACGCTGCAGGGGCAGACGCGGTCGCGAATCGCAGCGTCGACGACCGCATCGCAGATTCCCCGCCGCCGCTGCGGGGGCTGCCGCCCGAAGTGCCCGACGCGCGTCGCTAGCCGCGGTCGACCGGGTCAGTCGAGCGTGAGGATCTGGTCGTTGAGATCGGCGGCGTCGCCGTCCCACAGGGCCAGCACACGCGGTGCGAGTGACTCGGGGTCGAGCGCCTTCGCCCGGAACACGACGGATGCCGCGCGCAGCGGCTCCCCGGCATCCCCGGCCGCCTTGGCGAAGCCCTGAGCCACGGCGCGTGTCCACGCCTCGCTCGCCGCCTTGACGGCCGCGTAGTTCGCACCGCCCGCCAGAGGGCGCCCCACGGCGGTGGACGAGACGATCGCGAAACGTCCGGCATCCGACGCACGCAGTGCACCGTCGAACGCCCGGCTGGTCGCACGCACCGCATCGAGCGCCGGCAGGAGGGCGCGGAAGTCGTCATCGGACTGCCCGGCGAGCCCGCCGCCGCCGCGCCAGCCGCCGACCAGCGGGATCACCGCGTCAACCGTGTCGAGCCGTGAGGCCAGCTCCGTCATCGCCTCGAGTGAGGTCGCGTCAGCCACCTCGACCTGGGCTCCGATCGACCGCAGCGACTGCAGCCGCTCGGCGGAGCGACCGGTGGCGATCACCTGCGCCCCGGCGTCGACGAGTGCCCGAGCGAGCGCGAGTCCCGAAGGGCTGGTGGCTCCGGCGAGAAGGACGGTTCTGTCGGTGACGCTCATGTGCTCAACTCTCTCGAAGGAACAGTGCTGCGGCCACCCCGGGCAGGAATGGCCGCAGACGCTGCGTCCGATCGCCCCCGCGACCGGACCCCAGAAATGCGCGAGTCAGTCGTCGGTGCCCCGGATGCCGACGGTCGACTCGATGACCGGCTTCATCTTCTTGTCGAGGGCTTCGAAGAACATGGAGAGGGGGAACTCGTCGTCCAGCACCGCGTCGGTGAAACCCTTCGGGGCGCCGGCGAGGATCTCGTCCGGAAGGCCGCGGGCCCAACGCGAGGCGGGGTTCGGGGTGAGCACGGAACGGACGAGATCGTAGGCGGCCAGCCAGTGAGCCGTCTTCGGGCGATCGATCGAGCGCCAGTAGAGCTCGTCGATCGCATCGCCGAGGGCGACGACCGCATCGGGCACGGCAGCCCAGTCGAACGCGAGGGCGGTGTCGGTCCAGTGCAGCACGCCGCGCTGGTGCAGCCAGGCGAACAGCAGCTGTCCACCGAGACCGTCGTAGTTGCGCACGCGCGATCCGGTGATCGCGAAGCGGAAGATCCGGTCGAAGATCACGGCGTACTGCACGAGGTCCGCGTGGTCGAGCATCTCGTGCTCGGAGTCGGAGAGGCTCTCGCCGGCCTCGGCACGCGCACGCAGGGACCGCTCGATGTTCACCGACTCGCGGAACGCGGTCAGGTCGCACCGCAGCTCTTCGAGCGAGTAGAGGAAGAACGGCATCCGCTGCTTGATCATGAACGGGTCGAACGGCAGGTCGCCGCGCATGTGGGTGCGGTCGTGGATGATGTCCCACATCACGAACGCGCGCTCGGTCAGCGCCTGGTCGTCGAGCATCGCGGCGGCGCGCTCGGGAAGCTCGAGCTTGGTGATCTCGGCGGCCGCGCGGGTGACCCGACGGTAGCGGGCGGCTTCACGGTCCTGGAAGATCGCGCCCCACGTGAACGAGGGGATCTCGCGCATCGCGACGGTCTCGGGGAACAGCACGGCCGAGTTCGTGTCGTACCCGGGCGTGAAGTCGACGAGCCGCAGCGAGACGAACAGCTTGTTGCCGTAGTCGCCGGCCTCGAGCGCAGCGATGAACTCGGGCCAGATGGTCTCGACGATGAGCGCCTCGACGAGGCGATCGCTCGAGCCGTTCTGCGTGTACATCGGGAAGACGACCAGATGACGGATGCCGTCGACCCGGTGCTGCTGAGGCTGGAAGGCCATGAGCGAATCCAAGAAGTCCGGCACGCCGAATCCCTCGGAGACCCAGCGGTCGAAATCGACGATCGATGCGGCGAGGTACTCGGCGTCGTGCGGGAAGGCCGGAGCGAGGGCGCGGATGCCGGCGGTGACCGCCCCGACGAGAACGCGGGCTGCGGCGTGGTGCGCAGCATCCGGGATCGAGCCGTCCTTGATCTGCATCTCGCGGATCGCGATCGCCGCGTCCTTGAGCTGCGCCCACGCTGCGGAGGATTCCGCGGTCGATGCGTCTTCGACGACCTCGGGTTCGCCGACGATGGCCTGTGCAGCGGAGCTGTTGGCGGAAATGATGGACATCGGGACCTCCGATCGGAGACTTTCACGGAAAGATTCCGGCATATACGGAATCCTGACGATAATATTACATCCATGGATGACTCCGTCGACCGCGCGATCCTGGCCGAGATCTCACGAGACGGGCGTGCGACGCTGTCTCAGCTCTCCGACGCCGTCGGGCTCTCCGTCTCGGCCGTCCAGTCGCGACTCCGTCGCCTGGAGACCAGAGGCGTCATCACCGGCTACCGTGCGATCCTCGACCCCGAGCTGGTCGGCACCCCTCTCTCGGCGTTCATCGAGATCACCCCTCTCGACCCGGCCCAGCCCGACAACGCCCCCGAGCTTCTCGAGCACCTCGACGCGATCGAGGCGTGCCATTCGATCGCCGGCGACGCCAGCTACATGCTGTTCGTGCGGGTCGCATCGCCGCGCGCGCTGGAAGAGCTCGTGCGCGACATCCGCCTCGCGGCGAACGTCAGCACCCGCACGACGGTCGTGCTGCAGACCTACTACGAGCACCGGCCGATCATCTCGGTCGCCCCCGACGCCTGATCCTGGTTTCGAACACCTGATCGCACTCTGGAAGAACGGCGTCGCACCGGCCATACTGTGACAGATCTCTCGTCGCAGAGGATCCCACGCCAGCGCTGACTCCCAGGAGCATCCATGTCCTTCCAGGCATACCTCGACAAGGTCGAGACCCAGACCGGCCTCACGCCTCGCCAGTTCATCGCACTCGCCAAGGAGCAGGGGTTCGACGAGTCGACCAAGTCGACCGTGGTCCTCAACTGGCTCAAGCAGGACTACGGCCTGGGCCACGGTCATGCGCAGGCGATGGTGCACGTGATCCTCAAAGGCCCGCAGATCAGCGACAAGCACGTCGGCAAGGGCGGAGCGCACGGTGACGCGTCCGACACCCTCTGGCTCGACGGCAAAGACAGCAACCCGAACCCCTGACCTGCGTCTCCCGGCACACGACAGAAGAGAGAGAATCATGGCCGTCCGCGTCGATCTCAACGTCTCCCTCGACGGATTCGCGACCACCACCGACCAGACACCGGAGAACCCCTTCGGCGACGACTGGCCGCGTCTGGTCGCTGCCTACGCCGCGACGCGGACGTTCCGCAGCCGCGTGCTCGGTGACGACTCAGGAGCAGGCACGACCGGAGTCGACGAGAAGTACGCCCACGCCTACTTCGAGGGGATCGGCGCCGAGATCATGGGCGCCGGGATGTTCGGTCTGCACCAGTTCCCGGACGATCGGCAGTGGCGCGGCTGGTGGGGCGATGAACCGCCGTTCGAGGTGCCGGTCTTCGTTCTCACCCATACTGCGCGCGACTCGATCGAGTTCGCGAACGGCACCGTCTTCCACTTCGTCGACGGAAGCCCGGAAGAGGTGCTGCCGCGTGCTCTGGACGCCGCGAACGGGGGCGATGTGCGCATCGGCGGCGGTATCGACGTGGTGCGGCAGTTCCTCGGGGCGGGACTGGTCGATCGGGTGCACCTTGCCGTGAACCCGCTCGTGCTCGGCCGAGGCGAGCGCATCTGGGACGGTCTGCGCGGGATCGAGAACGGCTACGACGTCGAGTCCGAGGTCGCCGAGTCGGGAGTCACGCATCTGACCTTCCGCCGGGGCTGAGCCCGCGGCATCGTCCGCGCGTCGTCCATCGGCGGCCCCAGTAGGATTCCCTGCGTGGCAGCATCCTCGAAGCGCAAGAAGAACCAGACCCGTGTGAGCGGCAATCCCGCGAAGCGGGCGAGCGGCAACCCCGCGAGCCAGGCCGTCATCGACGCCGGGCCCGTGACGTTGGGCGACTGGATCGGCGCCGCCCGTCTGCGCACGCTGCCGCTCGCCGTCGCCCCGGTCGTCATCGGCACAGGCGCCGCACGCAGCACCGGTCCGGAGTTCCACTGGGTGATCGCCCTGGCGTGCCTCGCGGTCGCCGTGCTGCTGCAGATCGGCGTCAACTTCGCGAACGACTACAGCGACGGCATCCGCGGCACGGACGCCGTGCGTGTGGGGCCGGCTCGACTGACGGCATCCGGTCGGGTGAAGCCGCGCACCGTGCTCGTCGCGGCTCTCGTGTTCTTCGCGCTCGCCGCGGCGGTCGGCGTCGCGATCGTCATCCGCACCGAGCAGTGGTGGATGCTGGCAATCGGTGCGGCCTGCATCATCGCCGCCTGGTTCTACACCGGCGGCAAGCGACCCTATGGATACAACGCGCTCGGCGAGGTGTTCGTCTTCATCTTCTTCGGACTCGTCGCGACCCTCGGCACCACGTGGGTGCAGGTCTTCGAGCTGCCGCAGCAGGCATGGCTCGGAGCGATCGCCGCCGGTCTCTTCGCCTGTGCTGTGCTGCTCGCCAACAACCTGCGCGACATCGACCAGGATCGCGTGGTCGGCAAGCGCACCCTGACGGTGCTGATCGGCAAGCGGGCGACCCAGGTGCTGTTCACTCTGTTCGTGATCGTGCCCTTCGGCATCCTTGTGCTGATCGCGCTGCTGTACCCGATCGCGTGGATCGGTCTGCTCGCGCTGCTCGCCGGACTCCCGGCCATCCTCATCGTCTGGACCTACCGCCAGGCGAAAGAGCTGGTCACGGCACTGGCCCTGACATCGCTGACCGCACTCCTCTACGCCGGCGCGTTCTTCTGGGCGCTCGCCGGCTGATCGTTGTGGGGGATATCGGCGAGAAGGTCGGCGACTGGTTCGTCGACACGACCGGCATCGGCGAGTGGTTCAACTGATGACGGATGCCGAGAGCTAGGCATGCCGAAGGGATCTCGGCGGATCGACGGCTTCGTCGTGCAGGCGCGTCGCCAGGAGCGGGCGGAGCCTCCCACGCAGGCGCCACCATGAACAGTTGTCGCGCTCGGCGCTCTGCTGCTCGTGGGTCTGGCCTTCGTCGTGGCGTCCGGGCAACCGGCGCTCTACGCGTTCGTCGCCGCCATGGTGGGTGCGGGTGTGCTGGAGCGTGTGCTCGACGGGCGCGCGCCGTCGTGGGGTGAGGGCCATGTGGTCGCGGATATCGAATCCGATGGTGTGACGTTCCGCACCTACCGCGGTGCGGTCGCACTCGCGATCCTCTTCTTCGTCGCGCTCGCCACAGCGTCGATCCTCTTCGTCGTGGTGTGGATCACGCCCGGTCTAGACCTGCCGATGTTCTTCGGCGCCTTCGCGCTCGTTCTCGCCGCCGGACTCGTGCATGCAGTGCGGCTCGTCGTGCAGAGCGTCCGATCCGTCGCCATTCGGTTGAACGCCGATGGCGTCACGGCCGTTCGCGTTCTCGGGGCGAGCGAAACCGTGAGTTGGAGTTCGCTCCTCGCAGCTTTCCCGGGGGGACGAGTGATCGTGCTCACGACGTCGGAGAACGTCGTGCGGTGGCCGACGGACCGCCTGCGCGCCGACCCCGTCGCCGTCGCAACCATCATCGATCGGTGCGCGGCGCTCGACCGACACGATCGCCAGTCGATCGTCGCCGTCATCGAGGAGCTGTGAGTCGCGCCCGCCGATCGATGACCGGGCGCGACGAGAGAGCTGTTCTCGGTCTCAGCCGCGCGGCGTCGACTCGGTGCTTCCGGAGTCGTGGCGCCTGGGACCGTCGATCGCCTCATCCTCGGCATCCGCATCGTCCTGCTCGGCGGAGCTGCGGCCTCCGCGACGCTCGACGATCCGCGCTGAGGCATCGGTGAGAGGTCGGCGCAGGAACAGCATCGAGATGCTCATGCCGATGAGGGCGGCGAAGATCGCGGCGAGCCACCAGTACTCGCGGAAGATCGGGAAGAAGAACCACATGATCGCCAGCGGCACGAGGAAGGCCAGCAGACGCAGCACGGTGTAGACGAGGAAAGGTGCACGGTTCTTCACCCGCACAGTCTACGTTCGCGAGCTGAGGGGTCTGCTGTCAGCCGTCCAGGCCGAGCGACTGGAAGGGGATGCCGCGTACGACGCGCTTCCACGGGTGCTCGCCGAGCGACCACAGCAGCTTCGCGTCGAGGTCGAGAGCGAGATCCTCGCAGCCGACGGGCAGGGGCACCCGATCGCGCACCAGGGCGTCCCGGCTGCCGGTCCACAGCGCGCCGGGGCGCATGCCGTCGGACTGCGAGACGAAGTGCCGGTCGCCCCAGCGTGCCGCTCCCTGCATCTGCGTGATGCCGGGGGTGAAGCGGCTCTCTTCGCGGAAGTCATCGTCATCGGCGTCGGGCACCGTGAACTCCGCGATCCGCCCCGCGTCGTCTTTCGTGTACTCGCCGATGAGCACTCGCCGCAGTGGCGTGCCGTCGTCGTCGAACACGCGACCCAGATATGAGCACCGCAGCTCGATCGGGTGCACGCGGGTGCGCACCGCGACGAGTGCGGAGGCGCGCAGGCCTCGACCGCTCGCACCGGCGATGCGTCGCGCCTCGGCGCCCCGCACCCGGCGGATGTCGGCGAGATCGAACTCCCAGATGCCGCGACCGGTCGCCGCGACGAACAGCCGATCGTCGAACCACGCGAGGCCGCCGGCATGGATCGGGGCGGGCTGCAGCTCTCCGCCCTCGTCGATGGCGAGCAGCACGTCGAGATGGCGAGAGCGCTCGAGGTCGACGAACGCGACGCGGGACGCCAGGTGGTGACCGTCGAGCCGCTGACGGAACCAGCTGACAGCGAGTGTGCGGCGCCCGTGCCACAGACCGAGATCGACGCCCTGCGGATACCAGCGGCGCGTCCAGGTGCGAGCGCTCAGCCACCGCAGGTCGACCGTGGCGCGGCGCTTCTGGCGCACCGGGCGCCAGGTGGTTCCGAACGGCCAGAGCATGCACCCATCGTCGCCGATCGTCGGGCCAGGTGCGAATCCGGCAGAGGGCACCGGTGGGTCGGCCGATATCGCGTCACCGTGCGTTCACCCGCCGGCCCCCGACCGGCAAGGAGCGCCTGCGAGCATTCCGAGACCGTCGACCCGGGGGAGTTCTGTGCGCACACCGCTCGTCACCGTCATCCTGCCCGCGAAAGACGCAGGCGCCTACATCGGTACGACGCTCGAGACGCTGACACGGCAGTTCGACGACCCTGCCTCGCTCAAGCTCGTGGCGATCGACGACGGCTCGCGCGATGACACCGGCACGCTCATGAGGCGATACGCCGAGCGGTTCCCGCACGCCGAGGTCATCGTCAACCCTCGGCCGAAAGGGCTCGCGAGTGCCCGCAACCAGGGGCTCGAGCATGTCGAGGGCGACGCCTTCTGCTTCCTCGACGGAGACGACTGGATGCAGCCCCAGCGACTTTCGGTGCTGGCCCGGCGGCTGAACGAGCTGGGCTGCGACTTCCTCCGCACCGACCACGTCACGGTGAAGGCCGGCGTGCGCGCCCTCGTGCCGGCGCCGTACCCGTGGCGGGAGACCGTCGGTTCGCCGCGTGAGGCGATCCTGCCCGACGACGAGCCGACCATGGTCGACTACCCGTTCGCCTGGGCCGGGATCATGCACCGACGCCTGATCGACCAGGGGCTCGCGGGTTTCACACCGGGCCTCTTCACCGCCGAGGATCGACCGTGGATCTGGCGGCTGCACCTGCAGGCCCGCTCGTTCGCGGTGGTCGACGCCCCGGCCCTGCTCTACCGCCGCGGGGTGTCGACATCGCTCACCCAGGTGCGCGACCGGCGACAGCTCGACTTCGTGCGCGCGATGGGTGAGGTGCTCGACATCGTCGAGGCGGATGCCGAGTCCGACCGGTTCCTGCCGAAGGCGGTGTGGAGCGTGATGGCGCTCTCGTCGCGCCACCTCGTGCGGTCGAGGAGGATGACCCCGTCGCTGCGCGGCGAGATGCGTGCCGGCCTGCGCGCATTGCTCGGTCGTCTGCCTGAACGAGAGGCATCGGCGGTGCTGTCGCGTCTCGACGGACCCCGGCGCCGCGTGCTGGCGCCGCTGCTGCGCACGGTCGGGATCGCCGCATGACGCAGCTCTTCGCGGTGCACAGCGCCTACGGGCTGGCCACCGCAGCCGCAGCGCTCGACGGCGGATTGCTCGGCGACCACGGTGAGCGCATCCTCGTTCCGTTCGTGTCGTCGCGAGTGCCCGAGACATCGGTGAGCATCGCCGCCGACCCCGCACTGGCGAGCCTCCGCGACAGGTTCGACCGCATCGAAGATCTCGACGCGATGCTCGGCCCCCTGCATCCGAGCTCGTGGAAGCCCCATGCTTCGGACCTGCCGCTGCTGCGCCGCCTGCTGCTCCGGGCGTGGAACATCGACCCCGGCGACCTCGAACTGCTCGTGCAGAGCCCGCAGATCGCCCCGGCGCGCACCCTGATGCTGCTCTTCCCGCACGCGCGACTCACGATCATCGGCGACGGGCTGATGACGTACTCGCCGATGCGGGTGCGGATGCCGCACACGGTGACTGCTCGGATCGGTCGCGTCGTGCACGCCGACGTGGTGCCGGGACTGACACCGCTGGTGGGTGCGCCCACCGCGACGCCGGTGCCGGTCTCACCCGACCTGTTCCGCGCGGTGCTCTGCGAGACCGCCGCGGCGGTCGACGACACGGCAGAGCTCGACAGCGCTCTCGATGGGGAGTCGACCGTGCTCGTGCTCGGGCAGTACCTCTCGGCTCTCGGACTGGTCAGCGAGGGCGAGGAGATCGCGCTGCAGAAGGAGATGATCGACCGCGCGGCGAGCCGGCGACCGCAGCACATCGTCTTCAAACCGCACCCCGCCGCCCCGCCTCGACTGAGCGACGCTCTGCGCGACCGGGCACGGGTGCACGGCGTCGACTTCCGCGAGTACCGCGGCGCGCTCGCCGCAGAGATGCTGGCCGAACGCATCGACGCGACAGCCGTCATCGCCGGGTTCTCGACCGCGCTGCCGACCGTGCAGGCGCTGTTCGGCCGCGAGATCGATGCGGTCGGGGCAGACACCGTGCTCGCGCGGCTGACTCCGTATGAGAACAGCAACCGGGTGCCGGCGACGATCGTCGATGCGCTCACCCGAGCAGACTCCCCGTATCGCGACCCTGAGCGCATGCAGCTGCTGATCGACGCGGTCGGCTATGCCATGCAGCCCGTCGTCGCCGGGCACCTCCGCGGTCGGGCCGAGCAGCTGCTGAGCGGCATCCGTCCCTCCGATCGAGATCGGTACTTCGCCCCCGAGAGGCTGGCCGAGCTGCGCCTCCCGGGAGCCCCGCGCGAGACGGCCGTGCGTCGAGCGCTGCGCCCGGTCGGCGGCATCGGCCGGGTCGAGCAGGCGAGGCTCACAGTGCTCGCAGCGCGGCGCAGACTCGCCCGCGCATGGCGGGTGCTCAGAGGGCGATGAGCAGGGTGACAGCGATGACGGGCGACGACGGCGAGGGGACGAGCGACATGAGCGCGGAACGGCAGACGGCAGCAGCGGGCAGGGTCGTCGCGATCATCCCGGCGCGAGGCGGGTCTAAGGGCGTGCCGCGCAAGAACCTGCGACGCGTCGGCGGGGTGCCGCTCATCGAACGGGCCGTGCGCACTGCGTCGGAGACCGACGGCATCGACCTCGTGGTCGTCTCGACCGATGACGATGAGATCGCCGCGGTGAGCGAGGCAGCTGGGGCGAGAGTCGTGCGGCGACCGGCGGACATCTCCGGCGACACGGCCTCGTCGGAGTCCGCGATCCTGCATGCGCTCGACGTGCTCGAAGGCGAGGGGGAGCCGGCCGAGGTGGTCGCGTTCCTGCAGGCGACCTCGCCGTTCATCGCCCAGGACGCCCTGTCGAGTGCGGTGCGCGAGGTGCGCGAGCGCAGGGCAGACAGCGTGTTCGCCGCCCACGAGACCTATGGATTCCTGTGGTCGCGCCGCGGCCGAGGAGAATCGAGCGGCGAAGGGCGAGCGGATGCCGGCGCGGCCGTCGCACTCAACCACGATGCCGCGCATCGCCCGCGGCGTCAGGATCGCGAGCCGCACTTCCTCGAGACGGGGGCGTTCTACGTGTTCCGCGCCGACGGCTTCCGCGAGGCGAGGCATCGCTTCTTCGGCCGCATCCGCATCGCCGAGGTGCCCGAGTGGACGGCGATCGAGATCGACGACGAACAGCAGCTGCGCATCGCCCGCGCGCTCGCTGCCCTCCACGAGAGCCCTGAGCGGGTGCCGGTGCGAGCGATCGTCACCGATTTCGACGGGGTGCACACCGACGACACCGCGACCGTCGACGCCGACGGCGTCGAACGCGTGCGGGTGAGCCGCGAGGACGGCATGGGGGTGTCGCTGCTGCGGCGCGCCGGCATCCCGATGCTCATCCTCTCGACCGAGGTCAACGCCGTCGTGCGCGCTCGGGCAGAGAAACTCCGCGTGCCGGTGCTGCACGGCATCGACGACAAGGAGTCGGCGCTGCGGGGGTGGGCGGAGGAGGTCGGCATCCCGCTCGCCGACATCGCGTACCTCGGCAACGACGTCAACGATCTCCCGGCCCTGCGCATCGTCGGCTGGCCGGTCGCGGTGGCCGACGCGCATCCCCTCGTGCTGGAGGCGGCCCGTGTCGTGCTGAGCCGCGCCGGCGGACATGGTGCCGTCCGCGAGCTGATCGAACGGGTGTTGCCCGCCTGACCGGTGCCGGTAACCCTCCTGTCGTGTGGCGTTCATTCTCGGCGCGTACTCAGGGGAGAAGGCCATTTCGACGACCGGAGGAACCATGACTGTCAGCATCGGCTCACGCGTGATCGGCGGCGGCCACCCCGCCTATGTCATCGCGGAGATCGGCCTCAACCACAACGGCGACGTCGACATCGCCAAGCGTCTGATCGACGTCGCGGCGAAGGCGGGAGCCGACGCGGTGAAGTTCCAGAAGCGCACTCCCGAGATCTCCACCCCCGAGCACATGCGCGATGTCCCGCGCGAGACGCCGTGGGGCACCATGAGCTACCTCGACTACCGTCGCCGCGTCGAGTTCGGCCGCGACGAGTACATCGCCATCGGCGACCACGCCACGATGCTCGGACTCGACTGGTTCGCGTCCCCCTGGGACGTGCCCAGCGTCGAGTTCCTCGAAGACCTCAACGTCGTGGCTCACAAGGTCGCCTCGGCGAGCCTCACCGACACCGAGCTGCTCCTCGCGCTGCGCGAGACCGGCAAGCCGATCATCCTCTCGACCGGCATGTCGACGATCGAGCAGATCGACCGCGCCCTGTCCACGCTCGGCACCGACCGCGTCGTGCTCATGCACGCCACGTCGACCTACCCGCTCGAGCCCGAGGAGGCCAACCTCCGCGCGATCGCCACGCTGCGCGACCGCTACCCCGGAGTGCCGGTCGGCTACTCCGGCCACGAGCGCGGTCTGCAGATCTCTCTCGCCGCCGTCGCGATCGGCGCGGTCGCCGTCGAACGCCACATCACGCTCGACCGCACGATGTGGGGCTCCGACCATGCGGCATCCCTCGAGCCCACCGGCCTCGAGCACCTCGTGCGCGACATCCGTGTGATCGAGATGGCTCTGGGCGACGGAGTCAAGCGCGTGTTCGAGAGCGAGCGCGCGCCCATGGCGAAGCTGCGGCGCATCTCCGCATGAGCGAACCGGGCACGAGCAGGTCGGGCGCACTGCGGGTCGTCGCGATCGCCGACGCCGACTCGTTCGTGAAGTGGTCGGCGTCGCTGCTCGGCAGTGTGCCCGGCATCCGTCCGCATCTGCTGCTGGTGCAGACACCGCTGGCCGCGAGCGTCGATCAGCAGCGCACGGCGCTGGCCGGCACCGGGATGCTGTCGGACGACGTCACCCGCATCGGCTTCACGCAGGCTGCCGCGTGGCTCGAGGGACAGCGTCCCGACGTCGTCCTGCTCGCCGGGCGCGGGCCGTTCGTGCGCCTGATGGGGCGCCTGGTCGACACGCTCTCGCACCGCCCGGTGGTCGTAGCGGGTCTGCCGGGAATGGCGATCCCCGCCCAGCGGGGCGCCCTCGAGTACCGCCGCCATGCCGACCTGCTCGTGGTGCACTCCCACCGTGAGGAACGCGCGTTCGCCGAGCTGGGCCACCGGATCGGCGTGCAGGTGCCGACGGCGCTGGCCACACTGCCGTTCGCCCGATCGCGATCGCGGATGCTCGCCGCTGACCGGGCCCGGGTGCTCGGCGCAGACGCAGGCCACCCCGCAGGAACCCTCATCGCCGATCGTCCTCCGACTCCGAGCGCCGTGCGGATGCCGGCGACCGACATCGTGTTCGCGGCGCAGGCCCTGGTGCCGGTCGGACGGGACGAACGCGCCGAGATCGCCGCCACCCTCGTCAGGGCAGCCGAGGCCGACCCGAATCGTCGAGTCGTCGTCAAGCTGCGCTCGCGCCCAGGGGAGTCCGAGACCCACCTCGAGCGCGATCCGTATCTCGAGCTGCTGCCTGCCCGGCGTCCCGACAACCTCGTGGTCTCCTACTCCTCGATGGCTGCCGCGCTCTCGACGGCGGCCGGACTCGTGACCGTCAGCTCGACCGCGGCCGTCGAAGCCGTGGCACTCGGTGTGCCTGTGATCGCGCTCGATTCGTTCGGCGTCAGCAAGAGCCTGCTCAACACCGTCTTCGTCGGCAGTGGGCTGCTCGGCGGGCGCAACGAGGTCGTGGCCGGTCGATTCCGGCATCCGCACCCCGCCTGGCTGCGAGACAACTACTTCCACCCGGCGGCCGAGTCGACCTGGTGGAACCACGTCGAGCAGCTGGTCGCTCTGCGCCGGGCCGGTGCTCTGCCGGCGAAGCGCGTGCCGGCAGCCCGAGGCGGCGCGCTTCACGAGGCGTGGCACCGCGCGAGCGTGCTCGGCTCGAAGGACCGCACCCTCGGCGGCGCTGCTGCTCTCGCCGTGGGGGTGCCTGCGACGGCGCTCCTCGCTGCTCTGCGCCGCGGCCGCGCGTCCGGCGACGGCGGCACCTGGGCCGACGCGACGACCGACATCACCCTCGAGCCGAACCCGTTCCACGACTCGATCCGGCGCTGAGACACCGGCGGGCGATCGGGCTCAGGGGCGGAGCAGTGCGTCGACCTGCGCCCTCACGTCCTGGGCGATCTCATCGATGCTCGCCTCGGCATTGACGCTCGCCGCCATCGTGACGAACATCACCGCTGACACGATCCGGGCGAGTGCGGCAGCCCGATTGTCGTCGATGGTCGGATCGCGCCGCAGGATGTCCGCCAGCGCGTTCTCGGTGTCGCCCACGATGCGCAGAGCCTCGGCATGGTGCGAGTCGGTCGGATTGCCGAACACCATCTCGCGGAGATAGGTGCGGCCGTTCTCGATCTGGGCGCGATTGCACTCGATGATCGGGCGGAGGAGAGCCATAGCGGCGTCGAGCGTGTCCGGTGTCGCCTCGGCGGCCGCACGTCCGGTCTCGAGCGCGACAGCGTAGTGCGCGTTCTGCACGAGCAGCAGCAGCTCGCCCTTCGTCTTGGCGTACAGGAACAGCGTGCCCGTGCCGACATCTGCCTTCTCGGCGATCTGCTGGGTGGTGACGTCGTCGATGCCGTGCTGCGCGAACAGCTCAGTCGCGGCCGCGGTGATGCGCTCGAGCTTCTGCTGCTTGTTGCGCTCGCGGCGCCCGAGGGTCGGTGCTGGGGTCGACATCTCGTCCTCTCGGGAATATAAACTGATTGGGCTCAGTTATGACTGCAGTCGCTTACGTGCGAACTCAGCAGACACCACATTGTCCCAAACATCAAGGAGCATTCCATGCCTTCACTCGACGGCGCAGTAGTCCTCATCACCGGAGCGAACGGGGGCATCGGCACCCGTTTCGTCGAGGAGGCGCTCGCGCGCGGAGCGGCCAAGGTGTACGCCACGGCGCGGACGCCGCGCGAGTGGGCCGACGAGCGGGTGGTGCCCCTGCGACTCGACGTCACGGATGCGGAGTCGATCCGCGCCGTCGTCGAGGCGGCACCTGATGTGACGGTGCTCATCAACAACGCCGGCGCCTCTGTGCCGACCGCGGGGATCCTCACGCATACGGACGATGAGATCCGCCACAACGTCGAGACGAACTTCCTCGGACCGCTCTTCCTGACCAGGGCCTACGCCCCGCTGTTGTCGGGTCGCGACGGAGCGACGGTCATCGACATCCACTCCGCTCTCGCCTGGTTCGCCGTCGGCGGCATCTACAGCGCCACGAAGGCGGCGCTGTGGTCGGCCACCAACTCGCTCCGTCTCGAGCTGGCTCCCTCGGGCGTGCACGTCGTCGGCGTGCATGTCGGCTATGTCGACACGGCGATGGCAGAGCACGTGTCGGACCCCAAGACCGACCCCGCCGAGCTGGTGCGTGCGATCCTCGACGCGACCGAACGCGGGGAGTACGAGGTGCTCGCCGACGAGATCTCCGTGCAGCTCAAGGCCGGGCTCAGCGCGCCGCTCGAGGCGGTCTACCCGCAGCTCCAGCCCGCGGCCGGCTGATCCCGGTCGAACGAGAACGAACAGGGGAAAGACGATGCGCGCAGTCGTGCTCACCGAGTACAAGCAGCCGCTGGAACTCATCGAGGTCGAAGAGCCGCAGGTGGGGGAGCGAGACGTCCTGGTCGCGGTCGAGGCCGTCGGCCTCAACCAGCTGGACGAGAAGATCCGGGCAGGCGAGTTCGCGCAGATCCTGCCGTACTCTCTGCCCGTCGTGATGGGCAACGACGTGGCGGGCACGGTCATCCGGGTCGGCCGCCTGGTCGAGTCCTTCAGAGCGGGCGACCGGGTCTTCGCCCGGCCGGACCAGAATCGGATGGGGGCGTTCGCGGAACGGATCGCGGTGGCGGAAGCGGATCTGGCACTGATTCCGGACGGCATCTCGATGGCTGAGGCGGCGTCGCTGCCCCTGGTGGCTCTCACGGCGTGGCAGGCGCTGGTGGAGAGAGGCCACGTCGGACCGGGGCAGAGGGTGCTGATCCACGCGGGCGCCGGCGGCGTGGGCTCGATCGCGATCCAGCTCGCGAAGCATCTCGGCGCGATCGTCGCCACCACGGCGAGCGCGGCGAACGCCGACTTCGTCCGCGAGCTGGGCGCCGACGTCGTGATCGACTACCGCGCGGAGGACTTCGAGAAGATCCTCTCGGAGTACGACTTCGTGCTCGACAGCCTCGGCGGCGAGAATCTCGAGAAGTCGCTGCGGGTGCTGAAGCCTGGCGGCCTCGCCGTCGGGATCTCGGGGCCGCCCGACCCGGCGTTCGCGAAGCGGATGGGGCTGGGCGTGATGGTGCGCCTCGCGATCGCCGTGCTGAGCCGACGGATCCGACGTCAGGCGAAGCGGCTCGGAGTCACCTACGAGTTCCTCTTCATGCGCGCGGATGGCGAGCAGCTGAGTCGCATCGCGGCCCTCGTCGACGGAGGTGCGCTCAGGCCCGTCGTCGCGAAGACCTATCCGTTCGGGCAGATACCCGCCGCGCTCGCGGATCTCGCGTCCGGGGGCAGCCGCGGAAAGATCGTCGCCACCCTCGAGCGCTGATCGCGCGACGTCCGCACCGCCCACCCGGACATCGGGTCGGCGGTGCGGACGTGTCGCGTCAGCTGCTGCGACGGATAGCCCGTACTCCCACCACGAGTCCGACGACCGCCACCGCCAGCGCCGAGACCCACCCCCACAGCACGGTCGGATCGCCCAGGTCGCCCGCGAACAGCGCGCGCTCGGCCTGCACCACCCAGTTGACCGGGTTGACCGATGCGACCGCCCGCATCCAGGCGGGGCCGTCGTCGAGCGGCAGCAGCATGCCCGACAGGATCAGCAACGGGAAGATCAGCGACTGCTGCACTCCCCAGAACAGCCACTCGCGGTCTTTGGTGGCCAACGCCAGCGAGTACGACAGCGAACCGAGTCCGACGCCGAAGACCGCGAGCAGCGCGAGCCCGATGAGCAGGCCCGGCAGGTTGATCGCGAACCCGAACGGCCACGCGATCAGCACGATGATCAGAGCCTGTACCACGATCGGCGCGATCTCCTTGAGCGCACGACCCACGAGCAGCGATGAGCGCGCGAGCGGTGCGACCAGCGTGCGCTCGTGCGAGCCGGTCATCATCTCGTACTGCAGGTTCGAGCCCGTGGCGCCGGTGCCGAACAGCACGATCATCACGAGCACGCCGGGCACGAACCAGGCGAGGGTCTCTCCGGCCGGTCGGCCGGACCCGCCGATGAGGAGCGGCGCGAACAGGCCGAGGAACACGAGCGGCTGCAGCAGGCTGAAGATCAGGGTGAACGGGTCGCGCAGCACCGGCTTGAGCTCGCGGGTCAGCACGTTCCTGGTGTCGCGCATGAGATTCGCGCGCACGAGGGTGTCGGTCGTGGTGGTCATGAGAGGACTCCTGTCTTGTCGTTCTCGACCCCGGTTGCGGCATCGGACTCGGATGCATCGGCGGTGCCTTCGCCCGCTTCGCGCAGCGTGCGCCCGGTCAGAGCGAGGAAGACGTCGTCGAGGGTGGGTGGGACGCCGGTCGCCCGACGCACCAGGATGCCGGCGGCATCCAGCTCGCGCACGATCACCGGCAGCAGTCGGTCGCCGTCGGGCACGGCCAGCGTCAGCGAGTCGTCGTCGAGCGACACCTCGGCCCCGCTGAGGCGAGCGACGACCGGGCGTGCGTTCGCGGCATCCGCATCGTTCGCGAAGCCGAAGGTGAGCACGTCGCCGGCGAGCGTCGCCTTCAGCGCTGCCGCGTCGTCGTCGGCGATGATGCGGCCCTTGTCCATGACCATCACCCGCTCGGCGTAGCGGTCGGCCTCTTCGAGATAGTGCGTGGTCAGGAAGACGGTCGTGCCGTGCTGGGTGCGCAGGTCGAGGATGTGCTCCCACAGATTGGCCCTGCTCTGCGGGTCGAGACCGGTCGACGGCTCGTCCAAGAAGATCAGCGGCGGCGCGTGCATGAGACCGAGCGCGATGTCGAGCCGGCGCTTCTGGCCTCCGCTGAGCTGCTGCACCGTGCGGGTCGCGAACGAGGAGAGATCGAGGGACTCGATCAGCTCATCGGCGCGACGGGTGCTGTCGCGCCGGCTCATGCCGTAGAACGCGCCCTGGCTGAGCAGCTCATCGTGCACCCGCTGCGAGAAGCTGCCGCTCGTGAGCTGACCGACGTAGCCGATGCGTGCGCGAACTCCGGCCGCATCCGTGCGGATGTCGTGGCCGACGACGCGGGCGGTCCCCGACGTCGGCGGGATGAGCGTCGTCAGCATCCGCAGGCTCGTCGACTTGCCAGCGCCGTTCGGACCGAGGAACGCGACGAGCTCGCCGCGCACCGCAGTGAAGGAGAGGTCGGTGACCGCTTCGACCGACGTCTTCTTGACGGTGAAGACCTTGGTGAGGCCTTCGGTTTCGATGATGGATTCGTTCGACATGCCAGCAGGCTAGAACGCAATCAGGACAGATTCTGTCCGCAATTTCTGTCAATCTTGAGACATGTCCGACACCACCTCCAGAGCCCTCGCCCTGCTCAATCTGCTGCAGACGCACAGGCACTGGCCCGGCACGGAACTGGCGAGCAGGCTCGGCGTCACCGAGCGCACGGTGCGCCGCGACGTCGATCGGCTGCGAGAGCTCGGATACCGCGTGGAGTCGACGCCCGGAGCGGCCGGCGGATACCGCCTCGAGGCCGGCAGTGCCGTGCCCCCGCTGTTGCTCACCGATGACGAGGCGGTGACGATGGCGATCGGTCTTCGCGTCGCCGCGACGCAGCAGCTGGTGGGCGGTGCCGAGGTGACGCTGACGGCGCTCGCGAAGCTCGAGCAGGTGCTGCCGTCGGCGCTGCGTCAGCGGGTCAATGCGCTCGCCGCCGCCGTGCAGCCACCGCGCATCGGCGATGCCCCGGTGGTCTCGCCCGTCGTGCTGGGGGAGATCGCTCTCGCGACCCGAGACCACGAGCGTCTGCGGATGCGCTACGTCGACGGAGCGGGTGCCGAGAGCGTGCGTCGGGTCGAGCCGCACGCGCTCGCTCCCTCGGGCCGCAAATGGTTCCTGCTGTGCTGGGATCTCGACCGCGATGACTGGCGGACCTTCCGCGTCGACCGGATCGTCTCGGTCGAGCACACCAGGGTGCTGTTCACGCGACGCGAGATCTCGACCGAGGAGATCGACGAGCGGGTGCTCATCGCCGCGTCGTGGTCGCCGCAGAAGATCGAGGCGGATGCCGTGATGCAGCTGCCGTTCCCCGAGATGCAGGACATGTTCGGGCCCTGGTCCGAGGGCGCGACTCCCGAGGGTGAGAATCGCACGCGCTGGCCCTTCGGCGGCTCGGACTGGCGCGAGGCGATGTACGCGCTGCTCTGGATCCCCGAGGGCGTCGAATACACGACCAGCTTCCCCGAGCCGCATCGCGCCGAGCTGCGGGAGTCGGTGCAGCGGCTGCTGCGGGCGCTCGATGCGCCGGCTCCCGATCCGCGCGACTAAGGGCGGGGTGCGGCGATCGAAGGAGGGTTCCGGTCGTTCCACCGTTGAAATGTCTGCACCCACCAGAATGCCGCGAACAGGATCAGGGCGACCGCCTCGCCGATGAGCACGACGGGCGTCTCCCCGAAGGTCTGACGGAAGAGCACCGCGACCACGAGCAGCACGAGGTCGGCGATGAGCAGCCCCGCGATCCAGCGATAGACCGATCGTTGCCGGGGTGTGGGCGGAGTCTCGCCTGGCTCGAGTGGGCCGCCCGCGTAGAGGATCGGGACCGCCGCGAACACTCCGAAGAACAGCAGGGTCACTGCGAAGTGGATGCTGTTCACAGGCCAGAAGTTGAACGGGAAGTACTCGTTGAGCGCCGGGGCGAAGGCGAGTGCCGTGACGACAGCGGCCGTGACGAGCGCGAACAACGACACCAGCACGGCCGCCCGGTTCGGGGTGCGCGTGCGGCGGCGGATCACCGCCATCGTGATCACCACGGCCACCACCACCACGGCATAGACCACGATCCCCGCCTTGGCGCTGCCGACGTATCCCGCGGGGATGCACTCCGTGGCGATCGGGCACGGAATGTGGCCGACCGCGCGAGTGTCGGCGAGCCCGGTCGGAACGATCGCGATGAGCGGCGCCAAGACGGCGCATACGTCGAGCAGCGTCGTCGCCCGGCTGCGTCCTGAGAGAGCCAGCAGGACGACGGATGTCGCGATCAGCGCTCCGGCGAAGACGTCGCGGGCCGGCGTGTAGATCGCGTGGCTGATCGAGTGGAGCGGATTCCAGCCGAACATCATCGGCTCCCACATCACCACGAAGCTCTGCAGCGCGACGCTCACGAGCAGGGCGAACACGATCAGCACCAGCGACAGACGGAGATAGCGGTGGGTCTTCTGCGGGGTCGTCGCGGGACTGTCTGCGGCTGCCATGTTCGAGACGCTACACCGCTCGGCGGACGCCGCCGTGTGACGCGGCGTGACGCCCCTTGTCATGCGGGGACGCACTCTGTCAATCCCCGCAACGATCCTGGCCTTCCCGGTCGCAGCCGGGTAGCGTCATTCCCATCGCGGCGATCCGGGCGGTCCCGGGCCTCAGTTCATACCTGAAGGCGTGGCGGGTTCGACTCCCGCCGTCGCGTCCACTTGTTCGGGCTCTGCCCGCGACCCACCCGCGGTCAGCCCCCTGCGCGGCGACCGCGACGCAGACGCTCGAGGGTCTCGCCCGCTGCGACACCGACGAGAACCGTCGCCGTCGTGATCGACAGCGTGAGCGCGTCGACGGTGAAGCCCGCGAGCCGCACAACGGCGAGCAGAGCGAGAGCCACCAGACCGACGAGTTGCGCTCGCGCCCAGCGCCCTTCGAGCACGCGGCGGAACAGCACGGTGCCGGTGAGGAAGAGGAACGGCGCGCCGACGACCACGACGGCCGCGGCGAGGCCGCGCTGGTCGGGAAGCGCGAGCATCTCCTTGTCGCCCACGCTCATCAGCACGATGCCGGCGATGATCAGAAGATGCACCCATGTGTAGACGGTGCGAGCGAGCCGGGCCGGTTCGCCTGACGCCTCGATCGCCTCGGCGCCGATGCGTTCGCCGTGATCGAAGTAGATCCACCAGGTCGCCGCGGCGGCGACGAACGCCGTCACCAAGGCAGCGATGGATGCGACGGACGATTCCTTGTCGACGAACGCGAAGCCGGTGACCAGCAGGCCTTCACCGAGTGCGATGAGCACGAAGAGGGACGTGCGCTCGGCGATGTGCGGACCGGAGAGATCCCAGGTCTTCAGCTGCACCTTCCCCCGTCCGGGCACCGGAAAACCGAGCACGGTGCCCAGCAGTTCGAGAGCCAGCGCGGCGGCCCACAACGGCAGCTGCCACCCGAGGGGCAGCAGCGCGCCGACGATCCACAACACGCCGCCGGCGACCGCCCAGCAGAGGAGGAGGGAGAAATCGCGGGCCACCCGCCGGTCGTGACGGGCTGTCGCCCACACGATGAAGACCGTGCGTCCCACCTGGAGGACGACGTAGGCGATGGCGAACGCCCATGCGCGATCGCCGAACGCCTCAGCGATCGAGACGCTCATCACGAGCGCCACGAGGGCCAGTGCGATCACCGCCCCGCGCACGGGGAGCGTGACGGGGTCGAGCCAATTGGTGACCCAGGTGGTCGACACCCACGCCCACCACAGGGCGCACACCATCATGACGCCCTCCAGAGCGCCCAGAGGCGTCTGATTCTCGTAGAGGTAGGCAGACAGCTGAGTCAGCGCGAGGACGAACACGAGGTCGAAGAAAAGCTCGACATAGGTCACTCGATCCGCGCGCGGAGAGTCTGTGGGGCGCAACACGTCGCGGGCCATCCCGAATGCCATGTCACCAGCTTGGCATCGCTTTTCGTCGGGGGGAGTGGACCCGCGCGCGGCAGGCGCTTCGCCGTGAGACCGCGCAGCTCCAGCGCGGGTCAGTCCGGCGACTCCGTGAGCGCCGCCTCGACCGGAGCCCACCCGTTCTCGAGAACCGTGAACCCGGCGTCGAGGATGCCGAGCTGGTCGTCGTTCTCGTTCACGAGCAGCTGCATCTGCAGCACGAAACGCGAGTAGACGCGGATCTCCGGGGTCGGCTCGGGGACTCCGAGCTCGTCGGCGATCGCATCCGACAGGGCATCCTCGTGGCGGAGCCACATCTTGGCGGCATAGTCGCGCAGTGCGGGCGTCTCGTTGAGAAAGGCGAGGAAGATCCGCGTCACGTCGTTGCCGTGCTCATCGATGTTGGCGCCGACCTCTGCGGTGTAGAAGTCGCGGATCGCCCGATTGATCGTGGTGCCGTCCGGTCGGTCTCGGACGGCGCCGACGAGCCGGTCGCGCTGCTCGTCGTCCTCGTCGAAGACGAGCGCCTCCTTCTGAGGGAAGTGCGCGAACACCGTCGTGGGCGAGACGTCGGCGGCGTCGGCGACCTCGCGGATGCTGACGTTGTCGAAGCCCCGCTCGAGGAACATCATCGTCGCGACATCGGAGATGTTCTTGCGGGTCGCCGCCTTCTTGCGTTCCCGGCGTCCGAGTGGCTCGGTATTCGTCATGCCTCCACCGTATCGCGCATTCGATGCAAAACTGGCTTGACACCAAAACTGGTATTGATACAGTTTCGGAGTGACTTCACCAACGAACCCGCTCGCGCGCAGCGACAAGCGCGCCTGGATCATGCTCATCGTGCTGACGATGCTCACCGTCATCGGGATGACCGTCGTGCTCCCCGTCCTGCCCTTCGTCGTGCTGCAATACGTCTCGCACGAAGGCGATCTCGCGATCTGGGTCGGTGTGCTCGAAGCCGTCAACGGCCTGTGCGCCTTCCTGGTGGCCCCCTTCCTCGGTCGCCTCTCCGACCGCTTCGGTCGACGCCCGGTGATCATCGCCGCCGCGTTCGGAGCGGCATTCGCGATGACCCTCTTCGGCATCGGCGGTGCGATCTGGGTCCTGGTGCTCGCTCGCGTGATCCAGGGGGTGACCGCCGGTGACCTGCCGGCGCTCTTCGCCTACCTCGCAGACATCACCCCACCCGAGAAGCGCGCGCAGCGGTTCGGCCTGCTCGGCGCTCTCTCGGGGATCGGCATGATGATCGGCCCCGCCATCGGCGGCCTCCTCGCGGCAGTGAGCCTGCAGCTGCCGGTCTTCCTCACCGCGGCCGTCGCCCTCACGATCGCGATCCTCAGCATCTTCCTGCTGCCCGAGAGCCTGAAGCCCGAGAACCGCATCGAGCGCATCTCGATCCGTGAGATCCAGCCGTTCGGTGTCTTCACCGAGGCGTTCGGCCGCAAGGAGCTGCGGGGTCTGATGATCGGATTCGGCCTGCTCGCGCTGCCGTTCGGCTTCTTCGTCAACAACTTCAGTGTGCTGGCGCTCGACTCGATCAGCTGGGGGCCGACCCAGATCGGTCTCCTCACCGCGGGCGTCGGCATCATCGACATCCTCATCCAGGGCGTGCTGCTCGGCATCCTGCTGCCTCGCATAGGCGAGCGCGGTGTGATCATCAGCGGCATCGTCGCGCAGACGATCGGACTCGTCGGCCTTGCGGTCGTCGCCTCGGTCTTCGCGCAGCCGTGGGTGTTCATCGTCGGTGCGTTGATGCTCGCCGCAGGGCAGGGAGCCGCCACGGCAGCGCTGGACGGTGCCATGTCGAACGCGGTCGGCGACGACGAGCAGGGCTGGCTCGGAGGGGCGACCCAATCGCTCAACGCCGCGATGAACACCGCGGCGCCGCTGATCGCGGGCGCGCTCTACGTCACCGTCAGCCACGCGGCGCCGTACTGGTTGGGAGCCGCGCTCATGGTCGTCGCTGCGATCGTGGTCGGCCGGGCGCACATCGCGAACACCGCGAAGAGGGATGCCGGAGAGCAGCCGTCAGCGGGCACCGCGAACGGCGTCCCGCTCGAGGCCGTCGACACCGTCGGCTGACACGCGCACCCCACGCCGGGGGGATGATGGATGCATGCCCACCCCTCATCGCCCCGGCCTGCGGGTCTCGGCGGGTCTCACGATCCCCGAGGCCGAGCTGTCGTGGCGCTTCTCCCGGTCGTCCGGCCCTGGTGGGCAGGGTGTGAACACCGCGGATTCCCGGGTGGAGCTGGTCTGGGATGCTGCCGGCAGCGCAGTGCTCTCGCCACACCAGCGCGAGCGTCTGCTCGACCGACTGAGCGGCCGTCTGGTGAACGGGGTGCTGACGATCGCCGCCTCCGAGCACCGCGCGCAGCTGCGCAACCGTGACGCGGCGCGGGAGCGGCTGGTGGCACTCGTCGGCGAGGCGCTGCGTCCGCCCGCACCTCCCCGCCGCGCCACCAAGCCGAGCCGCGGATCGAAAGAGCGTCGGTTGACCGCGAAGAAGCAGCGCACTGACGTCAAGAGACTGCGCAGACCGCCGCGCGACGGCTGACGGGCCGAATCAGTCCTTGCTGCCGCGCACCAGTTCGAGACCGGCGCCCGCGAACTGCCGCAGAGTGGCATCCGGCAGGAAGGCTCGTGTGAGGGCCGTGCCGATGGCCGCGAGATCGGCCTCATCGCGGAACAGCAGGTACATCGTCTCGTAGCGCGGGTGGAACTTCTGCTTGAAGCGGTGCAGCGACGCGAAGCCGTAGACGGGTTCGAGTGCTTCGGCGAGGCGGTCGCTGAGCACCGCGATCATGCCGGCATCCGGCGGATAGTCGTGGGCGAGCGGGGCCCCCGAGAGCGACATGATCTGGGCGCCTTCCTCCGAGAACTGCTTCGCAGACGATCCGATCAGGTACTCCATGACGGGCCCGAAGCCGCCATCCCGGCGCCGCATCAGATCGAGCGTCCATCCGCGCACGGAGCCGCCCTCGCCGTAGACCGGCAGCCACGACAGGAATCCGTCGACGTCGCCGTTCGGGGCCAGCGCCAGAGCCAGTCGCACCTCGGGATCCTCGGCCTCGTCGAGCGTGCCGAGAGTGAACCGCATCTCGGGGAGGTCCTTGTCGCCGACCCAAGCCTCCGAGATCGCCCGCAGCTGCTGCCGCACCCCCCACGACTCGTCGCCGAGTCGGGTCAGCCGGAAGGTCATGTCCTCGCGTCCTGCTCGATTGAGCGAACTGCGCACCGAGTTCCAGCGCTTGCCGGTGAACTCCAGGCCCGGCAGGTCGACGATCGTGTCATCCGCGACCACGAGGCTGCGCCAGCCCGCCGGCACGGCATCCCGCGTCGCATCGTCGGCGCTGAAGAAACACGGTACGAGGCCCGCGAGCTCGGCGGTGCGGATGAATTCCGCGACAGCGTCTGCACGCGACGCCGACGGTCCGATCGGGTCGGCCAGCGCGAGCGCGACCCCGGCCCGGCGCTGGTACGCGACGATCCCTGCAGCGCTGCGGGCGTAGCTGTTGCCCTCCCACGTCGTCATCCAGGACAGCGTCCCGCCGCCGTGCGCGCGCAACTCGGTCTTGACCTCATCGACGGTCGGGGCGGGTTGGATTCCGAGCGGTGACCTGCGCTTCGCCCGGAACGCCCGACGCACCGCGACCAGGTAGACGAGCAGGATCACCCAGAGGAAGCCGTTGGCGAGGGCGAGCTCAGTCTCGCCATCCCAGCGCAGGTCGACCTGAGCCTGCGAGAACACGGTGATCAGGATGAGCACGAGCGCCGCGATCAGGATGTTGAAGAGTCCGAGCAGGATCACGAGCACCCACGACCAGCGGCGGCCTCGCAGCAGTCCGTTCACGAGCACGGCGATGACCACGAGGTCGATCGCCAGGTCGATGAATCCGCCCGACACGGGCTCCGTCGGACCGAACGGGCCGTCGGTCGCCACCAGGGTCGTGATGATCTCGACCGCTCCCAGAACCAGCAGGGAGATCACGGCGATCAGGCGCTGTTCCCGCACGGTGGTCCGCTGCACACGCAGGGTGCGGTCGACGACCAGGATCAGCAGCACGGCGAGCAGGTGCTCGAGATCCGCGACCGCGCCCCAGAACAGCATCGCGATGAACACGAATCCGAGCAGCACGAGCCAACCGCGCACCCGCCACGGCGGCCGGAACAGTCCGATCGCCGCGGCGATGCAGGCCATGGTGCCGCCCGAGGCGCCGACATCGAGCGCCTGAGCCTGCTCCTGCGCCCAGGCCCACGGCAGCTGCGAGGCGAAGAACAGCACGAGTGCGGTGGCCAGGATCGCGAAGAGCTGCCCGACCCAGTAATAGGCGAGCGCGACCCTGGTGCCGCGGCGGTACTCGAGGTACGCCATGCCCCAGAATCCCGAGATCGTGAAGACGTACACCCAGGGTGCGTTGACGAAGAACGTGCCGGTGAACGGCGTCCACCACATGCCCTGCGCGAGGTTGGGCAGACCGTACGCGACGGTGCCGAACAGGTCCGTCTTCTCGAACGGGCTCCACAGTCCCTGCCACACCACGCCGACGACGAGGATCACCGAGACCATCGTGAGAGTGGCCGGCATGCGTCGCAGCACGGCGAGAACAGGATGCGATGTGGGGGTTCGCGCCTCGGTCATGCGCTCAGCGTAGCGAGGGCGACGCATCTTCCGGAGTGAGACGCCGCGGGACATAGTGGCTCCATGCCCATCGGAATCCGACGCCGCCGACCGTCATGAACCCCCCCCCGGCGAGAAGCAGGCCCGCGATGACCCCGACCGACGCGGCCCACGCGACGACGCCTGGATCGTCCCTGTCGCTCCGCGCGAAGAACGCGTTGGATGGACTCATGCCTGCGAATCGGATGCCGTGCCCCTCACCTGCCTGGCCGCGCACCGCTGCCGCGCTCGCCGCCGCATCCGTCAGCGCAGTTCTCCTGCTGGCGTGCTGCGCCCCCGCACCGAACCCGGTGTCGGCGCCGGCATCCGAGTCGTTCGTCGACGAGCTGGAAGCACCCTGGTCGATCGCCTTCCATGGCGATGCCGCTCTGGTCAGTGAGCGCGACAGTGCCCGCGTGCTCGAGATCGGCGAGACCGGCGAGGTGCACGAGGTCGCTGTCATCGACGGCGTGGAACCCGGTGGCGAGGGCGGACTGCTCGGGCTCGCCGTGAGCGACGGCGAGCTCTTCACGTACTTCACGGCGCAGGGCGAGAACCGTGTCGAGCGGCGGACGATCGTCGGGGACGCAGGAGGACTGTCGCTGGGGCCCGCGACCGTGGTGATCGACGGCATCCCCGCAGCCGGCAACCACAACGGCGGACGCATCGCGTTCGGGCCCGACGGGATGCTGTACGTCACGACGGGCGACGCGGGCGATCGTGACAGCGCTCAGGACCTCGACGCGCTGTCGGGCAAGATCCTGCGGCTCACACCCGAGGGAGAGGTTCCCGCAGACAACCCCTTCGACGACTCACCCGTCTACAGCTACGGGCACCGCAATCCGCAGGGCATCGCCTGGGATGCGGAAGGCGGCATGTACGCGAGCGAGTTCGGGCAGGACACCTGGGATGAACTCAACGTCATCGAGCCCGGCGGCAACTACGGCTGGCCCGAGGTCGAGGGAATCGCCGACGACGGCGACTACATCGACCCCGTGCAGCAGTGGCGGCCGGAGACTGCGAGCCCGAGCGGCATCGCCGTGACGGGCTCGAGCATCGTGATCGCGAACCTCCGGGGCGAGCGCCTGCGCACGGTGCCGCTCGATGATCTGACGGCCGGCACCGAACAGTTCGTCGGCGAGTTCGGCCGCCTCCGCGATGTCGTGGTCGGGCCGGGAGGAGACGCCTGGATCCTCACGAACAACACCGACGGACGCGGTGATCCGTCAGACGGAGACGACCGCATCCTCCGGCTCTCTCTCGACTGATCGGGCCGCGGCGGTCAGACTCAGGCGAAGGCGTCGACGCCTGTCGCGGAGACCGACCGCGCCCAGAGTCGCTCGGCGGCCTCAGGGTCGATCGCCCACTCCTTCACCCCGCCGGTGGTCATGTCGCTGTGGTCGGGCGCGACGATCCCCTTGATCGAGCAGTCCTCGCAATACGCACCGCTGCGCTCGATCAGCTCCGTGGCGGTCGCTGCCCAGAGCCCTGTCGACGCACCTTCAGCCGGTGTCTTGAAACGCGGGTTCGGGGTGCCGTCCTCATCGATCCAGCCGCGAGAGAGCAGCTCCTCACGGGGAACGTGCCGCTGCAGCTCGGTCATGATCCCGCCGGGATGCACCGAGAAGGCGAGGATGCCGCGCTCGGCGCCGCGTCGCGCAAGGCCCACGGCGAACAGAGCGTTCGCCGTCTTCGACTGCCCATATGCGACCCAGGGGTCGTAGGGCGTCGTCGCGAAGTCGATGTCGTCGAACCGCACGGGGGATCGGAAGTGCCCTCCGGATGAGTACGAGATGACGCGGGCGTGGTCTGACAGCAGGTCCGCCACCCCGCCCACCAGGGCGAAGTGACCCAGGTGGTTGGTGCCGAACTGCGACTCGAAGCCCTGCGCCGTGTGACCGAACGGGGTGGCCATGATGCCGGCGACGTTCAGCACGAGGTCGATCGGCTGACCGTCGCGGCGCACCGATTCCGTGAACGCCGCGACGGAGTCGAGGTCGCTGAGATCGGCGCCCCGTACCGCCGCCTCCGCGATCCCGTCGAGTGCCTGCTGCGCCGCATCCACACGCCGTGCCGGAACGACCACGCGCACTCCGGCATCCGCCAGCGCGCGCACCGTCTCGAGTCCCAGTCCGGAATAGCCGCCGGTGACGATCGCGGTCTTGCCGGCGAGGTCTGTGCCCGCGATCACCTCGGCCGCGGTGGAGCGGTAGCCGAACTCCGACGAGAGCGGCTGCTGGCGGGCGATCATGTCGAGAGGAGCTGTCATGATCCGACCGTACGATCTAGAGTGCACTCGAAGTCAAGGAGGAGTCCTCATGGTTGATGTGGCCGACACGACGCGCACGTTCAGCATCGGCGAGCTCGCGCGCCTGGCCGGCGTGAGCGTGCACACCCTGCGCTGGTACGAGGCCGAGGGGCTGTTCCCTCGTGATGTGCCCCGCACCTCCGGCGGGCGGCGCGTGTACGCCCACGATTCGCTCGCATGGCTCGCCCTGCTGGGGCGGCTCCGCGAGTCCGGGGCGCCGATCGCGCTGCTGCGCGAATACGCCGCCCTCGTGCGAGCGGGCAGCGGCAATGAGGCCGAGCGACTCGCCCTGCTGCGTGCACACGAACGCTCACTCGATGCGCAGATCGAGTCGCTGATCGCCTGTCGACAGGTGATCCACGACAAGGCCGCGGGCTATCAGGAGGCGCTCGTCGCCCGCGGCCTTCTCTGACTCACCCGTTCACAGCCTCCTCGATCGCCGCCTCGAGGTCATCCCACGCCTCCAGCACGACGGGTTCGCCGTCGATGAAGAAGCTGGGGGTGCTGCGCACTCCGAGCCGCTCGCCGTCGCTCTTGTCGGCCTGCACGCGTTCGAGCGTCGCCGGGTCGGCGACCGCCGCGTCGTAGGCGGCCATGTCGAGTCCGAGGTCGACGGCGAGCGCCCGGAACACCTCCGGAGTCTCCTCCGACTGCTCGCCCCACTGGGCCTGCGTCTCGAACAGCCGGTGGTACATGTCCTCGAAGCGGTCCTGCTCTGCCGCGGCCTCGGCGGCGAGAGCGGCCTGCGTCGAGTTGATGTGCCCCGGCAGCGGGAAGTACCGCACGACGTAGGTGATCTCGCCGTCATACTGCTCACGCAGGTCTTCGACGATCGGGTAGAACGCGGCACACGCCTCGCACTCGAAGTCGAGGAACTCGACGACCGTGACGGCTCCGGCCCCTCCGTCGTCGAGCACGTGCGAGTCGGTGCGGACGGTCTGCAGCTTCTCACCCTCGGGCGGAGCCGGATCAGCGGCCTGCTGCGACATGGCATAGACGATGCCGACGATCGCGAGGACGATCGCGACGGCGATGGCGATCAGGGTCGCCTTGACAGGGGTCTTCATGGGGTTCTCCAACGGTTCGGATCAGGCAGGGTGATGAGGCCGCGACGAGAGTGCGGCCGGGGGTCGCCGACGAACGGCGTGCCTGATTCAGGTGCGGGAGAGCGACAGCTGCGTGAGGGTGAGCGCGGGGATGCACCGCTGCGGGCCCGCGCGAGGCGGAGCAGACGCACGCACGGGGATGCCGGTGCGGATGAGACCGCCGCGTCTGCCGAACCGGAGGAGGAGCAGCACGAGCACGAAGCAGCACAGCGCGGCGACGACGACGATCCCGGCATCGGACGGGGCCGCATCCATCGCGGTGCCGCCACCGTCATGGTGGCCCGAGAGCGACGCGGCGCTCGCACCCGGCGCGAGGCACAGCGTCGCGTGCGCATCTGCTTTGCCATGCGACGTAGACCACGCGCCGATCACGAGCAGCAGGGCGAGGCCGAGCGCGAGAGCGACCCGGAGGATCAGCATCCGCTCGACGCCCTGGTGTCGCAGTCGCGTCGACGGGGCATGCATGGTGCGCGCAGTCTAACAATCGGGCATCGGCGACCGCTCGACGGCACCCCCACAGGTCCACGTCTCGCAGACCCGCCTACACTGGAGGGGTGGCGAGACTGTTGATCGTGGGCGGCTTCCTGGCCGCCATCTTCTGGGTGTTCAGCATCGTCGACTGCGCAGTGCAGCCGCCGACGCGGCACCGGGGCGTGCCCAAGGCCGCGTGGATCGCGATCGTCGTCTTCATCCCGGTCATCGGCGGGATCCTCTGGTTCACGCTCGGCCGCCGCCGCGCCAACGACAACGGCGGGGCGATCCGCATCATCGCCCCCGACGACGACCCCCAGTTCCTCCGCAGCATCAGCAAGAGCGAACAGGATGCCCGCATCCGCCGCCTCGAAGAGGAGCTCGCGAAGCTCGAGGACGAGACCGACGACGGCACCGCACCGGACGGCACGGCGCCGGACACGCGTCCGTGACAGCATCGCCGGCGACGGATGCCGCGGCATCCCTGATCGCCGACCTCATCGCCCACGGCGTCCGCGATCTCGTGCTCTCGCCGGGTTCTCGATCTCAGTCGCTCGCGCTCGCCGCAGTGCACGCCGCGAACCAGGGGCACCTGCGCCTGCATGTGCGGATCGATGAGCGCGTCGCAGGGTTCACGGCACTGGGTCTCTCGCGTGAGACCGGAGTTCCCGCCGCAGTGCTCTGCACCTCGGGAACCGCCGCCGCGAATCTCCTCCCGGCGGCGATGGAGGCCTTCCATTCCGGTGTGCCGCTGCTGCTGCTGACGGCCGACCGCCCGCCCGAGCTTCGCGGAGTCGGAGCCAACCAGGCGACGATCCAACCGGGCATGTTCGCCTCCTGGGTGCGCGACGAGATCGATGCACCTGTCCCCGGTGACGGCGACTGGTCAGGTCTGGCGGTGCGAGCCGTCGCGGCCGCGATGGGGGCCGATGCCGAGCACGGCCTCCCCGGAGTCTCAGGCCCCGTGCACCTGAATCTGCCGTCGCGTGAGCCGCTGTCTGGCGACGTTCCCGCTGTCGACATCGCACCGGGCGAGGCTCCGAGGCCGGTCGCCGCAGAGTCGCTCGTGCTCGAGCGCGGGCCGCGTACGGTCGTGATCGCGGGGGCCGATGCCGGGCCGGATGCCGAAGAGGTCGCACACGCCGGATCCTGGCCGTTGATCGCCGAGATCGTCAGCGGTGCCCGCTTCGGACGCCAGGTCGTGCACGGTTATCGAGCGCTGCTGAGCGACGACGAGTTGGGCGGCCGCATCGAGCGCGCCGTGGTGCTCGGGCATCCGACTCTCAGCCGCGAGGTGGCCCGCCTGCTGTCGCGTGGCGACGTCGAGGTGATCGCCGTCCGCCGCGGTGGTGAGGCTCTCGACCTCAACGGGCGCACGACGCCTGCGGCGTCCGTCGCGGTCGCCGACGGCCCCGCCGATCGCGAGTGGCTCGGAGCCTGGCTCACGGCATCCGCCGCTCGCGCCGTCGACCTCAGCGAACGCGCCCCCGACCAGGACGGTCTCACCTCCACCGATCCGTCCGCTCGACGTGATGCCGTGAGGGCCGAGCTGGCTGCCGTGCGGCGCCCGCTCGATCGCGAACTCCTCGCCGACGCCGTCTGGCGGGCGACCTGGCCGCACGACCGCCTCGTCTTCGGCTCGTCGCGCCTCGTCAGGGTGGCCGACTCGGTGCTCGGCGGCAAGAAGGTCCCGGTGCACGCCAACCGCGGACTCGCCGGGATCGACGGCACGATCGCGACTGCCACAGGCATCGCTCTCGCGAGTCAGGCCGGGGGAGCCCCGGGGGTCACCCGCGTGCTGCTCGGCGACCTCGCCTTCCTGCACGACGTCGGAGCGCTGCTGCTGCCACCCGATGAGCGCGAACCGCGCATTCAGGTCATCGTGGGCAACGACGGCGGCGGCACGATCTTCGACGGCCTGGAGGTCGCGGGCACAGCGGCTCGCGCCGACCTCGACAGAGCGTTCTACACTCCGCACACGGTGCGTCTCGAGCAGCTGGCCCTCGCTTACGGGTGGGAGTATCAGCGCGTCACGACCCGCACCGCGCTCGATCAGGCTCTCACCGCTCCGGCCGGTGGCCGTCAGCTGATCGAAGTGCCGCTCACTCGCTGATCCGGTTCGGCGCGGCGTGCATCCGCAGTGGCAGGATGAACGCATGACAGCGCACGAGTGGGCCAAGACCCTCCAGGTCGGCGACGGATTCCGTCTCTCCGACGTCGATCCGCAGAGCACTCCGGGATACAGCGGCGCGAAGGCCGACGGCAAGCGCGATCTCGCGTCCGGTCTCGACGAGCTCAATCAGCTGCAGGAGCGGCTGTTCGCGGAGAGTCGCGTCGGAGTCGCGAAGGACTCGGTGCTGCTGATCCTGCAGGCGATGGACTCGGCGGGCAAGGGAGGCATCGTGCGGCACGTCGTCGGCGGCGTCGACCCGCAGGGTGTCGCGCTCACGGCGTTCAAGGCGCCGACGGAGGAGGAGCTCGCGCACGACTTCCTGTGGCGTGTCGCCAAGCGGCTGCCGGAGCCGGGGTTCATCGGCGTCTTCGACCGCTCGCACTATGAGGACGTGCTCATCGGCCGGGTGCGGTCGCTGGCCCCGTCCGACGAGATCGAACGGCGGTACGACGCGATCAACGAGTTCGAGGCCGAGGTCGCGGCCTCCGGCACCCGCATCATCAAGGTCATGCTGCACATCTCTCGCGACGAGCAGAAGGAGAGGCTGATGGAGCGGCTCGAGCGGGCCGACAAGCACTGGAAGTACAACCCGGGCGATGTCGACGAGCGACTGCTCTGGGACGACTACATGGCGGCCTATCAGACGGCGTTCGAGCGCACCTCGACCGCTGCGGCGCCCTGGCATGTGATCCCGGCCGACCACAAGTGGTTCGCCCGCCTCGCCGTGCAGGAGCTGCTGCTCGACGCACTGCAGCAGATCGATCCGCAGTGGCCGGCGGCCGACTTCGACGTCGAGGCGGAGAAGAAGCGTCTCGCCGCGAGCTGACCGATCCGAAGGGCGTCGCTCAGGCGAGGGCGTCGACCAGCGGACGGAACTTGACGCGGGTCTCGAGCAGCTCCGACTCGGGGTCCGAGCCGGCGACGATTCCCGCGCCCGCATAGGCGGTGACGGCGATGTCGGTCTCGGCGGGAGTGAACTGCGCGCAGCGCAGCGCGATGGCCCATTCACCGTTGCCGGCTCCGTCGACCCACCCGACCGGGCCGGCATAGCGACCGCGGTCGAACGGTTCGAGTTCGCGGATCGCCGCGATCGCAGCGGATGTGGGGGTTCCTGCCACAGCGGCCGTCGGATGCAGGGCGCCGACCAGATCGAGCGACGAGCCGCCGTCGGCCAGCTCGCCTTCGACATCGGTCGCCAGGTGGAAGAGGTTCGGCAGCTTGAGCAGGAAGGGCTGCTCGCTCGCGGCCAGCGCGCGCGTGTGCGGGCGCAGCGAGGCGAGCACGCTCTGCACCGCATACTCGTGCTCGTCGAGATCCTTGGTGCTCGAGGCCAGGTGAGCGGATGCCGTGGTGTCGGCGTCCGCATCGGCCCCTCGGCCGATGGTTCCGGCCAGCACACGGGCGGTGACGGTGCGCTGCTGCACGGTGACGAGCGTCTCGGGGCTCGCGCCGATCAGCCCGTCGACCGCGAAGGCCCAGGTGTCGGGGTATCCGGTCGACAGCGCGCGCACGAGGCGGCGCAGGTCGGATCCGGCGGGGATGCTGCCGGTGAGGTCGCGAGCGAGCACGACCTTGCTGAGGGCGCCACCGGCGATGCGGTCGAGCGCCTGGCGGACGGAGTCCTGATAGCCCTGCGGGCTCTGCGCCCCCGGCCCGACCGTGCCGGCCCAATGGGGGCCGTAGCCGATCGTCGACGCATCGGGCTGCGGTTCGGCCGCGGAGTGCGACGTCGAGCGGATGCGGGTGAGCCACGTGCGCCCATGGTGCCGGCCGATCACGAGCGCAGGCACGACGAGAACGCTGTCGGCGGCGGAGTCCTCGTCGAAGGTCAGCGCACCGAACGCGACGAGCCCCGAGCCGGGAAGCCGGAGGTCGTCGTCGATCTCGGCATCCTCCGCCAGGTCTCGCCAGGCGGCGGCGATGGCGGCCGAGCGCATGGACGCAGCGCCTGCGGGAATGCGGATCGTCTCGACCACGCCGTCTCCCACGGCGACGATGCCGTGACCGCGGCGCAGCCAGGCGAGGGGCCGCGACGGGTCGGCGTAGGCCAGGAGATCCTCGACCGGATCGATCTCTCGGGTCTCCACGACCAGCCTGCTGCTCACCCCTCCAGCCTAGTTCGTCGCTCGTCGACCGGGATGTGAGTGACCCCGCTTACGCTGAGTGCATGAGCGACGCCCGCCCCGAACCCGGCACCGAGATGATCTTCCAGTGGCGCAAATGGGACGGCTCGCCGCATTGGCGGCACGAGTGCGTGTATCTCGGTGCAGACGAGTGGGGCGACTGGATCGGCCAGCCGGCCGGCTGGCCCAGCGCTCGACCGGGTGCGGCCTACATCGCAGAGACCCCCAACGTGACGCTGGTGCCGCGACAGCCCGACTTCGCCCTGACCGTGAATCGCGATCATCCGAAGGGCATGCGCGTCTACATCGACATCGGATGGGATGTGCGCTGGTCGGACGACCCGCTGCTCGCGGTCGGCATCGACATGGACCTCGACGTCGTGCGGGTCGATGGGCCGCGGGGCATCTGGGTCGACGACCGCGACGAGTGGGCCGAGCACATCGTGCAGTACGGATATCCCGCCGAGATCATCACCCGGCTCGAGGCACTCGCGCTCGACCTCGAGCAGCGCGTGCGCGATCAGACCGCTCCGTTCGACGATGCGACTCCGGATCTCTGGCTCGATCGCCTCGATGCCCTGCACCTCGCGCCTAGACTGGGCACGTGACCTCGAACGAAGCAAACCGCGCCGATCTCGGCAAGGACCCGGCCCGCGTCAGCGGCATGTTCGACCAGGTCGCCGCGGGCTACGACCGCACGAACACGGCGATGACGGTCGGCAACGACGCCCTCTGGCGCGCAGCCACGACCAGGGCCGTCGCCCCGAAGCCGGGGGAGAAGATCCTCGACCTCGGTGCGGGCACCGCGTCGTCGTCGGCATCCCTCGCCCGCAGCGGAGCGCAGGTCGTCGCCGCCGACTTCTCGCCCGGCATGCTCGCCGAGGGCAAGCGGCGCCACGGCAGCATCCGCAATCTCTCTTTCGTGCAGGCGGATGCCACCGATCTGCCCTTCGAGGACGGCGAGTTCGACGCCGTCACCATGTCGTACGCCCTCCGCAACGTCAACGATCCGAAGAAGGCGCTCCGCGAACTGCTGCGGGTGACGAAGCCGGGCGGTCGCCTCGTGATCAACGAGTTCTCGACCCCGCCCGGCACCCTGTTCCGTGCCGGGTACCGCTTCTACAACTCGCAGGTGCTGCCTCGGGTGGCCCGTATCGCCGGCACGAACGGCGACGCGTACGACTACCTGAACGAGTCGATCCGCGACTGGCCGGATCAGAAGAAGCTCGCTGCGTGGATTCGCGAGGCCGGGTGGACCGAGGTCGAGTACCGCAACCTCTCGTTCGGGATCGTCGCACTGCACCGGGCGTTCAAGGCCGCGTGAGTACGACGCGCGAACCCGCACGGCTGACGACGGTAGGCTGAGACCGTGACTTCGAGCCGCGTAGCCCCGGGTTCGCGACTGGCGAGCCGTCTCGGTTTCAGCGACCGTGTCTTCATCGGCACTGCAGGTCGACGCATCGCTCAGGCGATCGAAGACGGTCTCGAGCGTGTCGAGACCGGTCTCGCCGACGATGTGCGCGTCGCCGACCCGCTGGCCGACGCCGCGAGCCGCTACCTCTACGAGGCGGGGGGCAAGCGCATCCGCCCCGTGCTCACCCTGCTGGCGGCCCAGCTGGGCGACGGCAACACCGAGCAGGTGATCGACGTCGCGAAGGCGCTGGAGATCACGCACCTCGGATCGCTGTACCACGACGATGTCATGGACGGCGCCGACCGCCGTCGTGGCGTCCCCGCCGCGCACGCGGTGTGGGGAAACAACATCGCGATCCTCACCGGCGACATCCTCTTCTCCCGCGCGAGCCAGCTGATGTCGCGTCTGGGCGAGCGCGCCATCCGCCTGCAGGCCGACACCTTCGAGCGTCTGGTCCTCGGCCAGATGCACGAGACTCTCGGTGCGCAGCCCGGAGACGACCCCATCGAGTTCTACCTCCAGGTGCTCGCCGACAAGACCGGATCCCTGATCGCCGCGGCGACGCAGGGCGGCGTGATCTTCTCGAACGCACCCTCGGAATACGAAGAGCCGCTGCGGGTGTACGGCGAGAAGATCGGCGTCGCCTTCCAGTTGCTCGACGACGTGATCGACCTGTCGGCCAAGCCCGAGGACACGGGCAAGGTGCCGGGAACCGACCTGCGCGCCGGCGTTCCGACGATGCCGTACCTGCTGCTGAAGGCCGAGACCGACGACGCGTCGATCGACCTCGCCGCCCGCATCGACGACGGGGTCACCCGCATCGCCGAGGGTGAGGACCCCGGGATCCTCGACGGCCCGCTCACCGAGCTCCGAGACCACGTCGGCACTCAGAAGACCCTCGCGCTCGCGCATTCCTGGACCCGGGATGCGATCGATGCGCTCACCGCGCTTCCGCGCGGCACCGTGCGCGATGCGCTCACCCGTTTCGCAGAGACCCTCGTCGAACGCTCCAGCTGACCGCGTCGCGGCCATCGGCCGCGTGCGTCGGGCGTGACGGCATACGAAAGGACCCCTTATGACCAAGCTCAGACTGGCCATCGTCGGAGCGGGCCCCGCCGGCATCTATGCCGCCGACATCCTGCTGAAGGCCGAGCGAAAGTTCGACGTCTCCATCGATCTCTTCGAGCAGCTTCCGGCACCCTACGGCCTGGTCCGCTACGGAGTGGCCCCCGACCACCCCCGCATCAAGGGCATCATCAACGCGCTCCGCGATGTGCTCGACCGCGGCGACATCCGTCTGTTCGGCAACGTGCGCTTCGGTGAGGACATCACGCTCGATGATCTGAAGAACCACTACAACGCGGTGATCTTCGCCACGGGAGCGATCCGAGACACCGCCCTCGACATCCCCGGCATCGATGCGGTCGGCGCCTACGGGGCAGCCGACTACGTGAGCTGGTTCGACGGACACCCCGACGTGCCGCGCGAATGGCCGCTGGATGCCGCTTCGGTCGGCGTGCTGGGCAACGGCAACGTCGCTCTCGACGTCGCCCGCATGCTGGCGAAGCACGCGGAAGACCTGCTGGTGACCGAGGTCCCCGAGAACGTCTACGAGGGGCTGAAGGCGAGCGCGGTCACCGACGTGCACGTGTTCGGTCGCCGTGGCCCCGCGCAGGTCAAGTTCACCCCGCTCGAGCTGCGCGAGCTCGGCGAGCTGCGCGACGTCGACATGGTCGTGTACGACGAGGACTTCGACTATGACGAGGCGTCGAAGGACGCCGTGGCCAGCAACAAGCAGGTCATGGTCATCGACCGCATCCTGCAGTCGTGGCGCAAGCGGCCGTCGGTCAATGACGCCAGAGGCGATGCGAACAACGCAGGGGGAACGGCATCCCGTCGCCTGCACCTGCACTTCTGGGCCCGCCCGGTCGAGGTCCGCAAGGACGAAGCCGGCCGCGTGGCGGCCCTCGTCTACGAGCGCACGAAGCCCGACGGACAGGGCGGCGCAGTGGGCACGGGTGAGATGCGCGAAGTGCCGCTGCAGGCGCTCTACCGCGCGATCGGATACTTCGGCTCACCGCTCCCCGGCGTGCCCTTCGACAAGAAGCACGGCGTGATCCCCAACCGCGAGGGCCAGGTGCTCGCCAAGGACTCGAACCAGCAGATGACCGGCATCTACGCCACCGGCTGGATCAAGCGCGGACCGGTCGGGCTCATCGGCCACACGAAGTCGGATGCCATGGAGACCGTGCGGCACATCATCAACGACCAGGGGTCGTGGTGGCACCCGGAGGACCCTTCAGAAGAGGCGATCCCCGCGCTGCTGCAGGAACGCGGCGTCAAGTGGACCGACCTCGAGGGCTGGCATCGACTCGACGAGCACGAGGTCGCCCTCGGCGCGCCGCAGGAGCGTGCCCGCGTCAAGGTCGTGCCGCGTGACGAGATGGTGCGCGTCTCTCGCGGAGAGTGACCGACACCGGATCGTTGTCGGCACCTCGCGTGTCGGAGAGTCGGCATCCTTAGGCTGAGTGCATGCGACTGCGCTCTCTGATCGTCTTCGGCACTGCTGCCCTGCTGCTCGTCTCTGGGTGCACCGCCGGGCCGACAGCTGAGCCGAAGCCCTCGGCTTCGCCGTCTGGGTCGCCGTCTCAGACGCCGACGCCGACACCGGCGCCGATCGTCGAGCCGGAGACGGCGTTCGATGTGACGTGCGACGACGTCGCCGCGACGATGGAGGAGCTCCTGGGCGAGCCGTCGACACCTGTCGAGCCGGTGCTCTCAACAGTGTCGGCGATGAGCTGGCTTCCCGGTCCGGCGCAGCACATGTTCCAGCGGGCCGGCGGAATCGCCTGCTCGGCAGGCGACGCGGAGCGCAACTGGGAGGTCACGATCGTCCCGGATGCGCAGGCGGTGATCGCCGGCGCGACCGAGCGTCAGGGTTTCTGGGGCGAAGCGGCGAGCTGTGAGAACGGACGCTGCGGGTTCGAGCTGCCAGACGGAGACGTGCTGCTGTCGGCCACCGTCGTCGACCCCGATCTCGGCGCGGACGACACCTCCCCGATCGAAGAGGCGCTGCGGGGGATCGCGGCGTCGGCGGCGTCGAGCACGCGCGAGGTCGAGTACGTCGACAGCGACATCGTCGGTGCTCCCTGCGAGCGCTTCGTGACGCCGGAGCAGGTGGACGCCGCATTCGGAGTCTCGGACGCGGCTCTCTTCACGGACTTCGGCGGCTGGGGGATCCCTGCTGAGGTGTACGAGGTCGTCAACGGCTCCCGCATCTGCTATTTCAAGTCGGCCGGAAGCGAGTACGAGGGATCGAGCTATCTGATGCTCACGACGCTTCCCGCAGGAGCATGGGCGTTCGAGAAGCTCGATGGCGACCCCGTCGAGGTCGAGGGCGCCGATGCCGCCAAGGCCAGTGAGGGCCAGAACGGCGAGAAGATCCTCGACGTGCGCGTCGGCCTCGACTGGATCCGCCTGATGACCTACGACAACGGATCCGGTGCCGCCGACCCGGCTCCTCTGGCAGAGAAGGTCGTGCGCAACTTCACGGTCGGACACACCGCTCCCGAGTAGCCCGCTCGCCGTCGGCTAGCCTGGCGGCATGCCTGAGTGGATACCGGACGTTCTCGGCGACGAGTTCGAGCAGCTCACGCTCGAACTCGGTGAGGACGACGAGGGGCCGTTGGTCGCCACTCTCGTGCGAGCCCTGCCGCGGGAGCAGCCGTGGTGGGATCGCATGCGGGGGCATCGTCTTCCGCTCGATGACGTCGACGTGCTCTACGTGCACGGCTGGTCGGACTACTTCTTCCAGAAGAGACTCGCTCGCTTCTGGACCGCGCGAGGTGCGCGCTTCTTCGCCCTTGACCTGCGCAAGTACGGACGCAGTCTGCGCGACGGTCAGACGCCGGGGTACATCACCGACCTCGGTGCGTACGACGACGACATCGCCGCGGCGCTGCACGCGATGGGCCGCAGCCCCGAGACGACCGCATCCACGCGCCGCCTGGTGCTTCTCGGACATTCCACGGGCGGGCTCACACTGAGCCTGTGGGCATCGCGGCACCCCGAGACAGCGGATGCCGTGATCCTGAACAGTCCGTGGCTCGAGTTCCAGGTCGCATCGGCCCGCCCGCTGATCGCCCCCGTCGCCGAGCTCCAGGCGCGGTGGGCTCCCCGCGAGGTCGCCCCGCAGGTCGATCTCGGGTTCTACACCCGGGCGCAGCAGGAGGTCGCCGACCCCGAGGATCCTGTCGAGGTGAACCTCACGTGGCGACCCGCGCAGACGATGGCCGTGCACGCGGGATGGTTCCACGCGATCCTCTCCGGACACGCCAAGGTCGCGGCAGGACTGACGATCGACGCAGCCGTGTGCGTGCTGCTCTCCGCACGCTCGGCGACGCCCACACGATGGTCCGAAGACCTCACCCGAGCAGACTCGGTCTTGGTGGTCGACGACATCGCGCGGGCGGCGCTGAAGCTCGGTCCGTCTGTCACCGTCGAGCGCATCGACGGTGCCCTGCACGACGTCTTCCTCTCTCGCCATGAGGCGAGAGAGGAAGCGTATCGTCGCCTCGACCGGTGGGTCAGAGGCTGGACGGCCGCGCGCTGACAGCGATCAGACGCAGCGGTCAGACGTAGTGCATCAGTCGGGCCTGACGCTCTGCGTCATCGGCATCGCCGCGCAGCACCGCGTCGTGGAAGTCCCGATAGACCTGGAGCATGCGCTCCCGGTCGTTCTCGGGAACGCTCCAGCCGCGGAGGTTGCGGAACAGCGCCATGCTCGCATCGTTGATCAGCACCTGATGCTGTGCGTTCCGGCTGCGCGTGCTCAGAAACGAGAACACCGCCCACCTCGTGTTGGAGATGTGCACGTCGTCATCGAGCGCCGTGTACATCTGCTCGACGAGTTCGGCGAGGCTCTCGCGTTCTTCCTGGCTCATCCGCGCGACGCCCATTCGAGCCGCAATCCCCGCCTGATACCCCGCGAACTCGAGCGTCTGCTCGACGGTCTCGGGTGTGACCGCCGTGACCTCGGTGTATCTGCTCGGGTACATCGTCACGAGCCCGAGACGCTCGAGGCGCTGTAACGCCTCTCGCACCGGAGTCCGCGACACATGCAGTTCTTCGGCGACATCGACATCGCGGATGCGATACCCCGGCTCCAGCACACCGTCCACGATCTGCGCGCCGATGTGCTGAAAAACCTCCTCTGCTAAGAGCTGCTTGCTTTCTCTGACACTCGTCATCGAGCTGTTGGTGTTCATGGACTGCCCCCAGTTGCTTTCCAGATCCGGGCTCCCCATGATGTGCCCGGACGGCCACTACATCACGAAGTGGATCGCGATGCCAATAATCCACAGACGAGTTTTCGGACGAGCATGTCGGGGCTCGCGCGCGGTGCGTCGTCGCGGGATCAAGTACGGGTGATTTCTGTGGCCGACGGGTGTTTGGGACACCCGCCGGCCACAGACGATGGCGTGCACGGAGCTGTACTGCGCCCAGTCCCCACAAGGCGGGAACCGCGATCCGCGAAGCGCGGAGCCGTGGTTCGGCAGCGCGTCATGCATCGCCGCATCGTCTGTCGCATTCGGGACGCGACTGCATCCAGTCTCGGGCACATCGCCCCATATATCGGAATGCGATCGGCGGGCATAGAGAAGGGGGACGGATGCCTCGGCATCCGTCCCCCTGAGATCTGCGAGGTCAGCGGTAGTTGATGAACTGCAGGTCGAGATCGAGGTCCGAGCCCTTGAGCAGGGAGATCACGGACTGCAGGTCGTCACGGCTCTTGGACTGCACGCGCAGCTCGTCGCCCTGGATCTGGCTCTTCACGCCCTTGGGGCCCTCGTCGCGGATGATCTTGTTGATCTTCTTCGCGTTCTCCGACGAGATGCCGTCCTTGAGGGTCGAGACGATGCGGAACTCCTTGCCGCTCGCGAACGGGTCGCCCGACTCGAGGCTCTTGAGCGAGATGCCTCGCTTGATGAGCTTGGACTGGAAGACGTCGAGAACGGCCTTCGCACGCTCTTCGGTGCCGGCGATGATCAGGATCTGCTCGCCGCTCCAGGCGATGGACGAGCCGGTGCCCTTGAAGTCGTAGCGCTGCTCGATCTCCTTGCGCGCCTGGTTCAGGGCGTTCTCGGCCTCCTGGTGATCCACTTTCGAGACGATGTCAAAGGAACTGTCAGCCATAAGCAAAGTGTATCGACACCGTCGTTTTCATGCTCGCTTGGAAGCGCTTCCATCACGCCTCAGCCGACATTCCGCGGTTACAGCTTGATATCGAAGGCTTCTTGCATTGCGATTCCTGCCGATCTCGATGCATACTGTAAGCGCTTGCAGTCCTGCAGGCCACAGCACTTCAGAGAGGCACACACCAATGAAGGTGAACAAGAGGGGCATCGTCGCCGCCGGCGTCATCGCGATCGTTTCGACTCTTACGCTTGCCGGTTGCTCGACCGCGACCGATGGCGGCGACTCGGCCGAGGGCGAGAGCAGCGGATCGCTGACCGTCTGGGTCGACGCCGAGCGTGTCGACGCGCTGCAGAGCGCCGCCGACTCCTATGAGGAGAAGACCGGGGTCAAGGTCGAACTCGTGGGCAAGTCCGTCGACGACATGAAGGACGACTTCATCCAGCAGGTGCCGACCGGCAAGGGCCCCGACGTCGTCATGGGGGCGCACGACTGGCTCGGCGAGCTGTCCACGAACGGTGTCGTCGCTCCGCTCGAGCTCGGCGACTCGTCGGCCGACTACCTGCCCGTCGCGCTTCAGGCTGCGACCTACGACGGCACCGTCTACATGCTTCCCTACGCGGTCGAGAACATCGCCGTGCTGCGCAACGCCGACATGGTCCCCGCCGCCGCCACGAGCTTCGACGACATGGTCTCGAAGGGCACCTTCGTGGTCGAGCAGGGCACCGAGGGCAACCCGTACCACCTGTACCCGTTCCAGACGGCATTCGGCGCCCCGGTCTTCGGCACCGACGACTCGGGGAGCTACGACTCGAGCGACCTCCAGCTCGGCAGCGAGGGCGGCTTCGCCTTCGCCGACTGGCTCGCCGCTCAGGGCGCAGCAGGCACCTTGAACACCGACATCGACGGTGAGATCGCCAAGCAGCAGTTCCTCGACGGCACCGCGGCTTTCTGGCTGACCGGCCCGTGGAACGTCGGCGCCGCGACCGACGCCGGCATCAACGTCGCGATCGACCCGATCCCGAGCCCCACGGGCGAGACCGCCTCGCCGTTCGCCGGCGTCAAGGGCTTCTTCGTGAGCTCCGAGTCGAAGAACAAGGTCGCCGCGAACGACTTCCTCGTGAACTACATCGGCACCGAAGAGGTGCAGCTCGAGCTGTTCAAGGCAGGAAACGTCCTGCCCGCGCTGACGGCCGCAGCCGACTCCGCAGCATCCGACCCGATCATCGCCGGCTTCCAGGCCGTCGGTGAGGACGCGGTGCCGATGCCGGCCATCCCCGCCATGGGCTCCGTGTGGGAGTTCTGGGGCGTCGCAGAGGCTGCCATCATCAACGGCTCCGACCCGACGACGACGTGGCAGAAGCTCGTCGACGACGTGACCGCAGCAATCAAGTAACGACACCCAGCACCATCCCTGCCGGGGCGGACCTCGTCCGCCCCGGCAGCTCGACGACGGGGACGAGATGACAGAACTCGCTGAGCCCACGGCTCCACTGAACAAGCGCCAGCGCCAGGCGGCGAAGATCGCCGAGGCCGCGTCCGGGCCCATCGGCTGGATGCTGCTGAAGATCCTGCTGCTCGCCATCGTCGACGCCATCGCGCTGTACGCGGCATTCGTCCTCTTCGGCCAGCAGGAGTGGCTGGTGCTCGGCCTGGTCGTGGCCGTCACGGTGCTCGTCAACTACATCTACTTCTCGCGCAAGCGAATTCCCGCGAAGTATCTGACCCCCGGCATCATCTTCCTGATCATCTTCCAGGTCTTCACACTGCTGTACACGGGGTACATCGGCTTCACGAACTACGGCACCGGGCACAACGGCACGAAGGACCAGGCGATCTCGTCACTCCTCGCCTCCGCCCAGGAGCGTGTCGAGGACTCCGCCACCTATCCGGTCACGGTCGTCGAGCAGTTCGGCACCTACGGTCTGCTCGTGACCGACCCCGAGTCGGGTGACGCGCTGCTCGGCACCGCTGAGCAGCCCCTGCAGGAGGTCGACGCCGAGTTCGAGGGCGATCAGGCCGTGGCCGTCGACGGCTGGACCACGCTCCCGCTCGCGAAGGTGTTCACCCTGTCTGAAGAGCTCGAGCAGCTCTCGGTCCCCTTCAGCGACGACCCCAACGACGGCAGCCTGCGCGCCCCCGACGGACAGAAGGGGTACCTGTACGTCTCGACGCTCGAGTACGACGCAGACGCCGACA
Source organism: Microbacterium sp. SWDP-B6 (assembly GCF_059803615.1). Classification (NCBI taxonomy): domain Bacteria; kingdom Bacillati; phylum Actinomycetota; class Actinomycetes; order Micrococcales; family Microbacteriaceae; genus Microbacterium; species Microbacterium sp. SWDP-B6. The sequence continues at coordinate 48,242 of NZ_JAPFGV010000015.1, read as the reverse complement.
CCATCACCGACACGACGACCGGCGCGGTGTACTCCGACACCGGTCAGGGGTCGTTCATCGCCGAGGACGGCGCCGAGTTGCTGCCCGGCTGGCAGACCACCGTCGGCTTCGACAACTTCGTTCGTGCGGTGAGCGACGAGAACATCCGCGGTCCGCTCATCTCGGTGACGATCTGGACCTTCGTGTTCGCACTGCTCTCGGTCGCGACCACGTTCTTCCTCGGACTGCTGCTCGCACTGGTCTTCAACAACACGCGGATGCGGTTCCGCAACGGCTATCGGATCATCCTGATCCTCCCGTATGCGTTCCCGGCGTTCCTGTCGGCCCTCGTCTGGGCGGGCATGATGAACGAGAGCTTCGGATTCATCAACCAGGTGATCTTCGGGGGAGCGGACATCCCGTGGCTCACCGACCCGAACCTCGCGAAGGTGTCGGTGCTCCTGGTGAACCTCTGGCTCGGATTCCCGTACATGTTCCTGGTCTGCATGGGAGCGCTGCAGGGCATCCCCGAGGACGTGAATGAGGCCGCCGTGATGGATGGCGCAAACCCCTGGCAGGTCTTCCGCCGCATCAAGCTGCCGCTGCTGCTCGTGACGGTCGCGCCGCTGCTGATCTCGTCCTTCGCGTTCAACTTCAACAACTTCAACCTGATCTACATGCTGACAAAGGGCGGGCCGCGGTTCGAGGACGTCAGCATCCCGGTCGGGCACACCGACATCCTGATCTCGATGGTCTACAAGGTGGCGTTCACGGGTCAGTCCCGTGACTACGGCCTCGCCTCCGCGTTCACGATCCTGATCTTCATCGTGGTCGCGACGATCTCGATCATCAGCTTCCGCAAGACCAAGGCCCTCGAGGAGCTGAACTGACATGAGCACCACGGACACCGGCTCCGCCCGCCCCGTCGCCGTCGCGCAGAACCTCGCGCCCCGTCGCCGCAGCTTCGGCGCGTGGTTCGCAGACACCGGATGGCGCCATGTGGTCGCCATCGTCGTGAGCGCCTTCGCGCTCTTCCCGCTGCTGTACGTCGTCTCGGCGTCTCTCAATCCGAAGGGCACGCTGACCGGCTCGAACCAGCTCTTCTCCGCGTTCGGCTTCGACAGCTACGTGCGCATCCTCAGCGATCCGCAGAACCCCTACGGCCTGTGGTTCCTGAACACGCTGGTCATCGCCGTGGTGACCGGCGCCGTGACCGTCTTCATCGGCGCCCTGGCTGCATATGCCTTCTCGCGCATGCGCTTCGCCGGCCGTCGCATCGGCCTCGTGACGATCGTCGTCGTGCAGATGTTCCCGCAGCTCCTGGCCGTGGTGGCGATCTTCCTGCTGATGTCGACGCTCGGGGACTGGTTCCCCGCCATCGGCCTGAACACGCACACCGGTCTGATCCTCGTCTACCTCGGTGGCGCGCTCGGCGTGAACACCTACCTGATGTACGGCTTCTTCAACACCCTCCCGATGGAGCTCGACGAGGCCGCCCGCATCGACGGCGCCGGTCACGCCCGCATCTTCTTCACGATGATCCTGCCGCTGGTCGCCCCGATCCTCGCGGTGGTCGCGCTGCTGTCGTTCATCGGCACGGTCAACGAGTACGTGATCGCGAGTGTCATGCTCGTCGACGTCGACCAGCAGACCCTGGTCGTCGGCCTGACGAAGCTCGTCGCGAACCCGCGCTACGCCGACTGGTCGGCGTTCTCGGCCGGGGCGGTGATGGCGGCGATCCCGGTGATGATCCTCTTCCTGTTCCTTCAGCGATACATCGTCGGCGGGCTGACGGCCGGCGCGACGAAGGGCTGACCTGCGGTCGTGGTCGCATCGTTCCCGGCGTTGCGACCGCCGGCGCGGCGCCGGCGGTCGTAGCGTGATGGCATGACGCGTGTCGCGGGGCGAAACGCGGTGATCAGCTGGATCGCCGCAGTGCTGTGCATCGGCGTGGTGGGCGCCCTGATCTGGTTCTCGATGCCGATCGTGCCGGTCGTCGCCTCGTTCATCGGCGACGCCCTCCGCGCCACCCTTCGCTGACGGTGCCGTCGCATCTCGTCCCGAGGACGAGATGCGTGATCACGGGCTCAGCGACACGTCGGCACGCCTCCGTCGGGGCGCGGGCGCGCGGCGGTAATCTCGCAGAGCACACATCCGATGAGAGGCGCACCCATGAGTGACCCCGAGGTTCCACAGCCCGAGCGGCCGAAAGACGTCAACGACGTCGTCGACAGCGCGAACGCTGGACTCGACGACGCCGCCGCAGCGAGTGCAGGCGTGCACGGCACGCCCGCGGACCCCACGCACGAGACGTCGGCTCCCGCTCCGACCCAGCCCGCCGTCGACCCCGATGTCGCCGCATTCGAGGCTGCCGAGAACGAACACCCCGGCACCTTCGCGACGCCGGAGCTCAACGACCCGAAGTACCTCGACGACGCAGACGACACGACGAAGTCGTGGAACACGGATGCCGACGCGACGAAGTCCTGGAACACGGACGCCGACGCGACGGCCGCGTACACGCCGCCGGCCGCGCACGAGCAGTCCGCCCTGGCCGGAGCCGCGTACTCGTCGGCCGACCAGACGGAGACCCGGATCGTCCCGTCGGAGCCGGCAGCCGCCGAGCCGGTCGTCGTTCCGATCCAGCAGCAGCCGATCTTCGTCCAGGCTCCCGAACCGCCCCGTGAACGAGGCAACCGCGGCACCGCGGGCGCGATCGGCCTGCTCGCGACCATCGCCTTCGCGATCCTCTACCTGGGCGCGACGCTCGGCCTCCGTGCCGTCGCGGGTGACATCACCGGCGAGAACATCGGCGAAGCCGCTCTCGCTCCGCTGATGACCTGGGGCTACTGGGTTCCAGTCGTCGGGTTCTTCCTCGGCTTCTGGCTGCTCGGCGCCTTCATCAACCGCGGACGCTGGGGACTCTGGGTGGTCTTCGGCATCATCGTCGGTCTCATCGCCTACGGCGGGCACATCCTCGGGGCGCTCTTCGAGGCGCCGTTCTGGCTGCTCACCGCCCGGGAGGGCAGCGAGCTCATCGGAGCGCAGCTCTTCCACCCGCTCGCCATCGCGGCATTCGTCTTCGCCCGTGAGCTGACCATCTGGTTCGGCGCATGGGTCGCCCGCAGCGGGGCACGCAAGACCGAGCTCAACGCCGAAGCGCAGCGCGAGTACGAGCGCACGCTCGAGGCCGGCCCGACGCTGGCGAGGTAGTCACGAACATGTCGTCGCCGAACCCCCGTGGACCCGAGTCCCCGGGGGTTTCGGTCATTCTGGCGCTGGTGCTCGCCACCATCAGCTTCTTCGCGCTGGCGGTGTTCGGCCTCGGCGCGGTGAGCATCGCCACCGACAGCGACATCATCGCCGTCCCCGGTCTCGGTCAGCTGCCCGGCGCGATCGGGATGCTGGCGGCCGTCGTGGCGTTCGCGCTGTCGCTGTGGTCGTCGCTGCGGCGGACGCAGCCGTCGTTCGTGTCGGCGCCGGCGGTCGCATTGGCCACGGCGCTCGCGCACCTGGTCGTCGTGTGGATCGGCGTCATCGCCGCCAGCGGCGACATCATCGTCGCGACGGTCGTCGCGGGTGACCTCGTGCGCGGGGGAGCGAGCGCGGTGCTCCTCGTCGCGTCCGCGATCGCGGCCTGGGGCGGCATCGCGCTCCGGCGCACGCGTGCTCAGCATCCGCAGTGGCCGTGGGAGCGCGAAGAAGACGAGTGACGCCCCGCCGTGGCGTGGAAATCTCCACGTCGGCGGCGGCCGCGCCGTACGCTCTAGGTGTGGAGCGCTCGTTGGAGACGCAGGTCGACCAGGCCGTCGAGGCCTGGTTGCGCTGGGTGCCGCGCTGGGAGCCGGCGACCCATCGCGGTCGGGTCGCGCCCTGTCGACGTTGTCTGGGGTCGCCGATCCTGTCTGCGGCGGGCATCGGCTCGAACACGCCGCACGGTGTGCAGCACGGTCTCTCCACGCGGATCAAGACGATCGTCGACCACGCCGTGGCCGAGTACACCGCCAGGAACCTGCCGATGCTGCAGCGCGAACTCGATCAGCAGGCCGCGCGCAACCGGGCACGCAGCTACCGCCCGGCCGACGGTCTGGATCCCGAGTTCGACGGGCTGCCGCTCGACCCCGAGCCGGTTCCGGGCGCACCGTTCCTCTTCACGATCGCCGGCATGGCCGACGAGGCAGTCGCCGATCTGCCGCCTCTGCCCCCGTTGAGCGACGAGGCGAAGGTCGCCCTGCGTCAAGAGGTCGCCCTCGCCGACGAGTACGCGAACATGGTCGGTCGCGAGATCTGCGGCATCCTGCTGCGCCACCGCATCTACATCCAGGCTGCGATCTCGCAGCATGTCGAGCCGCAGATCGAGGCGCTGCTGGCTGAACTCACCGACTCGCTCGACTCCCCGTTCGACGCGGATCAGTCGTAGATCGCTGCAGCCCTCATTTGACCACCACGTTACGTGGCATTACACTTGATCAGGTGTGTGCACGTCTCGACGTGCGCGCTGGGCGTCGGCACCATGCCGGTCCGCCCCCACGGCATACCCACCACCACAAAGGCACGTCGATTCCGGCGTGCCGGTGGGTCACTGATGTGAAACCCATCACGCTGTCACCGTGCAGCATTATGAGGAGAGAACGTGCCAACCATTCAGCAGTTGGTTCGCAAGGGTCGCTCGCCCAAGGTCACCAAGACCAAGGCGCCCGCACTCAAGTCGAACCCGCAGCAGGCCGGGGTCTGCACCCGCGTCTACACCACCACCCCGAAGAAGCCGAACTCGGCGATGCGCAAGGTCGCTCGTGTGAAGCTCCGCAACGGCACCGAGGTGACCGCCTACATCCCGGGCGAGGGTCACAACCTCCAGGAGCACTCGCTGGTGCTCGTCCGCGGTGGTCGTGTCAAGGACCTCCCCGGTGTTCGCTACAAGATCGTCCGTGGCGCCCTGGACACCCAGGCCGTCAAGAACCGTAAGCAGGCTCGCAGCCTCTACGGCGCAAAGAAGGGCTGAGTCCAATGCCTCGTAAGGGTCCCGCCCCCAAGCGTCCCGTCGTCAACGACCCGGTATACGGCGCTCCGATCGTCAGCCAGCTGGTCAACAAGATCCTGGTCGACGGTAAGAAGTCGCTCGCCGAGTCGATCGTCTACAACGCCCTCAAGGGCGTCGAGGCGAAGAACGGTCAGGATGCCGTCGCCACTCTGAAGAAGGCGCTCGACAACGTGCGCCCGACTCTCGAGGTCAAGAGCCGCCGCGTCGGTGGCTCGACCTACCAGGTTCCGGTCGAGGTCAAGCCGCACCGCGCGAACACCCTCGCGCTGCGCTGGCTCGTCAGCTACGCCAAGGGTCGTCGTGAGAAGACGATGACCGAGCGTCTCCAGAACGAGATCCTCGACGCGTCGAACGGTCTCGGTGCAGCGGTCAAGCGCCGCGAGGACACGCACAAGATGGCCGAGTCGAACCGCGCGTTCGCTCACTACCGCTGGTAAACAGCTTCGCCTGCCCCCGGCCACACGCCGGGGGCAGGCACCCCCTCTTCGCAGTACGACTGCCAAAAAGATAAGGACACTCCTGTGGCACAAGACGTGCTCACCGACCTGAGCAAGGTTCGGAACATCGGCATCATGGCTCACATCGATGCCGGCAAGACCACCACCACCGAGCGCATCCTGTTCTACACGGGCGTCAACCACAAGCTCGGCGAGACCCACGACGGTGCCTCGACCACCGACTGGATGGAGCAGGAGAAGGAGCGCGGCATCACGATCACGTCTGCCGCCGTGACCTGCTACTGGAACAAGAACCAGATCAACATCATCGACACCCCCGGTCACGTGGACTTCACGGTCGAGGTGGAGCGCTCGCTCCGCGTCCTCGACGGTGCTGTCGCAGTGTTCGACGGCAAGGAGGGCGTCGAGCCCCAGTCCGAGACCGTGTGGCGTCAGGCTGACAAGTACAACGTCCCCCGCATCTGCTTCGTCAACAAGATGGACAAGCTCGGCGCGGACTTCTACTTCACCGTCGACACCATCATCAACCGCCTCGGCGCCAAGCCGCTGGTCATCCAGCTGCCCATCGGTGCAGAGAACGACTTCGTCGGCGTCATCGACCTCGTCGAGATGCGTGCTCTCGTCTGGGCTGGTGACTCCAAGGGTGACGTCACCATGGGCGCCTCCTACGAGGTCCAGGAGATCCCGGCCGACCTCAAGGACAAGGCAGACGAGTACCGTCAGCAGCTCCTCGAGACCGTCGCCGAGACCGACGACGCTCTGCTCGAGAAGTTCTTCGGTGGCGAAGACCTGACCGTCGCCGAGATCAAGGGCGCGATCCGCAAGCTCACCGTGGCTTCCGAGATCTACCCGGTCCTCTGCGGCTCGGCGTTCAAGAACCGTGGCGTCCAGCCGATGCTCGACGCGGTCGTCGACTACCTGCCGAACCCGCTCGACGTGGGCTCGATCCAGGCTCACGACCCCAAGGACTACGACACGATCATCGAGCGTCACCCCGACGCGAAGGATCCGTTCGCGGCTCTCGCGTTCAAGGTCGCGGTGCACCCGTTCTTCGGTCGCCTCACCTACGTGCGCGTCTACTCGGGCCAGCTCGACTCCGGAGCCCAGGTCGTCAACTCGACCAAGGGCAAGAAGGAGCGCATCGGAAAGATCTTCCAGATGCACGCCAACAAGGAGATCCCGGTCCCCTCGGTCACTGCGGGCAACATCTACGCGGTCATCGGTCTGAAGGACACCACCACCGGTGACACCCTGACCGACCCGGCCTCGCCGGTCGTACTCGAGTCGATGACGTTCCCCGAGCCCGTCATCGAGGTCGCCATCGAGCCGAAGACCAAGGCCGACCAGGAGAAGCTGGGTGTCGCCATCCAGAAGCTCGCTGAAGAGGACCCGACCTTCCGCACGGAGCTCAACCCCGAGACCGGTCAGACGACCATTAAGGGCATGGGCGAGCTGCACCTCGACATCCTTGTCGACCGCATGAAGCGCGAGTTCAACGTCGAGGCCAACGTCGGCAAGCCGCAGGTCGCGTACCGCGAGACGATCCGCAAGGGCGTCGAGAAGTACGACTACACGCACAAGAAGCAGACCGGTGGTTCGGGTCAGTTCGCGAAGATCCAGTTCAACATCGAGCCGCTCGACCTCGACGACGAGAAGACGTACGAATTCGTCAACTCGGTCACCGGTGGTCGCATCCCGCGTGAGTACATCGGCTCGATCGATGCCGGCTTCCAGGATGCGATGAACGTCGGCGTGCTCGCCGGATACCCGATCGTCGGCGTCAAGGCGACGATCGTCGATGGTGCTGCTCACGACGTCGACTCTTCGGAGATGGCGTTCAAGATCGCAGGATCCATGGGTATGAAGGAAGCTCTTCGTCGGGCCAACCCCACGCTCCTCGAGCCGCTCATGGCGGTCGAGGTGCGTACTCCCGAGGAGTACATGGGCGACGTCATCGGTGACCTGAACTCGCGTCGCGGCCAGATCCAGTCGATGGAAGACGCCGCCGGCGTCAAGGTCGTCCGTGCGCACGTGCCGCTGTCCGAGATGTTCGGCTACATCGGCGACCTGCGCTCGAAGACCTCGGGTCGCGCCGTCTACTCGATGGAGTTCAACAGCTACGCTGAGGTTCCCCGCGCTGTGGCCGACGAGATCGTCCAGAAGCACCAGGGCGGCGAGTAACACTTTCCTGGGAGCCGGGTTTCGGCTCGGCTCCCAGGTCACCTACAACTTCACATTCCCTCTCTACTAAACTGAGATTCACACCCGTAGAGAACCGGTCGCAAACCAGTGCCCGGCACCCTCTACATGACGTCCTGAGGAGGACCCAGTGGCTAAGGCCAAGTTCGAGCGGACCAAGCCGCACGTCAACATCGGAACCATCGGTCACGTTGACCACGGCAAGACCACGCTCTCCGCAGCGATCTCGAAGGTGCTTGCTGACAAGTTCCCGTCTGACACCAACGTGCAGCGCGACTTCGCTTCCATCGACTCGGCGCCGGAAGAGCGCCAGCGTGGAATCACCATCAACATCTCGCACATCGAGTACGAGACCCCGAAGCGCCACTACGCGCACGTTGACGCCCCCGGCCACGCCGACTACGTCAAGAACATGATCACCGGTGCTGCTCAGATGGACGGCGCGATCCTCGTGGTCGCCGCCACCGACGGCCCGATGGCTCAGACGCGTGAGCACGTGCTGCTCGCCAAGCAGGTCGGCGTGCCGTACCTGCTCGTCGCGCTGAACAAGTCCGACATGGTCGACGACGAGGAGATCCTGGAGCTCGTCGAGCTCGAGGTCTCCGAGCTGCTCGCTTCGCAGGGCTTCGCCGAGGACGCTCCTGTCGTCCGCGTCTCCGCTCTCAAGGCCCTCGAGGGCGACGAGAAGTGGGTTCAGTCGATCCTCGACCTCATGGAGGCCGTGGACGAGAACGTTCCGGACCCCGTGCGCGACAAGGACAAGCCGTTCCTGATGCCCGTCGAGGACGTCTTCACGATCACCGGTCGTGGAACCGTCGTCACCGGCCGCGCCGAGCGTGGCACGCTGGCCATCAACTCCGAGGTCGAGATCGTCGGACTCCGTCCGACCGTCAAGACCACGGTCACGGGTATCGAGATGTTCCACAAGCAGCTCGACGAGGCATGGGCCGGCGAGAACTGTGGTCTCCTGCTCCGTGGCACGAAGCGTGAGGACGTCGAGCGCGGTCAGGTCATCGTCAAGCCGGGTTCGGTCACGCCGCACACCGACTTCGCCGGTACCGCGTACATCCTGTCGAAGGATGAGGGTGGGCGTCACAACCCGTTCTACACGAACTACCGCCCGCAGTTCTACTTCCGCACCACCGACGTCACCGGCGTCATCACGCTGCCTGAGGGCACCGAGATGGTCATGCCCGGCGACACCACTGACGTGACGGTCGAGCTGATCCAGCCGATCGCCATGGAAGAGGGCCTCGGCTTCGCCATCCGTGAGGGTGGACGCACCGTCGGCGCCGGTACGGTCACGAAGATCATCAAGTAAGCATCTGCTTTCTCGCACAGGGGTCGGGCCTTCGGGTCCGGCCCCTTTGTCGTACCCGGGTGCGGACATGTCGTGAGCGCGCGGTTTCTCGGCGACTTCGCGGTGAGATGCGACTCGTGACGGATAACATGGCCCGAGCCTGCCTGCGGGCATCGCCGTCGCCCGACCTCGGGCGTGAGAGAGGAACGCGACCATGACACAGATCCAGGTGGGACCCCCGCCGCCGCGGAGCCACGCACGGCTGTGGATCTCGACGCTGCTGCTGATCGTGTACTCCGCGTTCGTGCTGCTGGTCACGATGTGGCCGCAGCCTGAGCAGCTCGAGTTCGACAGCATCGCGGGGCGTGTGCTCCGTGCGCTGCACAACCTCGGCGTCCCCGAGCGATTCGACTACAACGAACTCGAGTTCGCCGCCAACATCGGCATGTTCGTGCCGCTCGGTTTCCTGCTCGGCCTCGCACTCGCACGCAAAGCGTGGTGGGTCGCGATCTTCCTGCTGCCCGCCTTCTCGGGAGCGATCGAGTTCACGCAGGGCATCGCGCTCGACGAGCGCGTATCGACCGTGCTCGACGTGCTGGCGAACACGATCGGCGGATACACGGGCCTGCTGCTCGCGATGATCCTCAGGGCGATGATTCACGCCAGAGATCGCACCATGATCGAGCGCGAGCTGTGGGAGCGACGAACCGCTGCGGCCGAACTGCAGCAGCAGAACGCGGCGCGTGCGGTCGCTCGTCAGGCGTCGCCGGTGCAGGCTGCGCCGGCGTGGGCTGCGGAGCCCGATCCGGTGACCCGCGTGCTGGACGCTGACTTCTGGGAGACCGGTGACGCGCCTACCGTGCGGATTCCTGTGTGAGCAGACGCTTGCAATCGTGCTGTCGAACACTCGACGGCACCGCTGGGCGGAAGGCGGAACTGAGTGGTCGGCGACGTGTACTACGCTGGCTTCGACCACCCACGCACGCCGTGGCTGTCACACGCATCGACTGAAAGGCGCCGGGCATGAGTCAGCAACCTATCGGAGTGATGGGATGCTACCCCACGCTCCCCGCCGAGTTCCCGATTCTGATGCCTGAGAACGCAGGCAACATGATCCACGGCAACGCCCCGTTCGAGCTGTTTCCTGAAGCCGTCTTCTACAAGGACCGCCGCTTCGGGCCCGGCCGTCGCAACTTCGTCGAGTACGTCAACAACGAGTGCAGCCATCTCGTGGTCACGGTGGCCAACTTTCTCAAGCTGAATGATGAGGACGGGTCGCGCTACAAGAGGTTCCAGGACTACCTGTCGAACTTCACCGTCCCGATCGTGATCTTCGGATTGGGCGCGCAGGCGCCCACCCAGGAGCTGGATGGGACGATGCCCGCGGAGGCAATCGAGCTCATGAAGTTCCTCGGAGACAGATCCGAGGCCGTCGGTGTTCGTGGTGGATTCACTGCTGCCATGTTCGAAGAGTTCGCAGGCGTGACGAACACCTTCGTCACGGGGTGTCCCTCGTTCTTCTCGCGTCCGCAAGCGTTCACGCTTCTCGCAGACGCCATCCGTGACGGTCGTGAGGGTCGGACCGCCTACAATGGCACCACGTATCACGAGCCGCTCGAGAATCGCATGCTGGTCCGGGCCATCCAAGAGGACAGTCACCTGATCGAGCCGGTGAACAAGTTCGCAGCGACGTACGCATACGAGCTTCAGCGCGGCACGGCTGATGTCCCGCTGCCGTGGTTCCTGAAGCGTCCGGTGAAGGAGGGCGCGCTGTCGGTGCCCCAGCTCGAGCGCTACTACACCAGCCGGTTCAATCTCTTCCGTGATCCCGACTCCTGGTACGCGTTCAATTCCGAGAGCGTGGGCTTCTCGTACGGTACGCGGTTCCACGTGAACATGGCGTCCTTGCTCAGTGGGGTGCCCGCCGTGTGGGTCACGCACGACAGTCGCACGGAAGAGCTGACCAATGTCCTCAGGCTTCCCGCTCTGCCAAAGGAGCTGGTCGTGGATATGGGATCGGACGAGATCCACGCGTTGATGGACTATCAGCCGATGTTCGACGCGCTGCCTGAGCTCTTCGAGCAGTTCAACGACTACTTGGCGATCCACCGGCTTCCCGCGGTCGAGGCGCCGACCATCGACAATCCTTACGACGCAGAGATTCGATCCGAGTCGCTCGCATAAGCCACCATCCAGAGCGACAGGCGCCGTGGCGCCTTTCTGACTCGACCCTCCGTCGGGGACATGGCCGGAGGGTGACGTGCAAGTATGCGACGGGTGAGTCGTTCTGGCTGCCTCGCGAATTCCGATACTCTGGATCGACGAACGGAGTGGGGGACGAGTGGTCAAACTTGTGAGGTCGATCTCGCCGGCGGTGTCGGTCGTGATCCCGATGCACAACGCTGAGCGACACATCCAGGAGACCTTGCAGAGCCTCGCTTCGCAGTCTCTGCTGGATTTTGAAGTGATCGTCGTGGACGATGGCTCGACGGACGGATCGGCATCGATCGTGGATTCCTTCGTCGGTTCGGATCGACGGTTCCGTCGTATCGAGGGACCAGCCGTGGGCAGCGCCGGAGCAGCTCGGAACGCGGGAGTAAATGTCGCCCGTGGTGAATACCTCGGCTTCCTCGATGCGGACGACCTGTACGCGCCCAGCATGCTCGAAAAGCTCTATGCCAAAGCCAAGGCGGATCGTGCTGATGTGGTCCTGTCGGGATTCAGCACCCTCGATGACGTCACGGGCGAGCGGAAGTCCCAGCCTTGGGCACTACGGGTGGATACCATGCCTGCGGACACTCCGTTCAGGCCCGAGGACGTTGCCGATCACCTCTTCTATTTCACGAATCCGGCGAACTGGAACAAGCTCTTTCGGAGGGCTTTCATCGCCGACGCGGGGATCGAATTCCAACCGTTGAGGCGTGCGAACGATGCGTACTTCACGTATCTGTCTCTCGCTCGGGCGCAGCGGATCAGCTACGTCGCGGAAGAGCTCGTGGAGTACCGCGTCAGCAACACAACGAGCCTGCAAGGCTCAGTGCACGAGACTCCACTGGAGTTCGTCGAGGCGATCACGGGTATCTACGAATCGCTCAAGGCGGCCGGTATCTACGAGCGCCATCAGCGAGCGTTCATGAACCTCGTGGCCTCGATGTCGGTCGGAGCGCTGTCGAGAGCCAAGACCGCTGAAGCATTCGCGACGACTTACGACGCTCTGCGCAACGACGTCTTCCCTCGGAACGGGCTCACCGAAGCTCCGAGTCGCGTATTCCTCTCGTCGCATCTTCGGCAGCGAGTTGCGGAGATCATCGCGAAGCCGGTGTCGGTGTTCCTGTTCGATCGCGCCGGCGCGCCGGGTGGTCCGCCCCTGCCGGAGGCCGTCGCATCGCCCGAGATTCCGATCGACATGAGCGGAGATGCCGATCTCGAGGATCGACGTCCCACGATCGACCCGGCCGTCCCCGACGTCTCTGTGATCGTCCCCGTGTACAACGCCGCTGCCTGGCTGCACGAGTGTCTGCTCTCGGTGCTCGGGCAGACGGGTGTGTCGGTCGAGGTGATCTGCGTCAACGATGGATCCACCGACGACTCTCTGCGCATTCTCCACGAATACGCGACGAGCGATCCCCGCATCGTCATCATCGACCGAGCCAACGGGGGGCTTTCTGCGGCTCGTAATTCCGGTCTCGAAGTGGCTCGGGGTCGCTACGTCTGCATGCTCGACAGCGATGACTACTGGCGTACCGACGATCTGGCCGCCCTCGTCGAGATCGCGGATCGTGACGCGCTCGACCTGCTTCTCTTCGACGCCGAGGCTTTCTTCGAACCGGGTGTCTCCGAGGCTACGCACACCGCCTACGCGACGTACTACACGCGCAAGAAGGCCTACTCGACCGTCGTGTCAGGGCCGCAGCTGATGGCTGAACTCAACAGCGAGAGCGAGTATCGCCCCAGTGCGTGCCTCTACCTCGTGCGTACCGGTCTCATCAGCGAGGCCGGACTGTCGTTCATCCCGGGCATCATGCACGAGGACAATCCTTTTACCTTCGCCCTCTTCCTTCATGCCGTTCGAGCAGCGCACATCGACAACCCGATCTACGCGCGCCGCATGCGCCCGGGGTCGATCATGACGGGCGGCGCAGCGGAGCGATCGATGCGCGGTTATTTCGCGGCCTACCTGGAGATGAAACGACGGCTGGCCCATCACCCCGTCGACCCGGAGCTGGCTGCTCCCATCGGCGACGTGATCCATCGGATGTTCGCGGCAACCCGACGCCTCTTCCTCGAGCTTCCAGAAGACGTCGGCGCGCGTATCCAGGAGGTCGACCCGACCCCCGAGGCCTACAGCATCTACATGATGATGCGCCACGAACGTAATCAGACGCTCAAGATCCAGCGGCTGACGAAGGCGGCCTGAGGTGCGGGTTCTTGTGACCGGAGGTGCGGGATACGTCGGATCCCACACGGTGCTGGCCCTTGCTGAGGCCGGACACACACCTGTGATAGCCGATAACTTCTCGAACTCGAACCGCGCCGTCCTGGAGCGTCTCGAACGTATCGGAGGTGCTCCGATCGAGTGCCACGAGATCGAGCTCACCGACAACAAAGCAACGGATCGGCTGTTCTTCGCAGGGGCGATCGACGCGGTCATCCACTGCGCCGGCCTGAAAGCGGTCGGGGAGTCGGTCTCTGCACCGCTCGACTACTACCGGAACAACCTCGACAGCACCTTGGCTGTCGCCGGTGCAATGGAGAAGCACGGCGTTAGCCGACTGGTGTTCTCCTCGTCCGCAACGGTGTACGGCTCGCATCACGAGTCCCCGCTCAGCGAGGACAGCTGGCCGCTCGACTCGTCGAACCCCTACGGTCAGACCAAGGTGATCATCGAGCGCATGCTCACTGACATCGCTGCGGCGAACACGGGCTGGAAAGTCGCACTGCTGCGCTACTTTAACCCGGTCGGCGCTCATCCGTCGGGGCTGATCGGCGAGGATCCTCGCGGGATGCCAAACAACCTTATGCCTTTCGTCGCGCAGGTCGCCGTCGGACGACGGGAGCGCCTGACGGTCCACGGCGGCGATTACGACACCGCTGACGGCACGGGCGAGCGTGACTACATCCACGTGGTCGATCTCGCGGCTGGGCACGTCGCCGCACTCGATCACCTGGACTCGATGGCCGCCGACGTCCGTGCCTTCAATCTCGGCACCGGCACACCGACGTCGGTTCTGGGTCTCGTTCGTGCGTTCGAACAGGCCAGTGACCGGACCGTGCCATATGTCGTCGGGCCGCGCCGCGACGGCGACCTCGCGGTCGCCTACGCCGATCCGTCTCGCGCACGCACGGAGCTCGGATGGACGGCGGCTCGTTCGATCGAGGAGATGTGCGCGGACACCTGGCGGTGGCAACGGGCCAATCCGACAGGCATGTCATCGCGACTCGTCAGCTAGCAACGTGGTCGGCCCCCAGGGGCCGCAACAGGAGGAACCAGATGCCAAGGCTCAGTGCGAGGGATCTCGCGACCATTGCCGTGCTTGTCGGCCTCGCTGTCGCTGCGGCGTGCGTCGCAGTGATGGGGTACGTCGAGTGGGCTCTGGTCCTGATCGCCGCCCTCGTCGCGATGCTCGGCGTGATCTCTCGATTGGAGTTCGCCACACGACGGGGGGATGTGCGCGCCCAGATGCGAGATGTTCGGCAGGCGCGCCGTCTCGCTGAGCAGATCCTGAGCAGCTCGAAAGCTACCCGAGGCGAACTGCAGAACGCCTCGACGACCGCGCGAGCGATGTCATCGGTCGCGAACACCTACTCGTCGCGTCAGGCGCTCGGTCCGCGCGGGGACGGGCAGTCACGGGCTCTGGTCGAGCAGTTGTCACAGGACATGGCGGCGCTGAGGGCGGAGATCCGCGGAATGCGTGTAGCCCACCAGCTGCTGTCCCAGACGATAATCTCTACGAAGGACGGTGTCATCACCTCCGCGGAAGCGCTGGAGGACATGTCGAGCAAGATCACCCGTATCGATCGTCGTGTGCATCGGATCGAGACCGAGAGCGTGAGCGAGGAGCAGGCGCTGCTCCAGCTCCTCGCACGCTACACGCCCCGCACGCCGTTGCCGCCTCTGTCCGGGTGGGCGCTGAGTCCCGTGGGGATGGTGTATCTGCTCGACGCGATCGAACAGCGCGATGCCGTCTCTGTCGTCGAATGCGGCAGCGGCACGTCGACGCTCTGGATGGCGCTTGCCCTGAAGGCCAAGGGATCCGGCAAGGTGTATGCCCTCGAGAATAGCGAGGACTATGCCGCGGCGACTCGAAAGATGCTCGAGGCCCACGGTCTCAGCGAATGGGCGGAGGTGTCGGTCTGCCCTCTGACGGAGCAGTCGACGCCACGCGGGGAATTCCGGTGGTACGACCTTCAAAAGGTGGGGCTGCCCGAGGTCGTGGATGTGCTGCTCGTGGACGGTCCTCCGGGAACCACCGGTCCTCACGCTCGGTACCCGGTCCTGCCCCTTTTGCATGCGAGGCTGGCGGCAGATGCGCTGGTGATGCTCGACGATGCAGACCGGCCCGACGAGCGGGAAGTGGTCGGTTTCTGGATGGAGGAAGGCCTCGTCGGCAAGACTCTTTCGTCACCGCATCGTGGCATCACGGTGTTTGAGGCGACTGCAGGAGCGTGAGCTCAGCGAACTCTCTTCATCGCTGAGCGTCTGGCCCACTCTGCCATGGGGCGGAGCCAGGGAGCGACGTCGAGCAGCGCCTTCATCGCCGGGACTGCTTTTCGTATCGCGCGCTCGACGCGCGATACGTGGATTCTTCCGCCAGCCACTCCATGCGAGTTCCTAGAGTCGACCGCCGCACGGGCCGGAGCGCGGGTGGCGGATTGCTGCTCGGTGAGCATGATCATCAGGTCCAACAGTCGGCGAACGTCGTCGACGGTCGGTTCGGGCGACAGATTCGCGGACAAGGCATCTGCTATCAGGTCCCGATACCAGGCTCCGAAGTCGTGAGCCAGCTCCCGCTCAGCGGCAGCCAGCGATGCCGTCGACAGCTCGGTGTATCGGTGCTCGTGCTCGGCTGCCTCGGCGATTGCGGTGGCCAAGGCACGAGCATCTCCCTGCTCCACTGCGACTATCCCCCCGTTGTCTACGGTGACGGCCAGCCAGGGCAGGTCGTACATCGCGACCGGGAGGCCCCGCGACTGCGCCTCCGGGATCGTGAGGGGGTAACCCTCGATGATGCTGGTGTTCACAAAGATGTCCGATGAGTCGATCGCGGCTCTGAGTGCGGCGCCGTGGAGCGGGCCTACCGCTTCGACACGATGCGCGAGACCACGTGCCTTCGCCATCTCCTTCAGCCGTGAGGCGGTCATATCGCGCCAATCCGGTCCGATGATCCGAAGGCGGAAGTCGATGCCCATCCGCTCGAGGTGCGCGGCGACCTCGATCAGCTCGCTGACCCGTTTCGTGCGCTGCTGCAGGCGCCCCCACCAGACGAGCTCAACTCGTCGCCCCGCCGGTGAGTGCCTCGGTGCAGAAGCGACTCCCGCAGTGAGCAGGTGCGACGACGGCGGATTCGGAAGGAAGGACACCCGCGGCATTCCACGCAGCTTCCAGAACGCGACGTCGAGTGGCGAGAGCACGACGAGGTGCGAAAGCAGGGGGAAATATCGCGGGGCGGATTCGAGTCGATCGAGGCCGAACAGGAGAGACCGGCCCGCGAAGTTGTGCGACCAGCCGATCGTGGCCACGCCTTCGGCGCGAGCCGCGAGAGCAAAGGCCTGCCACGACGTGGAGTACTGCCACTGGTGGTCGATCACCAGATCCGCCTCGTGCTCCGCGCAGACACGAGCCCAGTCCGCAAGAGAGCTGCCGAGCGTGTCCGTCGACACCTCGGCGAACTCCACGCCGGCGGGAAGTGTCGAGAGGTCGCTGCCAGGCTCTCGCGCTGCCACCGTCACGCGGAAGCCGGATTCCTGGAGCACTCGAGCTTGAGATATCACGACGCCCGAGATCCCCCCGGTGCGCAGATGGTTCGTCGCGAGCACGACGCTGTGCACAGGCCTGGATGCAAGCTCGATTGCGTCGCCGTGGCTGGCGAGTGTGTCTATCGCCCCGGGCCAGTGCGTTGCGGTGGACTGCACGATATCGCTCGCGGATGCCCGGGTGTACAGGTCGGCGAACATCGCATCCCGCAGATCCTCACGCGTGTGCTCTGCCAGATAGTGCGTGGTGTAGCCGATGATGGCGCGTCGCACTGACGCGTAGGTCCTGACCAGGTCGGAGTCGACTCTCGTGCTGGCGATCTGCCGAACCGCTGGCTCGATGGAATCGATGGATCGGATGGCGCCCGCGTAGAACGACGCGGTGCTGAGATCGCGCACTTTCTGACCACTTCCACCCCGCCCGAAGTGATAGCGGTAAAGACGGTCGGGGATCGACTCGAGACGTGTGGCTAGAGCCGCGGAGAGGAACGAGATCGGTAGGTCGTTGACCCGCGGCAGCACCAAGTCTTCGGGCATGAGCCCGTAGACATCAGCGAGGAGACGCGTGCGGAACATGTATCGCCACAGCTGGCCCTGGGCGGGACGATCGATCGGGAACAGCCCGCGCAGCACGTCGCTTCCGGTGAGTGACGAGTGTTTCGGCTGGAGGCGTGACTCGAACGGCCCGCCTGTGCGCCCGTCGCGACGAACGACCTCGACACCGAATTGCACGAGATCTGCGTCGGTCGCCGTCGCCTTCTCGAGTGCTGCCTCGGCGGCTGCCGGGGCCAACTCGTCGTCACCGTCGAGGAAGAGCAGATGATCGGCCCTCGCCGCCAGGATCCCGACGCGACGGGCCTGGAACGCCGACGTATTCTGCTCTTGACGGATCAGCCGAACACGAGAATCCCTCGAGCTGTAGCGCTCGACGATCGCGGCGGTGTCGTCTGTCGACGCGTCGTCGACCACGATGACCTCGAGCGCTGTGAGGGTCTGTCGGGTGCAGCTGTCGAGGGCATTGGCGATTCCGTCCGCGTCGTTGAAGACGGGGACGACGATAGAGACGAGGGGGTTCGCTTGCATGTGATCTCTCGCTATCGGCGCAGCAGCGCGCGTTTGAGCTTGTTCGCCGCGGGTCGCAGCCACGGGGCCGCATCGATGACGCGATGGCCGATCGGGGTCAGCTTGCGCTCGATGCGAACGCCGAGAGGGAGGCGGCGCGAGCGAGTGCGGAGAGATGAGGACTCAATGGTCGTCGTCCGAGCACGCGCGGGCGGGGGCGACGGGGTGCTTCGCTCAGCGTAGAAGACGAGCAGTTCGAGCACCTTGCGTCCGTCCTCGAGCGTCGGCTCGAGGGAATGCGGCGGAGGAAGCTCACCACGCAGTAGCTGCTCGTAGAGCTGAGTGAAGTCGTATGCGGTCGCATCAGCAGCAGCTGCGATGGACGCACGGGACATCGACTCGTACCGCTCGGGATCCGCGGCGAGGTCGGCGATCGCCCCGGCGAGAGCCTCGGGGTCTTGCTGGGGAGTGGTGATGACCCCGGCGTTGCCCTGTATGAGCGACAGC
The DNA here is from genome assembly GCF_059803615.1 of Microbacterium sp. SWDP-B6. Classification (NCBI taxonomy): domain Bacteria; kingdom Bacillati; phylum Actinomycetota; class Actinomycetes; order Micrococcales; family Microbacteriaceae; genus Microbacterium; species Microbacterium sp. SWDP-B6. The sequence goes on along the minus strand of NZ_JAPFGV010000015.1, from coordinate 29,722 downwards.
CACGGCAGGTCGTACATCACGATCGGAAGGCCGCGCGACTGCGCCTCGGGCAAGGTCAGCGGGTATCCCTCGATGATGCTCGTGTTGACGAAGATATCAGACGAGTCGATCACTTCGAGCAGATCCGCACCGTGCCGTTGGCCGGTGAGTTCGACTCGCTCGGCGACGCCGCGGGTCGCGGCGAGAGTCCGCAGACCATCCGCACTCATGTCGGCCCAATCAGGGCCGATGATCCGCAGGCGGAAGTCGACACCGAGCCGCTGCAGTGCCGCCGCGACCTCCACGAGCTGCGAGACCTTCTTGGTGTGCTCCTCCAGTCGACCCCACCAGACGAGTTCGAGGCGCCGGCCCTTCGGTGCGCGCTTCGCGTCGCGCAGGTCACTCGCGCCGAGGAGCAACGGCGATGGCGGATTCGGGAGGTAGCTGACATGCCGGATGCCACGCAGCTTCCAGAACGCCACGTCCAGCGGCGAGAGCACCACGAGGTGTGCGAGTGCGCCAAGGTGGGTCTGCAGCAGGGTCTGCAGGTCGTTTCCGTTGTATGTGGGACGGCCGGCGAAGTTATGGATCCAGCCGATGGTCGCCGCACCGGCGGTGCGAGCCGCCAGCGCGAACGATGGCCAATCGCGGGAATACAGGATGCGGTGATCGATGACGACATCGACATCATGACGGCGGCAGAGCTGTGCCCACTGCACCACGCGCTGACCACGGCTCGTGCCGCTCAGCTGCACGAGTGTCGCCCCCTCGGGCACGAGTGATTCTGCGCTCCCTGGGCGATGTGTCGCGATCGTCACGCGGTGACCCGCTGCGATCAGGAACCGCGCCTGTGTGAGCAGCACCCCCGAGACGCCGCCCGTGGTGAGCACGTTCGTCGTGAGCAGCACGCTGCGCACCGGAGTGCGGCCGAGTTCCCGACGCTCGCCATGAGCGACGAGCGCCGGGATCGCGTCGGGCGCGAACGTGACAGCGGCCAAGATGATGTCGAGGTCGTCGACGCAGGCCCGGAGGTCGTCGTGCCCCTGAGCGCGCATCACCGGCGGGAGAGCGGTCAACACGGCGAGAGCCTCGCTGATCGTGGTGAGGTAGCCCGAGGTGTAGCCGTCGAGTAGCGGCTCGGGGTCGGAGCTGCGGCGCGCCTGCTCACGTACGATCGCGGCGACTGCCCGGAAGGCCGTGACGCGGCTCAGTGCGCGGCCGAGAAGCTCGAGGTCGGCCGAGGTCTCGCGCTGCGGCGACCGGCGGAGGTACTCCACTGTGCTGACGGCAGCATAAGAGGTGGCGGATGCGTAGGCGAACAGCACGACCGCCCGGTCATCGATGAGCTGATCGGGATCGACGCCCAGGGCCGCGTAGGCCTGCCGCAGCAGGCGGGTGTGAAACAGCTGGCGGGTGATGCGCAGTTCGGCCGCCGTGTGCCTTGGGGCGAGGCCGCGCAGGATGTCGGCTCCGTGGAGGGGCCCCGCGTCAGGGGCGTGTTTCCGGCCTTTGCCGTCAGACGAAGTCTCCTGGACGGCGAATCCGACGAGCTGCGCCTGCGACTCCGCGGCCCGACGCTGAAGTCGTGTCGCAGCGCCACGAGGCACCGTGTCTCCAGGTTCGAGCACCAGCACGAACGGCGCGTTCGCAGCCTCGACGCCCGACCGGAGCAGCTGTGCCGGTGCCGCATCTGAGGGCTGAGCAAAGGTGCGGAGGCGCGGGTCGCCGGAGATGTCGGCTGCGAGAGCGCCAACGAGCCCCCGAAAAACGCATACGACCTCGATCTGGGTGAGCGACTGCGCGAGGCACGACCGAAGGCTGCGGTCGAGCGCTTCTGCGTCGGCATCCGCAGCGATGATGAACGAGATGAGGGGAGTTGAAGGCATCGTCATGTGAACAGGTTCGTATCAGCGTGCTGCCGCGGCGGCGCGATACACATCGTGGTACTGCTCGCTCACCAGGTTGGGTGCACGTGAATCGAGATTCGGACGAGAGGTCGGGGGATCCTCACGCAACGCGGCGAGCGCTGCCTCGAGTGTCTGGGCAGTCAAGGGACCGGTGTGGCGTCGCACCCACGAGGGGCCGACCTCCTCGGCCAGCGACCGCGTGTGCGCAGTGTCTTCGACGAGCACGGGCCGGTCCAACGACAGGGCGAGCATGAGGATGCTCATCGACTCATAGGTCTCTGGCGCGGTGACGAGCACGATCTCCGCCTGGCTGACCTCTGAGACGGATGCCGCGTCGGACAGCAACTCGTTGCGGAGCGCCATCGTGTCGGAATGATCTGCAAGAGTTCGTGCGTACGAGTCCTTGAGTTCTGTCGGCACCTTGCCTGCGATGCGCAGCGTCCAACCGGGCAGGTCAGCGACGCCGAACACGTTCAGGATCGCCCGGCACGCCGGATGCAGTGTGGTGACGGCAGTGATCAGCACGCGTCCCGCCACGCACTGCTCCTGAGGAAAGCCGAGGAAGCGATCGCGGACGTGGCTGTGGCCGATGACGCGCGCCGTTCGCCCGTCTGCCGCTGCAGTTGGGTACAGCGAGATCACGGTGGTCGCGGCCTCGTCCACGATCGCATGCGACCGGGAGGTGCCGTGACTCGTTTCCTCGCCATGTACAGTGCGTACGAGAGCGATTCGTCGACGTCTGAGGAACTTCGTGAAGCGCTTTGCGCGCCGCGTGCGCTCACGGTCACGAGTGCGATGATCACCGACGACGGCCGTTATGTCGGTCAGATGGATCACATCCACGTCGTGTGCGCGAAAAGGGTCTGTGCGGAACTCCAGCGCGACACCTCCCGGTGCCCGGCCCTCTGAGTCGTCGCCGACGAGCTGATCGACGTAGTCGATGCGATATCGCGGGGGGCGCGAGGTTACGAGGACCGTCGGAACAGTAGCCTCGATCGCGGCCTGTTCGGTCGATGCCCCGGTCCGGGGGAGGGGCACGGAGAACACACAGCCACCATATAGTGGGGTGCAGTGATTGTGAAACCGACTCAGCATGTGTTCGCCCATCTCAGCGGGCAGGACGACAACCTCGGCGACTCCGCGTTGAGGCTCGCCTATCTCGAAGCTTTGCGGGGCCCCAACAGGCACGTCCACGTCCACCTCGGCGACGCGACGAGCGACTTCACCGCCGGCTTCGCTCCGGTTTCTGACGTCACCATCTACGGCGCGAGAGGCGAGTGGGCGGAGGTCGAAGCCGCGACGGCTCGCCCTGTGCATGCGTTCAACGCCGGTGAGATCAATCCACGTACGGGGTACTTCCCTGTTCCGCGTCGCGCCGCTGAGTGCGAGCGCGTGCTCGACGCGGGCGGGGCACTGATCTTCGCAGGCATCGGTATCAAGAACGTAGAGAAGCTGCAGGGCGTGGTCTTCGACCCGGTTATGCGGGAAGCCTCTGTGATGTCGTGGCGCGACCGCGGGTCGCGCGACGGCGCAGGGTTCGGCGATTTCGCACCCGACTGGGCGTACTCCGAGGGGAGGTCGGTCGAGGAATGGGCGTCTACCGCCGATCGACCGCTCATCGCCGTGACGATGCGCTTCGACCGCGCCTGGCCGGGGGAGGAGTGGCTCGCGGACGTGCGCGCGTTCGCGGCTGCGACGCAGACCCGGATCGTCACCGTCGCGCAGGTGGCGCGTGACGCGCCGCGAGCGGTGCACCTCGCGAGCGCTCTCGGCGGCGAGTACGTGATGCCCTCGAGCATGCGGCACGACGTGCTCGACGAATACGTGCGCGGCGTGTATCGGCAGTCGCTCGCCGTCGTCAGCGACCGGGCACACGGCCTCATCATCGGCGCGACCGAGGGCGCTTATCCGATCGGATCGGGAAGCGACCCGAACAAGATCTCGCGGTTGCTGGCGGCGGTGGGGCTCGGGGACCTCGTGGGTCGGTACGACCAGTTCGGTGACTTCGCCCTTAGATTCGAGACTCACCTTCCGAGGCTCGCTCCGGCTGTGACTGCTGCCCGTGCCGAGATCGCAGACCTGACAGGGCGCATCCACGCGGCGATGGACGCCGTGGCGTAACGCCGGGAAGCGAGAGCTCAGCGTGCGCCGAGCCACCCCTTCGCACGGTGCGCGAGGGGCTGCAGCCCTGGGACCCGCCGCAGCGTCGCGCGGCCGAGCGGCGCGGCCGACTCCCAGACGCGCTTGCCCCAGGCCACAGAGTCGATCGACGTGACGGGGCCCCCGTTCGCACGCTGGGCGAAGAACACCAGCAGGCCGAGCAGTTGCCTGGCATCGTCGAGAGTCGGGTGCGGCGAGAACCTCGGCGGGAGCGCGCCGGTGACCACGTCGCGATAGAGCTGAGCGAAGTCGTGGTCGCGCGCCCGTGACGCAGCATCCAACGACGCCAGCGACAGCTGCGCATAGCGTTCGGGATCCGCGAGCGTCTCGGCGAGCCGGGAGGCGAGCCCTTGTGCGTCGCCCTGAGGTACGGCGACGACGCCCTGGTTCTCCTGCACGAGGGTGAGCCACGGCAGCTCGTACATGAAGACCGGAAGCCCCCGAGCCTGTGCCTCGGCGATCGTGAGCTGGTACCCCTCGATGATGCTCGTCGAGATGAACGCATCCGCAGCGTCGATCGCGGCGACAAGAGCAGCTCCTCGCCGCGGCCCGACGGCGGTGACAGCGTCGCCGACGCCCCGACGCCGTGCGAGCGCGTTGAGCTTCTTCGCGGTGACGTCGTCCCAGTCGGGGCCGATGATCGTGAGGTTGAACGGCACACCGAGAGCGCGCAGCTGCACGCCCACCTCGACGAGCTCCCGCACCTGCTTGGTGCGCTGCTCGAGTCGTCCCCACCACACCAGCTCGAGCCGACCCGACGGCGCGGGCTTCGCACCCGAGTGAGCCGCCGACTCGAACATCAGCGGCGACGGGGGATTCGGCAGGTACGCGACGTGGTCGATGCCGCGCAGCCGGAAGTAGGCGACATCGAGTGGCGACAGCGTGACGAGCTGGGCGAGAGTGGGGCTGCACCGCTCGATCAGTGTCAGTCGATCGTTGCCGTCGTACACGGGGCGCGCGACGAAGTTGTGCAGCCAGCCGATCGTCGCCGCGCCCTCGGCTCGCGCCACGAGGGCGAACTCCGGCCAGGTGTCCATGTAGAGCACCTGGTGGTCGATGATCACATCGACCTCCTGCGCTCGGCAGATCTCAGCCCACTGCGTGAGCTGAGCGGGGAGCTGACGTGAGGCCAGCTCGATGAACGGGATGCCGGCCGGCAGCACGCTCGCGTCGCTCCCGCCGTTGCGCGCCACGACGGTCACGCGATAACCCGCTTCGTGCAGATATCGCGCCTGCGAGGTGAGCACGGCCGAGACGCCCCCGGTGCGCAGCGTCGACGTGACGAGCAGGATGCTGCGCGCAGAACCCTCGGGCAGGCCCTGCCACGTCGTGTGGAACTTCAGGGCTTTCAGCGTCCCCGGATAGAACCGCGCGGCCGCATGCACGATGTCCTTTCCGCTCGCGACGGTGTGCAGATGCGCGAGAGCGCTGTCGAGCACGGCGTCGTCGCTGTGCTCGACCAGCTGAAAGCACACGTACCCGATGATCGACAGGCGCACGGACTCGTAGGTGTCGCGGACGAGGGCCGGGTCGGCATGTGACGCGGCGAGTGCCTCGACAGCCGGCCCGATCGCATCGACCGAGGTGATCGCCCCCGTATAGAATTGCGCGCGTCCGACGGTGTCGACGCGATGGCCGCTGCCGCCGCGCCCGAAATGGTAGCGGTAGAGCTTGTCGGGAACGGCGGTGTAGCTGGTCGCGATCGCCGCCGCGAGGAAGAGCAGCGGGAGGTCGTTGACGCGGGCGAGCGAGAGGTCGTCGGCCACAAGGGAGTATGCCTCGCGCAGCACGCTCGTGCGGAACAGGAATCGCCAGAGTTGGCCCTGTGCCGGCTTGCCGACCGGGAAGAGCCCGCTCAGAACGTCTTTGCCGACCAGCGGATGCTGCGGCGGCTGCAGTCGCACCTCGTAGGGACTGCCGGTGCGTCCGTCTCGTTCGACGACCGTGACGCCGAACCCGACGATGTCGGAATCCGTCGCCTCGGCCTGCGCGACCGCGGTCGCTGCGGCGTCCGGCGTCAGCTCGTCGTCGCCGTCGAGGAACATCACGCGTTCGGCGCTCGCCGCGAGGACCCCGGTGCGGCGTGCCTGGAACGCCGAGAGGTTGTGCTCATGGCGCACGACGCGCACACGGGGGTCGCGCTGCCGGAACCGCTCGAGCACGGCGGCGGTGCCGTCTGTCGACGCATCGTCGACGCAGATGATCTCGATGTCGACGAGAGTCTGCGCGAGGGCGCTCTCGAGAGCAGTCGCGACGGTCGCATCGTCACCCGAGACCGGCATGACGATGGTGAGCAGAGGGCGCAGTGTCATCGCGGACGAGTCTATCCGCGGGCCGGGATAGCCTGAGGGCATGAAGATCGCCATCGCAGGGACCGGATACGTCGGCCTGTCCAACGCCGTCATCCTCGCCCAGCACCACGAGGTGTTCGCCGTCGACATCGACCCTGCGAAGGTGGAGATGCTCAGTCGTCGGGTCTCGCCGATCGCCGACGTCGAGCTCGAGGACTACCTCGCCACGCACGAACTCGACCTCACGGCGACCGTCGATGCTGACGCGGCCTATCGGGGTGCCGAGTTCGTCGTCGTCGCGACGCCGACGAACTACGACGAGGTCACCAACTACTTCGACACCTCGTCGGTCGAGAACGTCATCGACACCGTGCTCGCGGTGAACCCCGACGCCGCGATCGTGATCAAGTCGACCGTGCCGGTCGGGTTCACGGCGCGTATGAAAGCCGAACATCCGGAGTCGAAGATCGTCTTCTCGCCGGAGTTCCTGCGAGAGGGTCGCGCGCTGCACGACAACCTCTATCCCTCGCGGATCGTCGTCGGAGACCGAGGCCCCGTCGGAGAGCGTTTCGCCGAACTTCTGCTCGAGGGCGCGATCGCCACCGACGTGCCGGTGCTGCTCACCGAGTCGACCGAGGCCGAGGCGATCAAGCTCTTCGCCAACACCTACCTCGCGCTGCGCGTGGCGTACTTCAACGAACTCGACACCTATGCGGTCGTGCACGGGCTCGACACCAAGCAGATCATCGAGGGCGTGGGACTCGACCCGCGCATCGGGTCGCACTACAACAACCCCTCCTTCGGCTACGGCGGATACTGCCTGCCGAAGGACACGAAACAGCTGCTCGCGAACTACTCCAAGGTGCCGCAGAATCTCATCGCCGCAATCGTCGATGCCAACAGCACCCGCAAGGATTTCGTCGCCACCGACATCCTGGCCCGGGAGCCCCGCACCGTCGGCGTCTACCGCCTCGTCATGAAGTCGGGGTCTGACAACTTCCGGGCGTCTTCGATCCAGGGCATCATGAAGCGCATCAAGGCGAAGGGCGTCGAGGTGGTCGTCTACGAGCCGTCCCTCGACGAAGACGAGTTCTTCCACTCGGAGGTCGTGCGCGACCTCGACGAGTTCAAGGCCAGGGCCGATGTCATCATCGCGAATCGCTCGACGGATGCACTCGACGACGTCGCCCACAAGATCTACACCCGCGACATCTACGGCCGCGATTGAGTCGTCCTCAGGGCCGCACGAGGCGCCGTGCGGTAACATGATCCGATATGTCCGCCCTTGCGCGGGCGTATCGCGTGTCAGGGCAGAGAGGTAGAGGATTCCGAATGGGAGCGATCGCTGTGCCCGCGACCACCGGTCTGAGCGAGGTGGGGAAGCGTCCGCGCTTCGGCCCTTACCTCGCTGACACGTGGCAAATGCGTGCCTTTGCGTTGCGGTTGGCCGGCAGCCGCCTGATCGCAGGATTGCTGCCGAACCGTCTCGGCATGCTGTGGGTGGTTCTCAAACCGCTGTCGCTCGCGATCGTCTACGGCACCATCTTCAACTTCATCCTCGCTGGTGCGGCACGACCTGCGAACTTCGTGCCATACCTCATCGTGGGCGTCTTCGTCTTCGAGTTCTTCACCGGATGCTTCGGCAGCGGATCGAAGTCGATCACCAGCAACGCAAAGCTCGTACAGAGTTTCGGCTTCCCACGCATACTTCTCCCGATCTCCGTGATCGTTGAACAGGCGCTGCGGATGATCCCCGTCGTGCTGCTGCTCGGCATCCTGCTGCTCATCCTGGGTGAGCCGATCTCATGGTCGTGGCTGCTCCTCGTACCGATCCTCACCGTCATGGGTGCGTTCAATCTGGGTGTCGCGCTCGTCGTCGCGCGGATCTCGGTGCGTACGAGGGACATCCAGCAGCTGGTTCCGATCATCAACCGTGTCCTCTTCTACGCCAGTGGAATCTTCTTCAACATCGACGGGGCGCTCGCGGGTTATCCGACGATGCTGACGATCGCGCATCTTCTTCCGACGTACGAGTTCATCGCTTTGGCTCGGGACGTGATGCTGGACGGGTACGCTGCTCCGGCGCTGGCGTGGATCGCTGCTCCGATCTGGGCATTCGTGGCGATCGTCGCCGGTACCGTCTTCTTCTGGCAGGGCGAACCGAGGTATGGCCTCAGTGACTGACCTTCTTCTCCCCGAGACGCGACCGGACTCGCTCGACAGCTCACCGCGTCCGATGATCGTGGCCGACAACGTGCATGTCAACTACCGCGTCTACGCGTCCGGCAAACGGATGACGACTCGGGAATCTCTGACGAGTATGCGCTCCTTCAGGGGCGGCCGCGACCTGCAGACGGTCCCGGCGCTACGAGGGGTGAGCTTCACGGCGACCGAGGGCGAGTCCATCGGCGTCGTCGGGCATAACGGCTCGGGAAAGTCGACGCTGTTCCGGGCGATGACCGGACTCATCCCGCCCTCGGAGGGTGCGATCTACGCCCGTGATCGTCCTGTGCTGCTCGGCGTGAACGCGGCACTCGTGCCCGAACTCTCGGGCGAGAACAATATCAGGCTCGGGCTGCTGGCGATGGGGTTCAGCCCGGAGGAAGCGGCCGCGCGCGTCGACGAGATCGCCGACTTCGCCGAGCTCAACGACTTCATCTACCACCCGATGCGCACCTACTCGTCGGGCATGGGGGCGAGACTGAAGTTCGCTATCGCGTCGGCGAAAGCTCACTCCATCCTCCTGGTCGACGAGGCGCTCGCCGTGGGCGATAGACGCTTCCGCGCGAAGAGTGAGAAGCGCATCAACGAACTGCGCGACAGCGCCGGTCTCGTCATGATCGTCAGCCACTCCACCGGCTCGCTCAAGCAGACATGTGAGCGAGTGCTCTGGGTGCACAAGGGCGAACTCATCGCCGATGGCCCCACCGACGACGTCGTCGCCGAGTATGTCGCGTGGACCAAGAACCCGGGATCAAGTGCCGTCGGCGCGGCATCGGCACCGAAGCCTCAGACGAAGAACGCGCCGATCGCCGTCGGATTCGACCCGAGTTCTGTCTCGGACGATGACGCGTCGCGGAATGCTGCAGGCGGCGCAGTGCCACTGGCATCCTCTGCTTCGGCCGAGCCGCGATCACTCGCCCGTCGAGAGCGCCACCGCCGTCTCGAGCAGCGCACGAGGAAACGCAGCGTGCTGCTGATGGTGCTGTCCGGCGTCGCCGTCCTGCTCGCAGTGGCCGCCGGCGCGATCATCGGCACACTCAGCAGCGTCGCGGCTCCCGCCGAACCTGAGCCGTCTGCGCCTCCGACGGCTTCGACGCCCGAGGCGGTGGCTGATCCTGTGATCAAGAGCTTCACCGCGAACACGGCCACTGTCGAGTGTGCCTCGGAAGAAGCCGAAGGTCAGGTGCTGCTGAGCTGGCAGATCGACGATGCCAAGAGTGTCGCGATCGCTGCGGCTGAGACCCAGGTCGACGCGCTCGAGCTGCCGCTCGCCGCAGCCCTGCCGGCGAATCTCACCGATCGCGCCGTGCCGTTCTCCTGCGCGACCGAGACCGTCGTCTACACGGTGACCGCTGAGAACGAGGATGGCGTGCGGGTCAGTGCTCCCGTCACGGTCACGCGCGTGCTGCCGGTCGAGACCGAAGAGCCCGACTACGACGACTCCCCGTCGCAGCCGCGACCCTCCCAGCCGGCGGAGCCCGAGCCGGTCACCCCGCCGGCACCTGAAGTGCCTGTCGAGCCCCAGCCGAGCACGCCGCCCACCGAGCCGACGCCGGAGCCCACGACCCCGCCGATCACCGAGCCGCCCGTTTTCGATCCCGGAACCGGCGCGACCACACCCTGAGGACGCGGCGCGCTGGCACCACACCGCGCGGCATCCGTGAACGGCTCGCCTCGGCGAACAGACTAGATTTACCTCATGCGCCGCCGGGATCCACGATCGTCCAGAGCGCCCCGCGCCACCCGAACCTTCGTGTCGCTCACGGGCCCCGCGGGCAACATCGGCGACGCGCTCATCCGCCGTGAGGCGCTCGCATGGGCGGCGGGCACGAGTGACGAGCTGGTCGCCTACACCGGAGATGCCCCCGATGTGTGGCTGAGACAACTGGGTGTGCCTGCCGGGTCCCTCGTGCTGCGGACCAAGAAGTCGGTGCCGCGTTGGCTCCGGCTTCTCGTTCTGGCTCCGCGTCACCCCGTGCTGGTGTTCGAAGCGGGAGAGATCCCGCTCGACCGCGGCAACGGTCTCAGGGAGCTCGTCTTCCTGGCCGAGACTCTGATCGTCCGACTCAAGGGCGGCGTGGTCGTCCGTCCACCGAGGGGGATCCGTGCGCCCTCGTGGCCGGCCCTCGCCATTCATCGCCTGGCGGCTCGCCTCTCGCAGGTGACCCTGTGGCGTGACGAAGCGACGCTGGCGACCGCGCGGTGCGGCAGGCTCGCACCGGACATCGGCTTCTCGGCGGGGACACGCGCCGGGCTCCCCTGGGGCGAGCGCTCCGAATTGCTGGTGAGTCTGCGGGGTGCGCGCCCGCTGCCGGATGCGGAGTGGCTGAGTGCGGTGCGTGAGACCGCCGAGCGAGCAGGCCTCTCGATCCGCACCGTCGTGCAGGTGCGCGAAGACGAGAGCCGAGCGCGTGAGCTCGCGCAGCTGCTCGGCGGCGAGTTCGAGGCCTGGGGTGACACCGATCCCCTCGTGCAGGAGGAGAGCCTCCGGCAACGCTACGAGGCGGCGCAGGTCGTCATCAGCGACCGCATGCACGTGCTCGTGCTCGCCGCTCTGAGCGGGGCGGTTCCCGTCGAACTGGTTCCCGGCCCCACGATGAAGATCACGAAGGCGTTCGCGGCCATCGGGCTGCACGGCGTTTCGGTCGACTCATCCGCGAGCGACCAGACGCGCATGCGCACGGCGCTTCTCCCTGCGCCGGAGCGCGCGGCGGAGGTCTCCGAACGCGTGCGCCTAGCGGCGGAGACGCTCGAGGGCATTCAGCAGCAGATCCGCGACACTGTGCGTCGGGTGCGCGCATGACCGACGCGGCGGCGCGAGCCGCGCCCGCACGCATCCTGTTCCTCTCGCACAGTCATCCGTTCGGCGCTTTCCGGGTCGGCAGCCACCACTACGCCCGTGTGCTCTCCGAACGCGGAGCGGACGTCGTGCATCTGAGCACCCCGATCTCGCTCATCCACCGGTTGACCGGACGTGTCGATCGTCAGCAGCTGGCAGGCGTGCCACGTCGCGCTCGGCGAGACGATGACGGGGTGCTGCAGGTCGTCCCGCGCACGATCCTGCCGGCGCCGGTCGGAGCTCCCCGCGTCGCCCGGATGCTGCAGCACGACGGCATCGCCGGCGGATTCGACGCCGTGCTCATCGATCAGCCGCTGCTGTGGGACGCCTCTGTGCGATCGCTCTCGCATCGTGTGATCTATCGGCCCACCGATCTGTACCCCGATGGGGTGAAACACGCCCTGCAGCGACGCATTCTCGCCGAGGTCGACGGCGTGATCGCCACCTCCGACGAAGTCCTGCGCGGACTCGGCACCCTGGGCACCCCCTCGCTCGTGCTGGGCAACGGCGCTGAGGTCGTCCGCTTCGCACCGCAGGTCGGCGAGGATCGCGCCCGTGCGGCGCGGTGCGTCTACGTCGGTGCGCTCGACGGCCGATTCGACTGGGAGCGCGTCATCGCCTGGGCGCGAGCACGACCAGACGTCGGCTTCGTCATCGCCGGTCCCGACGCCCGCCCGCCGCACACGGTGCCGTCGAACGTCGACATCATCGGGCCCGTTCCTTACGCCGAGATTCCGGCGCTGCTGCACACGGCGCGCGTCGGCCTTCTGCCGCTCTCCGACAGTCCGCTCAATGCCGGCCGCAGCCCGATGAAGCTCTACGAATACCTCGCGGCTGGTCTGGCCGTGGTGGCGCGCGAGACGCCCGGCATCCGCGAATCATCCGATCTCGGCATCGAGGTGTACGACGACGACCGGGGTGCGGATGCCGCGCTGGAACGCGCCTTGGGACACCCGTCGCCGAACCACGCCGGCATGGACGCGGCATCCTCCGCATCGTGGGAGCGCAAGACCGATTCGCTCGAGGACTTCCTCTGGTCGGTCGAGCGACGCAGAACCTAGTCAGCCGAGCAGTCGGGTGATCGTCTCAGAGACGATCCCCGCGGTGCGATTCCAGTCGTAGCCCTCGGGTGGTGCGACCCGTCGCCGGGCGGCCACGGCCTCGGTCAACGCGTGCGCCCACTCCTGCGCATCGCCGGGGGAGGACACCGCGTGACCGCGGTCTCCGACGATCTCCGCGACCGATTCGCACCCTGCCCAGTACACGACAGGGGTGCCGCAGCGGACCGACTCCAGGGCCGGAAGGCCGAACCCCTCGAGCGTCGAGGGCATCACGGTCGCCGCAGCGCCCCGATAGAGATCGGCGAGCCTCTCGTCGTCGACTCCGCTCACCCAGCGCACTCGGGCGTCGACGAGCCGCTGCGTGGCCCTGGTCTCGAGGTCGGCGATCTCGCGCTCGGGAACCACGGCGACGAGGCGCACGTCGCGCGCCGAGACCAGGGCGTCGAGGACCACGTCGAGATTCTTGTGGGCGCGGCCGTTGCCGACGAACAGCACGTAGGGATCGGACTGCTGCAGCGCGCCTGCGCGGGGGTGGAAGGCGTCAGAGCACCCGTTGCCCGCATTGACGATCTCGACATCGTCGTCGTTCACCCACGAACGAAGCGCTCGGGCCGATGTCTCGGAGACGGTGAGCACGGCGCCTGCTCTGCGGACGACGCTTCTGACCGGACCGGAGTAGTAGGCCGCGAACTTCCAGCGGTCGAGCCCCGGGGCGCTCAGCTGGATGAGATCGTGCAGCGTGAGCAGCTGCTTTCGAGCACGGAGGAGCGCACCGTAGCCGGGCGAGTAGACGAGAGCGCCGGGAGCGGCGGCGGCACCCACGGAGCGGAACGCGTCGACCGCGGAGAACGGGGTGCCACCGAGATGCAGGGGTGCCCAGGGCAGAGACAGCCGGGGGAGGACCTCCGCGGCATAGCGGCCGATGCCGTGCGTGCCGCGATACCGGTCGTCGACGAGAACGGTCACGCGCTCCTCGTCTCCGGCTGGCGTGCGCCGTCGACAGACTCCGCCACCCACTCCCTGATGCGATCGGCGAACACGGCTTCGGAGAACTTCTCCGCCTGCGTTCGGCAGGCTTCGGGTGAGACGCCGGCGGCCACCTCGACCGCACGGCGCAGCTCGTCGGTCGACCAGTGCTCGACGAACGCGCCGGTGCTGCCGTCGACGATCGTCTCGCCCGTCCCACCCACGGCGGGGGCGATCACCGGTCGGCCCGCTGCCATGGCCTCGACGGGGACGATGCCGAAGTCCTCCACCGCGGGGAAGACGAGGGCGATGCAGCGCTGCAGCAGCGCCCGGTAGAGCTCCGCTCCCGGCGACCGCACGAAGAAGACCCGACCGGGTGCGCGCTCCTCGGCGAACGAGCGCAGACGTGCCTCGTCCGGTCCCGCACCCGCGAGAACGACGGGCACGTCGGCGGCGATGCCGGCCTCGATCACGAGATCAAGGCGCTTGTAGGGAATGAACCGGGAGAAGCCGAGGAGGAATGTCTCAGGCAGGAGCGCAAGGGCGGCCTCATCGCGTTCGTCCGGTTCCGGTGCACGGAGGAAAGCCGTCACATCGACGGGAGGGTGGATCACCGTGCTCTCGCGATGCCACGCCTGGGCGATGCGCTTCTGCACGAACACGCTGTTCGCGGCGATCGCGACCGGTTCCTGAGCACGCCTGCGATCGAGCCCCTTCAGCATGTTCGCGGCGGCCCTCGCGGCGAACGTGTCGCCGCGCACATCGAGCTCGGGGTTCCAGATGTAGCGCGCCGGGGTGTGGGCGTAGACGAGCTTCGGGGCGCCGCGCCCGGAGCCCGCGAATCTCGCATGGTGTGCGAAGAGATGCGAGCTCGTGAGGATCCAGTCCGCATCGACGCCCGGAAGAGTCCGCCAGGCGAGCGGCATCAGACCGACGGCTGCGGCCTTGCGTCCGCGCAGCGGTGTGCGGGCCAGCCATGTCTCGCCATCGACGACGAAGCGGCCTTCGCTTTCATTCCACAGGCAATAGCGGGCTGCGTCCGGGAAGACCCGGCTCAGTGCCTCGAAGACGTTCTCGGAGCCGCCTCTCGGAGAGAGCCATTCGTGCACCAGCACACCGCTCACAGTGCCGACCTCGCACCACAGGGCACGCGGGCGCGCAGTGTCGGCTGGGCCTCGGCAAGCATGCGTCGAGTCTAGGGAAGTTCTCGGCGGGTGAGCCCCGGACGGCTGTCAGCTTCGTCCCGAGTGCGACCCGATACATTGGAGACGAACATTCGGGGGAAAGGACATGATGGCTCTGCGCGCGACGAAGAAGACGATCATCATCGCGAGCGCGGTCACCGTGCTCCTTGTCGGCGGCGGTGCCGCGGCTGCGATGGTGATCTCCGGACAGCAGGCGCAGCCTCGCACGGAGGCATCGCGGTCGCCTGAGGCTACTCCCGAGCCTGTCGCGACCGAGCCGCCGGCCGTGGTTCCGGTGACGAACGTCGCACGCGCATCGATCGATGCATGGACGCTCGCGGATCGCGGAGTGGTCGGCACGGTTCTTCCCGAAGTCGGAGACGCCGCGGAGGGCGCTGTGTCCCTGCGGGTGGATGCTCCGGCCGACGATGCGGACATCATCGCCGCGTCTGCTCCGGTCGCGCTCGCTCCGGACACGGAGTACACGCTCAGCGTCTCGGTGCGAGTGCTCGCAGAGGAGAAGACCGAGACGGGCGTTCGCTTGACCGCCGCGGGCCAGACCTTCACTCTTCCCGAGCTGGACGCGGACTGGGAGACGATCGAGTTCCCGTTCACATCGGCGGCCGATCAGGCCGCCGCATCCACGTTCGATGTCGTGCTCTCCGGCGCGGTGCGCGGGTTCGGGATCGATGACGTGTCGATCACCGCGGCCGGCGGCGACAACCTCGTGCCCAACGGATCGTTCGAAGCCGTGCAGACTCCGGCGGGCATCGTCAACGACTCTCTCATCATGACGGACGAATCCGCACTGCTCGCCGTCTCCCTCGCTGAGGGGCCCGCGCAGTGGAGCGCCACATCGACGGCCGGCGGTGAGCCGATCACCGGTGAGTTCGGGTCCGCAGGGCCTCTGTCGGCCCTGCCGTTGACCGGCGTGTCTCAGGGACACTACGCCGTCACTGTCAATGACTCCTCAGGGCGGCAGATCCAGACGGATGTCGCCGTGATCGACGCCGACGGCTTCTCCGTGAGCCAGGACGGACGCTTCGGGGTGGGATCCCACGTCGAGAAGGACCCCTTCATCGGCACAGGTTCTCTGGCGGCCGCGATCGGCTTCGCCGAGGTGCGCAACGACATCTCGTGGGAGCGGAACGAGAAGGTCGCCGGCCAGTACGTGTGGGACCAGAACTATGTGCGCGAGTTCGAGCGCATGCACGCGAACGACGTGAAGCTGCTGGGCCTCGTCGTCTACGGCAACAGGCTCTACGGTGCCAGGAAGGCACCAGGAAACGAGGAGGCGATCCAGGCGTATGGCGCTTATGCGAAGGCCGTCGCCGACCGGTTCGACCTCGTCGGGCTCGAAGTCCTGAACGAGTTCAACCATCGTGAGAACGACACGGCCTGCGGGCCGGCGCCCGCCTGCTACGTGCCGATCGCGCAGTCCGTCCGAGACCACGTCAGCACGGCCTATCCTGATCTCCCCATCGTCACGGGCTCCACAGCCCTCTATGACAGCGAATGGTTCTCCGGGTTCTGGCAGGCCGGCGGCATGGCCGTGACCGACGCGGCGAGCTACCACCCCTACGAGTCGTGGATCAACCGCGACGCCGATCTGATCGCCGGGACCGTGCAGCAGTCCTACGCAGACATGCAGGAGTTCGCGGGCGAGACGCGCCCGGTGTGGGTCACCGAGATGGGATTCCCCACGCACTACGACGGGGTCTCCCTGCTCGAGCAGGGGCAGATGATGGTGCGCAATCAGGCCCTGGCCTTCGCGAACGGAGTCGAGAAGTACTTCTGGTACGACCTCGTCAATGACACTCCCGACCCTGCGGCGGGCGAAGCGAACTTCGGGCTCTACGAGAACGCGCCCAGAGCCGATGTGGTGGCTCTGGCGCCGAAGCCCGGAGCCTTCGCCCAGGCGCTGATGATCACGCAGTTGCGAGACAAGGCGTTCGTCTCAGACGAATCGGACGACACGACCACGGTCGAGGTGTTCGGATCAGGAGACGACGAGACCCGCATCGCGTGGGCGAAGCAAGGAGAAGTGCAGCGCACCTTCGCAACGGATGTCCCGCTGACGGTCACAGACATGTCCGGGCAGACGCAGTCAGTGGTTCCCGAGGACGGCGAGGTCACGTTGACCCTCGGCGCGTCGCCTGTGTTCATCTCTTCGGAGTCGGAGTCGGAGTCCAAGTGAGTGCGATCCAAGCGGCCCCAGGCGCCGCAAGTACAATTCATCAGATCCGCACAGCACGAGAGGTAAGTCCTTCATGAGCGCAGAGCGTCAGGATGCGAAGGGCATCGACAACCAGGGATCGGGACGTCAGCATCGGCGGCGCCGCATCTGGACCGTTGTCATCCTGGTCGTCATCGCGTTCCTCGTCGCCGTGTGCTGGGTAGGGCTGCGTGCGATCACGGTGAAGAACGGCCTCGTCGAGAGTCAGGATCTCATCGCGGAGATCCAGAGCGGCGGCGACGTCAAGGATGTTCTTCCTGAACTGTCCGAAAGCGCCGCCAGCGCGGGTGCCGCGGCATCCGACCCCGTCTGGTGGGTCATGGAGTGGATCCCGGTCGTTGGCGACAACCTCAAGGGAGTGCGCCTTGCGGCGCAGTCGCTCGATGCACTCGTCAACGATGTCGCGCTGCCGGTGATGGGCGATGAGAACTCCACCGGATCGATAACGAAGCGTCTTCTCGATGCCACCGATGATCAGGCGCAGCACGTCACTGAACTCGCTGACGGGCTGGAGTCCGTTTCGAAGTCTCCCTTCCTCGTCTCCGTCGTGCGCGAGGGCGTGGATCAGGTCGAAGAGGTGATGTCGGCGGCCGCTCCCATGATCGGCGTCCTTCCGGAAATGCTCGGAGGTGACGGCGAGCGCAACTACCTGCTCGTCTTCCAGAACAACGCCGAGACGCTTGCCCTCGGAGGGAGCGCTGCCGCACAGACTCTCGTGAAGGTCGATGAGGGGGCGATCGCGATAGGTGCGCAGGGCGACAGCGGCAATTATCAGAACGGCGTCGCCGTCGACGTCGATGTGCCTCCGAGTGCCATCGAGCTCTACACGAGCTACCTCGTCGACCACATCAACACGAGCATGAGCCGCCCCGACTTCCCCACCGCGGCGAAGATCATGCGCGCCTGGTGGCAGCGGGACATCGCCGACGACAAGATCGCCGGCGTGATCTCGATCGACCCTCTCGCACTGTCTCGGATCCTCAAGGCGACAGGGCCGATCGAGCTGGCCTCGGGTGAGGTCCTCTCCGAAGAGAACGCGGTGTCGCTTCTGCTGAGCGAGGTCTACGGTCGCTGGGACTCCTACAAGGAGCCCGAGCTCGTCGACGGATTCTTCGCCGACACGGCAGCCGCCGTGTTCGACAAGATCGCTACCGGGGACTTCGATCTGAAGGACATGCTGTGGGCCATCACGGAGAGCGCGTCCCAGGGCAGCGTGCTCGTTTGGAGCGATGACGAGCAGGTGACCGACGCGATCGAAGGTGCCAAGATCAGCGGAGTGCTTCCCGCTGACAACTCCAACGTGACCACCATGGGCATCTATTTCAACAACAGCAACGGCTCGAAGATCGACTACTTCACGGAGACAGCGACGACGGCAACGGCAGTATGCGAGGCAGGTGCGGCCACGTTCACGGCTACCGCATCGCTCACGTTGCCCCTAACGCAGCGGCAGGCAGAGGCGCTGCCCCGCTACGTGCAGAGCATGACCTTCGGCGCACGGTTCCGCGACTGGATCTTCATCTACGGGCCTCCGGGAACGTCGTTGAGCGATGCGACCTTCAACGGTGATGAGGTCTCGGTCATGCATCGTGACATCGACGATCTCGGGCGGCCGGTCGTCGCTTTCGAGGCCTGGTTCGACCCGGGCGACTCGGTCGATGTCGCAGCGACGTTCGTCGGTGGCGATGGCGACTACGGCCCTCTCGAGGTGAGGACCAACCCGATGGTGCGGGGCGCGAAGCCCGTCGTCACCGACGGCTGCGCCGGTTAGGGACTGTCCCGGCCTCCCGGCAGACCGATATACTTGCTCGCGTTCTGGCGTCAGTACAGCCGAGGGGGTGAGAGTCGTCGTCGTTCAACTTGAGCACGGTGGCTTCAGCGCCCCGCGTGAGTCGACGAGCACCGCCCAGGTTCGCGTGAAGAAGACGCGGCGTGCAGCGTGGACCCGGCTCTACGCGAGCCGTCTCTTCTACAACGACGTCGTGGTCGTGCTGGTCACGCTGATCGTCGCCGCGATCATCGTGCTTCCCGGGCTGTTGACCGGCGTCTCCTGGCCCGGCGGGCCCCGAGTGTCCTACCTGGTGGTGCTCGCGGTGATAGGCATCCTCTGGTTGATCGCCCTGGACGTGGCGGATTCACGGGACCGCCACACCGTGGGACACGGAGCGGATGAGTACCGCCGCATCGTCAACGCATCGGTCGGGGTGTTCGCGGTCACCGTCGCCGTCGCCTTCTTCCTCGGCATGGAGCTCTCGCGCGCGCTCGTCGCCGTCGTCTTCCCCCTCGGGCTGGTGCTGCTCCTGCTGTCGCGGTGGATGTGCCGACAGTGGCTGCGCGGACGGCAGAAGACGGGGCAGTACCTGCACAGGGCGGTCGTGATCGGCGAGCCGTCGAAGGTCGCCCTCGTGGGGCGCGAGATCCGGCGGGCGAAGAGCAGCGGGTACGAGATCCTCGGGGTGATCACCGAGAGCACCTCCGCTGCCGACATCTCGGGCTTCGAGGTGCTCGGCGACATCGCCAACGTCGAGAGGGTGCTCGATGAGGTGCGCTTCGACGCGCTGATCATCGTCGGATCTGACGATCTCGACCCTCTGACGATGCGCCGCCTCGGGTACTCCGTCTCCGACCGAGACATTCAACTCATCATGGCCCCCGTGCTGACGGATATCGCGGGGCCTCGCATGCATGCGACACCTGTCGCCGGTCTGCCGCTTGTGCACGTCGACTTTCCTCGCATGGAAGGCGCCAAGCGCTTCCTCAAGCGGGCCTTCGACATCGTCGGGTCCTCGCTGCTGCTCGTCGTCATGTCGCCGGTCTTCCTCATCGCCGCCATCGCGATCCGCGTCGACGGGCCGGGTGGCATCTTCTTCCGTCAGGAGCGGATCGGACGCGGCGGGCAGACCTTCGGCATGCTGAAGTTCCGATCGATGGTCGCCGACGCCGACGACCAGCTCGCGACTCTCCTCGATCTGCAGGGCGACGCCGGCACGCCGCTGTTCAAGATCAACGACGACCCGCGCATCACCAGGGTCGGGCGCTTCTTCCGCAGGCACTCCATCGACGAGCTGCCCCAACTGGTCAACGTGTTTCTCGGGCACATGAGTCTCGTGGGTCCGCGACCCCAGCGCGCCACGGAAGTCGCGCTCTACGACGACTTCGCGCATCGACGCCTGCTCGTCAAGCCCGGCATGAGCGGGCTGTGGCAGGTCAGCGGACGCTCCTCGCTTTCGTGGGAGGAGACCATCCGTCTCGACCTCTACTACGTCGAGAACTGGTCGCTCATGCAGGACCTCATCATCCTGTTCCGCACCGTCCGCACGGTGGTCGCCCCCGGTGCGACTGCGCACTGAGTACGGGCCGCGAAGATTCCCGGCGACTGTCCGCGTCGCATCCACGGCTGAGGCCCAGCGCTGGGTACATTCAAAATCATGAGATCCCCCCTTGCTCGGTGTGTCGCCGCGAGTGCTCTGGCTGTCGTCCTCATCGGTGGTGCCTCGGGCTGCGCTGCGCTGCCGAGCACGTCGAGCCCGGTGCCGACATCGACGGCTTCGGCTCCTGACCCCACCCCTTCGGTTGCAGAACCCACCACCGAGCCCTCGGCCACCCCGGAGTCCACGCAGGCTCCGGCTGACGACTTCGGCGGGTTCGCAAGCGAGGAGCTGGCGCAGATCTGCATCGACGCGACGCTCTCGGCGTTCCCTGCCGACGTCGCCTTCACCATCGAGGACACCCGCATCGAGCAGAGGCTGGTCTCGCCCGAGTGGCTCGTGCTGGTTCCGGCTCAGGCCTCTGGGCTCGAGGCGCAGGCCCAGTGCACGATTGGTGGTTCGCCCTCGGCGCCTGAGCTCGGCATGTCGTCGGCGTCGCTCGAGCCGCTCCCGGAGGAGCAGATCGAGAACCTGATCCGCGGCGAGAACGAAGGCGGCGATCGCTAGTGTGTGACGCGGCTGACGCTGAGCTCTCGGGCAGCCCCACGCCGAAGCCCATCTTCTCCCGGCGCGTGATGCTGGTGGCTGCGGGCACGGCGCTCGGTGCGTCGGCCATCGGGTGGGATCTGTTCTCCCCGGGCCTCAGCGCGACTGCGGCGGGGACCTACCTCCGACCATGTGGCGACGTGCGCATCTCGAGCTCCTGGCAGGGGCACAAGAACCGCAATCCGCCGTCGGGCGAGCCGGGCACCGACTATGCGGTCATCACCGGCACGCAGATCCGGGCGGCCGCCAACGGCGTGATCGTGGATCGGAAGGATTCCACGACGACCGCGACCGGACGCTACCTGGCGCTGCGGGCAGACGACGGCAACTACATCCGCTATCTGCATCTGCAGTCGAGCACTGTCCCGTTGGGGGCGCGCGTAGCCCGCGGACAGGTGATCGCGTACTCGGGCGCGTCCGGTTTCGGCAGCGACACTGGCTACGGCCCCCATGTCCACGTCTCGCTCTGGATCGGCGGAACGCCGCTCCAGCTGGGATTCACCAACTCGGTCGACTTCGAGAACTACGTCGAGGTCGATCCTTATCAGCCACCACCGGAGGACCCAGTGCCCCTTCACAAGTCCACGAAGTACACATGGAACACCGCAGTGCCGGATGGTGTGTGGGCCAAGATCCCAGTAGCCCCGGACTCCAGTTGGTTGGCTGAGAGCAGTGCGACTGTTAAGGAGACAGGCGATCTCACTCTTTACCTCACTGCGACAGGGGTGACGAAGGGCTTCCAGATTCGGGTCCTGGCACAGAGTCTAAGTTCGAGCGGCGCAGTCGTGAGCACATCACCGCAACCCATTGTCGAGGTCTCCGCAACCGCGCACACCGCTGCGAATTCGCTCACGTACGGGGAGTACTCGCTGCCCTACTTCCTGTCTGGGCCCCTCCGCCTCTACGCACAGATTCGCGCTCTCAATCCGGGTATCAGGGTGCAGCAGGTCGTCTTCAAGAAGAACTACTGGCAGTCGTAGCTCCGACGTCCTCCGTTCGGACGCCGGCGTCGGGGCCACCGCGGCAGGTGGCGTCGGATGACGTTCCGGTCCGAAATACTTCCACCGGAAACCCGTTGCGTGCAGAATGAACGTGCGTCGGGGACCCGGCGCATCAGAACGGATACAAGGGGGCCCGCAATGGGTATCGATGAGACCGTCAACAAGGGCAGAGATCTGTACGAGCAGAACAAGGACAAGATCGCCGAGGCAGTGAAGAGCGAGCAGGCCGAGGACATCAGCGACAAGGTCCTCGACGGCGTCGCCGACTTCGCCAAGAAGATCGCGCCCGGGGCCGCCGACAAGATCGACGAGATCCGCGACACCGCCGACAAGGCCGTCGGCAACGAATAGGACTCTCGACTGAGACCGAGAGCGGCGACTCCTCCATCGGGGGAGTCGCCGCTCTTCTGCATCCGGCACCAAGTATTCCGCCCGGCGGTATCGCGTTTCACGACAGCGTCCCCTTAGAATGGATGACGATCGCCTGGGGAACTTGCGATCAGGGATGTCGAAGGGGTTCGACCTCCCGCACTCACGCGGTTCGCCGCGTCAAACTGGGGATAACGATTTTGGGGATCATCGTGCGACGCGCGCACTCTGTGCGCTCAGACGTCATCCCGCCCGCGCGGCGGTCGCTTCGCCGCGCCCTCGGTCGAGGATCCCGGCGTCCCTTCACGCCGGGCTCCTCGCGTTCGGTGTGCCCCCTCGCACTGAACGCCCTCCCCAAGCGGGGCGAGGCATGGGGATGCCTCGCCCCGCTCTCACCGCCTTTCTGACGATCGATCGGGGCATCGCGGGCACGTCGATCCGACCCCGGACGGACGAGTCCAGCGGATGCACAGCGAACGCGACACGCCCGGGTTTGCGCAAGTGAAATCGGCCGTGGCAGAATAGACAGGTTCGACATTCCGGCGCGCTCAGCGTGGCCGGATCACCATCACGACAGTGCATAGGCGGCGCAGGCGCGCAGGGACCTAGGCCGCGGGTGGCAGAACGATCCCGACATCTTCATCACGAGGGCTTCGCCGTGCGCGGCGGAGGTCGGACACCCGCTCGCTGCGAGGCGTGCGGGATGACAGCAGAACAGTGGTGCAGCAGATCGACTCGCGAGAGCCGTCTGAGTGCCGAGGCGCGAACAGCGCCGACGTGCGTCCAATGCCCCTGGGTCACCCGGCCCAGGTCGGTAAGACGCTTAAAGAGAGAGAGCAGACAATGGCGGGACAGAAGATCCGCATTCGCCTGAAGTCGTATGACCACGAGGTCATCGATACGTCCGCACGCAAGATCGTCGACACAGTGACCCGCGCGGGCGCAACGGTCGTCGGCCCCGTGCCCCTGCCGACCGAGAAGAACGTCGTGTGCGTCATCCGGTCGCCCCACAAGTACAAGGACAGCCGCGAGCACTTCGAGATGCGCACCCACAAGCGTCTGATCGACATCATCGACCCGACGCCCAAGGCTGTCGACTCGCTGATGCGTCTCGACCTGCCTGCCGATGTCAACATCGAGATCAAGCTCTGAGGTCGGACATGGTTGATATCAACTCCAAGATTTCCAAGGGCATGCTGGGCACCAAGCTCGGTATGACCCAGGTCTGGAACGAGAGCGGCAAGCTCGTTCCCGTCACCGTCATCGAGCTCGCCTCGAACGTGGTCACGCAGATCCGTACCCCCGAGAAGGACGGCTACAACGCCGTTCAGATCGCCTACGGCCAGATCGACCCGCGCAAGGTGAACAAGCCGCTGACCGCCCACTTCGAGGCCGCCGGCGTCACGCCGCGTCGTCACGTCACCGAGATCCGCACCGCGGATGCCGGCGACTACACGCCGGGCCAGGAGCTCACGGTCGACGGCACCTTCGAAGCAGGCCAGCTCGTCGACGTCGTCGGCACGAGCAAGGGCAAGGGCTTCGCCGGTGTCATGAAGCGTCACAACTTCAAGGGCGTCTCGGCTTCGCACGGTTCGCACCGCAACCACCGCAAGCCCGGCTCCATCGGCGCATCGTCGACCCCGAGCCGCGTCTTCAAGGGCATGCGCATGGCCGGCCGTATGGGTGGCGAGCGCGTGACCGTCCTCAACCTCACGGTGCACGCCATCGACATCGAGAAGGGTCTGCTGCTCGTCAAGGGCGCTGTCCCCGGTGCTCGTGGCCGTATCGTCTACGTCCGCAACGCAGTGAAGGGTGCCTGATCATGGCTGACTCCACTCTCGCGCTTGACGTCCTCAACGCAGACGGCAAGAAGGCTGGCTCGATCGAGCTTCCCGCCGCGCTGTTCGACGCCAAGACGAACATCCCGCTCATCCACCAGGTCGTCGTCGCGCAGCTCGCGGCGGCTCGCCAGGGAACCCACTCGACCAAGCGTCGCGGTGAGGTCTCGGGTGCCGGCCGCAAGCCCTTCAAGCAGAAGGGCACGGGTAACGCCCGTCAGGGCTCGATCCGCGCGCCGCACATGACCGGCGGTGGAATCGTGCACGGCCCCAAGCCGCGCGACTACTCGCAGCGCACGCCCAAGAAGATGATCGCGGCCGCCCTCCTGGGTGCGCTCAGCGACCGCTTCCGCGGCGACCGCATCCACGCCATCGAGACCTTCGGCATCAACGGCACGCCTTCGACCAAGACCGCGGTGAACTTCCTCACCAACGTCGTCTCGTCGAAGAACGTGCTCGTCGTGATCGAGCGCAACGACGACGTGACGCTGAAGAGCATCCGCAACCTGTCGAACCTGCACGTGCTGACGTTCGACCAGCTCAACGCCTACGACGTGCTCGTCTCCGACGACATCGTCTTCACCCAGGCCGCGCTCGAGGGCTTCATCGCCTCCAAGTCCGGCGCCAACCAGGAGGTCTCCGCATGAGCGAGCAGGCAGCTGTTCTCCAGACGGCCCTGAACAAGGACCCGCGCGACATCATCCTGAAGCCGGTCGTGTCCGAGAAGAGCTACGGTCTCATCGACGAGGGTAAGTACACCTTCCTCGTGGACCCGCGCGCTTCGAAGACCGAGATCAAGCTCGCCATCGAGAAGATCTTCGGCGTCAAGGTCGCTGGGGTCAACACCCTCAACCGCGTCGGCAAGGCTCGTCGCACCCGCTTCGGCGCAGGCAAGCGCAAGGACACCAAGCGTGCCATCGTGACCCTGAAGTCGGGCACCATCGACATCTTCACGGCAATCGGCTGATCCGGGGGATAAGGACAATAATGGCTATTCGCAAGTACAAGCCCACGACCCCGGGCCGTCGCGGCTCGTCGGTGGCTGACTTCGCCGAGATCACCCGATCGACGCCGGAGAAGTCGCTGCTGCGCCCGCTCTCGAAGACCGGTGGTCGCAACAACCAGGGCCGCATCACGACCCGTCACATCGGTGGTGGCCACAAGCGCCAGTACCGCGTCATCGACTTCCGTCGCAATGACAAGGACGGCGTGGACGCCCGTGTCGCTCACATCGAGTACGACCCCAACCGCACGGCTCGCATCGCGCTGCTGCACTACTTCGACGGCGAGAAGCGCTACATCCTCGCGCCGGCGAAGCTGAAGCAGGGCGACGTCATCGAGTCGGGCGCTGGTGCCGACATCAAGCCGGGCAACAACCTCCCGCTGAAGAACATCCCGACGGGTACCGTCATCCACGCGATCGAGCTCCGTCCTGGTGGCGGCGCGAAGATGGCACGTTCGGCCGGTGCATCCGTCCGTCTCGTCGCCAAGGATGGCAACTTCGCCCAGCTGCGTCTGCCCTCGGGCGAGATCCGCAACGTCGACTCGCGCTGCCGCGCGACCATCGGCGAGGTCGGCAACGCCGAGCAGTCGAACATCAACTGGGGCAAGGCCGGCCGCATGCGCTGGAAGGGCGTCCGCCCGACCGTCCGTGGTGTCGCGATGAACCCGGTCGACCACCCGCACGGTGGTGGTGAGGGCAAGACGTCCGGTGGACGTCACCCCGTCTCCCCGTGGGGCCAGGCTGAGGGTCGCACCCGTCACGCCAACAAGGAAAGCGACAAGTACATCGTGCGTCGTCGTAACGCCGGCAAGAAGCGTAAGTAGGAGTAAGAGAAGATGCCTCGCAGTCTTAAGAAGGGCCCCTTCGTCGACGATCACCTGCTTCGCAAGGTGGTCGTGCAGAACGAAGCCGGCACCAAGAACGTCATCAAGACCTGGTCTCGCCGGTCCATGATCATCCCGGCCATGCTGGGTCACACGATCGCGGTCCACGACGGTCGCAAGCACATTCCTGTGTTTGTCTCCGAGACCATGGTCGGCCACAAACTGGGCGAGTTTGCGCCCACCCGCACCTTCCGCGGCCACGAGAAGGACGACAAGAAGGGCCGCCGCCGCTGACGCGGTGGCGATAGAGGAGAGAGAAATGGTGGAGTCCATCGCACGCGTGCGACACATCCGCGTGACCCCTCAGAAGGCTCGTCGTGTCGTCGCGCTCATCAAGGGCAAGCAGGCCCAGGAGGCTCTGGCGATCCTGAAGTTCGCACAGCAGAGCGCCAGTGAGCCGATCTACAAGCTTGTCGCGTCGGCCATGGCCAACGCGCAGGTCAAGGCGGATCGTGACGGCGAGTACCTCGACGAGCAGGACCTGTACGTGGCTAACGCCTACGTAGACGAGGGCACGACGCTCAAGCGTTTCCGCCCCCGTGCACAGGGTCGCGCTTTCCAGATCAAGAAGCGCACGAGCCACATCACGGTCGTGCTCTCGACGCCTGAGGCGGCCCCGGCCGCTGCAAGCGACAGCAACAAGAAGGCGAGCAAGTAATGGGACAGAAAGTAAACCCGTACGGCTTCCGCCTCGGCATCACCACGGACCACGTGTCGCGTTGGTTCTCGGACTCGACGAAGCCGGGTCAGCGTTACGCCGACTACGTCGCCGAGGACATCAAGATCCGCAACCTGCTGAAGACGCAGCTCGACCGCGCCGGTGTCTCGAACATCGAGATCGAGCGCACCCGTGACCGCGTCCGCGTCGACATCCACACCGCCCGTCCGGGCATCGTGATCGGTCGTCGTGGCGCCGAGGCCGAGCGCATCCGCGGCGACCTCGAGAAGCTCTCGGGCAAGCAGATCCAGCTGAACATCCTCGAGGTCAAGAACCCCGAGGCTGACGCTCAGCTCGTCGCACAGGGCATCGCCGAGCAGCTCTCTGCTCGCGTGGCGTTCCGTCGTGCGATGCGCAAGGGCCTCCAGGGCGCTCAGCGCGCTGGCGCCAAGGGCATCCGCATCCAGGTCTCCGGCCGCCTCGGCGGCGCCGAGATGAGCCGCTCGGAGTTCTACCGCGAGGGTCGTGTGCCGCTGCACACGCTGCGCGCGAACATCGACTACGGCTTCTACGAGGCGAAGACCACCTTCGGCCGCATCGGCGTGAAGGTCTGGATCTACAAGGGTGACCTGACCAACAAGGAGCTTGCTCGCGAGCAGGCCAACGCACCGAAGTCCCGTCGTGACGACCGTGGTGGCGACCGCCGCCGCGCGCCGCGCAACGAGGCCCCTGTCGCAGAAGGAGCGTCTGCCTGATGCTTATTCCCCGCAAGGTCAAGTTCCGTAAGCAGCACCACCCCGGTCGCAGCGGCCAGGCGACTGGTGGCACGAAGGTCTCCTTCGGCGACTACGGGATCCAGGCGCTCACGCCTGCCTACGTGACGAACCGTCAGATCGAGTCCGCTCGTATCGCGGTCACGCGTCACATCAAGCGTGGCGGCAAGGTGTGGATCAACATCTACCCCGACCGTCCCCTCACGAAGAAGCCTGCCGAGACCCGCATGGGTTCCGGTAAGGGTTCCCCCGAGTGGTGGGTCGCCAACGTCAAGCCGGGTCGCGTCCTCTTCGAGGTCTCAGGCGTGAGCGAAGAACTCGCTCGCGAGGCACTGACCCGTGCCATTCACAAGCTGCCTCTCAAGGCACGCATCATCAAGCGCGAGGAGGGCGACGCGTAATGGCGATCGGCACCAAGGAGCTCGCTCCGGCAGAGCTCGACACGTTCGAAGACCAGCGCCTCGTTGAGGAGCTGCGTAAGGCCAAGGAGGAGCTGTTCAACCTCCGTTTCCAGTCGGCCACCGGCCAGCTGGAGAGCCACGGCCGCATCCGCGCCGTCAAGCGCGACATCGCGCGTCTCTACACCGTGATCCGCGAACGTGAGCTGGGCATCCGTGCGACGCCCGCTCCCGTCGAGGCTCCGGCCAAGAAGGCGACCAAGTCGAAGGCGAAGAAGGCGGACTCCGCCGACGACGCCGTGAAGGAAGAGGCTGAGTGATGGCCACCAAGAAGGAAGCTGCCGTCGAGGCTGAGCACGCAGCACACGATGTTCGCGATGCGGATGCCCGTGGGTACCGCAAGTCGCGTCGTGGCTACGTCATCAGCGACAAGATGGACAAGACCATCGTGGTCGAGGTCGAGGACCGCGTGAAGCACCCGCTTTACGGCAAGGTCATCCGCCGCACCTCGAAGGTCAAGGCGCACGATGAGGCGAACTCCGCCGGCATCGGCGACCTCGTCCTGATCAACGAGACCCGCCCGCTCAGCGCCACGAAGCGCTGGCGTCTGGTTGAGATTCTGGAGAAGGCCAAGTGATCCAGCAGGAATCCCGCCTCAAGGTCGCCGACAACACCGGCGCGAAGGAACTGCTCACCATCCGTGTGCTCGGCGGCTCGCGCCGTCGTTACGCCGGTCTCGGTGACACGATCATCGCGACCGTCAAGGACGCGATCCCGGGCGGCAACGTCAAGAAGGGCGATGTGGTCAAGGCCGTCATCGTCCGTACGGTCAAGTCCACGCGTCGTCCCGACGGCTCGTACATCAAGTTCGACGAGAACGCCGCCGTGATCCTGAAGAACGACGGGGAGCCCCGCGGCACCCGTATCTTCGGACCGGTCGGTCGCGAGCTTCGTGACAAGAAGTTCATGAAGATCGTCTCGCTGGCGCCGGAGGTTATTTAAGTCATGGCGAAGATCAAGAAGGGTGACCTGGTTCAGGTCATCACCGGAGCGACGCAGGAGCGTGGCGGAGATCGCGGCAAGCAGGGCAAGGTCCTCGAGATCCTGGCCGACAAGAACCGCATCATCGTCGAAGGCGTGAACTACGTCACCAAGCACACGCGCGTCGGTCAGACGCAGCGTGGCACCAAGACGGGCGGCCTCGAGACTGTCGAGGCCTCCATCCACATCTCGAACGTCGCACTCGTCGACCCCTCGACCAAGAAGCCGACCAAGGTCGGCCACCGGGTCGAGGAGCAGACCAAGGACGGCGTCAAGCGCACCGTTCGTGTGCGGTACGCGAAGAAGTCAGGTAAGGACCTCTGATGGCAACCACCGACGCTGCGGTGGCTGGCAAGATCCAGCCCCGCCTGAAGGCGAAGTACAAGGCCGAGATCCAGCAGAAGCTGCAGGATGAGTTCGGCTACACCAACGTGATGCAGATCCCCGGTCTGGTCAAGGTCGTCGTGAACACCGGTGTCGGTGAAGCGGCCCGCGACAGCAAGGTGATCGACGGCGCGATCGACGATCTCACCAAGATCACCGGTCAGAAGCCGCTCGTCACGAAGGCTCGCAAGTCGATCGCGCAGTTCAAGCTGCGCGAGGGCCAGGCCATCGGCGCACACGTCACCCTCCGCGGTGACCGTGCGTGGGAGTTCCTGGACCGTCTCGTCTCGCTCGCTCTGCCCCGCATCCGCGACTTCCGCGGTCTGTCGGGCAAGCAGTTCGACGGGAACGGCAACTACACCTTCGGTCTCCAGGAGCAGAGCGTGTTCCACGAGATCGATCAGGACAAGATCGACCGGGTTCGCGGTTTCGACATCACTGTCGTCACCACCGCGAAGACGGACGACGAAGGTCGCGCGCTTCTGCGTCACCTCGGCTTCCCCTTCCGTACGGAAGACGCCAAGGCGTAAGCGGTTTCGGGGGGGGGGGGGGG
>NZ_JAPFGV010000014.1:0-104417 GCF_059803615.1 Microbacterium sp. SWDP-B6 | reverse complement strand
CCCCGTGGCAGGGTCCATCCAGCAGATCTCCGTGCCGCGCACGGTCGCCGCCGTCGGGGAGCTCAGCCTCGCGGGCGAGATCCGCCCGGTGACCCAGTCGGCGCAGCGCCGGTCGGAAGCAGCGCGGCTCGGCTACGACCAGGTGGTCGACGATCGCTCGAAGACTCTGCGCGCGGCACTGAACGACGTGCGCGCCCGAAACACCACCCGGCGCAGCGACGCAGACATCCCGCCGTTCTGAGCGCGCGATCCCGCCGCAGCGCCGCCGGGTCTCAGGCGTCGAGCGCCTTGAGCAGCTCGTCGGGCGCGGCCTGCATCGGATGCGGCCCGGCGATGTCGAGGAAGACGGTGGTGATCGGGTGCGCGGCGAGGAACTTGCGCAGCCAGTCCGCGGTGTAGATCCCCACCCCCGGGGGCAGGTTCACCGGCTTGTTCTTGGCGTCGCTGAACAGCAGCAGCGCCAGATCGCCCGACTTCGGGTCGCGATAGGTCCAGACCTCTCCGCTGTCGAGCGGATTGTCGCGAGCACCGGGCTTCACGAGCGGCACGACCGTGGTGCCGTGGCGCAGAGCCAGAGCGACCGCAGCGATGTCCTGCTTCTCCAGCGCCTGAGCGAGGGCATCCGACCGGAAATCCTCGGGTGCGGGTGCGCTCTTCGCTGATCTCGACTTCTTCGCTGCCATGCATCCAGCATATTGAGCGGATGGCGATGCGCGTCCCGAAACGGGAGGAGAGATGGAAAGGGGCCCTCTCGAGTCATCCATTGGGGACTGGGGTACTCGAGAGGGCCCTCGGACCCTCGGGCGGCATGTCGAAGCGCTGGGGACGCTGTGCTCGACGCCACTGGGGATGGCATGCGCCGCAAGTCTGCGAGGGTCACTTCAATGGTATCCCAAAGAACGACCAGTGTCACCCGAAACTGAGTGCAGGACTGTATTCGAGACGTTTGGCCAGATTCGGCGTCAATAGAGCAGGATCTGCTTCGTGGTCGTGCCCTTGAAGCCACCGATCTCGACGGCGACGTGGTACGACGCTCCGCCGCCGGGTGCACGCGGACGATTCTCGTCGGCGCAGGTCTCGACGCTCGAGCGGGTGCGATCCCAGGTGACCGGCACCTTGCTCGTCACGGTCGCGCCGGCCGGAAGCGTGGCGACCATGCTGCTCGGATTCTCCTGGCAGTCGGTCGACGTCCACCAGACGTCGGATCCGCTCGACACCGTGAGCCTCTGGGTCGTCGACCCCACGTCGATCGCACAGTCGGTCGAACCGCGGTTGGTCAGCGAGATCGACAGCTGCGGCATGACCCCGGGGTCGTATGCGTCAGCATCGGTGACAGCAGCCACCTCGACGTCTCTGGCTTCGCACGCGACGATCCCCGGAGTCTCCTCTGCCGACGACTCAGGCGCGGGCGACTCGGCTGCGGGCGACTCGCCCGCGGTGGGATCGGGTGTCGGCGACTCCGGCGCAGACGCCGATGCGCTGGGCGATGGCGTCGCCTCGGCGGCATTCGCCCACGGACGAGCCACGAGCAGCCATACCGCCACGCCGACGACCGCGACCACCAGAATCGCCGCGACGAGGGTCACCAATCTCCGGCGACGATATACGGCGGCGGAGTGACGAGGCATTAGTTCAGGTTAGTTGAGGCGCTTCAGCATCCTGGTGTTGCCGAGCGTGTTCGGCTTGACGTGCGCGAGATCGAGGAACTCCTCGACACCCGCGTCGCCGCTGCGCAGCAGCTGGGAGTACACGTCGGGGTCGACGACCTGTTCGCCGATGATCGAATAGCCGCGCCGGCCGAAGAAGTCGACTTCGAAGGTGAGGCAGAACAGTCGACTGAGGCCGAGCTCGCGCGCCTGCTCTTCGAGCGCGCCGACGATGGCACCGCCCACGCCATGGTGCAGCCAGTCACCGCGGACCATGAGGGTGCGCACCTCGCCGAGGTCCTCCCAGAACACGTGAAGCGCGCCGCATCCGATCAGCTCGCCGTCGGCTTCGGCGACGACGAACTCCTGCACCGCGCCATAGAGCACTGCCAGGTCTTTGCCGAGCAGGATGCGCTGCTCGACCATCGGCTGCAGCAGGTTGCGGATGCCGATGATGTCAGCGCTGCGCGCCGGCCGGACGATGTACTCGCTCACACGTCAAGCCTAGAACCCGTCACCTCCCGAGACCCTGAGCGGACGCGGAATGCCGGAGTGCTGGATCACCCGGACACGCAGAAGGGGGGGATGCCGCAGCATCCGCCCCTTCTGTGATCAGGTCACTCCCCGCTGGCGACCGCCAGGTCAGGGGTGCCGGAGATCGCTCCGCCGGTGTTCACGCCGACCGCGACCTTCTCGCCGCGGGGGCCGTGCTCGAAGAGGAACTCGCCGTCCTTCGAGTCGACCTTCACGTGGTCGCCCGGGTTGAGCTCGCCGTGCAGGATCTTCTCGGACAGACGGTCCTCGACCTCGTGCTGCATCGCGCGACGCAGGGGGCGGGCACCGAGTGCCGGGTCGAACCCGATCTCGATGAGACGCTCCTTGGCGGCCTGAGACAGCTCGATCGTCATGTCGCGGTCGAGCAGACGCTCGCCGAGGCGCTTGGTGAACAGATCGACGATCTGCACGAGCTCCTCCTTCGACAGCTGCGGGAACACGATGATGTCGTCGACGCGGTTGAGGAACTCGGGCTTGAAGTTGCGCTTGAGCTCTTCGTTGACCTTGCCCTTCATCCGCTCGTAGTTCGTCGAGTTGACGCCCTCGATCTGGAATCCGACCGGACCACCGGCGATGTCACGAGCACCGAGGTTGGTGGTCATGATGATGACGGTGTTCTTGAAGTCGATCACGCGGCCCTGACCATCAGTCAGTCGACCCTCTTCGAGGATCTGCAGCAGCGAGTTGAAGATGTCCGGGTGGGCCTTCTCGATCTCGTCGAACAGCACCACGCTGAACGGCTTGCGGCGCACCTTCTCGGTGAGCTGGCCGCCCTCTTCGAATCCGACGAATCCGGGAGGGGCACCGAACAGACGCGAGACGGTGTGCTTCTCACCGAACTCGCTCATGTCGAGCGAGATGAGAGCAGCTTCGTCGTCGAACAGGAACTCGGCGAGCGCCTTGGCCAGCTCGGTCTTTCCGACGCCCGTGGGGCCGGCGAAGATGAACGAACCGGAGGGACGCTTCGGGTCCTTGAGGCCGGCACGCTGACGCCGGATCGTCTTGGAGAGCGCCGCGATGGCCTCCTCCTGACCGATGACGCGCTGGTGCAGTGCCTTCTCCATGAAGACGAGTCGCGAGGACTCCTCTTCCGTCAGCTTGAAGACCGGGATGCCGGTGGCCTGTGCGAGCACCTCGGCGATCAGGCCCTCGTCGACGACCGCCTGGGTCGCGACGTCACCCGAACGCCACTGCTTCTCGAGGCGCAGGCGCTCGGCGAGGAGGCTCTTCTCCTCGTCGCGCAGCGATGCGGCCTTCTCGAAGTCCTGGTCCTCGGACGCGACTTCCTTCTGCTCGCGCACCTTGGCGATCTTCTCGTCGAACTCGCGCAGCTCGGGCGGGCTCGACAGGATGCTGAGGCGCAGGCGTGCACCCGCCTCGTCGATCAGGTCGATGGCCTTGTCGGGCAGGAACCGGTCGGAGACATAGCGGTCGGCGAGGTTCGATGCCGCGACGATCGCGCCGTCGGTGATCTGCACCTTGTGGTGCGCTTCGTACCGGTCGCGGAGTCCCTTGAGGATGTTGATCGTGTGAGGGAGGCTCGGCTCGTTCACCTGGATCGACTGGAAGCGACGCTCGAGAGCGGCATCCTTCTCGAAGTGCTTGCGGTACTCGTCGAGCGTGGTGGCACCGATGGTCTGGAGCTCTCCACGAGCGAGGAGGGGCTTCAGGATGCTGGCCGCGTCGATCGCGCCCTCGGCGGCACCCGCACCCACGAGGGTGTGGATCTCGTCGATGAAGACGATGATGTCGCCGCGCGTGCGGATCTCCTTGGTGACCTTCTTCAGGCGCTCCTCGAAGTCACCGCGGTAGCGGGAGCCGGCGATGAGAGAGCCGAGGTCGAGCGAGTAGAGCTGCTTGTCCTTCAGCGTCTCGGGCACATCGCCCTTGACGATCGCCTGGGCGAGGCCCTCGACGACGGCGGTCTTGCCGACGCCGGGCTCACCGATCAGCACGGGGTTGTTCTTGGAGCGGCGAGACAGGATCTGCATGACCCGCTCGATCTCCTTCTCGCGCCCGATGACCGGGTCGAGCTTGTTGTCGCGCGCGGCCTGCGTCAGGTTGCGACCGAACTGGTCGAGCACCTGCGAGCCGCCCTGGGCGCTCGGGGTGTCGTTCGACTGCGCGCCGACGGCTGCCGGCTCGCGTCCGGGAGCACCCGACAGGAGCTGGATGACCTGCTGGCGGACCTTGTTGAGGTCGGCGCCGAGCTTGACGAGCACCTGGGCTGCGACACCCTCGCCCTCGCGGATGAGGCCGAGCAGGATGTGCTCGGTTCCGATGTAGTTGTGGCCGAGCTGCAGAGCCTCACGGAGGCTGAGCTCGAGCACCTTCTTGGCGCGCGGCGTGAACGGGATGTGACCGGTGGGCTGCTGCTGGCCCTGACCGATGATGTCCTGCACCTGCTCGCGGACGGCGTCAAGGGAGATACCGAGGCTTTCGAGCGCCTTGGCTGCGACACCCTCACCCTCGTGGATGAGGCCGAGCAGGATGTGCTCAGTGCCGATGTAGTTGTGGTTGAGCATCTTCGCCTCTTCTTGGGCGAGGACGACCACTCGACGGGCTCGGTCCGTGAATCTCTCGAACATGCTGTGACTCCTTATTCGCACGGGGCGAAGCGCTGAGTCCTCGACGGGTCTCCGCGCCTGTACATCGAGAGTAACCACCGTGCGGATGCTGTATGCCCGTGTTCGCCGTCGGCATAGCGCCGTGACGGTCGGTGACGGCGCTCTCGTGCGGCTGGGGTTGACTCACTTATCGACAGTCGTTATGTTAACGATTATCGGTAATAACGACTCTCGATAAGGAGTGGATGATGACCTCGACGAAAGACCGCACGATCTCTCGCGGTGACTCCGGCGCCCTGATCGGCTTCTGCATCGCGGGAGCCCTGATCGCCGCCTACATCACGGTGTTCTCGATCATCCGGATCATCGAACTCGCCCGGGGCGTCGATGTGCCGGTGCTGATCGAGTTCGCCCCGGATGCGTCCGCCGTCGACCTGCCGCTCTCGACCGGAGGCAGCGTGGCCGTGGGGCTCGACAGCGGCACGATCATCGCTCCTCAGCTGCCGGCGATCGCCGCGGTGCCGGGCATCATCGGCCAGGTGCTGCAGATCATCACGATCCTGGTCGTGATCGGATGCCTGATCCTGCTCGCGCGCAGCACCGTCAGCGGCCGCATCTTCGGCCGCGGTCGCACAGCCCTCGTGGCCACAGCCGGCATCACCGGACTCCTCGGCTTCGCGTCGGTGCGCTTCTTCGACAACATGCTCGCGAACGCCACCGCCGCGCGGATCACCGACAACGGCATCGACAACGCCGTGATGAGCGTCGAGCCCTTCACCTTCATCCTCGGGGCGTTCGTCATCGCCCTCATCTGCACGGTGTTCTCCATCGGCGACCGCCTGCAGCGCGACACGGACGGGCTCGTCTGATGAGCATCGTGACCGCGACACGTTCCCAGACCGCCGATGCGATCACCGTGATCCTCTTCGGCGCCGCCGCTCTGGTGGTGACGGCGATCAGCACCGTCCTGCGCGTGCTCGGAACCTTCCGAGACCAGGGCATCGCGTGGTCCATCCCTATCGACGAGCAGCCGATCGACGCGACCGTCGGCTCAGGAGCCGCGTCGATCGAGGGGATCGCTCAGGAGGCGATGGTGTTCGCCACCGGAGTGGATGCCGCCGCGACCGCAGCGATCATCGGCTCGCTCGTGCTGTGGGCGCTCGCCCCGTTGATCGTCATCGTCGGCGTGATGCTCGTCGCCTGGAACTTCCTCCGCGGACGCTTCTTCGTGCGGAGCAACGCGCGGGCCTTCGACGCGATCGGCTGGACTCTCGTACTCGCTCCGATGTTCATCGTGCTGCTCGAGAAGCAGGGGCTGAACGGGGTGTCCGCTGCGCTGGGCCTCGGCTCCGGCGAGCCCGTGCATCCGATCGAGTTCTGGTCGATCGTCCCGATCTTCGCGACCGGCGTCGCGGTGGGACTGATCGCGGCAGCGTTCCGGCAGGGCATCCGCCTGCAGCGCACGAACGCGGCCCTCGAGGACGAGACGAGGGGACTCGTATGACCCCGGCCGAGAACGACGACGAACTCACCGGCATCCACTGCCGCCTCGACGAGCTGCTCGCGGAGCGCGGCATGACTCTGACCGAGCTGAGCGCGCGCGTCGGCGTGAGCATCGTCAACCTGTCGGTGCTGAAGAACGACCGGGCGCGAGCGATCAGGTACTCGACGTTGCGGGCGATCTGCGACGCCCTCGGATGCGAGGTCGGCGACCTGCTGGTGCTGGCGTAGGTCAGGCCTGCGGCGGCTGCGGGGCCTGCGGCGGTTGCGGCGGCTGCGCGACCGGCGCGAGAGGTTCGACGACCACGGCGGTGCCGTAGGCGCATATCTCGGTGAAGTTCTGGATCGACCCGGCATCGAAGCGCATCGCGACGATCGCATTGCCACCGCGCTGCTGCGCCTCGGCCCACATGCGGCCCATCACGACCTGCCGCGCCTCGTACATCACTTGCGTGTATTCGGGGATCTCGCCGCCGCCGAGCGAGCGGAACCCGGCGGCGAAACCCTGCCCGAAGTCGGTCGATCGCACCGTCAGACCCATGACCTCGCCCAGCACCTGGGTGATGCGGTAGCCGGGGATGTCGTTCGTGGTCACCATGAACATGAGGCCATCGTGGCAGAACACAGCCGACGCGACCAGGCTGCATCACGAAGACCGCGCCCGGCGCAACCCCTGCTATGAAATTTCTGTGTGTCGATAGCGTCGACCGCATGAACCTCAACGACCGGAACCTGCGCACACCCTCCCGCATCCTCATGGCCCTGCCCATTGCCGCACTCGCCTTCTCTCTCGCCGCCTGCGGTGGCACGTCGCGTCCAGCGGTGGACGACGTCGCAGACGGCATCCAGAAGGTCTACGAAGACCAGGGGCTCGGCGACGCCGTGACCGACGACGTCGCGACCTGCTTCGCCGAGGCGCTCGTCGACTCCGACCTGAGCAACGAGACCCTCACCTACATCGCCAACGGCGAGGACAAGCAGTCGAGCGAAGAGGACAAGGCTCTGACCACGCAGATCCTGACCGACAACCTCGAGAAGTGCGCGGCCTGACCCGCCGGGTCGCCTGACGAAGGATGACGGATGCCGCGGCATCCGTCATCCTTCGTCATCTCAGCCTCGGAATTCACTCGCCCTCATAGCGTTGGGCGTTATAGCGCGCACACGGCGCGCACCGATTCTGGAGTCCCCAATCCAATGAGCACCACCGCCCGCCCCACGAAGGCGCCTGACACCCGCGGTCCCGTCCGGAAGCTGCTGACCTCGTTCGGCTTCCAGATCCTCGCGGCCCTCGTCCTCGGCATCGCCGCCGGCCTGATCGCCCGCCAGCTGGGCGCCACCGCCGACAGCCCGAACGGCCTCTCGGCCACCCTCGACACGATCGGCAGCTCGTACGTGACACTGCTGCGCGCCGCCGTCGTGCCGCTGATCTTCACCGCGATCGTCGCCAGCATCTCGAATCTGCGCCGAGTGCAGAACGCCGCGCGCCTCGCGGGCCAGACCCTGCTGTGGTTCGCGATCACCGCATTCATCGCCGTGATCATCGGAATCACGCTCGGCCTGGTCATCCAGCCGGGAAACCGCGCCGGTGAGGGCCTGGAGCCCGGCGACCCGTACACGGTAGGCACGTGGTGGAACTTCCTGCTGGGTCTGATCCCGCAGAACTTCCTCGGGCTCAGCGTCAGCACGAACCCGGGAGCCACCGACGGCACGTTCTCGTCGAGCGTGAACTTCAACATCCTGCAGGTCATCGTGATCGCGGTCGCCGTCGGCATCGCCGCTCTCAAGGCCGGCAAGAAGGCCGAGCCGTTCCTCGCGTTCACCGAATCGCTTCTGAAGGTCATCCAGCGCGTGCTGTGGTGGATCATCCGCATCGCCCCGCTCGGCACGTTCGGCCTCATCGGCGCCGCGGTGGTCAAATACGGCTGGGAGAAGCTGGCGTCGCTCGGCTGGTTCGCGATCGCCGTCTACGTCGGCCTGGCTCTCGTGCTCTTCGCCGTCTACCCGATCCTGGTGAAGACGCACGGACTCTCGATCAAGCAGTACTTCTCGGGCGTCTGGCCCGCCGTGCAGCTGGCGTTCGTCAGCCGCTCGTCGATCGGCACCCTGCCCCTCACCGAGCGCGTGACCGAGCGCAACCTCGGCGTGCCCCGCTCGTACGCCTCGT
This sequence comes from Microbacterium sp. SWDP-B6, assembly GCF_059803615.1. Taxonomy (NCBI): domain Bacteria; kingdom Bacillati; phylum Actinomycetota; class Actinomycetes; order Micrococcales; family Microbacteriaceae; genus Microbacterium; species Microbacterium sp. SWDP-B6. Next base: position 95,985 of record NZ_JAPFGV010000014.1, on the reverse strand, counting down.
TCGCCGTGCCGTTCGGTGCGACCACGAAGATGGACGGCTGCGCCGCGATCTACCCCGCCATCGCCGCGATCTTCGTCGCACAGTTCTTCGGCATCGAACTGAACCTCGTGCAGTACCTGCTGATCGTGCTCGTCTCGGTCGTCGGCTCCGCCGCCACCGCCGGCACCACGGGTGCGACCGTCATGCTCACGCTGACGCTGTCGACGCTGGGCCTGCCGCTCGAGGGCGTCGGACTGCTGCTCGCCATCGACCCGATCCTCGACATGGGCCGCACCGCGGTCAACGTCGCGGGCCAGGCGCTCGTGCCGACCATCGTCGCGAAGCGCGAGGGCATCCTCGACGAGGAGCTCTACAACGCACCGCGCGAGGGCCTGCCGTTCGCCGACGACTCGGCCGACGACGAGGCACCCGAGGCGGATGCCGCAGCATCCGAGAAGGAGCCGGCCGGCACCCGCTGACCCTTCGCCGCACAGATCGAGCGCCTCGCCCACTCAGGGGCGGGGCGCTCGTCTGTCTCCCGCTATGCGCGACCCTGCAGACGCGTGGCGGCGCGGGTGTCGAGGGCGAGCTCCTCGGCATCCATCGCGGCCATCAGCTCGCGCATGACCTCCTCGTCGAGGTTGCCGGCGTCTCGCTCTGCGAGCAGGATGTCACGGCGCACCTGCAGCCACCCGCGGGTGAGCGCTGCGAGGTCTTCGTACGAGGGGCGGGTCACCGCCTCCTCGACCTCCTGCGCCTCGTCTGCGGCCTTCTCGACCCTGGTCATGCGCTTGGTGAAGGCATCGAAGACGCCGATGTCGACGCTGCCGTACTTGTCGACCCACTCGTCGCGCTTCTCGGCGAGGAAGGCCTTGCCCGCCTCGCGGCTCTTGGCCTTGACGTCGGCGATCGCGCGCTCGTCCTCTTCGTCATCGACGTCGCTGGCGATGCCGAGACTGCGGATCAGCAGCGGCAGGGTCAGGCCCTGCAGCAGCAGCGTGCCGAGGGTCACGACGTAGGCGACGACGACGATCGCGTGCGACGGCTCGGTGTCGAGAGCAGCGAGATCGGCTGCGGCGAGCGCGGTCGCCAGCGTCACCACACCGCGCATGCCCGCCCACGAGATGACGGCGTTGTCCTTCCAGGTCAGCTGCAGCCCTGCCATGCGGTCGCGCACGATCTTGGAGCGCAGCTCTTCTGCGCTGTACTGCTTCCAGCGCTTCGAGTCGCGGCGGCGGTCGTCGAAGGCTCCGGATTCGACCGTTCGATCCCAGCGTTCCAACCGTTTGCGGTCTTGGAAGTTCGCCCAGAGATTCGTCGGGTACACGTAGAGCGGCCGCACGAGCAGGACGACGAGCAGCACGACACCCGACAGCATCAGGATGCGACCGACCTCCTCGCCGCCGAGGTCGCTGAGCACGCGCGGGAACTGCAGGCCGATGTAGGCGAACACGAAGCTCTCGAGCAGCAGGTCGGCCGACAGCCAGAGGGGCGCCTCCTGCTGACGGGTCGTGTAGTCGGTGCGAGGCGAGTTGTATCCGACATACAGACCCATCGCGACGACCGCGAGCACGCCCGAGCCGAGCAGGTGCTCGGCGATCGCATATGCACCGAACGGGGCGAGCAGCCCGAACGTGCCGATCACGACCGGGTCGCTGATGCGCATGCGCAGCTGGTGCAGCACGATGCCGAAGACGAGTCCGACCGCGACGCCGACGCCGACCGCGAGCAGGAACTGCCAGATGCCGTCCCAGACGGTCAGGGTCGCCCCGGCGATGATCGCCGCGAACACGCGATAGAGAGTCAGCGAGGTCGCATCGTTGATCAGGCTCTCTCCCGACAGCACCGTCATGATGCGCCGCGGAAGCCCGAGCTTGCGGCCGATGGCCGCGGCCGAGACGGCATCGGGCGGTGCCACGATGGCGCCGAGCAGCAGCGCGCCCGGCAGGGTCAGCGACGGCAGGATCCACCACGCCACCAGCCCCACGGCGACAGCCGTGAGCAGCACGAGGGTGACGCCGAGTCGCCGGATCTGCGGCAGGCTGCGCTTGAAGCCCACGAACGACACGTCGAGCGCCGCCGAATACAGCAGCGGCGGCAGCACGAGGTTCAGCAGCAGGTGCCCGTCGATCTCGACCTCGGGAACGAACGGCAGGAAGGATGCCGCGAGCGCGACCACCGTGACCAGCAGCGGAGCCGGCCACCCGCGCCATCGGGCGATCGCCGCCACGACCACAGCACCGACGAGCACGTAGAAGATCTCGGCATCCATGCCCCTAAAGTACTGCCCTGCCACGCCGCCGCCGGGCGGTTCCGACGGGGTCGGGCGGTTCCGACGTGGTCAGGGACGCTCGTCCGCGAGTTCGTCGCGGAGTCCCGCGTTCTCGTCCTCCAGGTCGAGGACTCGTCGGATGCCGACGATGTTGATGCCCTCGACACGCAGGCCCGTCACCCGACGGATGCGGGCGAGATCGTCGTCGCTGTATCGGCGCGTGCCTCCGTCGCTGCGCGCAGGCGTGACCAGGCCCTTCGCCTCGAAGAGCCGCAGACTCGCTTCGGGGACGCCGCTGAGCTGGGCGGCGACGGCGATGCCGTACACCGGCATGCTCGGATCACGGTCATCCATCGGCAGCTCCTTCTCGTGGCACTTGCATTCTATTCGATGTTGTTCTATAACAAATCTATAGCAACGGATGCAGATAATCTGCATCCACAACGCCCACCCGGGCCACACGAAAGGAGACACTCATGGCCATGTCCTTCGATCCGTTCAGTCAGCTCGACCGCTTCGCTGCGAGCGTGCTGGACTCCGTCCGCGCACCGCGTCTCATGCCGGTGGACCTCTACCGCGACGGCGACAGGTACGTCCTGCATGCCGATCTTCCCGGCATCGATCCGGGGTCCATCGACGTCGACCTCGACGGCGGCCAGCTCACGATCCGCGCGCAGCGCACGGCCGACGGTCGCGAAGGCGTCCGCTGGCTCGCCCGCGAACGCGGAGCAGGCTCGTTCCTCCGTCAGTTCTCGCTCGGCGACGGAGTGGACCTCGACGCGATCAGCGCCTCGTACGAGAGCGGCGTGCTCTCGGTGATCATCCCCGTCAGCGAGAGGGCGAAGCCGCGCAAGATCGAGGTCGAGTCGAGCGACAGCCGACAGTCGATCGGTGCCTGACAGCACGGGGGCCGGGGCGCACCCGGCCCCCGCTTCCTCCTCTGGAAAGGACGACCCATGCACGACTCCGCTGCACTCGACCGCTTCCTGCGCGGGATGGAGTACCCGGCGACGCGCGACGACCTGTTGCGCGAAGCAGCCCGTGACGGTCTCGGCTCCGACGATAGAGCGGTGCTCGCTCGGCTTCCCGAGCAGAGCTTCAGCGCGGCCTGGCACATCCGCTACCACCTCGCGCGCCACGCTCTGGCCGAGGAGTTCTCGCCGTCGGCATCCTCCGCCCTCGCCACAGCGTGACGACCCACCGGCGACGATGGGGCGGGCGGGAATTCCCCGCCCGCCCCCGCCGTTGCATTCGGGGATGACTTCCACCGCGCTCTCCGTCCTCGACCTCGTCCCCGTTCGCACCGGCCAGACCAGTGCCGAGGCGATCTCCTCCTCCCTCGATCTCGCCGCGACCGCTGACCGCCTCGGCTATCGCCGCTACTGGTTCGCCGAGCACCACAACATGCCGGCCGTGGCGTCCACCACTCCCCCGGTGCTGATCGCCGCCGCCGCGATGCGTACGACGAAGATCCGTCTGGGATCGGGCGGCGTCATGCTGCCCAACCACGCCCCGCTCATCGTCGCCGAGCAGTTCGCCGCGCTCGAGGCGATCGCGCCAGGACGCATCGACCTCGGCCTCGGCCGCGCCCCCGGCAGCGACCCGGTCATCACTCAGCTGCTGCGCGGATCGGGCACGACGAGCGACGTCGAGCAGTTCCCCCGCAACGTGCAGGACATCGCTGCGCTTCTCTCGAGCGACGGCGCCTCCGTGCGCTTCACGTCGGGTGGCGAGTACACGGTGCACGCGACGCCCGCCGCCGGCGGAAGCCCCGAGGTCTGGCTGCTCGGGTCGAGCGACTACTCGGCGCAGCTCGCCGCATCGCACGGGCTGCCCTATGTCTTCGCGAACCACTTCTCGGGCCAGGGTCTCGAACGCGCACTCGACCTCTACCGCACCGGCTACCAGCCGAGCGAGGAGCACCCCGAGCCCCGCACGTTCCTCACGGTCAACGTCGTCGCCTCGCCGACGCAGGAGGAGGCCGAGGCCCGTGCCCTGCCGCAGCTGCGCATGATGTCGCGGCTGCGGCTGAACAAGCCGCTCATCGCGCTCGAGACCGTCGAAGAGGCGCTCGCCGCCGAGTCGGATCCCGCGACCGACCAGGTCGTCGAAGCAGCCCGCTCGCGGTGGTTCGTCGGCACGGGAGAGTCCGTCGCCGAAGAGGTGCGTGCGTTCGCGACGAAGTACGGCGTCGACGAGGTCATGCTCTCGCCCGTCGCCGGGGCCTACGAGTCCGAGCCGCGCGCCGCCGCCGCCGGCCGCGCGCAGACGCTCGAGCTCATCGCCGCCGCTCTCTAGTCGCGGTCCCCGCGCGTCCCGCCCGCGGGCATGGATGGTCAAAAGCGCACGCCTGAGGGCCGCGTGGGATGCGTTTTTGACCACGCTCCTCCGCACCGATGCTCTTTCGACCATCCATCGGCGCACGGGCGACCTCGCTGACGCGACGACGGCCTGAATAACTCCTCCACCACTGCGGCGGGTGAGACCGACTTATGCACAGCTCCCGGCCCGCAACGCGCAGCTCTCCGAATGGCGCTTCCCGGACGCGGATGCTGGGGAGATGCGTCGTCGATCTGTGCTGCCGCCCACACTCGGAGCCACCTTCACCGTTCGAGCGGCAGCGGCAGCGGGGGTGGGACGCGGACGTGCGGCAGCCGCCGACCTGCACCGCCCCTTCCACGGTGTGCGATCGCTCACGCCTCACACGACACCTCTGCACAGAGTGTTCGCGCTCGCCTCGCGACTGAGACCGGGACAGCTGATCGGGGGCGCGACCGCGATGCGCGTGTGGGGCTATCCCGTTCCGGGCTCGTGGAAGGTCACCGACGACATCGACGTCGTCGTGGCGACGGATGCCGTCCGGCCGCGCACGCGGGGTGTGAGGAGTCGAAGGCTCGCAACCGGCAGAGCACAGCTGTGGTGGATCGGCCGCGTCCCCGTCGTCGACCCTCTGACCGCCCTCTTCCTCTGCGTCGCGTCGTTCACCGACGACGAGCTCGTGGTGGCCCTCGACGCTCTCGTCACGACCGCAGACAACTACCCGGGGCTGCGCGCCGACCGACCCCTGCACACGGTCGAGGAGATCGATCAACGCCTGCGCCACTGGGGGCGCTTCGCCGGGTGCGCGCGCGTGCGAGCTGCGCTGCCCGCGGTGCGGGCGTCCGTCGAGTCCCCGAAGGAGACCGAGACGCGTCTGCTGCTCGTCGCGGCAGGCCTTCCCGAGCCCGTTGTCCAGCACGAGATCCGTCGCGACGGCGTGATCATCGCGAGAAGCGACCTCGCGTATCCCGAGCTCCGAATCGCCGTCGAATACGAGGGCGACGGACACCGAACCGACCGCGACCAGTGGCGCCGTGACATTCAGCGGCAGCGAGAACTCGAGGACATCGGCTGGATCGTCATCCGAGTGACGCAACTCGACCTCGACGACGGAGGACGGATGCTGCTCGAACGCATCCGCCGTGCGATCGCGTCTCGCTCCTGACATCGCCCCCCGCCCCTGCGCCCGTGCCCGCGCCCGCCCCTGCACCCGTGCCTGCGCCCGTGCCTGCGCCCGTGCCTGCGCCTGCCCACCGCTCTCCTCACGTGCGCACGACCGCCCCCACGACCGACGCGCTGAGTGGTCAATAACGCATCCCCACCGGCCCGTAGCCGTGCCTTTTCGACCACCCACCGACTGAACGCTGCGCTTTTGACCACGCGCCGCCGCACCGGCGCCCGCGCACCCTCCGACAGGGGCTGGTATTCCGGTGCGCCGGGGCGTACCCTCACCAGCAACGGAAGGGGTTCGATGATGAGCACGACCAAGACTCTGGCCCTCTGGGTGGCGTACGGCACGAACGGAGTCGTCGGCAGCATCCGACACGATGACGGGGGATACACCGTCGTCATGGCCGGAGCGGATGCCGCGACGGGCACGTATCCGACCCTGGAATCGGCCAAGGGTGCGCTGCATTCGCACATGCTGCCGGGCAGCGGCTGGCCGATGTTCCGCGAGCACTGACTCGAGAGCGCTGACACGAGAACGGGGAAACAAGGGGAAGAGGGGCGACGCGGTCGCGGGGACACCCCCGCGACCGTCGTACGCTGACTGCATGCACCACGCCACCTCCCTCGCTCCTCGTGCCATGCTGACGGTCGAGGAGCAGCAGGCGAAGGTGTCGGCCGCCGCCCGGCCGCTCCGCGCAGAGGCGGTGCCGATCGCACTGGCAGCCGGTCGCACCCTCGCGGACGACGTGCGCGCCCGGGTCGATGTACCGCTGTTCGACAACTCCGCGATGGACGGATATGCCGTCATCTTCGCCGACGTCGAGGCAGCGACGGCCGAGCACCCTGTCGAACTACGCGTCATCGCCGACCTGCCGGCGGGGTCGTCCGAGGAGCCCGAGCTGCGTCCAGGGCTGGCCGCTCGGATAATGACCGGCGCTCCCGTGCCCCGTACGGCGACCGTCGTCGTGCCCTTCGAGCACACCCGTGACGGGCTGCAGGCCTGGGACGCCCCGGCCATCGTGACCACGGCTCCTGCCCGGGAGGGCGCTCACATCCGCCGCCGCGGAGAGGAACTGCGCGCCGGCGAGGTCGTCGCGCCGGCGGGCACCGTGCTCGGGCCGCTGCAGCTGACGGCCATCGCGGCCACGGGCATCGACACCGTGCAGGTGCGTCGCCGCCCCCGGGTCGCCGTGATCTCGACGGGCACCGAGCTCGCCGCCCCCGGCGCAGACCTCGACCGAGGGCAGATCCCCGAGTCGAACTCGGTGCTGCTCGCGTCGATGTGCGCCGAGGCGGGCGCCGACGTCATCTCTGTCGACACGGTGACCGACGAGGATGCCGCCTTCACAGCCCTCGTCGACCGTGCGCTGCACTCCGGCCGCGTCGATGTCGTGGTCACCTCGGGCGGTGTCAGCGCCGGCGCCCACGAGGTCGTCAAGAACGTGCTGCGCGATCGCATCGAGTTCGTCGCGGTCGCCATGCAGCCCGGCAGACCGCAGGCCTTCGGACGAATAGACGACGCGCTGATCTTCGGTCTGCCGGGCAACCCCGCCAGCGTCGCCGCCTCGTTCGAGGCGTTCGTGCGCCCGGCACTGCTCGCTCTCCAGGGGCGTGAGCCGCTGCAGCGCCCGATGATCCGTCTCACGACCACCGCCGGGTGGCGCAGCCCGGCAGGACGACAGCAGTATGTGCCGGTCGCTCTCGACCGATCCGACCCCGCCGCCTGGGCGGTGCACCCGGCAGCCGCCGACGGGTCGTCCGGCGCGCACCTCGCCGCAGGACTCGCCAGAGCGGATGCCTACGCCGTCGTGCCCGCCGAGGTGTCGGCGGTGGCCGCCGGCGACCTCGTCGACGTGATGCTGCTCTCGTGACCGCGGCGAGCGCCGCCGACACGAGCGCCGCCGACACGAGCGGCGCAACCGCGGCGATCGTCCTTGCGGGCGGGCGGGCGTCTCGACTAGACGGTGCCGCCAAGCCGCTGCTCGACGTGGGCGGTCGCACGCTGCTCGATCGGGCGGTCGCGGCCGTCGCAGGCTGCGCCCCGATCATCGTCGTCGGCCCGCCCGCGCCCGTGCAGGGCGAGGTCGTCTGGACTCGCGAGACCCCCGAGTTCGGCGGCCCGGTCGCCGGCATCGCGGCCGGACTCGCACGCACCGAGAGCGCTGACGTGTTCGTGTTGGCGGCGGACCTGCCGAACGCCGAAGAGGCGGTCGCGCTGCTGCGTCGGCATCCGCCCCTCGCCGGCGGCGAAGACGGCGTCTGCCTGACCGACGACTCCGGGCGGATGCAGTGGCTGATCGGGCTCTATCGCACCGACGCGCTGCGCCGAGCTGTCGCCACCCTCCCCGACGGCGGCCGAGACGCATCCATCCGTTCACTGCTCGCGGGCCTCACCATCGGCGCTCTGCCGGCGGGAGCCCTGGCGGCCGACGTCGACACGTGGGACGATCTCGAACGAGCCCGCGCCACGGTGCAGGCACCCACCCGCAACGGCACAGACGCCGACCACGACAACGGCACAGACGCCCTGCGTGGCAGCGCACCGAACGAGGAGACGACATGACCGACCAGCCGCAGCATCTTCCGGTCGAGGCCCTCGACGACTGGACGTCCGCCGCCTGCGCCGCCCTCGGGATCGACCGCGCGTCCGTCGACATCGGCCTGCTCCTCGATCTCGCCCGCGATGTCGCGCACGGCGTCGCGCGCCCCGCCGCCCCGCTCAGTGCCTACCTCGCCGGCCTCGCCGCAGGTCGCGCGGGCGGCAGCCGCGAGGACACGGCCGCGGCGGTCGCCGCGATCACCGCGCTGGCGGCATCCTGGCGCGCCGACGACCACGATTCCTGAAGTTCTCTCATCGCCGCCCTCCCCGATGTGATCGAGAAGTAATCACACCGAAACGGCATGCGCGCGGCCCTGCAACATCCGCCGCCTACGTTCAGAGCATTCACCCTCTCGAACGCCAGGAGCCGCGATGTCACAGACCACCGGAACACGCAGCGTCGATGCCCCCGCCGTCACGCTCACCCATCGACCCGGTCGCTGGATCGACGGGTGGAACCCCGAGGATCCGACGTTCTGGGCCGCCGAAGGCAAGGCGATCGCCCGCCGCAACCTGGGCTGGTCGATCTTCGCCGAGTTCCTCGGGTTCATCATCTGGCAGCTCTGGAGCATCGTCGTCGTGCTGCTCCCGGCCGCCGGCTTCACGCTCAGCACCACCGAGTCGTTCTGGCTGATCTCGCTGCCGAGCCTCGTCGGCGCGACCCTGCGATTCCCTTACACGTTCCTCGTCGCCCGCTTCGGCGGACGCAACTGGACGATGGTCTCGGCCCTCCTGCTGCTGATCCCGGCTGTCCTGCTCGGCATCGTCGTGCAAGACCCCGAGACCCCGTTCGGCGTGCTGCTCGCCGTGGCCGCCCTCGCCGGCTTCGGCGGCGGCAACTTCGCCAGCTCGATGGCGAACATCACCTACTTCTTCCCGCAGAAGGAGAAAGGCTGGGCGCTCGGCCTCAACGCCGCCGGCGGCAACCTCGGCACGTCCGTGGCGCAGCTCGCGGTGCCGATCGTCGTCTCGATGACCGCCGCCTTCACGTTCAACCTCTCGCTCGCCGGGTGGATGTGGGTGCCGCTGATCCTCGTCGCCGTCTGGGGCGCCTGGCGCCACATGGACAACCTCTCGTCCGCCAAGGCCGACTTCGCCGGAGCCGCCGCCGCCCTGCGCGAACCGCACCTGTGGGTGCTCTCGCTGCTCTACATCGGGACGTTCGGATCGTTCATCGGCTTCGCCAGCGTCTTCCCGAAGCTCATCGCCGACACCTTTCCCGAGTTCTCGACCTTCCAGATCGGCAGCGCCTCGATCACACTGGCGTTCCTCGGCGCGCTGGTCGGTTCGCTCGCCCGCCCCTACGGCGGAAAGCTCGCCGACCGCTTCGGCGGTGCGCCGATGACGATCGCCGCCTTCTCGCTCATGATCGTCGGAGCCCTCTCGCTGCTCGTCACACTCGAAGCGAACAGCTTCACGCTCTTCCTCGGCTGCTTCCTGCTGCTGTTCGTCGCCGCGGGCGTCGGCAACGGCGCGACCTACCGGATGATCCCCAACGTCTTCGCCGCGCGAGGAGCCGCGACCGCGGGTGATGCACTCGCGGTCAGCACCCAGCGCAAGGGTGCGGCCGCCCTGGGCCTGATCTCGGCGATCGGCGCCTATGGCGGATTCGTGATCCCCCAGGTGCTCGCCGCGGCGAAGAGCGGCACAGGGTCGTACGCCCCGGCGTTCGGCGGGTTCGTGGCCGGCTACGTCGCGCTGCTCCTGATCACGATCTTCGTCTACCTGATCCCCCGGGCCTCCCTCGCCGGACACCGGATCTGATCATGACCGAGCGCATCGTCGTCATCGGCGCGGGGCCCGTCGGCATCCGCTTCGCCGAGGAGCTCCTGCCCCTCGTCTCCGAGGGCCGGGCGACGGTGACCGTGCTGGGTGCGGAGACGGCGAATCCCTACAACAGGGTGCTCCTCGCGGAGCTCGCGGTCGGCGAGGCCTCGGCCGACGAACTCACCCTGGCCACCGCAGCGGGCCTTCCGGGAATCGATCTGCGTCTCGGAGCGCGAGCGGTGCGCATCGACCGCGAGGCGCAGCTCGTCGAGCTCGCCGACGGCTCGGACGTCGGCTATGACCGGCTGGTGCTCGCGACCGGCGCGCGATCGATCGTCCCGACACTCGACGGACTCGACACGCTGGGGCCGGACGGCACGGGCCTCGACACCAGCCTCACCGCGGGCGTCTGCGTGCTGCGCGACCTGGCGGATGCCGAGCAGGTGCGGGCCGTGGTCGAGCGCGGCGGCCGGGTGGTGGTGCTCGGGGCCGGCGTGCTCGGAATCGAGCTCGCGATGCTGCTCGCCGATGCGGGTGCCGTGCCCTCGGTCGCCCACTTCGGCCCGATGCCGATGCCGCGTCAGCTCGACCGCGGATCGGCGAGCATCCTCTCGACCGCCCTCGCCTCCGCCGGCGTCACGCTCGTGCCGCACACGCGCGCCGAGGGCGTCATCGGCGTCGAGGGCGACGACGGCATCCGCCGGTTCCGCGCGCTGGCCAGCTCCGACGGCAAGCGCATCGAAGGCGACCTGCTCGTGCTGTCGTGCGGGGTGAGGGCGCGCACCGAGCTCGCCGAGGCGGCAGGACTGCGCATCGGCAACGGCGTGCTCGTCGACAGCTCGCTGCGATCGTGGTCGGATCCCCGCATCCATGCGATCGGCGACTGCGCCCACCTCGCCGACCCCGCCGAGCACCTGCACGAGCGCCAGGTGCCCGGCGGACCGCACGGCCTCATCGGCCCAGGGTGGCGGCAGGCGAGCTGGCTGGCCGCGACCATCGCTGCCGAGCTGGACGGCATCGGCGACGCGGCCGAGTTCACGGACGAGCATCCGGGGGTCGTCGTGCTGAAGGGCGAGCTGGTCGACATCGCCTCGGCCGGCGACGTCTCGGCCGACCCGTTCGCGCCGGTCCCTGTGGGCGAGGATGCGCCGGGCATCGCGGTGTGGGCCGACCCCGAGCACGGCACCTACGTCAAGATGGCGACGCGCGACGGCATCCTCACCGGTTTCGTGGCGGTCGGGATGCCGCGGGCCGCCGCGGAGCTGAGCGTGCTGTATCTGCGCGGCGGCGAGCTGCCCGCAGACCGATCGCTGCTGCTGCGCCTCGACGATCCCGATGCCGACGTGGTGGCGCCTGCCGGTCGTGACGCGACGCTCTGCATCTGCAACGCCGTCACCGTCGGGCAGATCGAGGATGCGATCGATGACGGCTGCAGCTCGGTCGCCGCGATCGGGGACTGCACGCGCGCCGGCACCGGATGCGGCGGATGCCGAGCCAGGATCACCGAACTGCTGCACGACCGCGCGGAGGCCGTCGCATGACCGACACCCACTGCCCCTACTGCGCGCTGCAGTGCGCGATGACGCTGACTCCCACCGCGGGAGAAGCCCTGCCGGTGACCGTCACGGGCCGCGACTTCCCGACCAACCGCGGCGGTCTGTGCAAGAAGGGATGGACGTCGGCGGAGCTGCTCGCCGACACCGGGCGCCTCACCACTCCCCTGGTGCGGGGCGACGACGGCGAGCTGCATCCGGCGGAGTGGGACTCCACCCTCGACCTGATCGCCGCTCAGCTGGAGGGGATCGCCGCGGAGGACGGCCACGATGCGATCGGCGTCTTCGGCGGCGGCGGCCTCACGAACGAGAAGGCCTACCAGCTCGGCAAGTTCGCCCGCATCGCGCTGCGCACCTCGCGCATCGACTACAACGGCCGCTTCTGCATGTCGTCCGCCGCGGCCGCCGCCAACCGCGCCTTCGGGATCGACCGCGGTCTCCCCTTCCCGCTGACCGACCTCGACACCGCCGAGACGGTTCTCCTGCTCGGCTCGAACGTCGGCGACACCATGCCGCCGTTCGTGTCGCACCTGCAGGGCGCCAGGGCACGGGGCGGCCTCATCGTCGTCGATCCTCGCCGCAGCTCGACGGCCCGGCTGTGCGCCGACGGGGCCGGCATCCATCTGCAGCCGGTGCCGGGCACCGATCTCGCTCTGCTGCTGGCATTGACCCACGTCGTGATCGCCGAAGAGCTGTACGACTCGGGCTACGTGCGGCAGCGCACCTCGGGCTTCGATGCGCTCCGGCAGTCGGTGTCGGCGTGGTGGCCCGAGCGCGCCGAGACCGTCACAGGGGTGCCCGCGCGCAGCATCCGGGATCTCGCCCGCCGGCTGGCCGAACCCGGCTCGACGTACATCCTCACCGGCCGCGGGGTCGAGCAGCACGTCGACGGCACCGACACCGCGACCGCTGCCATCAACCTGGCGCTGCTGCTCGGACTGCCGGGCACTCCGGGGTGCGGCTACGGCACCCTCACCGGCCAGGGCAACGGGCAGGGCGGACGCGAGCACGGGCAGAAGGCCGACCAGCTGCCCGGGTATCAGTCGATCACGGACCCGGTGGCGCGCGCGTCCGTCGCGGCGGTGTGGGGTGTCGACCCCGACGATCTCCCCGGCGCCGGTGTGCCGGCCGTCGATCTGCTGCAGACCGCCGGCCTGCCAGGCGGCGTGCGCGCCCTGCTCGTGCACGGCTCCAACGTCTTCGTGTCTGCACCCGACGTCTCGACGGTGCGAGAGGCCCTCGGCCGGCTCGACCTGCTCGTCGTCGCCGACTTCTTCCTCTCCGAGACCGCGAAGGCCGCCGACATCGTGCTGCCCGTGCTGCAGTGGGCCGAGGAGGAGGGCACCATGACCAACCTCGAGGGCCGGGTGCTGCGTCGCCGACGGGCCGTCGACGCCCCCGCCGGAGCCCGCAGCGAGCTGTGGATCATGGCCGAGCTCGCCCGCCGCCTCGACGCCCCCGGCGTCTGGAGCCTCGACCCCTCAGAGGTGTTCGACGAGCTCGCCCGCGCATCGGCCGGCGGCCGCGCCGACTACTCGGGGCTCAGTCACGCCCTGCTCGACCTGGGCATCGAGGCGCACTGGCCGTTCCCGATCGGCAGCCTCGGCACGCCCCGTCTGTTCGCCGACCGGTTCGCGCACGCCGACGGGCGCGCGAAGCTCGTGGCGGTGCGGGCGCGGGCGCAGCAGACGCCGAGCGCCGACCGGCTCACACTGATCACCGGGCGACTGCTCGAGCAGTATCAGAGCGGTACGCAGACCCGCCGCGTCTCCGAACTCACCGAGAAGCGGCCTTCCCTCGTCGCCCAGTTGCACCCCGCCACGGCGCGTCGCCACGGGATCGGCGAGGGCGACGGCATCCGCCTCTCGAACTCCCGCGGCACGGTGCAGGCGCGGGCCGAGCTGACGCACGACATCAGGCCCGACACGGTGTTCCTGCCGTTCCACTACCCCGATGGCGAGAGTGCGAATCTGCTCACCGACGACCGGGTCGATCCGCACTCGGCGATGCCTGAGTTCAAGCGGGCGCTCGTGCAGCTCAGCGCGGTCTGACCCGGGGTCGGTCTCAGTCCTCGGGTTCGCCCGAGAGGATGCCGCGCAGCCAGTCGCGTGCCTCGACGAAGATGTCGTCGGAGTAGCGCTCGGGGTACTGCACGATCTGCCGGTCGGCCCGCGGGTAGGACCCGAGGAACACCACGCGGGGGCTGAAACGACGGATGCCGAGCAGAGCATCTGCCATGCGCTCGTGCTCGATGTGGCCGTCGGCGTCGATCACGAACCGGTAGCGGCCGAGCTCGTCGCCGATCGGACGCGACTGGATCAGTGAGAGGTTGATGCCACGGGTCGAGAACTGCTCGAGCATCTCGAGGAGCGAACCCGGGTGATCGTTCGGCAGTTCGACGATCAGCGAGGTCTTGTCGGCGCCGGTGGGAGCCGGTGCCGTGGTGGTGCGGGTGACGAGCACGAAGCGGGTGACGGCCTGGGCGTTGTCACCGATGTCCTCGGCCAGCACGTCGACGTCGAGGTGCTTCACGACGCCGGGAGCGGCGATGGCCGCCTGCGCGGGAAGACCGCCGTCGAGCATGCCGATCGCCGACGCCACGTTGCTCGCCGCCGGGACGTGCGAGTGCGTCGGAAGGTGCTCGCCTAGCCAGCCATGGCACTGCGCATAGGCGACGGGGTGCGCGGCGATCACCTGCACATCGGCCAGCGTGGTGCCGCGCGGAGCCACGAGCACGAAGTTCACCGGCACCAGGTACTCGCCGACGATCCGCAGGCCGGGCAGCGTCGCCAGAGCATCCTGAGTGGTCGAGACGCCGCCCTCGATCGAGTTCTCGATCGCGATCATGGCGGCATCGCTTCGACCCTCGAGCACGTCGGCGAGCGCCTCGCCGACGTTGTGCACGGCACGCCAGTCCTGGCCTCGCGCTTCGGCGACCTGCTCGAGCGCCGCTTCGGTGAATGTTCCGGCGGGGCCGAGATAGCTGTAGGTGCGGCGTTCAGTCACGCGTTTCACCTTAGGGCACGGGTAGGGGCCCAGAAGATGCGCGGATGCCGAGATGGGGGCAGACTGTCTGCATGACGAGCCGTGCCGGCCTACCAGCCGAAGAATCCGATCTGATCGATGTCGACGAGCTGATCGCCGCTTACTACGATCGTGTCCCCGACCCCGGCGTCGCCGCCGAGCGGGTCGCGTTCGGGACGAGCGGTCATCGCGGGTCGTCGCTCACCAAGAGCTTCAATGAGAACCACATCCTGGCCACCACCCAGGCGATCGTCGACTACCGCGCGGCGCAGGGCATCACCGGCCCGTTGTTCCTCGGTCGTGACACGCACGCCCTGTCGCTGCCGGCCGAGCGCAGCGCCATCGAGGTGCTGGTCGCGAACGGCGTCGACGTCCGAGTCGACTCCCGCGACGCGTGGGTGCCGACCCCGGCGCTCAGCCACGCGATCCTCACCTTCAACCGCGACCTCGCGCCGGATGCCGCCGGCCGCGCCGACGGCATCGTCGTCACCCCGTCGCACAACCCGCCGAGGGACGGCGGGTTCAAGTACAACCCGCCGCACGGCGGACCGGCAGACACCGACGCGACCGGCTGGATCGCCGACCGCGCCAACGAGCTGATCGCCGGCGGTCTGGTCGAAGTCAAGCGCGAGCGCTTCGCCGATATCGACTGGGACGCGCTTCCCGGATACGACTTCCGCGACGCCTATGTGCGCGATCTGGCCACCATCATCGACATCGACGCGATCCGCACCGCCGGGGTGCGCATCGGAGCCGACCCCCTCGGCGGAGCCTCGGTCGAGTACTGGGCGCTCATCAAGGAGGTCTACGACCTCGACCTGACCGTCGTGAACCCCGAGGTCGACCCGACCTGGCGCTTCATGACGCTCGACTGGGACGAGAAGATCCGCATGGATCCGTCATCCCCGTCGGCGATGGCCTCGCTGGTCGCCAAGAAGGCCGACTACGACGTGCTCACCGGCAACGATGCGGATGCCGACCGCCACGGCATCGTCACCCCCGACGCCGGGCTGATGAACCCCAACCACTACCTCGCGGTCGCCATCGACTACCTGTTCTCGCACCGCGCCGAGTGGCCGCGCGACGCCGCGATCGGCAAGACCCTCGTGTCGTCGATGATCATCGACCGCGTCGCCGAGTCGCTCGGACGCCGCCTGCTCGAGGTGCCCGTCGGCTTCAAGTGGTTCGTGCCCGGGCTGCTCGACGGATCCGTGGCCTTCGGCGGCGAGGAGTCGGCCGGAGCATCGTTCCTCCGCAAGGACGGCACGGTGTGGTCGACCGACAAGGACGGCATCCTGCTGTGCCTGCTCGCGGCCGAGATCATCGCCGTGACGGGCAAGACCCCGTCGGAGCGGTACGCCGAGCTGGAGCAGGCCTTCGGTTCGTCGGCCTACCAGCGCGTCGACGCCCCGGCGACGCCGGCGCAGAAGGCGACGCTCGGCAAGCTGGCGCCGGATGCCGTCTCGGCGACGACCCTGGCGGGCGAGGAGATCACTTCCAAGCTGTCGCACGCACCGGGCAACGGCGCCGCGATCGGCGGACTCAAGGTGCAGACCGAGCACGCATGGTTCGCCGCGCGCCCGTCCGGCACCGAAGACGTCTACAAGCTGTACGCCGAGAGCCTGCGCGGCCCCGAGCACCTCGCCGAGGTGCAGGCCGAGGCTCGCGCCGTCGTGTCGGCCGCCCTCGGCGACTGACCCGGCGTACCGCTTCCGTCCGTCTTCTGCCCCCGCACGCCGCCCGTGCGGGGGCAGAAGTGCATCCGGGGTCAGCGCACGCCGGGGTCGCGCATCCCGGGGTCGCGCATGCCGGGGTCGCGCATGCCGGGGTCGAGAGCATCCGGGATCGGGAGCGCCTGGGCTCAGCGATGCGAAAGCGACCCCACCTGGCGGACGCCATGCGCAGGCCGGGTCGAAACAGCCACCCAACGCGGGTGCGGGGTCGAAGACACATCCGACGCAGCGACTTCGGATGCGTTTTCGACCACCGCAGACGGTGACTGCCCGCCATTGCGGGTTGCACGGACGTGCGTGGTCGAAGAACCACCGGAAACGGCCGCCTGGGATGCATTTTCGACCACCGCAGACCGTGACTGCGCGCCATTGCGGGTTGCACAGACGTGCGTGGTCGAAGAACCACCGGAAACGGCCGCCTGGGATGCTCTTTCGACCACCGCAGACGAGCGCGATCGGATGCTGCGCGGGGGCAGCCCGAAGCAGAGGCGGCAGCAGCGGCCGGTCAGACCGAACTGGCAAGCAGCGCGCCGGCCTCGCGCAACCAGCGCGCAGGCTCCGCGAGAGCGGCATCCGACGATCCGGCGATGTCGGTGAGAGACGCGGATGCCGCGAACAGCGACACATCGGAGTCGGCGGTGATGCGCCCGGCCGCGAGCAGCGCGACGGCCCCGGCCGATGCCGCGAGGCCCGCGATGAACGAAGGCACCTTGCCGTCGCCGGACTGACCGTCGTACGAGCCCTCGCCCGTGATGACGACGTCGGCGTCGGAGATCGCGTCCGCGAGCCCGATGAGCTCCGCCACTTCGGCGGCTCCGGGAGCGAGTGCCGCTCCCCAGACGACGAGCGCACCACCCGTGCCCCCGGCGGCTCCGGTGCCGGGCAGAGCGGCATCGAGGCCGAGCAGGTCGGCGAGTCGGGCGAGCCCGGCATCCACGTCTGAGAGCTCGGAGGCGTCGAGACCCTTCTGCGGTCCGAACACGGCGGCGGCACCCCGAGGGCCGACGAGCGGGTTGGTGACGTCGGTGAGCACGCGCACCTGAGGCGCGGTGCGCAGGGCGCTCAGGTCGACGGATGCGATGTCTGCGAGGCCGCGCGCACCGTGGACGACGGACTCACCGGAGGCGTCGAGGAATCGGGCACCGAGTGCGGACAGCATCCCGGTGCCGCCGTCTGTCGACGCACTCGATCCGATGCCGACCACCAGTCGTGTGACGCCGTGGTCGAGGGCCGCGGCGATAGCCTGACCGAAGCCGGTGGTGTCGGCGTCCCACGGGCGCAGGTCGTCGAGAAGTTCGATGCCCGAGGTCGAGGCGAGGTCGATGACGCCGGTGCCGCCAGCAGACCCGGCGGATGCGGGCAGCAGCAGCCAGCTGGTCTTCAGCGGCACGCCAGCGGGCCCGTCGACGACGACCGGCATGCGTCGCGCCCCCGGCACGGCCGCGGCGAATGCGGCGACGGTGCCCTCGCCGCCGTCTGCCATCGGCCGGTGCACGAACGTCGCGGAAGGATCGACCGACGCCCAGCCCGCGGCGAGGGATGCCGCCGCATCCGCCGCGGTGATCGTGCCCTTGAAGCTGTCCGGCGCCAGCACGACGCGGGTCATCAGGTGATACCGGGGGTGCTCGACCGCACGATGACCTCGAGCGGCAGCGCCGCCTGCTGCCAGTCGGCGTCGACCGTCGCTCGGAAGGCCTGGTAGCCGACCTCGCTCAGCGGCACCCGCACGGTCGTGAGCGCCGGCGTGACATCGCTCGACGACGGCACATCGTCGAAACCGCAGACGGCGATGTCGGAGCCGATCTCACGACCCGCGTCGCGGATCGCCGACATCGCACCGATCGCGACGACATCGCTCATGCCGAACACGAGAGTGCCCGGCTCGACGCCATCGGCGAGCGCCGCCGACATCGCCTGCACACCGGATTCGCGACGGAAGTCGCCACGGATCAGCCGATCGATCGTGCCGCCGCCTGATTCGAAGCCGGCGCGGAATCCGGCGAGACGCTCGTCTGAGGTCAGGACCCCCTCGGCCGCGCCGATCGCGGTGGCCGAGCGGTAGCCGAGCGACGCCATGCGGCGGCCCAGCGCCTCCGCACCGGCGCGGTTGTCGATCTCGACGTGGCGGTTCTCTGCGCTGCCGGCCCCGAAGGTGACCACCTGCCCGCCGAACCGGGCGTACTCCGCGAGCTCGCGCGAGGTGTCGGAGTCGGTCGGCTCGTTCGTGCGTGAGGCGGCGAGGATCAGGCCCTGGGGTCGCTGTCCGCGCAGCGCGCGCACGATGCGCGCCTCGCGAGCCGGGTCGCGCTCGGTGATCGCGATCGTGACGACGAGACCGTGCTCGTCGGCTCCACGAGCGACGCCCGCGGCGATGAGTCCGAAGTACGGGTCGGCGATGTCGGCGACGAGCAGCGCGATCACGGGTGAGCTGCCGCGGGCGGTGGCCTGAGCAGACGCGTTCGCCGTGTAGCCCAGCTCGGCCGCCG
Organism: Microbacterium sp. SWDP-B6; assembly: GCF_059803615.1. Classification (NCBI taxonomy): domain Bacteria; kingdom Bacillati; phylum Actinomycetota; class Actinomycetes; order Micrococcales; family Microbacteriaceae; genus Microbacterium; species Microbacterium sp. SWDP-B6. The sequence continues at coordinate 77,083 of NZ_JAPFGV010000014.1, read as the reverse complement.
CCTGCTCGACGCGCTCACGGAAGGACTCGGCGACCTTGCGCTCGGATCCGTTCAGAACGCGGGATGCCGTGGCGAGGGAGACCCCGGCCTCTCGGGCCACGTCGTGCAGGGTCGGGGCTGCGCCTCGGGAGTGCCGCGGCTGACGCACCCGGGAAGGGCTTTCCTGCTGACTCATGCCCCGAGCATACTGTGCGATGCGGGCGTCGCCGAGGAACAGTGGGCGGCGGCATCCCGAGTGCTGACGTGCATGCCGGCCTTAGAGCGAGAGGTACGAGCGGAGCGTCGCGGCCTCGCCACGCAGCATCGCCGGATCATCACCGGGCACGAACTCGAGCAGTGCGTCTCTCGGGGGCGTCGGCGCAGACTGCGCCTCTCCGAAGAACCGGGTCCAGAGGGCATCACGTGCCCGCAGCGGCAGCCGGTCGTGGTCGGGCCACCACGAGAACACGTGCGCGGCGCTCACATGGTCTGCGATCGCGCGATACTCGTCGAGCACCGCGTCGACCGCGGCACCGACCGTGGGCTGCCAGTAGGTGCTGAGCGTGGGCCTCGCGACCTCCTCGAGCACTCGGAGTGTCGTCGGCGCGGTGTCGGCGAGCGTGCCCGAATGGAACTCGAGCGCGAGGGACATGCCCCGCGCGCTCGCCTCGTCGACCGCATCCTGCAGTCGGGCGATCGTCGCCGCCCAGTCCTGCGGTGCGGCCTCGTCGGATCCGATCGAACCCGCCCAGACGCGCACGCGGTCGACGCCGAGAGCCTCGGCGGTGTCGAGCACGGGAGTGACCGCCTCGTCGGCACCGGCGCGGAAGTACGAGCCGTACGAGCAGCACACCAGCCCGGCATCCGTCGTCAGCCTCGCCGCCCTCGCCGCCTGCTCGACGTCCCCGGCCGGCACGTGCGTGTCGGCACCCCACTCGATGACCTCGAGTCGCGCCTCGGCTGCGAGCTCGACGACGCGTTCGACGCTCAGCGACGCGAAGGTCACCGAGCAGAGTCCTGGCCGGATCGTTGTCATGGGTTCATCCTCTCAACGGTCTGCGTGGGTGTCTCGGGGGTTGCGCCCGGCGGCTCTCTTCGTGTCAGCCCGCTGCACCGCCTGCAGGATCGAGGCACGGATGCAGGACCGGAATCGTGTTCCGGCCCGGCATCCGTGCCCTGGCCCTGCACGTGGGACCCCGACCGGTTCCGATCCGGGCCGCCGTCCGAAGAGCCCTCTGCCGCCTGCAGGATCGAGGCACGGATGCAGGACGAGAAGCCGTGTTCCGGCCCGGCATCCGTGCCCTGGTCCTGCATGTGGCACGCCTTTCGCACGCGAGCGGCCCGCCTTCGGCGATCGAGTCCCCGACGTCAGCGCAGGTACGGCGAGACCGCGGCGGCGAAGGTCTCGGCCGTGCGCCGCACGACGTTCTCGGGAGCATCCGACCAGACGTCGGCGTTGAAGATCTCGACCTCGATATCGCGGTCGTAGCCCGTCTCGATCACGGCGCGGGTGAGCGCACCGAAGTCGATCACGCCGTCGCCGGTGTAGTGCCGCGACAGCAGCACGTCGGCGGCGAGCGGGGTCTTCCAGTCGCACACCTGATAGGTCGCGATGCGGCCCTCTCGACCGGCGCGCGCGATCTGCTCGAGCACCTGCGGATCCCACCAGATGTGGAACGTGTCGACTGCTGCGCCCACGACATCGGCGTCGAAGTCGGCGGCGATGTCGAGCGCCTGCCCGAGGGTCGAGACGACAGCGCGGTCGGAGGCGTACATCGGATGCAGCGGCTCGATCGCCAGCGTCACCCCCGCCGCCTTCGCGTCGGAAGCGAGCACGCCGATCGCGTCGCGCACTCGTTCGCGAGCGCCGATCAGATCGCGGGAACCGGCGGGCAGCCCGCCGGCGACGAGCACGAGCACGGCCGTCGATCCGTCGGCACCGGCCGCGGCGAGGGTTGCGGTCTCCTCGATCGCTCGGCGGTTGTCGTCGAGTGCGGCGACGCGTTCCGGACCCTCGGGAAGGGTGAAGAAGCCACCGCGGCAGTGCGTCGTGAAGCGCAGACCCGAGTCGGCGAGCATCTGCGCGGCGACGTCGAGCCCGACCTCGTTCACGGGCTCGCGCCACAGACCGATCGCCTGGACGCCGGCATCCGCCGTCACCCGCAGCGCCGTCGCGAGGTCGGCGTGCTTGATGGTCGCCTGATTGATCGACAGGCGGGGATCGACGATCATGCATCCGCCCCGTTCAGGCGCAGCATCCCGTGCCAGCGCTCGCGCGCGAGTTCGGGCTTCTCCAATGCGAGCGACGCGTTGGCCAGCTCGACGATGCGGCTGAGGTGCGGAAGGCTCCGCGCCGAGTGCAGACCGCCGACCATCTGGAACGCGGGCTGATGCCCGTTGAGCCAGGAGAGGAAGGCGACTCCGGTCTTGTAATAGAACGTCGGAGCGGCGAACACCTGGCGGCTCAGTTCTTCGGTCGGTCCGAGGATCTCGAGGTAGCGGGCAGGGGCTCCGGCATCCAGCGCCTGGATCGCTGCGGACGCCACCGGGGTGATCGCCGCGAACGCGCCGAGCAGCGCATCGGAATGGGTGCGTTTCGTCTCGGTGCTTCGCTCCTCGCTCGACGACCGGGTAGTGTCGCCGCCGATGAGGCCGACGTAGTTGAAGTCGTCGCCCGTGAACATGCGCACGCCCTGCGGAAGCTGCTCACGAACCGAGATCTCGGACTCGGCGTTCAGCAGGCTCATCTTCACGCCCGCGACCTTGTCGGGCTGCTCCGCGATGACGTCGAGCAGCACAGCGGATGCCGTCTGCCAGTCGTCCGCGCCGAAGTAGCCGGCGAGCTCAGGATCGAAGGCCGTGCCGAGCCAGTGCAGCACGACCGGAACCGTGGCCGACGAGAGCACTTCGCGGTAGACGCGACGGTAGTCGTCGGCGCTCTCCGCGACGCGGGCGAGGTGGCGCGAGGCCATGAGCACGGGGCCCGCGCCCTGCTCCTCGGTGAAGTGCAGCTGCTCCTTGTAGGCATCGATCACCTGGTCGAGCGTGATGTGCGACTCGGCGACGTGATCGGTGTTGACGCCGACCACGACGGAGCCACCCTCCTCGCGGGCGACCTCGGCGCTGCGTGCGATGAGCTCGCGCGTCGCCGCGGCATCCAGGCCCATGTTGCGCTGCGCGGTGTCCATGGCATCGGCGACGCCGAGTCCCCACGAATACACGTTGCGGCGGAACGCGAGCGTCGAATCCCAATCGATGTCGGCGGGCTGCCCCGGGGTGTTGTCGGCGTGCACCTTGGGCACGACGTGAGCTGCGGCGTAAGCGACGCGGCTCTGCAGCGGCGAGGACGGTCGCGAGTACCCACCGCCCTCGCGCAGCTCGGCGTCCGTCACCGCGCCCGCGGTGTCGAGAAGTCGGAGAGTGCTCATGCTCAGCCCAGCGTCAGCGGCTCGAGCGCGACCTTGCGGCCCTCGGCGCTGGAGGTCAGACCGGCCTCGGCGAACTGCACGCCACGAGCACCCGAAAGCAGGTCGAAGGGGTACTTCGTGCCCTCGACGAACGAGACCAGGTACTCCTCCCACTGCTGACGGAAGCCGTTGAGGAAGACGTCGTTCGTGGGCACCTGCTGCCAGTCGGCGTCGTAGTCATGACTGTCTTCGAGGTCGGGGTTCCACACCGGCTTCGGCGTCGCGTTGCGCGGCTGGATCTTCGCGCCGAAGAGTCCGACCACGGCGGATCCGTGGGTGCCGTCGACCTGGAACTCGACGAGCTCATCGCGGTTCACGCGCACCGTCCAGCTCGAGTTGATCTCGGCGATGATGCCGCCCTCGATCTCGAAGATGCCGTATGCCGCGTCTTCGGCGGTGGCGGTGTAGTGCTCGCCGTTCTCGTCCCAGCGGTCGGCGATGTGCACGGCAGCCTGCGCGTAGACACTCTTGACCTCGCCGAACAGATTCTCGAGCACGTAGTTCCAGTGCGGGAACATGTCGACGATGATGCCGCCGCCGTCTTCGGTGCGGTAGTTCCAGCTGGGGCGCTGCGCGGGCTGCCAATCGCCCTCGAACACCCAGTAGCCGAACTCGCCTCGCACCGACAGGATGCGGCCGAAGAAGCCCGAGTCGATCAGGCGCTTGAGCTTCTGCAGGCCGGGCAGGTAGAGCTTGTCGTGCACGACGCCGGTCTTGACGCCCGCCTCATCGGCGAGACGCGCGAGCTCGAGAGCCTCGTCCAGCGACTCCGCGGTGGGCTTCTCGGTGTAGATGGCCTTGCCTGCCGCGATCGCCTTGCGAAGAGCGGAGGCACGGGCCTTGGTCACGAGGAAGTCGGCGTAGATCTCCCACTTCGGGTCGGCGAGGGCCGCGTCGAGGTCGGTCGTGTAGTCCTCGATGCCGTGCTTGGCGGCGAGCTCGGCGAGCTTGGCCTCATTGCGGCCGACGAGCAGCGGCTTCACCGTGATGCGGGATCCGTCGGGCAGCTCGATGCCGCCCTCTTCGCGGATCGCGAGGATCGACCGCACGAGGTGCTGCCGGTAGCCCATGCGTCCCGAGACGCCGTTCATGATGATCCCGATCTCGCGGGTTGTCGTCTGCGACATTGCTGGTCCGTTCTCTTCTTTCAGATCCCGCATCCTCTGCGGGGAAACCCCTGTGTGCGATCCGGCGCGGGTAAGCGCTTTCCGTCAGCATGCCACGCCCGAGGCTTATGTGCAAGCAGTGGGGAAAACGCTCTCCTTTACTTCTGCGAGGGGTCTCGCTGGGCGGGGCCGGGTGCAGAGGTCAATTCCGCATCCGAACCGGCCTGTTCGGGTGCTTTTTTGACCCCGCACCGTGCGCCAGATGCGTTTTCGACCCCGCACCGTGCGCCGGGTGCGATCTCTGGCCCCACACCGTGCGCCGGGCGCGCCTCTGACCCCGCAGGGCGAGACGGGCGGCTGCCCGCGTGAAGAACCGAGCGCCTCAGCGGGTGCTGGCGCGGTCGATCAGAAGAGTCGGGACGACAGCGGATGCCGCGACGCCCGGCGTGCCCTCGATCTCTGCGACGAGCAGACCCACGGCGCGCTGCGCGAGCGCCGTGAAGTCCTGGCGGATCGTCGTCAGCGGAGGCCGGTAGTTCGCGGCATCCGGCACGTCGTCGAACCCGACGACGCCGACGTCTTCGGGAACCCGCCGCCCCGCCTCGGCGAAGGCCCGCAGCAGCCCGAGCGCCATCTGGTCGTTGGCGCAGAAGACGGCGGATGCTGCGCGCAACGCCTCCCCGGCGACGAAACCGGCCTCGGCCGTCCAGTCGCCGCGGACGACGGGCGCGGGCTCGATGCCCGCGTCCGCGAGGGCCTGCCTCCACCCGCGCTCGCGTTCCGCCGCGGCGAACGACCCGGAAGGACCGGCGAGATGGTGCACGGTCTCGTGGCCGAGGCTCAACAGGTGGGCGGTCGCCGCGGCGGCGCCGCCAACGTGGTCACTGTGCACGACGGCGAGCTCGGCTGACGCCGGCGCATCGACCACGACCAGTCGCAGACCGGGCGGGCGTTGGGCTTCGGGAACCAGAGCGGACGCCTCGTTCAGCACGATCGCCCCGTCGACCTCCTGCTCGGCGAGCCGCTCGAAGGCGTCGGCGACGCTGTCGCCCGCCGTCACGAGGGTGAGCGCATAGCCGCGTTCCGCCGCTGCCTCGGCGGTGGCCTGCAGCATCCGCGAGTTGCCGACCGTCGCGAGAGTGGTGACGACGAGCCCGATGGTCTGCGAGCGGCCGGTGCGCAGCGCCCGCGCGGCGCGATGCGGGCGATAACCGAGCTCGGCCATCGCCGTCTCGACACGTTCACGGGTGGCGGGGTCGACGCGGGGGCTGTCGTTGACGACGCGTGAGACGGTCTGACCCGAGACGCCGGCGCGAGAGGCGACCATCGCCATCGACACCCGACCCGATGCGGGGCGACTGCGACGCGGCCGGTCTCCGCTGAGCGCGAGGTCGTCGTTCATCGGCATCCTCCACACATCACTCGGTCCGTCTCCGTCGAAGTCTGTCCACAACTCTCGGAATGTTGACGTTACCACGACGATGTGCGTACCATGTTTACGTGAACACGCACGAATCTCCTGAGTTGCGAACCGAGACTCTCTCAGCCGGAATCATCAAACGGGCCACCACGCTCGCCGACGGCCGCGAGCTGATCTACTTCGACGACCCCGACACGACGCTCGATGCCGAGCGCGCGGTCGACGCACGCACCCTCGATGCCCGCGGCGAGACCGCCACGATGCGCCTCGACGTGCTGACGGGCGACTGGATCACCGTCGCCGCGAACCGGCAGAACCGCGTGATGATGCCGAGCGCCGACGCCGACCCGCTCGCTCCGCAGTCGCCGACCAACCCGTCTGAGGTGCCGTCGCTCTACGACGTCGCCGTGTTCGAGAACCGCTCGCCCGCGTTCGGCCCCGCCCTGGCCGAGGCCACCGGCACCGCCCCCGCAGCGAGCAACCCTCCGCGCGGACTCGACGACCTCAGCGCTCTGGGCCTCGGCCGCACCCGCACGTCGGTCGGACGCTGCGAAGTCGTCTGCTTCAGCCCCGAGCACACCGGATCGTTCGGCACGCAGTCGGTCACGCGCGCCCGCACCGTGATCGAGGCCTGGGCCGACCGCACCGCAGCGCTCTCCCAGCTCCCGGGAATCCAGCAGATCTTCCCGTTCGAGAACCGCGGCGAGGCCATCGGGGTCACGCTCCCCCACCCCCACGGCCAGATCTACGCGTACCCCTACGTGACGCCGCGCACCACGCGGCTGCTCGACTCGATCGACCGCACCGCTCCCGACCTGTTCCAGCACATCCTCGAGTCCGAGCAGGCGTCCGAGCGCGTCGTGTTCCGCGGAGAGCACTGGACGGCCTTCGTGCCCTTCGCCGCCCGCTGGCCTCTCGAGGTGCACCTGATGCCGCACCGCCACGTGCCCGATTTCGCCGAGACGACGGATGCCGAGCGGGACGAGCTCGCTCCCCTCTACCTGCGCCTGCTCCGTGGCGTCGACGCGCTCTACGACACCCCGACCCCGTACATCGCCGCCTGGCATCAGGCTCCCGTGAACGTCGGTCGCGACAGCGTGCGGCTGCATCTACAGCTGACCAGCCCCCGCCGGGCCGCCGACAAGCTCAAGTTCCTCGCCGGCTCCGAGGCCGCGATGTGGGCCTGGGCCGCCGAGGTCACCCCCGAACAGGGCGCCGCCCGCATCCGCGAGGCCATCGCGAAGGCAGACTCCACCCACGCATCCGCAGACACCGCAGACACCGCAGACGAGGCATCCGCATGACCACCACCATCGAGGCCGCGACGGCGCTCTTCACCGACCTCACCGGCCGCGCCCCCGACGGTGTCTGGTCGGCGCCGGGACGAGTGAACCTGATCGGCGAGCACACCGACTACAACGACGGCTTCGTGCTGCCGTTCGCGATCCCGCACCGCACCTACGCGGCCGTCGGGATCCGCGACGACGGCCTCGGCCGCGTGCGCGTCGCATCGACCTTCGCCGATGCACCGGTCGAGGTCTCCCTCGACGAGCTCGACGAGCTGTTCCCCACCCCGTCTGGCACCGCCCCCGGGGTGCCCGAATGGGCCGCATACCCGCTCGGCGTAGCCTGGGCGCTCCGTCAGGCGGGTGCGGACGGCCGCGGCCTCGACATCGCGATCACCTCCGACGTCCCGGTCGGCGCAGGACTCTCGTCGTCCGCCGCGATCGAGAGCGCCACGGCATCCGCCCTGAACGACCTCTGGGCCGCCGGACTCGACCGCACCGCCCTCGCGCGCGTCGGCCGTCGAGCCGAGAACGAGGCAGTCGGCGCTCCGACCGGCATCATGGACCAGATGGCCTCGATGCTCGGCGAGCCCGACGCGGCGATCTTCCTCGACTGCCGCTCGCTCGACGCGAACCTCGTGCAGGTCGGCATCGCCGAGGCCGGCCTCGCGATCCTCGTGATGGACACGCGCGTCAAGCACGCCCACTCCACCGGCGGCTACGGCGAGCGCCGCGCCGCCTGCGAGCGCGGCGCCGCGATCATGGGCGTGCCGAGCCTGCGCGACGTCTCGGTCGACGACCTGGCCCGCGCCGAAGAGCTCATGGACGACGTGACCTTCCGTCGAGTGCGCCACGTGGTCACCGAGAACCAGCGCGTGCTCGACACTGTGAAGGTGCTGCGCGAAGAGGGCCCCCGCTCCATCGGCGACCTGCTCGTGGCCTCTCATGCCTCGATGCGCGACGACTTCGAGATCTCGGTGCCCGAGCTCGACACGGCGGTCGAGGCCGCCCTCGCCGCCGGTGCCATCGGCGCTCGGATGACCGGCGGTGGGTTCGGCGGAGCCGCGATCGCGCTCATCGAGCAGGATGCCGTGCAGCAGGTGACGGATGCCGTGAACGCTGCGTTCGCCGCCTCCGGGTTCACGGCCCCCGTGATCTTCACCGTCACCCCGTCGGCCGGAGCGCGCCGCGACGCCTGACCGGAGTCAGGGTCCGCTGGTCGCGACCTGAGATACTGAACACTTCCCCACCCTGAGGAGCACAATGTCCTGGATCGTGACCGGCGGCGCCGGCTACATCGGCTCGCACGTCGTTCGCGCACTGTCGGATGCGGGGCTGACGCCCGTCATCCTCGACGACCTCTCGAGTGGCGTCGCATCGTTCGTGCCCGAGGGCGTGGCCTTCGTGCAGGGCAGCATCCTCGACCGCGAGCTCGTCGAGAAGACCCTCCGAGACCACCACGCCGAGGGCGTCATCCACGTCGCCGGATACAAGTACGCCGGGGTGTCGGTGCAGCGTCCGCTGCACACCTACGCGCAGAACGTCGAAGGCACCCGCGTGATCCTCGAGGCGATGGAGGCCGCGGGCGTCACCAACATCGTGTTCTCGTCGTCGGCCGCCGTGTTCGGCACCCCCGATGTGGCGCTCGTCGTCGAAGACACCGCCAAGAAGCCGGCCAGCCCCTACGGCGAGTCGAAGCTGATCGGCGAATGGCTGCTGCGCGATCAGGCGATCGCGACCGCCGAGTCCGACAAGCCGCTGCGACACACGTCGCTGCGCTACTTCAACGTCGTCGGCTCCGCAGACCCGACCGTCTACGACGTGAGCCCGCACAACCTGTTCCCTATCGTGTTCGAGAAGCTCATCGCGGGAGAGACCCCGCGCATCAACGGCGACGACTACGACACCGAAGACGGCACCAACGTGCGCGACTACGTGCACGTCGGCGACATCGCGGCGGCCCACGTCGCCGCGGCCCAGCGCCTCGCCACCGGCGCGCCGATCGAAGCGGCCTACAACCTCGGTTCGGGCGACGGCCTCAGCGTGAAGCAGATCATGGATGCCGTCGCACGCGTCACCGGCATCGACTTCACCCCCGAGATCGGCCCCCGTCGCCCCGGCGACCCCGACCGCATCGTCGCGACCGGCGAGCTCGCCGCGCGCGACCTCGACTGGAAGATGCGGTACACGGTCGACGAGATGGTGCGGACGGGGTGGGAAGCGCGTCGGGCCGCGTCCTGACGTCAGAGGTCTCGGGAGCGGATCGGGTAGAGCCAGAAGCACAGCCACGCGAGGGCGGCGAAGACGAGCGGAACCACTGCGACCATCGCGCGGATGCCGCCATCGACCGCCTCGGGCTGCGCATCGCCCAGCGACGCATCGAAGCCTGACGCCGTCAGCACGGCCGCCGCGACGACGGCCTGCAGCACGACCGAGCCGCGCACCACGAAGCCGTTCACGCCGAAGTAGGCGCCCTCTCGTCGATGACCGGTGCGGGTGGCGTCCTCGTCGATGATCTGTGCGAGCACGACCTCGAGCAGCTGCAGCAGGCCTCCGACACCGACACCCACCGCGACGCCGACCAGAGCCGCAACCGGCACGGTCGACGGCAGCAGGTAGCCGAGCATGGCGATGCCGAACACCGCGACGCTCCACAGCAGCGCCGCGCGGGGTGAGGTGCGGCGCACGACCGCGCTCCACAGCACGATCGACGGGATGGCGGTCACGAAGATCGCACCCAGCAGCAGGCTGGCCTCGCCCTCGGCGGCGCCCAGCGAATACCTCACGTAGAACGGCAGAGCGGCGAGGATCACGGCGATAGATGTCTGGATGAACAGCGAGCCGAGCACGTAGGGGACGAACGCCCGATTCGCGAACGTGTACTTCAGCTGGTCGCGCCACCGCATAGCCTCGGATGCCGCCTCCGGCACCCGGCGCTCGATCATGCCACCGAAGAACGACCACACCAGCAGCACGAGGCAGACGGTCGAGAGCACGATCGCCATGCCCGGCCAGCCGATCGACCCGTACAGTGCAGGGGCGCCCGCGGTGCCGAGCACCATTCCGAGGATCGCGAAGATCTGGCGCGGCACGTTGCCCCGCGCCCGCTCGTCGGTCGTGCGGAAGATCTCGGGGAACAGCGCCGAGATGTTCAGCACCACCACCACGAATGCGATGTCGTACACCGCCACGACGACGAGGAACCACACGATCAGCCCGGCGGTCGGCAGCTCCGGGGGCATCCACACCAGCGCGAAGGCGACCACGAGCGGCACGATGCCGAGCCCGATCCACGGAATGCGGCGGCCCCACGGTGTGCGGATGCGGTCGGACAGCGCGCCCACGACGGGGTTCAGCACCGCGTTCAGGATGCCGTGCGCGATCATCGCCGCGGCGACCCACCCCGGTGCGACGCCGAGGTGGGTGACGTAGAAGTAGACGACGAAAGCCGAGAACGTCTGCGCCATGAGCTGCGTGGGAAACCCGGATGCGCCGAACGCGAGCGCCTGCGCTCTGGTGGGAGCGCCGTCGAGTCGACGATCGCGCAGCCGCGTCGCCATCGAGGTCATGCGCGCCGGCTCCGCTGCAGATCGCGCAGGTCGCGCCAGCCGAGTCGCACGAGTCCTTCGTCGGCGAACGCCTGCAGCACAGCGGGGTCGGAGAGCAGGCGAAGCTCGTGTCCGCGCTTGGCGGCGGCGAAGTCGACGACGGCCCGCAGCTCGTCGTCGTCGACCATCGGATGCAGGTAGATCTCGGTCACCCCGGCCGGAACAGCGCGCAGCAGCGCGATGAAGCCGTCGCGGACCTGCTCATAGGATTCGCCGGGCACCTCTTCGAACGGGTGGCTCCACAGCCGGTCGATGATCTCGACCCCGAGGGCGTCGGCTGCGGCCGATGCCTCCGCGAGCTTCGCCTGCAGCGCGGCGTCGTCGTCTGTGCCCTCCATGCTGCGCGGCAGCCGGAACGGCAGTCCGTTGCGGGCGGCGAGCTCGAAGACCGGACCGAGGAAGTCCCGCCCGGTGAGCAGACCGTAGACCGATCCCATGTGGTTGTCGAGGTGGGTCACGTCGACCCCGGCATCCAGCGCCGCCTGCAGCTGCGCGGCGATCTCGGCGGTGACGTCATCGACCGTCGCGAGCTCTTCGATGGCCAGGACGTCGGCGGGAAAGTACCCCGCTCCGTCGACGAGGGTGCTGGCGGCGCCCGTGAGCGGTCGCCAGCGGTAGTCCGTCCACTCGCTCGTGAGCACGAGGTGAACGCCGACGTCGAGGTCGGTGCGCGAGGCCGCGAATGCCATCGCCTCCGGCGCCCAGGCGCACGGCACCATCAGGGTCGTCGAGTCGACATGGCCTGCGTCCAGCAGCTGGGTGATCGCCGTGTTGGCCGCGTGGCACATGCCGAAGTCGTCCGCATTGATGATCACGGCCCTGGCTCCGGGTGCGAGGCCGAGGCGATCCGCGAGGTCCGAGGTCATCTTCGGCTCCTGTCCGAGGCGGGGAGCAGCCGGGCGAAGACCGATGCCCGAAGCGCGGATGCCGCCTCGCCGACCGCGCCGACCAGGGGCGCTTCCGGACCGAACGACGAGACCACGAGTGTGAGCGGCAGTTGCGGTGCGAGTTCTTCCGCGAACTCGGCTGCTGCACGGGCGAGCGCCGGGTGCGCGGCCGTGCCGCTGAGCAGGAACGCCTCCGGGTCGAGCACGAGCGCGATGCTGCCGGCGATCAGGGTGAGCCTGCGCCCCATCTCGGCGGTCATGGCGAGCGCGGCCGCATCGCCGGCCCACGCAGCGTCGAGGTGCTGGTCGATCGTCTCGTCGGGGTCGCGTCCATGGGCGAGCGCGAGGTCGCGCACGACGGCGTCGCCGAGCACCGGGGCGCCGATCGGCAGCGGGCTCTGCGGCAGATACATGACCTCGCCGGCGACACCCGAGAATCCGCGGTGCAGGGACCCGTCGATGACGATCCCGGCTCCGAGACCGTCGTCGAGGAGCAGCAGCGCGAAGCTGCTGAGTCCTGCGCCGGTGCCTTCGGAGAGTTCGGCGAGAGCCGCGAGATTGACGTCGTTCTCGACCCGCACCGGGCATCCGAGCCGCACGGCCAGCCCGTTCTTGAACGCGCCGCCGTCGGGACCCTGGTCGTCGCGGATGCCTCCGTCGGCGGTGACGATGCCGGGGATGCCGACGACAGCGAGCAGCAGCGGCCCGGTCACCGTGCGGCGACACGCGTCGACCAGCCCGGCGATGTGCTGCACCCGGTCGCCGCGCGGCGGGAATGCGGCGTGAGTCTCTGCTCGCACTGCCCCGGCGGGGTCGACCAGGGCGACATGAGCGGCGTGGGCGTCGACGTGCACGGCTGCGGCGAACCCGAGCTGCGGATGCAGTGCGACGCGCCCCGCTGCGGGTCCGCGCGTGTCACGATCGACCCCGGCCGCGGCCACCGCTGACGATGCCTCGAGCATTCGCAGCACCTGCGTCACCGCCGTGCGCGACAGACCTGTCTCGGCGACGAGTTCCGCCCGTGTGAGTGGGCCCCGGCGCGCGAGCGTCTCGAGGATCGCGCGGCCGTTGAGCGTTCGAAGCAGGGTCTGGGGCCCCGCGAGTGGTCGTGCCAAGATGATCCCCCCGGATTCGACGTGCGCCCAGCTTGACACATCGCGTCATACGTGTCGAGGAATCCGAACCCCGATCCTCAGTCGAGCGCCGACATCACGTGCTTGATGCGCGTGTAGTCGTCGAAGCCGTACTGCGAGAGGTCCTTGCCGTAGCCGGAGTGCTTGAACCCGCCGTGCGGCATGTCGGAGACGAACGGGATGTGCGTGTTGATCCACACGCAGCCGAAGTCGAGGTCGCGTGAGAAGCGCATCGCACGGGCATGATCGGTCGTCCACACCGATGAGGCCAGTGCGTAGGGCACGTCGTTGGCCATCTCGAGCGCCTGCTCGGCGGTGTCGAATGCCTGCACGGTCAGCACCGGGCCGAAGATCTCGCCCTGCACGGCCTCGTCGTCCTGATGCAGACCCGAGACGATCGTCGCTTCGAAGAAGTAGCCCTTCTCGCCCTGACGCGCCCCGCCGGTCTCGATCTTCGCGTGCGCGGGCAGCCGGTCGACGAAGCCCTGCACCTGGGCGAGTTGGGCAGCGCTGCTGAGCGGACCGTAGAGCACACCCTCCTCGTGGGGGCCGCCCGTACGAGCATCCGTCTTCGCCTTCTCGACCAGCGCCGCGACGAACTCGTCGTGCACCGACGAGTGCACGAGCACGCGGGTCGCGGCCGTGCAGTCCTGCCCGGCGTTGAAGAATGCTCCGGAGACGATGCCGGATGCCGCCTTGTCGAGGTTCGCATCGGGGAACACGATCGCGGGCGCCTTGCCGCCGAGCTCGAGGTGCACCCGCTTGACGTCGTTCGCCGCCGAGCGCGCGACGGCCATGCCCGCACGCACGGAGCCGGTGATCGCGACCATCTGCGGGGTCGGGTGCTCGACGAGCGCCACCCCTGTGTCGCGGTCGCCGAGCACGACGTTGAGCGTGCCGGCCGGTGTGTGCAGCGCCACGATCTCGGCGAGCAGCAGTGTGGTCAGCGGCGTGGACTCTGCGGGCTTCAGCACGACGGTGTTGCCTGCGGCGAGCGCGGGGGCGATCTTCCACACCGCCATGTTGAGTGGATAGTTCCAGGGGGTCACCTGACCGATCACGCCGATCGGCTCGCGGCGCACGAACGAGGTGTGTCCGGCGAGGTACTCCCCCGCCGCCCGCCCCTCGAGGCTGCGCGCAGCACCGGCGAAGAACCGCAGCTGGTCGATCGACTGCAGGATCTCGTCGGTCACGAGGCTCGCCCGGGGCTTGCCGGTGTCCTTCGACTCGAGGTCGGCGAACTCCTCGGCACGCGCCTGCATCTCGTCGGCGATGCGGAACAGCGCGAGCTGGCGGTCGGCCGGGGTCGTGTCGCGCCAGAGCGGGAAGGCAGCGGATGCCGCGGCGTACGCCGCATCGACGTCAGAGGCGTCCGAGACCGGCAGCTCGCCATACGTCTCCTCGGTGACGGGATCGATGAGCGGCATCCGCCCCTGTCCGTTCACGGGAACGTACTGCCCGCCGATGAAGTTCTGAAGGAGTTCTGTGGCCATGGTCGCCATGCTAGCGATCCGACTGCGAATACAGAAGAGCCTGCTGGCCTGAACGACGGAATCAGTTGCCAGAAGGCGGCGAAAATGTCAATATCGACACATGAGCGCCACAGCGAAGCAGCCCGTGCTGGATGACATCTCGAAGCGGATCGTCGAGCTGCTGCAAGAGGACGGGCGACGGCCCTACGCCGAGATCGGCCGAGAGGTGGGGCTCAGCGAGGCGGCGGCGCGCCAGCGCGTGCAGCGGATGACCGAGGCAGGCATCATCCAGATCGTCGCGGTGACCGACCCGATGCAGCTCGGCTTCAACCGCATGTCGATGATCGGCATCCGAGTGACGGGCGACCCGCGGCTCATCGCCGAGGAGCTGACGAAGATCACGGAGCTCGCCTACGTCGTCGTGACGCTGGGCACCTTCGACATCCTCGTCGAGGCCGTGTGCGAGAGCGACAGCCACCTGCTCGACCTGATCGCCACCCGCATCCGCACGATCCCCGGCATCACCCACACCGAGAGTCTGCTCTACGCCGGTCTCTACAAAGACCTCTACAACTGGGGCACGCGCTGAGGCGCGGCTCCGAGAACGGGACTGATCATGGGAACCACGGTCTTCGAACGTCGCCGCCCCGCGGATGCCGTGATCGACGCCTCGTTGCGCGACACAGCACTCAGCGTGTTCTGGCTCGACGACGTCGAGCGTGTCTCGCACCCCGCCCTGGCCGGGAGCATCACGGCCGACCTCGCGATCGTCGGCGGCGGCTACGCCGGACTCTGGACCGCCGTGCGCGCCAAGGAGCGCGACCCGCAGCGACGTGTCGTGCTGCTCGAGGCGTCGCGCATCGCGTGGGCGGCATCCGGCCGCAACGGCGGGTTCTGCGAGGCGACCCTCACGCACGGGCATGAGAACGGCGTCACCCGCTGGCCCGACGAGATCGACCGCCTCGAAGAGCTGGGGCTCGAGAACCTCGACGGCATCGAAGCGACCGTGAAGCGCTATGGCATGGACGTCGACTTCGAGCGCACAGGCCAGCTGGCCGTGGCCGTCGAGCCGCACCAGGTCGAGTGGCTGCGCGAGGAGGAGGGCTTCCTCGACCGCGAGGCCGTGCAGGCCGAGGTGCACTCCGACACGTTCCTCGCCGGAGCGTGGGAACGCGACGCGTGCGCGCTCGTGCATCCCGCGAAGCTCGGTCTCGAACTGGCCCGTGTCGCGGTCGAGCTCGGGGTCGAGATCTACGAGCACTCGCTCGTGCGCGAGGTGATCGGCGACGGGTCGAGCGCGATCACGCTCGTGACCCGCGACGGCGGACGGGTGCGAGCGGATGCCGTGGCACTCGCCACCAACGTCTTCCCCTCGCTGCTCAAGCGCAACCGCCTGATGACCGTTCCCGTCTACGACTACGTGCTGATGACCGAGCCGCTGACCGACGAGCAGCTCGCCTCGATCGGATGGTCGAACCGTCAGGGCCTGGCCGACAGCGCCAACCAGTTCCACTACTACCGGCTCACGGCCGACAACCGCATCCTGTTCGGCGGATACGATGCGGTCTATCACTTCGGCGGCAAGGTGCGTCCCGAATACGAGGACCGTGCCGAGAGCCACCGCAAGCTCGCCTCACACTTCTTCACGACGTTCCCGCAGCTCGAGGGCCTGCGCTTCACTCACCGCTGGGCGGGGGCGATCGACTCGTCGAGCCGCTTCTGCGCGTTCTTCGGCACCGCCCGCAAGGGTCGGGTCGCGTATGCGACCGGCTTCACCGGCCTCGGCGTCGGCGCGGCGCGCTTCGCCGCCGACGTCATGCTCGACAAGCTGTCGGGTGAGCCGACCGAGCGCACCGAGCTCGCGATGGTCCGCGAGAAGCCGATCCCGTTCCCGCCCGAGCCCGTCGCCTCGATCGGCGTCAACCTCGTGCGCGCCGCGATGAACCAGGCCGACCACAACGAGGGCAAGCGCAACCTGTTTCTCAAGACGCTGGATGCCGTCGGCATGGGGTTCGACTCGTGAGCGAGCTCGTGCCGGGAACCGGAGTGGATGCCGCGGTGGTGCCGCTCGCGCACGCCCCGTTGCCGGCGGACGAGGTGCTCATCGGCCGGCCGACCTCCGCCACGCACCCGCTGGCGACCCTCGGCGAGGTCGAGGTCGGCATCTGGGAGATGACGCCGGGCACGGCATCCGACACCGAGGCCGACGAGGTGTTCGTCGTGCTCTCAGGTCACGCTCGCATCGAGTTCGTCGAACCGGCGCTGCCTGCGATCGAGGTCGGCCCTGGGTCTGTCGTGCGCCTGGCCGGGGGTCAGCGCACCGCATGGACGGTCACCGAGACGCTGCGCAAGATCTACATCGCCTGAGGGGTGCCGGTATCGCCGCGAATGCGGGGATCGCCGTGCAGGCGGCGTCAGGCTTCCGGTGCTGAGCCGCTGCCGCCGTCCGAACCGAGGACGATACCGAGTCGGTCGGCGACAGCACGCGCCTGCTTCTCCGCGTCGTCTTCTGTGCGCTCGAGGCCGGGCAGGTCTTCCGGACGGAAGTACCAGGTCGATCGGTCTCCCGGGGAGACGTATCGTTCCTCGTCGGTGAGCTGCGCGTCGGCGCGGGCCTTTCGGAGGTCGGCGTCGGCACGATCCCGCTCGTCGAGCACCTGCGACGCGAGCTCGATGTCCCGGGCGGTCAGGTCCGCCGGGGCCCCAGCCACCACGAGGGGATGGATCAGCACCGACGGCAAGGGCTTCGGGGTGAGGACGGTCGGTCGCGCGCGCGAGGCGATGACTGCGGTCACCACGGCACCCAGGACGAACAGCAGCCCGACGGCGATGGCCGCGTCTCGAAACGGCAGTCGGAGCGACGCGATCACCACGCCGGCCACGACCGCGAGCAGGAGACCGCCGGCGATCGGGACGAGACACCCGATCGCATCGCTCCTGCCGCGGGCGACGCGCGCTCGCCGGTGGCTCTCGATGATCGCCGACGCGTCAGCCTCGCTGTCCGGCGGCACGAGGTGCAGCTGGTCCGGGCGCGTCCGGATCGCCGCGGCGTCGACGGCCGGCAGGCGGAAGCAATCCGGACGGTCGGAGGAGATCGGCACCGAACCATCCTCTCGTGTCGGGGCCCGCAGCGGCCCCCGACGTCGAACGTCAGAGGGCGGCGAGCAGCGTCTCGACGGCCCGGCGCACCCGGGCGGTGCGGACCTCGTCGGGGTTGAAGTCGCCCATGAAGACGTTGCCGAGCGCGGCTGAGAGCGTGCCGTCGGCGACGAGCTCGCATGTCGCGGCATCCGCCTTCGGGTACTCAGCGGCGGCGAGCTCGGCGAGGGTGGTGCGCGTGTGGCCATAGGCCTCGGTGAGCACCTCGGCGATCGGCGGGTTGGTACGCGAGAGCTCGACGAACCCGAGGACGACGGCGTTCTCGGTGTCTGATCGGGTGAACTCCTCGCCGAACAGATAGTCGAGCGCGTCGGTGAACGTCACCAGCGTCGACGGCAGGATCGTCAGGGTGCCCGTCTCGTCGGCGAACACGTGCCGGGCGGTGTCGGCGAGCAGCTGATCACGATTGCCGACGAAGTGGCGCACGTGTCCGCGCGACATCCCGGCGGCTTCCGCGATGCGGTCGAGCGACGTGCCGGCGATGCCGTGCTCCGCCACGGTCTGCAACGTGGCCTCGATGATCTGGTCGCGGCGTTCTGCGGCCACGGTCGGACGTGCCATCGGTCCCCCTCTTTCCCTGCATCAGCAGGATACATAGATGTTACAAGTTTTTAGTCTAGTCAGACTTGACTATTAACTGCGCCGGACTTACGTTGTGATTCATCGAGCACCGCGGTCTCCCCGGCGCCGAGGTCCAGAAGGAGAGTCATGACCAGCTTCATCCGCATTCCCGCGGCTCCCGAGAGCGATCTGGCACGCCCCGCCCGCGTCCGGATGCGTGACGGAGTGCTGCTCGCGGCAGACATCTATCTCCCCACTGACGACGGCGATGCGGCCGGCGACACCATCCTCATCCGCCTGCCCTACGACAAGAGCGGCAGCTACACCTACATCCCGCTGATCGCCGAATACCTGATGGCGCACGGGTACCGCGTGGTCGCGCAGGACGTGCGGGGCAAGTTCCGCTCCGAGGGCGAGGCGCTGCTCTTCGTCAACGAGGTGCGAGACGGTGAGGACACCCTCGACTGGATCGTGCAGCAGCCCTGGTCGAACGGCCGCGTGGCGATGTGGGGAGACAGCTACTACGGCTACACGCAGTGGGCGGCAGCCGCCAGCGGCCACCCCGCCCTCAAGGCGATCGCACCCCGCGTCACCGGCACCGGCCTGGGCGAGCCCGTGCATCGCGCACCCGGCGAGCGCACCTCGAACGTCGAATGGACGATCACCTACCTGTATCCGGTCAGCCACTTCCACGGCAACGACACCTACATGTGGGAGCCCGATTGGACGCGACGCGACTTCGCAGCTCAGGTCGAGGAGTTCCTCGCCGACGCGGGCGAGCGATCGATCTCGTACGACCAGTGGTACCCGCGCCCAGTGCACCTGCCCCGCTTCCCCCTCGGATCCCCCTTCGCCGCGCGCTCGGTTCCCGCGCTGCACACGATCGGCTGGTGGGACAACTGCTCGCCCCTGTCGTGGTCCGACGTCGCGGACATCACGAAGAACCCGGCGTGGGCCGCACACCACCACCTGCGCATCGAGTCGATCGATCACGAAGGTTACGAGCTGCTGAGCGCCCCGGCAGACCGCGTCGCCGAGCGCACCGACGAGCAGCTCCGCGCGCTCCTCCCCCGCACCCTCGACCCGACGCTCGAGTTCTTCGAGGTGTACGTGCGCGGCAACGGCTCCCCCGCCGACATCCCCGCCGTGCGTTGGAACCTCGCGGGCACCGAAGAAGAGCGGACGGATGCGGCGTGGCCGCCCGCCGGCATCCGCTCCGTCGCGCTGCAGGCGACCGCCGAGGGAGGACTGGCACAGGATGCCGCGGCGCAGCCGACCGAGCTGACGTGGACCCACGACCCCGATGACCTCGTGCCATCGAGCGCCGAGGATGCGTTCTCGTTCCTGCTCGAACTCCCCGACGAGGCGCCGATCGGCGCACGCGACGACGTGCTCGTCTTCACCTCCGCTCCGGTCGCGGCCGATGTCGACCTCGCGGGCCCCGTGACCGCCACCGCGACCGTCCGCTCCGACGGCCCCGTGATGGATCTGTTCGTCCGGCTGCTCGATCTCGCACCCGACGGCACCGCACTGCGCATCGCCCGCGGGCAGCGTCAGGTCGCCGATGCCACAGAACCTGCGGCCCTCGACCTCGACCTGGGCCAGGTCGGCTACCGGCTGCGCGCCGGACACAGCCTTCGGGTGCACGTGTCGAGCAGCGACTACCCCGAGTTCGTGCCGCAGACCGGCACGGGCGCCGACCCCTGGGCCTGGGGGCCGACGGCGACCAACCTGCAGCACCTCACGATCGGTGGATCCGACGGCCTCACGATCCACCTTCCCGTCCTGGATGGAGAACTGTCATGACCACGCCTTCCCCTCAGCCCGAACCGATCCTCGAGTACGCCTTCGAGATCCGCGTCGACGTCGACACCGACATCCACCTCGGCCGCGGCCCGCACGAAGTGCTCGCCTTCACACCGATCACCGGCGGCACCGTCGACGGCCCGCTGCTGCAGGGCTCGGTCATCGCGGGCGGCGGCGACTGGTCGGTCGAGCGCGACGGCACCTTCCAGCTCGAAGCGCGCTACCTGCTGCGGGCATCGGACGGATCGGCGATCGACATCCTCAACCGCGGCTACTACCGCGAAGAGGCCGATGGCACGTCGTACTTCCGCACCGCCCCCGTCTTCCAGACCGACGCACCAGAGCACAGCTGGCTGAGCCGCAACCAGTTCATCGGCCTCGCCCGCGACGAGGACGAGCAGATCTGCATCCGCGTCTACGTCGTCAGATGAGCCGCAGCACCCGCAACACCCGCACTGCCCGCACCATCCGCTCCACCAGCACTGCCTGCACCACCATTCCCGGCGGGGTCGACGACGCCCCCGCTGCACGCATCTGAGAGGACCCGACATGATCCGCACCACCCGACGCCGGTTCACCGTCGCCGCCGCCCTGGCGACAGCGACCGTTCTCGTCGCCACCGCCTGCGCGCCGCGCACCGGCACGACCGACTCGTCCCCTGATGAGATCGACGCCTCGTCGCTCGTCACCGCTCTGCCCGCAGCCACCACCGCCGTCGACGAGGTGACCTGGGCGGTCGTCGAGGGCGAGCCGCAGACGCTCGACCCCTCGTCATCGGCCAACATCATCATCCCCAACCTCTGCGACAGCCTGCTCACGGTCGAACCCGACTTCACCCTCGAAGCGGGCATCGCCGAGAAGGCGGAGTGGGTCGATCCGGTGACCTTCGAGATCACCGTGCGCGATGGCGTCACCTTCTGGGACGGCACCCCGGTCACCGCCGCAGACGTGGCCTACAGCCTCGAGCGCAACCGCACCCCCGCGTCGCAGTGGTACGCGGCCTTCGCTCTGATCGAGAGCGTCGAGACTGCGGGCGACGACACGGTCGTCGTGCACTTCACCGCACCCGACACGACGTTCCGCGACGCTCTCGGCGGCGGGGGCGGCGCGGTGATGAGCAAGGCCTTCGGCGACACCGTCGGCGCGGACCTCGGCACCTCCGGCGGCGGCCTGATGTGCGCCGGTCCGTACCAGCTCGACGACTGGAAGCCCGGAACCGAGATCTCCGTCACCGCCAACCCCGACTACTGGAACGGCGCACCGCTCACCGAGCGCATCCGCTTCGTCTTCGTCACCGACGGCGCCACCCTCACCTCCGCGCTCACCGCCGGCGAGATCGACGGCGCCTTCAACGTGCCGCCGGGGTCGCGCCAGAGTTTTGAAGCAGAAGACGGCGAGGGCCGCCTGATCTCCGGGCCCTCCACGGCCTCGTACAGCTTCGGTCCGACCTCGGCCGACAGCGCGGCGGCCGACCCGCGCGTGCGCCAGGCGCTGAGCCTCGCCATCGATCGCAGCACCTACATCGACACCGTTCTGCAGGGCCTCGGCCAGGTGCAGAAGACGATCGTCCCGCCGTTCGTCTGGAGCGGCATGGAGGCGAAGGACACCTACCAGGACGCCTACGACGCGCTGCCCTCCCCCGAGGTCGATCTCGATGCGGCCAAAGACCTGATCGCCGAATCCGGCATCGACACCTCCACGCCCCTGGTGCTCGCCGTTCCTGCCGGTGCCAAGGAGTTCTCGCAGACGGCATCGATCATCCAGAGCGCGGCGAAGGACATCGGCCTCACCGTCACGATCGACGAGCGTCAGCCGGCCGACTTCGGAGCACTCTTCTACACTCCCGAGCTGCGCGACGGCATCGACTTCGTCGCCACGACCGGCTACCTCGAGGTGCCCGGCGTGCTCGGCTACCCGCAGCTGTTCATGCTGCCGGCAGAGTTCGGCGGCATCTTCAACTGGTCGGGCTACGCGAACGACGAGGTGACGGCCGACCTCCAGGCGGCGCGCACCGCGACGGATGCGACCACCGCGGCCGAGGCGTTCGTGAGCGCGCAGGAGATCTTCGCCCCGGACCAGCTGCAGGTGACGCTCGCCGGCGCCTACCAGCTCACCTACCTGTCCGACGACCTCACCGGCATCACCACCTCCGTCGCCATCTACAGCTCCCCCTGGGCGCTGCGCCTCGGCGGCGAGTGAGTCGTCTGCGACGACGGGACAGACCCTCATGATCAGGACGGTGCTCGGCAAGCTGGGCGGACTCGCGCTCACGCTCTTCCTCGCCAGCGTCATCATCTTCTCGGCGCTTCTGCTCACGCCGGGTGACCCGGTGACGGCGCTGGCGGGCGGGGCCCGTCCGACCCCGGAGCTCATCGCGGCGATCCGCGCAGAGTACCGGCTGGACGACCCGGTGTGGCTGCAGTACCTGCACTGGCTCGGGGGTGTCGTCACCGGCGACTTCGGTCGGTCGTTCGTCTACAAGACAGATGTCGCCGAGCTCGTGGGAGCACGGTTCGCCGTGACGTTCCAGCTGGTGCTGCTGACCACCGCGCTGATCGCGGTGTTCGGCCTCGGCTCCGGGATCCTCGCCGCGATCGGCAGTCGTCGTACCGACATGGTGGTCTCGGTCACCACGTCGCTCGGCATGGCCCTGCCGACGTTCATCGTCGCAATCCTGCTGATCTGGATCTTCGCGACCTCGCTCGGCTGGTTCCCGACGTTCGGGGCGGGTGAGGAGGGGCTCGACCGGCTCTGGCACCTGGTGCTCCCTGCGGTGTCACTCGCGCTGATGTTCATCGCGTACATCAGTCGAGTGACCCGCAGCGCCCTGGTCGCCCAGCTGCACTCCGAGCACGTCGAGACGGCCCGCGTCCGCGGCATCCCGTGGGGGCGTGTCTTCCGCCGGCACGTCTTCCACAACGCGGCTCCGCAGATTCTCGCGATCTCGGGCACGACGATCGCCGGTCTCTTCGCCGCCTCGGCCATCGCCGAGCAGGCATTCGGTCTCGGCGGCATCGGGTCGCTGCTCACCGAAGCCGCCGCCCGCAAGGATCTGCCGGTCGTGCAGGTCGTCTCCCTGCTGCTCGTCGCCCTGTTCGTCGTGCTCAACGCGATCGCCGACCTGTTGGCCGCCGCAATCGATCCCGACTCCGCAGGAACCAGGAGGAACGCATGAGCGTCGGTCAGCTCGCCGCGGGCCGCATCCCCGCAGCCACTCGTCGGCTCGCCCGGCGAGACCCCCTCGTGGTCGTGGCCGTCGTCGTGCTCGCCGCCGTCGCCGTGATCGCGATCGCCGGCCGGTGGCTCGCCCCCTACTCGCCCGATCAGCTGTATGCCGGGCCGATCAATGACCCCGCCTCACTCGACCACCTCTTCGGCACCGATGACCTCGGTCGCGACATCCTGTCGCGTGTGCTGGTCGGCGCCTCCGCCAGCGTCACGGCGCCGGTGATCGTCGTCGTCCTCTCCACGACATTCGGCATGACCCTGGCGATCACCGCGGCCTGGTTCGGAGGAATCATCCGCGGCACGACAGCCCGCGTGATCGACGTGATCTTCGCGATCCCCGGGCTGGTGCTCGCCGTGCTCGCGGTCGCGATGTTCGGCAAGGGGCTGGTCGCCCCCGTCGCAGCCCTGTCGATCGCGTACATCCCGGTCGTCGCGCGTCTGACCCAGACCGCGGCCTCTCGCGAACTGGGTCGGCCGTACATCGCCGCATTGCGCGTGCAGGGTGTCTCGAGCGCAGCGATCTGCTTCCGCCACCTGATCCCCGCTCTGATTCCCGTCGTCGCCGCTCAAGCCACGATCGGGTTCGGCTACGCGATGCTCGACCTCGCCGCGATCTCATTCCTCGGACTCGGCGAGCAGCCGCCCGCGGCCGACTGGGGATCCATGATCGCCGGCGGCCAGGCCGCGATCCTCGCCGGCGCGCCCGAGCAGTCGATCTTCCCCGCTCTGCTCATCGTCATGACGGTGCTCGCCGTCGGCATCATCGGCGCCCGCGCCACCACCTGGGCAGAGGAGAAGGAACGATGACGACACCCGTCCTGGAACTGCAGGGCCTCGAGATCACGATGCCCACGCCCGACGGTTCCCGCACGCTCGTGCACGACTGCACGCTCGACGTCGCCCTCGGCGAATCGGTGGGACTGGTCGGCGAGTCCGGGTCGGGAAAGACGCTCAGCGTGCGGGCGATCGCCGGCCTGCTCCCAGAGACCTTCACCACGGCCGGCACCATTCGCGTCGAGGGCCAGGATCTCGAATCCCTCGACGAGCGAGGGCGCCGCGAGCTGCGAGCGCTGCGCATCGGCATGGCGTTCCAGACCCCTCGTGCCCACCTGAACCCCCTGCGGACGATCGGCGACTTCCTCACCGAGGCACTGGTCACGGTGGCCGGGTTCACTCCGGATGCCGCTGAGCGCCGAGCCGTCGAACTGCTCGACGAGGTGGGAGTGCCCTCTCCCACCCGCCGGCTGCGGCAGCGTCCCGCCGAGCTGTCGGGCGGGCTGCTGCAGCGGGTGATGATCGCGTCCACCCTGGCGATGGACCCCCGACTGCTGCTCGCCGACGAGATCACCACGGCGCTCGATGTGACGACCCAGGAAGAGGTCATGGCCGTGATCGGCGACCTGCGCCGCCACCGCGATCTGTCGCTGCTCTTCATCACGCACGACCTCGCTCTGGCCGGATCGGTGTGCGACCGTGTGGTCGTCATGAAGCAGGGCCGCACCATCGAGACGCTGCGCGGGTCGAGCATGCGCGACGATGCCCGGGAGGACTACACGCGCATCCTGATGTCGGCATCGCTCGACGCCGTTCCGGTGACTCCTCCCGCAGCCGCGGCCTCCCCCTCCACCGCATCCGAGCCGCTGCTGCGTGTCGACGGGCTGAAGAAATCCTTCCGGGTGCGCGTCGCGCACGGTCGAGGCCACGACATCCTCACCGCCGTCGACGACGTGTCGTTCGCCCTCGCGGCTGGCGGCTCGCTCGGTATCGTCGGGGAATCCGGATCGGGCAAGTCGACCACCGCCCGCGTGATCTGCGGCCTCGAGCGCGCCGACGCCGGCACCGTCCGCGTCGCCGGGCACGACTGGAGCGCACCGGCAGCATCGGGTGCCGAACGACGCACCCGCGCGAAGACCGCCCAGATGGTGTTCCAGGATCCGTACCAGTCGCTCGATCGACGCCAGACCGTGCGGCAGTGCCTCACCGAGGCGATCCGCGTGCACCGCCGCGACGACGACCGCGCGGCGCTCTCCGCCCGGGTGTCGGCGCTGATGGAGTCGGTGCACCTCGACGTCGCCCTGCTCGACGCACGACCCCGATCGCTCTCGGGCGGCCAGCGCCAGCGTGTCGCGATCGCGAGGGCCCTCGCCGCCGAACCGCGCATCCTGGTGCTCGATGAGGCCGTGTCGGCGCTCGATGTGACAACGCAGGTCGAGATCCTGTCGCTCCTCGAGCGCATCCGTCTCGACACCGGCGTCGCCCTGCTGATGATCACCCATGACCTCACCGTCATCCGCCGTCTGTGTGACGAGGTGGTCGTGATGCGCGACGGTCGCATTGAGGAACGCGGCGATACCGGGACCGTGCTCGACAACCCCCAGGCTGAATACACCCGTCTGCTGCTCGACTCGATCCCGGGCGACGGCTGGGTACCGCAGCGGCGCATACCGGTGCGCACCACCCCGATCCCCACGATCGGGCTCGACCGACCGATGAAGAGGAGACGGCGATGACCGACACCGAGCTGATGATCCCCGCGTTCGAGTACTGCTTCGAGCTGCAGGTCGATGTGACCCCGCCCCAGCGGATCGGCCGAGGCGAAGGCGGCGAGCTGCACTTCACCGCGATCACCGGCGGGCGACTCTCCGGACCCCGCGCCGAGGGGCGAGTGGTGCCCGGCGGCGGCGACTGGTGGGTCGATCACGGCGTGACGACCCAGCTCGACGCGCACTATCTGATCGAGATCGACGGGCACCTCGTCGATGTCGTGAACCGCGGCTACTGGCGGGCGAACGAGGCGGCCATCGCGCAGTTCCAGGCCGGTGGGCGGCCCTCCGAACAGGATCTGTACTACCGCACGGCGTTCGTCTTCCAGACGGATGCCGAGCCCCTGCGCTGGCTCGCCGAGTCGCAGTTCGTCGGCTACGCGCGCCCCGGAGACGACCAGGTCGTCATCCGTGTGTTCCGAGTGGTGTGACGAGATGATCGACGAGCAGGACCCGAGCGGCGAGGCCGCAACGACGAGAGGCACCACCATGACCCGCACTTCTCCCGCCGACGTGTGCATCGTCGACGGTCGCGTGTTCGACGGCCGGATCGGCACCGCCGACACGGCCGTCGCGATCCGCGGCGAGCGCATCATCGCGATCGGATCGGATGACGAGATCCGTGCCCTCGCGGGACCCGACACCCGCATGATCGACGCCGTAGGCGGCGGCATCCTGCCCGGGTTCGTCGACGCGCACATCCACGCGGCGTTCGCGGGTGTCGAGCGGCTCAGCTGCGGCCTGACCACGGCTGCGAGCGTCGACGAGACGCTGTCGCTGATCGCGGCTGCGGCCAACGCGACGGATGCCGAGTGGATCACCGGCGGCGGCTGGAGCCACGAGCTGTTCCCCCACCCGACGAGGCAGATGCTCGACGCGATCGTGCCGGACCGCCCTGTGGCACTGAGCGACGCCGGACACCACACGCTGTGGGTCAACTCGCGCGCGCTGGAGCTCGCTGGGGTCGACCGGAACACTCCCGCTCCCCCGAACGGACACATCCACCACGACGAGCAGGGCGACCCCACCGGGTACCTCAACGAGACGGCGGCAGAGCTCGTCGGGCGGATCGTTCCGCCGAGCACGGATGCCGAGATCGCGGCCGGTCTTCTCAACGCGCAGGAATTCCTGTGGACCCTCGGCATCACCGGCTGGCACGAGGCGATTCTCGGCGAGTACAACGGCAAGGCCGATTGCACCGCGGCCTACGTCGCGACGATCGCCGACGGCAGTCTGCGCAGTCGCACGTCCGGCGCACTGTGGGTGCCCCCTGGCACGACGGCCGCACAGGTGCCGGCGCTGGTCGAGCGCTTCGTCGCGCTCCGAGCCGCGAACGCCGCAGCGGGCTTCGACACATCGACTGCGAAGGCGATGGTCGACGGCGTGCCCCACGGCGAGACCGCCGCCCTGCTCGAGCCCTACTGCAGCCACGCGGGCAGCGGAGAGCTGCACATCGATGCCGAGGCACTCGAGGCGCTCGTCGTCTCGCTCGACGCCGAGGGCTTCGCGATGCACCTGCACATCATGGGCGACCGCGGAGTGCGCGTCGCCCTGGCTGCGGTCGAGGCCGCTCGCCGCGCCAACGGTACCGGCCAGCGCCACCACTTCGCGCACCTGTCGATGGTGCACCCCGATGACGCCCGCCGCTTCGGCCCGCTCGGCATCACCGCCAACATCCAGGGCCTCTGGGCATCGGTCGACCCGGCCGTCGTGCCGATGATCGGCGACGCCCGCATGCGCGCCGGCTATCCGTTCCGCGCGATCGCCGACAGTGGAGCCGCGATCGCGATGGGGTCGGACTGGCCGGTGTCGCCCGCCGATCCGTGGCTCGCGATCCACGTGGCCGTCAACCGCACGCTCCCCGGCCCCGACGGCACGCCGAGCGAACCGCTCGACGCCACCCAGCGACTCACGCTCACCGAGGCCCTCGCCGCCTACACCAGCAGATCCGCCGAGCTCGTGCTGGGCGGAGGAGGGATGCTGCGCGTCGGCGCCCGCGCCGACATCGCGGTGTCGACCGTCGACCCGTTCGCGATCCCGACCGAGGCGCTCATCAGCGTGGGCACCGCTGTGACCGTCGTCGGCGGTGCCGTGGTCCACATGCGCGCCTGAGAACCGGCACACCCACCCACCCGCTGCGGCCGAACGCAGCAGAGATCAGGAGAGATCGATGAAGATCATCATCGTCGGCGCAGGGATCGGCGGACTCGCCGCAGCGATCAGCCTGCATGAAGCCGGACTGCACGACGTCAGCGTCTACGAGCGGAGCGCCACGATCCGCGGGCTCGGAGTGGGCATCAACCTGCTGCCGCACGCCCTGCGCGAGCTGACCGAGCTCGGCATCGCCGACACCATCGCCGACTTGGGCGTCGAGCCCCACACGCTGGCCTACTACAACCGGTTCGGGCAGCCGATCTGGCATGAGCCGCGCGGCCTCGACGCCGGGTACCGTTGGCCGCAGCTCTCGGTGCACCGCGGCCGTCTGCAGCTCGCTCTGCGCGACCTCGCCGAGGCGCGTCTCGCCGAGCCCATCCGCCTCGATCACCGCCTCATCGGCGTCACCACCCACGACGACGGCACCGAGACGGCGACCTTCGAGACATCCTCCGGCACGGTCGAGGCGACCGCCGACGTGATCATCGGAGCCGACGGCATCCACTCCGCGCTGCGCGCGCTGCGGTACCCGACCGAGGGAGCGCCTCCCTGGGGAGGGCTGACCCTGTGGCGCGGAGTGACGCGCATCCCCGCGTTCCTCGACGGGCGCACCATGATCATGGCGGGCGACGCCGACCAGAAGTTCGTCGCCTACCCTCTCGCCCCGGTCGACGCGGACGGGCGGATGCTGGTCAACTTCATCGCCGAACGCCGCGTGGAGGGCACGGGCGACGCCGACTGGAACAGAGCGATCGATCCTGCCCCCATCGCCGAGCTCTTCCGCGACTGGAACTTCGACTGGCTCGACGTGCCGACGGCGATCGCCACGGCCGACGAGATCCTCGAATACCCCATGGTCGACCGCGACGCCCTGCCGCAGTGGACGTTCGGGCGCACGACACTGCTCGGCGACGCCGCGCACGCGATGTACCCGAACGGATCGAACGGCGGATCCCAGGCGATCCTCGACGCCCGCACCCTCGCCTTCCATCTCGCCACCGCCGGCGACATCGATGAGGCACTCGCGGGATACGAGGCCGCCCGTCGCCCCGCCATGACGGCTCTGCTCGCGAGCACGAGGGCGACCGGTCCCGAGCGCGTGATGCAGCTCGCGGCCGAGCGTGCACCCGAAGGGTTCGACGATATCGACGACGTCATACCGTTCGCCGAACGCGAGCAGATCGCGACCGGGTACAAGACCGCGGCCGGCTTCCTGCCGTCGGTCCTGAACGAGCGCGCGTCGCTCACCCCGGTCGCATGAGCATCGACTCCACGGGCAGCCCTGACCCGCACGATCTGCTCCCGGTGCCGACCTTCGAGTTCGCCTTCGACGTCACCGTCGGCCTCGGTCCGCTCGAGGACCACGGCAGCACGAGTGTCGGCCACAGACGCGTCGTGCCGATCCTCGGCGGCCGCGTCACCGGTGCCGTCGACGCCGAGATCCTGCCCGGCGGCGCCGACTGGCAGATCGTCCGCTCCGACGGCACGATCGAGATCGACGGCCGCTACTCGGCGCGCACGACCGACGGCGACCTTGTGCTGCTGCACGCGAAGGGGCTCCGCACCGGAACCCCCGACGTGCTCGAGCAGCTGCGCCGCGGCGAAGACGTCGACGCCGGCTCGTACTACTTCCGCACCACGGTGCAGATCGAGACCTCTGCACCGGGGCTCGCGCACCTGCAGCGTTCGCTGTTCCTCTCCGTCGCCCAGCGGCAGGCGGACGCCGTGCGGTACCGCGCCTACCGCG
The DNA here is from genome assembly GCF_059803615.1 of Microbacterium sp. SWDP-B6. Taxonomy (NCBI): domain Bacteria; kingdom Bacillati; phylum Actinomycetota; class Actinomycetes; order Micrococcales; family Microbacteriaceae; genus Microbacterium; species Microbacterium sp. SWDP-B6. Next base: position 47,527 of record NZ_JAPFGV010000014.1, on the reverse strand, counting down.
TGACGTGAGCCCGGCCGCCGCGGCGGGCGGCCGCTCGACTCAGAGCAGCGCCCGCACCGACGCGTAGGCATCATCGACGTCACGGGTGGGCCGGTCGTAGACCCGCACGACACCGGCATCCCCGTCGTGCCTGCCCCACCCCGGATCGCCGGCGGTGATGAACGCGACCGCGGCGCCGTGCACGTCGTCAGCGAGTTCCTGCGGCGGGTTCGGTCCCGCGAGGGCTTCCATCGACGGGCCGTCGAGGCAGTCGAAGAAGAACGGCACGTCGAGGCAGTGCTCCGCGAAACCGAAGCGTCCCGAGGGCCACGAGAAGCGGTAGAGCCAGGTGGGGGCATCGCCACGGTCGGCCGCGATGCCCGGCACGGTGGTGCGGAACATCCGATCTGTCAGCACCCGGCCCGCGAGACGCGCCTTCCCGAGACGCACGACGTCGGCATTCGCGGCGAGATACTCGGCACGGATGCTCTTGGGCATACCGAACCGGTTCAGCAGCACGGACTGCGGTACCCACCGCAATGCCTTCGCCGTTTTTCCCGCGAACGCCATCGTGAACTCGTCGTCGGTCGCGCCGATCACCAGTGGCTTGTCGGCACCGACGCCTGCACGCAACGACTCCCGGGTCGGCCGCGGAAGCAGGTCGCCGTCGATCGTCGGGCCGAGTGGCAGCCCCTCCTCGATCACGGTCGTCAGTGACGACGGCCCGAGCTGGGTCGCCTTCTTCTGCAGCGCGAGCAGGCGCTCGTCCGACAGCGTCGACAGTCCGGCCACTGTCGGAGCCACCCCACCCGAGGCGGCGAGCGCACGCTCGAACGCCTCGGCGCGAGTCGCCGACACATCGCCCAACGCCCCCGAGATCGCGTAGACCGCGTGGAACAGGTGCTGCGCCTTCTCCATGCCGAGCAGGGTGAGCACCGCCCCGCCGCCCGCGGACTGTCCCGCGATCGTCACGCGGCTCGGGTCTCCGCCGAACGCGGCGATGTTCTGCTGCACCCATTCGAGCGCGAGCAGCCAGTCGCGCACGCCGCGGTTCGACGGAGCATCCTCGATCCAGCCGAAGCCGTCGACGCCGAGCCGGTACGAGATCGACACGGTGACGACGCCGTCGCGGTTGAAGTTGCGGCCGTCGTACCAGGGGCTCGCGGGCGAACCCGCGAAGTAGCCGCCGCCGTGGATCCAGACGAGCACGGGCAGGCCCGAAGCCTCGGGGTCGGGCGTGAACACGTTCACGTTCAGGGTCGAGTCGCCCTCGACGCTCGGCTCGGGGATCAGCGTCACACCGGGGTCGCCGCGCTGCGCGGTCGCCGCGAACTCGAGCGTGTCGAGCACGCCCTCCCACGGCGCCTTCGGCACCGGCGCCTGGAACCGCAGCTCGCCGATCGGCGGCTCGGCGAACGGGATGCCGAGGAAGCCCGCCGATCGCGCGGCACCTCGCCCTCCCGTCGTCGGGCGCCAGCGCCCTCGAACCCGCCCCGCGGCGGTCTGCACCTCGACGTACTCGGTCATGACTCTCACCCTGTCACGACGAGACTCACTCGCACGCCGAGACTCACTCACACCGGACTCCGCGAAACTACGGCGTGCGTGGCAAGTCGGCGGTGATCAGCGGCACGGTCCAGGTGCCGTCGAAGTAGGCGGCCTTCGGACGGTAGAGACGCACCAGAAGGTTCCACCCCGGAGGCACAGGAATCGCATTCGGGGTGCGGGTGTCGGGATCGTCGACGAAACGGACCGTGACGGAACCGTCGGGCGCCTTCTCCGCGGTGATGCTGTTGATCGTGTAGCGACCGGCGGCGTTGGGCTCGAAGTATCCCTCGGCGTTGTAGACGGAGATCGACCAGAACGCATCGACCGGCGCATCCCTCATCGTCATGGTGTAGCTGCCTGGCGGGAGTGCGGTGTCGACCCCGACATAGACGGCCTCCGATTCGGGCAGCCCGCCCCATCCGGATGCCGTCCCGATCAGGTGCCGAACCGGGATGATCTCCTCGGCCGTGCCGAACATGCCGTGGTATCCGCCGACACCCTTCGCGAGCGTCAACAGGGCGCCGCGCGTCTCCTCGAGCGATTCGGCATCGTATTCGGCGAGGACGAATGGGGCCGACGAGCGCGCTTCGACGCTGATCCCCTTCTGCAGATCTCCCACGACAGCCAGATCGGCCTCGTCATCCGGGTCGGCGAGGATGCGAACGGCGATCAGCACGTGAGGTGAGCCGAACTCCTCGGGTGTCAGCTCGAACGAACCGGCCGTGTGGAAGATCCGGTTGATCAGGTGGCTCTCGTTGACGATCATCGCGGACATGTAACGGTCTCCCGCCTCGGGAAGCGTCAGCGTCGCCCCCGCACTGATGTCCGCGATGGCGAAGCTGTACAGCGTGTCCCGGTTCAGGCGCACCACTGCCTGTTCGTCGATCGGGGCGGGCTCGGAATTGTGGCGGAACGTGTTCACCCCGCCCGCCGCAGCCTGCAGGGCGGCGAACATCCGCGCCGTTTCCGCCACGACGAAATTGTCGACATTCACGTGCTCGCCCATGGGAAGCCCTCCGCTCGGTGGTGACGCCCACGATAGCGATCACCTTCTCTCCGCAGCCATCTTCATCTCATGCGTGACCGGAAGGGGATCGGCATGAAACGTGACGACGGGCGCCTCAGACTCCCAGGACGAGACGGATGCCGGTCCCGATCTGCGCCATCAGATAAGGCGCGAGGTGGCCGGCCGGGTAGGTGTCGACGAACTCGCGTGTGACCGGACCGATCTGACTCACGTTCGCCACCGAGTCGCGATCGAGCCCTGACGCCGCGGCCGGCACCAGTACGTTGCCAGGAAACCCCTCGAGAGCGGTGTTCGAGGTCAGTGGCACGACGAGGACGGTAGTGACGTTCGTGTCGAGCAGCCAATCCTCTTGCACTACAACGGACGGACGCACTTTCGCCGGTTCCGAGCCTCGCGGAATCCCGAAGTCGACCCAGACGATGTCGCCTCTGCGGATCACCAGTCGGTGCTCTCGCGCAGCCGCTGTTCGTTGCCTCGTACGAACAACTCATCGTCGGCATCGGTATCGGCCTGAGCCAAGATCTGGTTCGCGATACGGGTCAGGTCCGAAGAGCCTTCCAACTCATCAGCCAGTCGTCGCCCGGCGAGCTGGAAGAACTCCGACCGGTTCATGCCGTGTCGTGCAGCCACGCGTTCGAAACGAGCGAAGTCGCCATCGGGCACGGAGATCGCCGTCTTCATGGGAAGAGTATAACTGGTCATACCGCGACAGTAGTCAGAGTTTCCGACATTCGCGGGTGCGTCGAAAGATGCCCCTCCTACTCCCCGACGCGGGTCACCACGGCGTGCGGCATCCGCTCGGTCATCACGCGCACCGCCTCGGGATTGTCGTCGACGAGCACGGCGTCGCGGCCGAGGGCCGAGGCCACGGCTCCGGTCGTGCCGCTGCCGGCGAAGAGGTCGAGCACGCGGTCGCCGGGGCGGCTGGATGCCCGCACGATGCGCCGTAGGATTCCCTCGGGCTTCTGCGTCGGATACCCCGTCTTCTCACGTCCGGTCGTCGGCACGATCGTGTGCCACCAGACATCGGTGGGCAGCTTGCCGCGTGCGGCCTTCTCGGGCGTGACGAGACCGGGCGCCATGTAGGGCTCTCGATCGATGTCGTCGGCGTTGAACACGTACTCGCGCGGGTTCTTGACGTAGACGAGGATCGTGTCGTGCTTGGTCGGCCAGCGGCGGCGCGACTTCGCGCCGTAGTCGTAGGCCCAGATGAGCTCGTTGAGAAAGCAGTCACGGCCGAACACCGCATCGAGCATGACCTTGGCGTAGTGCGCCTCGCGGTAGTCGAGGTGCAGATAGAGCGTGCCGTCGTCGGCGAGCAGCCGCCAGGCCTCCTCGAGCCGCGGCATCAGGAAAGCGCCGTAGTCGTCGAAGCGGTCGTCATAGGTGCGCAGCATGCCGCGCACCCGCTCGTACGCGTGGCCGTGGAACCCGTGTCGCACCTCGGCCCCGGGCCCCGCCGGTTCAGTATTCAGCAGAATCGGGTCGGCTGCGGCATCCGACCCGCGGGATTCCGTGGCTGCGACGCCGTCGGCGCCCGTTTCGTGCTGAGTTGTGAACGTGCGACGGGCCGTGACGACCTGGCGCTCCTGCGTGCGCCCCGTGTTGAACGGCGGGTCGAGGTAGACGAGCGTGAAGGATGCCGACGGCAGGGTCGCCGTGACCGCGAGATTGTCGCCCTGGATGATCGAGACGTCACCGCGGACGACGGGGGCAGGCGTCGCCGGATCAGACGCAGGTGCAGGCGAGGGGTCGGTCACGGAACCCGATGCAGCCACGTGTCCGTGGCGAACTTCGACTCGACCAGCGCCTCGGCGTCCGCATACTCGTCGGCACTGATCGCGCCGTCTTCCGCCGAGGTGAGCGAGCGGAACGTGTCCTTGAAGCGCTCGATGATCTCGGCCCGCGAGAGTCCGGTCTGGCTGCGCAGCGGATCCACCCGCTTCGCCGCCGAGGTGGTTCCCTTGTCGCTGAGCTTCTCGCGCCCGATGCGCAGCACCTCGGTCATCATCTGGCCGTCGATGTCGTACGAGAGGGTCGCGTGGTGCAGCACTCCCCCGTTGGCGAGGCGCTTCTGCGCGGCTCCGCCGATCTTGCCCGAGGAGCTGGCGATGTCGTTGAGCGGCTGGTAGATCGCGTCGATGCCGAGCGAGCGCAGCGCCTGCAGCACCCAGTCGTCGAGAAAGGCGTAGGAGTCGGCGAAGGTCATGCCCTGCACGAGGGATGCCGGCACGTAGAGCGAGTAGGTGATGATCTGCCCCGCGGCCATGAGCATCGCGCCACCGCCCGAGATGCGGCGAACGACGTCGAAGCCGTGGCGGGCAGCGCCTTCGGGGTCGACCTCGTTGCGGTACGACTGGAACGAGCCGATGACGACGGCCGACTGGTCCCACTCCCAGATGCGCAGCGTCGGACGACGGCGCCCCTCACCGACCCGAGAGGTGAGCACCTCGTCGAGCGCGAGGTTCATGCGCGGCGAGACCGCCTTCTCGTGCACGATCTCCCAGTCGAAGTCGTTCCACCCCGGTGCCGTGACGAGTGCTCGACGCACGGCCGTGCCGACGGCTTCGGGAGTGAACCCGAGCAGCTGCGCACCCTCGGGCAGCGCACCGCGCACCGCCGCGGCGATGGCCGTGGCATCCGTCTCGACCGGCAGCCCGGTGACCGCCCGGTCGATGTCGTCGAGTGCCGTGTCGGGTTCGAGGAAGAAGTCGCCGGCGAGCCGGAAGCGAGCGATCCTGCCGTCTTCGACCTCGAGGTCGACGACGACGAGCTTTCCTCCTGGAACCTTGAATTCACCGTGCACGATTACAGCTTAAGGCGAGGCCGTCGCTGGGGCGCGGTCCGCCGCGGATTTACCGCCCGAGCACGACAGCCCGCTCGCCCGCGCGGATCGGCGCCGAGAAGCGATTGCCCGGCGGCGGCTGCGGGCACACGTATTGATCGGAGAAGGCGCACGGAGGCAGGTATGCGCGGTTGAAGTCGATGACCACGGAACCGTCGGATGCCGGTTCTTCGATCGGCAGGAAGCGGAAGCGATACGTCTCGGTGCCGTTGGTGCCGTCGGCGAAGATCGCGCTCAGGCCGCCCTGGGGCGTGCGGGTCGCGGCGAGCGCCACCGCGACGCCGTCGAGCGTGAACCGCAGCCGACCGGCGAGGTCGGACTCGTGCGAGCGACCATCCACCGAGGTGACGGTGATCGTCTCGCCGGGCGTCGGCTCGAACACCGCGGCGATCCGCCATCCCTTCCGAGGCGGATACGCGTCGATCGCGCTGAACCGCTCCCGCTCCGGCCGCCTCGGGTTGAACACCCGCAGCGCCACCTCCCCCCGCCTGTCGAAGACGCGCAGCTCGCGGCGTCCGAGCCGCAGCGTGTCACGGCCCCTCAGCGTGACGACCGACCCGGTGGTGCCGAGATCGCTGCCGCGGATCCCTCCGTCTCCCGTGAGCGCCCAGAGCCCGGGCACCCCCTCGACGGCAGCGGGCTCGGTGATGAGCCAGTTCGTCGACTCGAGCGCGGCCGGGCCGTACTCGGCGCCGGCATAGCGCTCCCGCGAGTCATGCCACGCACGCCACTCGTCTTCGAAACCCACCCCACACCTGCCTCTCGCCGCGAATCTATGCGGAGGGAAGACCGGTATGCCGGGATGCCGTCACGCGGATTCACCCGCTGTAACGGGGGTTCATCGGGCGTAACACTCGGACGCGCGAAAAGGCGCCCGACCCCGGTCGTTGAGAGAGGACGGCGAAGCCGACCGAGACGAAACGCAGTGATCCGATTGCGTGCACTCGCCACGTTTCGTCTCGCTGCTTCGCTGCTGGCTCAACGACCGGACAGAAGCCGGCTCCGCCGGGCGGGGCTCAGCGCGGGGGGATGCGGGTGTCGAGCCACGACAGGATGTCGGCCCGCACCTCGTCCTGCTGCAGCTCGTTGAAGATCTCGTGACGCGCATCGGGGTAGACCAGCGTCGTGATGTCGGTGAGCCCCGATCGCGTGCGGTACTCGTCGGCGAGCTTGTGCACGCTGCGGGGGCCGCCGACCGGGTCGTCGCGGCCGACGAGCAGCAGCAGCGGGATGTCGCGGCCGAGGTCCTTGCGCGGGCGACCGTAGAGCTTGGCCGCCTCGACCGGGCCGAACAGTTTCAGAAGCGGCTGATCCGTGGTGAGCGGATCCTCATCGAACGAGGTCCACACGGCGGGGTCGCGACTCAGCCATTCGAGGCCGGTGGCGTCGTCCGCCGCCCAGCGGGCGTTGAGCGGTGCCGCGTTGAGCGATCCGGGTGTGCGCAGAGCCGACCCCGAGAGGATCACGGCATCCCACGCCTCGGGGTGGTCGTTCACGAGCATCTGCGCGAGGAACGATCCCCACGAGTGTCCGAGCAGCACGAGCGGCAGGTCGGGGTGCTCGTCCTTGATGATGCCGGTGAGCTGCCAGATCGCCGCCTGCGCCGCGCGCAGTCCGCCCTTGCCGAGGCGGCCGAGCTTGGCGGGGCCTCCGTGCTGGCGGATGCCGGTGCGACCGTGCCCTCGGTGATCGTCGGCGTAGACGATGAAGCCGGCCTCGGTCAGCGCGGCGATCAGCGCCCCGTAGCGCCCGGCGTGCTCGCCCACACCGTGCAGCAGCTGCACGACTCCCCGCGCATCGCCCACCGCCGGGTGCACGTCGTAGACGATGGCGATGCCGTCGGCATCCGTGAATTCGCGCGTATCGGTCACGCCCCCACCCTACTGAGGGTGCGCGACATGCGTCAGGGCGACTGCGGGACGAGCCTCAGCTCGACCGCGCGATGCGGCTCAGTTCGACAGCGCGGCGATGACGCCCTGGGCGATCGCGAGGTCGGTGACCTCGTATCCACCGACGCCGTCCGATGCCGACCCCATGCGCACTCCGCCGTCTTCGTGCACCATGCGCTTGGCGGAGAAGTGCAGAGCGTCGACGCCCGCTGCGACGAGGGCGGGAGCGCTGGCGGCATCCACTCCGCTGCCCGCCATGATCTCGATCTCTCCGGCCGCCTCGGCGACGAGCGCGCGCAGGGTGTCGATGCCGTCGATCGCGACCGAGGCGCCACCCGAGGTGAGCACACGGCGAAGGCCGAGATCCCTGGCGGCGACGAGCGTCGCCACGGGGTCGGGAGTCACGTCGATCGCGCGATGCAGGGTGACGGATGCTCCGCCGGCGGCGTCGCGCAGTCGCCGCATGGCGGGGATGTCGAGCAGCCCCTCTTCGTCGAGCGCACCGATCACGACACCGTCGGCGCCCGCCTCGATCGCACGGCGGACGTCGCTCTCTGCGATCGCGATCTCGTCGGCGGAGTAGGTGAAACCGCCGGCTCGGGGCCGGACGAGCACATGCACTTCGACCCCGACGGCTCGTGCCGCGTCGATCGACAGGTCGAGGGTCGCCGGCGACGGAGTGAGGCCGCCGAGAGGCAGAGCCTGAGCGAGCTCGACGCGCACGGCGCCGACCGCGCCGGCGATGCGCACTCCGGTCGGGTCCTGCACGGCGAGCTCGAGAGCAACGGATCGGGTCATGCGTCCATTCTGGCCTGTCGGCGGCGGCCGATCCGACGCCCGCTTCCCATCCTTGGCAAAATTACTTAGACTGTCTAAGTAATGTCTGCGACCGATGATTCCCTCCAACTCACCGCGACAGACCTGCGCATGGCGACGTTCCGACTCGCACGGCGCCTGCGCTCGGCCCGTGCCGTCGACGCGATGAGCGACGCGCAGCTCGCGGTGCTCGCGACGCTGCGCATGCACGGCCGGCGCACGATCACGGCCCTGGCAGAGCGCGAGCGGGTCACTGCACCGTCGATGACGAGCATGATCAACGGACTCGAAGAGCAGGGTTTCGTGATCCGCACTCCGGATGCCGAAGACCGCCGTCGCGTGCAGGTCGACATCACCGAGGCGGGCACCGAGATCGTCGCGCAGACCATCAAGCGCCGCGACGAGCTGCTGGCCGAGATGCTCGGCGAACTGGACTTCACCGAGCAGGAACTGACGACGCTGCGAGAAGCGAGCGCCCTGATGCGAAAGGTGGTCGACCGATGAGCGCGATGTTCCGTTCGTTCTCGAACATCAACTACCGCATCTGGTTCGCCGGCGCCCTCGTCTCCAACATCGGCGGCTGGATGCAGGCGACCGCGCAGGACTGGGTCGTGCTCACCGAGCTCACCGACAACGACGCCGCGGCCATGGGTTTCACGATGGCGCTGCAGTTCGGTCCGCCGCTGGTGCTGGTGAGCCTCACCGGATGGGTCGCCGACCGCTTCGAGCGCCGCCGCATCCTGCTCGCCACTCAGAGCGCACTGCTGCTGCTCGCGATCGCCGTGGGTGTCCTGCTGCTCAACGGCGTGATGACCCTGCCGATGATGTTCTGCTTCGCCGCCGCGTTCGGTGTCGTCAACGCCTTCGACGCACCCGCGCGGCAGGCGTTCGTCTCCGACATGGTCTCGGCCGGCGACACGTCGAACGCGGTCGCCCTCAACTCGGCATCCTTCAACCTGGCCCGCATGATCGGCCCGGCCGTCGGCGGTCTGCTGATCGTGGCGATCGGCTCCGGATGGGTGTTCATCGCGAATGCCGTGACGTTCCTCGCGATGCTCGTCGCGCTGATGCTGCTGCGCACCGGGCAGTTGGCGCCGCGTCTCAAGAACCGCCGGACCGGCGGCCTCGCCGAGGGCTTCCGCTATGTCTGGGGTCGCAGCGACCTGCGGGTCGTCTTCGTGACGGTGTTCCTGATCGGCGCGTTCGGCATGAACTTCCCGATCTTCGCCTCGACCATGGCGATCGAGTTCGGGGCCGGGGCCGACGGCTACGGAGTGCTGAGCTCGGTGCTCGCGATCGGCTCGCTCGCCGGGGCACTGCTGGCGGCCAGGCGTGACCGCGCTCGCGTGCGCGTCGTGGTCTTCGCGGCGGGCGGTTTCGGTGTCGCGGCCTTCATCTCCGCATCCATGCCGACGTATCTGTCGTACGCGATCACGCTGACATTCACCGGATTCATGATCGTGACGCTGCTCACGACGGCAAACGGATACGTGCAGATGACCACGGCCCCTGCGCTGCGAGGGCGCGTGCTCGCGCTGTACATGGCCGTGATCATGGGCTCGACTCCGGTCGGCGCTCCCATCGCCGGGTGGGTGGCCGACACGTTCGGCCCGCGCGTGGCGATCATGCTCGGTGGCACCGCGGGCTTCGTCGCCTGTGCGATCGGCGCGATCTGGATCTTCACCTCCGGCCGACTGCACCGCTCGGAGGACAGCCGGTTCCTGATGACGCTCGACGAGACCAGGCCGCTGAACGTCGTCGACCGCGCCGACATCGTCGAGAAGGCAGACCCGGTCGAGTTCAGCGATGAAGCGGCCGTCACGACGCCGATCCGCACCTCGAAGAAGGACGACCCGGAGTTCTGAGCGGGTGACTGCGGTTTGTCAATGCCCTCCACGTGCGGGCGGGGCGGACGTACGTTCGCCGCATGGACCAGAACACAGGACGCACCCCGCACGCCGAAGAGCCCGCCGAAGGTTCTCCTGAGCAGAACCCTCAGCACAACACCGCGCCCGATGGGCAGTCGTCCGTCGAGCGCGACGAGCTCCACGGCAACGCCCAGGGCTCGACCCAGGGCGGTGCCATCCAGGGCGACAGCTCGCACGGCGACTCCCCCCGCGGAGCCATTCAGGGCGACGCCGACGAAGAGAACGCTCAGGGCGCAGCCCAGGGTGGCGCGATCCAGGGCGACAGCTCGCACGGAGAATCGCCTCGCGGCGCCATTCAGGGCGACGCCAGCCCCGACCGCGACGCGGCCCTCGGCGGCGACGAGAACACCGAACAGCAGCTGACCGCCGACAATGAGGTCGAGGAAGACGCTCTGCGCGCGCTCGACCCGGACGACGCTCCCGCCTGAGAGCCGACTGGTCTCAGCCTGCAGGACAGATGAGGGGGCGGATGCTGCGGCATCCGCCCCCTTCATGTGTCGCGTGAATGCACCCTCGCTGGAGCGCCGAGGAGCAGACCCGACGCGCCGTGTTGCGTGGAACGTGGGCCCCGCTGTTAGGGTTGCCTAACCAACATTGATCCGATCGATGTCGTTCCCCTCCCCGGTCCCGAAAGGTCATTCACCATGCCCTCCCGCCCCCGCCGTCGTGCCTCCACGACCCTCGCCGCCTCAGCGTGCGCGCTGATCCTGCTCGCCGGCTGCGCCCCTGAGCCGACCGCCGCCACCGATGCGACAGGCGAATCCGCCGGCACTCACGACGTCGAGCATGCCCGCGGCACCACGGCGGTCCCCGACGAGCCCCAGCGCGTGGTGACTCTGGAACCGCTCGAGCTCGACACTGCCGTCGCGGTCGGCATCGAGCCGGTCGGCGCGGCGGTCGCGAGCAACGTCGCGGGTGCGCCCGCGTACCTCGGAGCCGACGGTGTCGAGCCCGTGGGCACGGTTCCCGAACCCGACCTCGAGGCCATCGCCGCGCTCGAACCCGACCTGATCCTCGGAACCGAGGCCCGGCACTCCGAGCTCTACGAGCAGCTCTCCGCCATCGCCCCCACGGTGTTCATCGAGACGCAGGCCGACCCCTGGCGAGACAACGCGATGCTCATCGGCGAAGCGCTGGGCCGCGAAGAGGAGGTCGCCGATCTGCTCTCGAAAGTCGACGAGCGCTGCGAGTCGCTGGCCGACGAGTACGCGGTCGACGGCGAGACCGCGCAGCTCATCCGTCCCCGCGACGAGACGACCCTCAGCCTCTACGGGCCGGTGTCGTTCTCGGGCAGCCTCCTCGAATGCGCCGGGTTCACGATCCCCGAGCAGGAGTGGGCCGACGGCCTGCAGGCCGACATCTCGCCAGAGAACATCGTCTCGGCGGAAGCCGACCACGTGTTCGTCACCGTGACCGACGTCGACGACGCCTCGGAGATCCCCGCCGCGATCGCACAGAACTCCGCAGCCTTCCCCTCGGTCACCCCTGTCGACACGAGCTACTGGGTGTCGGGAGTCGGGCCGAAGGGCGCGCAGGCCGTGCTCGACGACATCGAGGCGTACCTCGAAGAGAGCCGGTGACCGCTCTCGCCTCGGTCGAGACATCGGGGGCTCCGCATGTGCGGGGTCCCCGACGCGGCGTTCGAGCGGTCGGCGGTGCGATCGTCCTCCTCGCTGCACTCGCAGTCGCTGTCGCCCTCTCCCTCGCGATCGGCGCCAATCCCCTCTCCCCCGAGGCTGTCTGGACGACACTGCGCGGCGGGGGCACTCCGGAGACGGACTACGTCCTGTTCGAGTTGCGCATACCTCGAACGGTCACGGGGCTCGTCGCCGGTGCGGCCCTGGGCGTGGCCGGCGCTCTCATCCAGGCCTTCACCCGCAATCCGCTCGCCGACCCGGGCATCCTCGGCGTGAACGCCGGCGCCGCGCTCGCGGTCGCCCTCGGGGTGAGCCTGCTCGGGCTGCGTGACGTGTCGCAGTTCGTCTGGCTCGCCTTCCTCGGGGCGCTCATCGTCACGGTCGCCGTCTACCTCATCGGCTCGGCCGGGCGCGGGTCCGCCGATCCGCTCCGCCTCACGCTCGCCGGAGTCGCACTCGGAGCCGTGCTCTCGGGCATCACCACCGGCATCTCCCTCAGCGACCCCGACGCCTTCGACTCGATGCGCAGCTGGAACGCCGGATCGCTCCTCGGACGTGGCTTCGACGTGATCGTTCCGGTTCTCCCGTTCGTCGCTGCCGGGCTCGTGCTCGCGCTGCTGCTCGGTCCAGGTCTGAACGCCGTCGGCCTCGGCGAAGACGTCGCGCGGGCACAGGGCGCGAACGTCGCCGGCATCCGCATCGGGGTGATCATCGCCGTCACGCTGCTCGCTGGTGCAGCCACCGCCCTCGCCGGGCCGATCGCGTTCATCGGATTGATGGTGCCGCACGTGATCCGCTGGACGTTCGGCGTCGATCAGCGGGTGATCCTGCCGCTCTCCGCGGTGCTGGCACCCGTGATCCTGCTTCTCGCCGACGTCCTCGGTCGGGTCATCATCGCCCCGGCGGAGGTGCCGGTCGGAATCGTCGCGGCGTTCATCGGCGCGCCGGTGCTGATCGTGCTGGCGCGGCAGCGCAGAGCGAGCGCACTGTGAGCGCATCGGCCACCTCGGCACCCGTCGACGCCGCCGGCGCGAAGATGATCCTCCACCTGGGGCCGCTGCGGATGCCGGTGCGCCGGCGCAGCATCCTCATCGGCCTCCTGGCCTCGGCCGCTCTGGGTGTCCTGGGAATCCTGGCGCTGGGAATGGGAAGCTATCCGCTCGCCCCGCAGCAGGTCGTGCAGACTCTCCTCGGCGGGGGCGACCCCATGCACCGCACGGTCGTGATCGACTGGCGACTTCCTCGGGCACTCGCGGGGATCACGATCGGCGCGCTCCTCGGCATCGCCGGTGCGCTGTTCCAGACCGTCACGAGGAATCCGCTGGCGAGTCCCGACATCCTGGGCCTGTCCAACGGCGCCTTCACGGGCATGCTCATCGCACTGGTGCTCGTCTCGGGCAGCTGGCCGGTGCTCACCGCCGGATCTCTCATCGGCGGATTCGCGACGGCTCTGGTGATCTGGCTGCTCTCCGCACGAGGCGGCGTGCAGGGCTTCCGCCTCATCGTCGTGGGCATCGGCGTCTCGGCGGTCCTCGCGTCGCTGAACACCTGGATGCTCCTGCAGATCGAGCTGGAGACCGCGATGTTCGCCTCGGCCTGGGGCACCGGGTCGCTGAACGGCGTCAGCGCGGGTCCGCTCGCGGGAGCGCTGCTGTGCGCGCTGCCGTTCGCCGTCGCAGCCCTCATGCTCGTGCCGCGCCTGCGTCAGCTCGAGCTGGGCGACGACATGGCCGCAGCCACAGGGGCTCGGCCGGGCCGGATCCGGGCCGTCGCGCTGCTCATCGGCGTGGCGCTCGTGGCCGCCGCGACGACCGTCGCCGGCCCCGTGGCGTTCGTCGCTCTCGCCGCGCCCCAGATCGCGCGCCTCGTGGCCCGCACCCCGCACCTCTCGCTGATGCTGTCGGCACTGTTCGGAGGAGTCCTCCTGCTCGGCGCCGACCTCATCGCACAGCACCTGCTGCCCACCGCCCTGCCCGTCGGCGTCGTGACCGTGTCGGTCGGCGGCGCCTACCTCGTCCTGATGATCGTCCTGGAGATCCGCCGCCGTGCCTGAGAACCCGTCCTCGCCCGATCCCACCGCCACCTCGCGCCTGAGAGCAGAGCGGATCACGCTCACATACGACCGCACCGAGATCCTCCGCGACCTCTCTGTCGCCGTGCCGGCTGGAGGCTTCACGGTGATCATCGGGCCGAACGCCTGCGGCAAGTCCACGCTGCTGCGCGGCCTGTCGCGCCTGCTGCCGCCCTCGAGCGGGCGCGTCGTGCTCGACGGCAAGTCGATCAGCGAGTACCCGGCGAAGGAGGTGGCCCGCCGACTGGGGCTGCTCCCGCAGAGCGCGACAGCCCCGGACGGCATCACCGTGGCCGACCTCGTCGCCCGCGGCCGCTACCCGCATCAGAACCTGATGCGCCAGTGGTCGGATGCCGACGAGAGGGCCGTGCAGCACGCTCTCGACGCGACCGGCACCGCAGACCTCGCCTCCCGCCCGGTAGACGCACTCTCGGGGGGCCAGCGTCAGCGCGTCTGGGTCGCCATGGTCCTCGCGCAGGAGACCGACCTGCTGCTGCTCGACGAGCCGACCACATTCCTCGACGTCGCCCACCAGGTGGATCTCATGGAACTGCTCGCGCATCTCAACGCCCAGGGCCGCACCCTCGTCGCCGTGCTGCACGACCTCAATCACGCCGCGCGGTATGCGAGCCACATCATCGCGATGCGCGAGGGGCGCATCGTCGCCGAGGGCCCGCCGAGTGAGGTGATCACGAGCGAACGGGTGCAGCAGGTGTTCGGCCTCGCGAACGTCGTGATCGACGACCCTGTCACCGGAGGACCGCTGGTCGTGCCGTTGCGCGGGTCGACTCCTGCCGGAGTGCGATCGTGACCGCCGAGCGCCCCTGGGCCTACAGCGCCTTCCCGGTCGAGGTGCGAGCGCGGGTGATGCTCAGTCCGCACTTCGTCAGGCTGACTCTGGGCGGAGAGAGTCTGCGGAACTTCGCCGGCTGGGGCACGGATCAGCGGATCAAAGTCGTGCTGCCTCTGGCAGACGGCAGCATCGCCGACTTCGGACTGCTCGACGAGCCGACACCGCATCCCTCCGACTGGTATGCACGGTGGCGCGCGCTGCCCGAGGACGAGCGCAATGTGCTCCGCACGTACACGCCGTCCGCGATCCGGTCGGAGGTCGGCGAGATCGACATCGACTTCTTCCTCCACGAACCAGCCGGACCCGCGTCGGCATGGGCGGCCGCGGCGGCCCCGGGTGACCGCCTCGTCGTCAACGGGCCGGACGCGCGGATGGGGTGGACCGGGTACGGGCTGCACTGGCATCCGGGCGACGCGCGGCGGTTCCTGATCGTCGCCGACGAGACGGCGTTCCCGGCAGTGCGCGGCATCCTCGATTCCCTCGTGCCGGACGCCCGCGCCGAGGTCTTCCTGGAATGCGGTGACGCCGCCGATGATCTCGTCTCGCCTGCGGCCCCCGACACGGCGCGCGTGCACCGTGTGCTCCGCGATGCCGGAGACTCGGAGGCGATCGAACGGGCCGTGCACGCCTGGGGCGCCGTCCACGGTGCGTCCGCCCGCGACGACACCGCCTTCTACGCGTGGATAGCGGGTGAGTCCAGCACGACCACGGGCATTCGCCGGTACCTGACCTCCGGCCTCGGCATCGCGAAGGACCGCGTCTCCTTCCTCGGCTACTGGCGGAGAGGCGGCCCACTCGTCGGTGATCCCCGGAGGGCGGCAATCGCAGAAGCCGATGCGGCCGACGCGAGGCGGGTGTAGGTTGCGGAGATGGAGCCGATCCGAGTGGGCCTCGTAGCCGACCCGGCTTCGCCCACTACCGTCGCGCGTCGGATGACCGACCTCACGCCACCGCTCGCCGCTGCGGCCGACAGCTGGATCGTCGAACTCGTCAGCGAGCCGTTCACCCTCGGGTCTGAAGACGTCGACGTCGCCCTCGAGCGGCTACGTGCGCATGCCGAGCAGAACGGGTGGGATCTCGTCATCGGCGTCACCGAGCTTCCGCTTCGCGACGATGACGGCCGCTACCTGCTGGCGGCGATCGATCCTCGTCGCCAGTCCGCGGTGCTGTCGCTGCCCGCCCTGGGCGGGTTCCGGGTGCAGAGCCGCGCCCGTCACGCGGTGCGGGGACTCGTCGACGGGATGGCCGAGCCCGCCTCGCCGGAGGAGCAGCGCCTGCCGCTGCCCGGACTCAGTGCCCGCGGGCGCGTGCTTCTGGGGATGGTGCTGGCCAACCGTCCGTGGCTGCTCGCCGCCGGGCTCAAGTCCGCGCTGGTCGCAGCGCTGGCGACCGGCGCGGTGGCGACGATCGAGCCGACCGTGTGGTCGCTCGCCAGCTCACTGTCGGGCTGGCGCCTGGTGGCGGCGACTGTGGCCTCCATCACGATCATCATCGCGTGGATCGTGATCGACGGCAGGCTCTGGGACCGTCCAGACGACGACTCACTCCAGGCCCGTGAGAGATCCCGTCTCTACAACACCTCGACGCTGCTGACCCTGACCATCGGCAGCGTCATCTGCTATCTGGCGCTGTACGTCGTGAATCTGGCCTGGGCGCTCTTCGTGCTCGACACGTCGGTGATGAGCGAGTCCCTCGGCCGAACCGTCGAAGTCGGCGATCTGTTCGTGCTCACCTGGTTCGTCGCGTCGGCGGCGACACTCGGCGGGGCGTTGGGAACGGGCCTGGAGTCCGACGACGCGATCCGCGCCGCCACCTACTCCAAGCGGGAAGAGGAGCGCCGAGCCCGCCTGGCCGACGAGCACGCCTGAGGCGGCGACGACATGACGAAGGGGCGGATGCCGCAGCATCCGCCCCTTCATCATGCTCAACGTGTGACTCAGAAGTCCCAGTCGTCGTCTTCCGTGGCCTCGGCCTTGCCGATGACGTAGGAGGAGCCGGACCCCGAGAAGAAGTCGTGGTTCTCGTCGGCGTTCGGCGAGAGCGCCGACAGGATCGCCGGGTTCACGTTCGTCACGGTCGAGGGGAACATCGCTTCGTAGCCGAGGTTCATCAGCGCCTTGTTGGCGTTGTAGTGCAGGAACTTCTTGACGTCCTCGGTCAGACCGACGCCATCGTAGAGATCCTGCGTGTACTGCACCTCGTTGTCGTAGAGCTCGAACAGCAGGTTGAAGGTGTAGTCCTTCAGCTCCTGGCGACGCTCTTCGGTCTCGTTCTCGAGACCCTTCTGGAACTTGTAGCCGATGTAGTACCCGTGCACGGCCTCGTCACGGATGATGAGGCGGATCAGGTCGGCCGTGTTCGTGAGCTTCGCCTTGGACGACCAGTAGATCGGCAGGTAGAAGCCCGAGTAGAACAGGAACGACTCGAGCAGGGTCGAGGCGACCTTGCGCTTGAGCGGGTCGTCACCCTGGTAGTAATCCATGATGATCTGAGCCTTCTTCTGAAGGTTCGGGTTCTCCGTGGACCAGCGGAACGCCTCGTCGATCTCCTTCGTCGACGCGAGCGTCGAGAAGATCGAGGAGTAGCTCTTCGCGTGCACCGACTCCATGAACGCGATGTTCGTGTAGACCGCCTCTTCGTGAGGGGTGATCGCGTCGGGGATCAGCGAGACGGCGCCGACCGTGCCCTGGATCGTGTCGAGCAGAGTCAGACCGGTGAAGACGCGCATGGTGAGCAGCTGCTCGTCGGGCGTCAGCGTGTTCCACGACTGGACGTCGTTCGACAGCGGCACCTTCTCGGGCAGCCAGAAGTTGTTCACCAGACGGTTCCAGACCTCGAGGTCCTTGTCGTCCTGGATGCGGTTCCAGTTGATCGCCTGAACGCTGTCGACCAGCTTGAGCGGGGGGTGAGGAGTCATTGTTCTTCGTCGTTTCCTGTGGTCAGAGCCGGATCAGAGCATGCACGAGACGCACTCGGTCATGTCGGTGCCCTCGAGCGCCATCTGACGCAGACGGATGTAGTAGATCGTCTTGATGCCCTTGCGCCATGCGTAGATCTGAGCCTTGTTGATGTCACGCGTCGTGGCGGTGTCCTTGAAGAACAGCGTCAGCGACAGGCCCTGGTCGACGTGCTGGGTGGCGGCGGCGTAGGTGTCGATGACCTTCTCGTAGCCGATCTCGTATGCGTCCTGGTAGTACTCCAGGTTGTCGTTCGTCATGAACGGCGCCGGGTAGTAGACGCGGCCGAGCTTGCCTTCCTTGCGGATCTCGATCTTCGACGCGATCGGGTGGATCGACGACGTCGAGTTGTTGATGTACGAGATCGAGCCGGTCGGGGGCACAGCCTGCAGGTTCTGGTTGTAGATGCCGTGCTCCTGGATCGACGACTTCAGCGCCACCCAGTCGGCCTGCGTCGGGATGTGCTTGCCCGCGAAGAGCTCCTTGACCTTCTCGGTCTCGGGAACCCAGGCACGCTCGATGTACTTGTCGAAGAACTCCCCCGACGCGTACGTCGAGTCCTCGAAGCCGTCGAAGGCCTGCTTGCGCTCGATCGCGATGTTGTTCGAGGCGCGCAGCGCGTGGAACAGCACCGTGTAGAAGTAGATGTTCGTGAAGTCGATGCCCTCTTCGGAGCCGTAGTGGACGTGCTCGCGAGCGAGGAAGCCGTGCAGGTTCATCTGACCGAGGCCGATCGCGTGCGAACGGTCGTTGCCGTCTTCGATCGAGCGGACCGAGCGGATGTGGCTCTGGTCGCTCACCGCGCTCAGCGCGCGGATCGCCGTCTCGACTGTCTGGCCCAGGTCATCGGCATCCATCGACAGCGCGATGTTCATCGAGCCGAGGTTGCAGGAGATGTCCTTGCCGATCTGGTCGTACGACAGGTCGTCGTTGTACGTGGTCGGCGTGTTCACCTGCAGGATCTCGCTGCAGAGGTTCGACATGTTGATGCGGCCCTTGATCGGGTTGGCCTTGTTCACCGTGTCCTCGAACATGATGTACGGGTAGCCCGACTCGAACTGGATCTCGGCGATCGTCTGGAAGAACTCGCGTGCGTTGATCTTCGTCTTCTTGATGCGCGGGTTGTCGACCATCTCGCGGTACTTCTCGGTGACCGAGATGTCGCCGAAGGGAACTCCGTAGACCTTCTCGACGTCGTACGGCGAGAAGAGGTACATGTCCTCGCCGTTCTTGGCGAGCTCGAACGTGATGTCGGGAACCACGACGCCGAGCGACAGCGTCTTGATGCGGATCTTCTCGTCGGCGTTCTCGCGCTTGGTGTCGAGGAAGCGCATGATGTCGGGGTGGTGCGCGTTGAGGTACACCGCTCCGGCACCCTGACGGGCGCCGAGCTGGTTGGCGTAGCTGAAGCTGTCTTCGAGGAGCTTCATCACGGGGATGATGCCCGATGACTGGTTCTCGATCTGCTTGATCGGAGCGCCGGCCTCACGGATGTTCGAGAGCAGCAGAGCGACGCCGCCGCCGCGCTTGGAGAGCTGGAGAGCGGAGTTGATGCCGCGGGCGATCGACTCCATGTTGTCTTCGATGCGCAGCAGGAAGCAGCTGACGAGCTCGCCGCGCTGGGCCTTGCCCGAGTTGAGGAAGGTCGGCGTCGCGGGCTGGAAACGGCCGGAGATGATCTCCTCGACCAGGGCGACCGCGAGGTTCTCGTCGCCGCCGGCGAGGCCGAGGGCCGTCATCACGACGCGGTCTTCGAAGCGCTCGAGGTAGCGCTTGCCGTCGAACGTCTTGAGCGTGTAGCTCGTGTAGTACTTGAAGGCGCCGAGGAACGTCTCGAACCGGAACTTCTTGCTGTAGGCGAGGTCGTTGAGCTTCTGGATGAACTCGAGCGAGTACTGCTCGATCACGGCGGGCTCGTAGTACTCCTTCTCGACCAGGTAGTCGAGACGCTCCTTGAGCGAGTGGAAGAACACCGTGTTCTGGTTGACGTGCTGCAGGAAGTACTCGCGTGCCGCCCGCTTGTCGGCGTCGAACTGGATCTTCCCGTTCGCGTCGTACAGGTTCAGCATCGCGTTGAGGGCGTGATAGTCCAGGCCCTCATAGGTCGGGTTCATCTTGAACGCCACCGTGTCCGTCACTGAGTCGGTTCCTGCCTGCTCGTCAACTGCGGTACCCACCGTCGCTCCAATCCGTCGCTCACGCGATCTACATCGTCTTGTGTGCCGAAGATCTCGAGCCGATACAAGTGAGGCACGTTGCACTTGCGGCTGATGATGTCACCGGCGAGACAGAAGGAGTCGCCGAAGTTGGAGTTGCCCGCGGAGATGACTCCGCGGATGTGATTCCGGTTGCGCTCGTCGTTGAGGAACCGGATGACCTGCTTGGGCACCGCGCCTCGTTCGACGCCGCGCCCCTCACCCCCGCCGTAGGTGGGGGTGACCAGCACGAAGGGCTCGTCGACGACGAGATCTTCCTGCTGCCGGAGAAGGGGAATGCGTCGGGCCGGGAGCCCGAGCTTCTCGACGAAGCGCGCGGTGTTACCCGAGGCGCTCGAGAAGTAGACCAGGAGCGGCGCGGCGGTCGCGACGGCGCTCATGGCGGATCACGCCAGACGCGAGGCGAGCTCGTCGATCTTGTCGGGACGGAAGCCCGACCAGTGGCCCTCGTCGGTGACGACGACCGGCGCCTGCATGTAGCCCAGCGCCTTGACCTGCTCGAGTGCGGTCGCGTCTTCCGACAGGTCGAGGATTTCGTACTCGATGCCCTTGGCGTCGAGCGCGCGGTAGGTGGCGTTGCACTGAACGCAGGACGGCTTCGTGTAGACCGTGATCGACATCTTTTCGCTTCCCCTCAAATCTCTGGCCTGCATCTGTATCAGGCTGTTTTCCGGTAGACCCTCACCGGGATCTCAATACTACATATAGGTACGGACATTCAGGGTGACCACTAGGGGTAGTAGTTACATACGTGTAGTTTTCCACCGCTCTCCGCTGTTACAACACAGGTTCTCCACCGTTTCTTCCACAGGCTCGGGCACCTCGGGAGCAGCTCCGAACCGCGAGAAATCGCGGCTGGGAACGACCTGTGAGAGATCCATCCACAGGTCGGACCGTACGCCTCACCTCTGACATCGGATTTTCTGTGGAAACTCGGTTTGGGCGTGTCGCGGCGTGTCGCGGATGAGCCGCTTCGACCGGCGTCCGCGCCTCCCGGTAGCGTTGACCCGTGGCGGGATATCGTGACCTTCTTCGCACGCCCGGAGTGGCGCGCATGATCGCTGCACAGCTGACCGCTCGCTTCCCCAACGGGATGACCTCGCTCGCGATCCTGCTGCACGTCGAACAGCAGACCGGCTCATACGGCTCGGCGGGCCTGGTGCTCGCCGCGACCAGCGTCGGGCAGGCCGTCGCCGGCCCGATCACGAGTCGATGGATGGGCGCCTGGGGCATGCGCCGCGTGCTCGCCCTCACGCTCAGCGTGTGCGTGGTCGCCGTGCTGGGCTTGGCGCTGCTCCCCCTGAACGTCCCCGGATACATGGCGCTCGGCATGATCGCCGGCCTCTCGACCCCGCCGGTGCAGGCCGCCGTGCGCACCATCTATCCGAAGCTCGTGAACTCGACACAGCTCACCCCGCTCTTCTCTCTCGACGCCTCGCTGCAGGAGATCATCTGGGTGCTCGCCCCCGTCGTGATCACGCTCGTGTCGACGCAGATCGGCACGGCCGTGGGGCTGCTGCTCGTGGCGGTCGTGCTGGTCGGCGGCGGAGCGTGGTTCATCCTCTCTCCCGAGGTCGGCCGCGTGCGCATCCCGCGAAGTCGCAGCGCCCTCGGCAAGGTCGTGCTCAAACCGCCGGTGCTGCTCGCCACCATCATCGGATTCCTGCTCATCGGCGCGTGCTCCGCGGTCGAGGTCGGTGTCGTCGCGACGTTCGAGCACGGCAGCCTGGCGGCCGGCCTCGTGCTCGCGGTGTTCGCCGTCGGCAGCCTCGCCGGAGGCCTCTCGTTCGGACACATCCCCATCGGGCCCTGGGCGATGGCCCGCCGCCTCACCATCGTCACGGTCGGCCTCGCACTCACCATGTTCTCCCTCAACGAGTTCTGGCTCGGCGGCACCCTGATCGTCGCCGGCATCGGCGTCGCGCCGGCTCTCGCCGTGCTGTTCGCCATCACGACCGCGAGCGTCAAGTTCAGCGAGACGGCCGAGGCCTTCGGCTGGGCCGGCACCGGTCAGCTGATCGGCGCCGCGGCCGGCTCTGCCGTCGCGGGCTTCCTCGTCGATGCGACGGATCCCCGCGGCGCCTACCTCGCGGCGACGCTCTTCGCCGCAGCCGGACTCGTCGTCTCGATCGTCTTCGTCCGCTCCTTCCCCGATCTGCGTCATCGCGATGCGAGTCCCCACCCCGATACCGAACCCCTGGCGGTCACCCCTTCATGAGCTCTGCGTCCTCCCCCGCATCCATCGCCCCTGAGGTGGTCTGCATCGGCGAGTCCATGGGACTCGTCACCGCTCTGGGCGCACCGCTCGCCGAGACCGAGACGGCAGCACTGGGGCTCGCCGGAGCAGAGGGCAACGTCGCCGTCGGACTCGTCTCGGCAGGGCATCGGGCCGCCTGGGCCTCGCGCCTGGGCGACGATCCGATCGGCGTGCGCATCTCGACCGAGCTCGCGCGCCGCGGCGTCGACCTCTGGGTGACGACGGATGCGGATGCGCCCACCGGCGTCATGTTCAAGGATCCGGGCACCGAGTCGTCGTCCGTCTACTACTACCGGCGCGGATCGGCGGCGTCGCTGATGGCGCCCGGGTTCCTCGACGCCCCGCAGCTCGCCGGCGTCCGCATCGTGCACACGACCGGCATCACCCCGGCGCTCTCCCCCTCCTGCCGCGCGATGGTCGATCAGCTGTTCGTCGACGCGCGCACAGCCGGCGCGCTGGTCTCGTTCGACGTGAACGATCGCAGGGCGCTGTGGACGATGCAGGATGCGGCCGAGACGCTGACCCGGCTCGCGGATGCCGCGGACATCGCCTTCGTCGGTCGAGATGAGGCCGAGCGCGTCTGGGGCACCGCCACCGCCGTCGAGATCCGCGCACACCTTCCGAACTGCGGGCTGCTCATCGTGAAGGACGGCGACGTCGGCGCGACCGCGTTCCTCGGCGACGACGAGCCGGTGTTCGTACCCGCGCCGCGGGTCGAGGTCGTCGAGCCGGTCGGCGCCGGCGATGCCTTCGCGGCCGGGTTCCTCGCCACGACGCTCGACGGCGCAGAGCTCGCCGAGCGACTCTCTGCCGGACACACCGCAGCCGCGCGGGTGCTGACCACGCACGGCGACCTGCCACCGCTGCCCTGAACTCCGCACGCCTCCCCCCTACGACCCGGTCGTAGGCTTGCTGCATGCCCGCACCGCTCACGCTGCCCCGCATCTCCTGGGGTGATCCGGCCTCCGATCGCCGAGTGCTCCTCGTGCACGGCCTCGGCTCCTCCGCTGCTCTCATGTGGCGGGTGGGCACCGCCCTCGCCGACGCCGGATGGCATGCGACCGCGGTCGACCTGCGCGGTCACGGCGACGCCCCGAGGGCCCTCGACTACTCGGTCGCCGCCTATGCGGCAGATCTCGTCGCGACCGAGCCCGACGGCGGTGGAGCGTGGGATGCCGTGGTCGGCCACTCTCTCGGCGGCGCCGCCGGCACGGCGGCCGCAGCATCCGCTCCGGAGTGGACCCGCCGCCTGGTGCTGCTCGACCCGGCGATCCTCGTCGACGGCCGCCATGCCGCGATCGTGCGTCGCAGCCAGGAGCGTGCCTTCGCCGACAACAGGGTGGAGCTGGTGCAGCAGGAGCATCCGCACTGGCATCCGCAGGACTGGGAGCTCAAGGTCGATGCCGTGCACCGAGCGAGTGCATGGGCGGTCGAGCAGACGAGTGCGCAGAACACGCCGTGGGATGTCACGGCTGATGCCGCGCGGTTGGCCGTCCCCACCCATGTGATCGCCTCTGATCCGGCGGTCTACAGCATCTTCACCGGCGATGTCGCAGCCTCCGTTCTCGCCTCGAACCCTCTCGTCACGATGTCGGTCGTCGAGGGATCCGGGCATTCGCTGCACCGCGACAAGCCCGAAGAGACCGTCCGACAGCTGAGAGAGGCCCTCGCGTGAGCACGTTCGACCCGACCGCGTATCTTCCCGACGACCTGCTCGAGCGCATCCGCGAGCGGGCTCCCATCCACGACCGCGACAACACGTTCCCCGAACAGGACCTCGCCGAGCTGCGCGACGCCGGCTACCTGTCGATCCTCGTCCCCGCCGACCGCGGAGGCGCGGGTCTCGGACTCGCCGAGGCCGCGATCCTCCAGCAGCGCCTCGCGACCGCCGCCCCGGCCACGGCGCTCGCGATCAACATGCACCTCGTCTGGACCGGGGTCGCCAAGGTCTTCTCCGACCGCGGCGTGCCCGGCCTCGAGTTCGTGCAGGACGGCGCGGTCGCCGGCGAGGTCTTCGCCTTCGGCATCAGCGAGGGCGGCAACGACCTGGTGCTGTTCGGCAGCGACACCGAGGCCGCACCCACCGCCGACGGCGGCTACGCATTCACCGGCACCAAGATCTTCACCTCGCTCGCGCCCGTGTGGACGAAGCTCGGGCTGCACGGCCTCGACACGACGAGCGCCGACGCCCCGAAGCTCGTCTTCGCATTCGTCGACCGCACCGATGCGGTCGTGACGGGCGACGACTGGGACACGCTCGGCATGCGGGGCACGCAGAGCCGCACGACCCGACTCGACGGAGCCACGGCGGATGCTGCGCACGTGGTGCGCCGCATCGATCCGGGTCCGAACCCCGACCCGATCGTCTTCGGGATCTTCTCGGTCTTCGAGATCCTCCTCGCCTCGGTCTACACGGGCATCGCGCGCCGTGCGCTCGACCTGGCCGTGCTCACCGCGCAGAAGCGCCGCTCGAAGAAGACAGGTGCCGCGTACAGCCAGGATCCCGACATCCGCTGGCGCATCGCCGACATGGGCCTCGCGTACGACGCCCTTCCGCCGCAGATCGCCGTCCTCGCGCGCGACGTCGACGAGAAGGTCGACAACGGCGCCCGGTGGTTCACGCTGCTCTCGGGGGTCAAGCACCGGGCGATCACGATGTCGAAGCACGTCGTCGACCAGGCGATGCTGGTCGCCGGCGGCGGCTCGTACTTCTCGTCGAACGAGCTGTCGCGGCTCTATCGTGACGTCCTGGCAGGGGCATTCCACCCCTCCGACCCCGAGTCTGCGCATTCCACCGCGGCGAGCGCCTGGCTGGGCCCGCTCGAGTCCTGACCGCGATATTCTGCGGTTTACCCGCTGCAGCTCCGCCGATTCTGCGGAATCGGTTGAAGACAGCCCGCTGCGGTGCGAGGATCGCATCATGATGTCCTCGAAGAAGCATCCGCCACTGGACGGTGTGGCCAAGACGATCATCGAGCTGCTGCAGGAGGACGGCCGGCGCTCGTACTCCGACATCGGGCGTGAGGTCGGCCTGAGCGAGGCCGCCGTGCGCCAGCGGGTGCAGCGTCTCACCGAGTCCGGCGTGATGCAGATCGTCGCCGTGACCGATCCGATGCAGCTGGGCTTCCCTCGACAGGCGATGATCGGCATCCGCGTCTCGGGCGACACTCGCGTCGTCGCAGAGGCCATCGCCGAGATCGCCGCGATCGACTACGTGGTGATCACGGTCGGATCCTTCGACATCCTCGCCGAGGTCGTCTGCGAGGACGACGAAGACCTCCTCGCGCTGATCAACGACCACATCCGCCCGATCGACGGGGTGCTGTCGACCGAGACCTTCATCTACGCCAAGCTGCAGAAGCAGCTCTACAACTGGGGGACCAGATGAGCACGCAACGCACGACTCCGTCCGAGGCCGAACTCCAGGCCATGGCCAAAGACCACCTGTGGATGCACTTCACACGGCAGTCGACCATGGACAAGAGCGGCGTGCCGATCATCGTCAAGGGCGACGGCCACCGCATCTGGGACTCGAAGGGCAAGGACTACTTCGACGGCCTCTCGGGTCTCTTCGTCGTCAACGCCGGGCATGGACGCCGCCGCCTCGCCGAGGCCGCGGCGAAGCAGGCATCCGAACTGTCGTTCTTCCCGCTGTGGTCGTATGCGCACCCGGCGGCCATCGAGCTCGCCGATCGCCTGGCCGATGAGGCACCCGGCGATCTCAACCGCGTGTTCTTCTCGACCGGAGGCGGCGAGGCGGTCGAGACGGCCTTCAAGCTCGCGAAGCACTACTGGAAGCTGATGGGCAAGCCCACCAAGCACAAGGTCATCTCGCGCTCGGTCGCCTACCACGGCACCCCGCAGGGCGCCCTCGCGATCACCGGCATCCCCGCGATGAAGTCGATGTTCGAACCCGTCACGCCCGGTGGCTTCCGGGTGCCGAACACCAACTTCTACCGAGCGGCCGAGATGGGCGGCCCGAGCGACGACCTCGAGGCCTTCGGACGCTGGGCCGCCGACCGCATCGAGGAGATGATCCTGTTCGAGGGCGCAGACACCGTCGCCGCCGTCTTCCTCGAGCCGGTGCAGAACTCGGGCGGATGCTTCCCGCCCCCTCCCGGCTACTTCGCCAGGGTGCGCGAGATCTGCGACCGCCACGACGTGCTGCTCGTCTCGGATGAGGTCATCTGCGCGTTCGGCCGCCTCGGACACACCTTCGCCTGCACCGGCCTCGGCTACGTGCCCGACATGATCACCTGCGCCAAGGGCATGACGAGCGGTTACTCGCCGATCGGCGCCACCATCGTGAGCGACCGGATCTACGAGCCGTTCTCGAAGGGCGACGTGTCGTTCCCGCACGGCTACACGTTCGGCGGCCACCCCGTCTCGGCAGCCGTGGCGCTCGAGAACCTCGCGATCTTCGACGAGGAGGGGCTCAACGAGCGGGTGCGCGAGAACTCGCCCCTGTTCCGCGCCGAGCTCGAGAAGCTCCTCGACCTGCCCATCGTCGGCGACGTGCGCGGCGACGGCTACTTCTTCGGCATCGAGCTCGTGAAGGACAAGGCGACGCGCGAGACGTTCGACGACGACGAGTCCGAGCGGCTGCTGCGCGGCTTCCTGTCGCCCGCGCTGTTCGAGGCCGGGCTCTACTGCCGCGCCGATGACCGCGGCGACCCCGTGATCCAGCTCGCGCCGCCGCTCACGGTCGGCCCGGCCGAGTTCCGTGAGATCGAGCAGATCCTGCGGAGCGTGCTCACCGACGCGCAGTCGGTTCTCTGACGCTCGCTTCAGGGGCTCCGGAGACGGCTCAGGCCGATGCCGCGGTGCGCCGCCTCGCGAGAAGTGCGAGGTGGAGCGCCGCGATCGTCTCGCCGTCGTCGAGGTCGGCGCCCAGGAGGTCCCCGATCAGCGTGATCCGCTGATAGAACACCGATCGCGACAGGTGGCTCGCCGCCGCGGCCGCCGAGCGGTTTCCCGGGTGCGCGACGAGAGCGGCGAGCACGTCGAGCAGATCGCCTCTCCGCTCCTGATCGTGACGGATGAGCGGCGCCAGCATCCGCTCGCTGTGCTCGTGCAGCCGGTGGTCGTCACGCAGAGTGGCGACGAGCCGCTCGAGCGGGCGGTCGTCGACGCGGCGCACCCTCGCCCCGGCCTCAGCCCTGTCGCTGTCGGCGAGGTCGCGCGCGGCGCGCAGAGAGCCGAGCAGACCGAGCACGTCGTCGGAGACCGGCCCCACGAAGACGGCGCGGTCGGGGCCGGCGATGCGCAGCAGCACCTCGTCGGACAGCACCGCGGATGCCGGCAGCGAGAGCAGCGCGACATCGTCGTCGTCGACGCGGGCGGCCACGACCGCGAAGCCTGCCTGCCGCGCCCGATAGGCGAGCTCGCTGATGGACGCCGAGCCGCGGGCGACGATCCCGTGACACTGGCGTTCGGCGAGCGCGAAGCCCCCTGCGCGCAGCCGAGCATCGATGTCGTCCGCCCTGGCGAACCGCGCACCGAGGAGGTCATCGATGACGGCGCGCTGCGCCAGCAGCGACCATTCCGCGTCACCGCCGTCGGCGATGCAGCCGAACGCGAGCGCCGTCGCACCCTGTTCGAGCACGGTGACGCGGCCGGCGGGGTGTGCCGGGCCGGGCAGCGCGAGAAGCGTGCCCCAGCGCACTCCTCTCGCCTGCACGGGCACCTGCTCGGCACCCCCTCGACCGTCGAGCACCTCGGCGATCGGCATCCCGAGCCCTTCGGCCGCGATCACCTCGCGTGCCAGGTTCTCGAGCACCACCGGGGCGCCGAGGGCGCGGGCGGTCTCGGCCACCACGACGTCGGCCGGCGCCCCCTGCAGGCTCAGCGCGGTGAAGAGCTCGTGCAGATGCTGCCGCTCACGCAGCGCGTGCGTCTGCGCGGCGATCAGGGCGTGGTGCACGGCCTCGGTCACGGCGACGAACTTCACCTCGCGGGTGAGGGCGACGAGCGCGAGGCCCACCGTCGCGCAGACATCCACGACCGGCTGCGGCACGGCATCGCGGGCTGTCCCGAGCTCGAAGACGATTCCGGCGATGCCCGCTCGATGCAGCCTCGATGCGAAGGCGCGCAGCTCTCCGTCGTCGAACGGCCACCCTGCACCCGTCGTCAGAAGCAGCTCTCCTCCGTCGAGCAGACGCGCGACGCCGACGCTGTCGGAGACGTGCACCCACCGCACCGCAGCATCCAACGCCGCACCCCCGACGAGCACGTCAGGCTCGCCCGCCTGCACGGCGGGGTCGGCCAGCACGTCGGCGACCGTGAGGTACACGCTGTGCGCCGGACGGTCTGTCCGGATAACCCTGATGTCGCTACGTTCTGACGCCAAGACTGTCCTCCGTGCTCTGTGATCATGGGAGGAAGCCAGCGTATCGAACCCCGGTCAGAGTGTTCGATGCGGATCACGCACTGCGAGGGAGCCCCGTGGACATCGTCCGTCACATCATCAATGGAGCAGAGACCGCCGAGGCGGCGCGCACGGGTCAGGTCTTCGATCCCGCCACCGGACAGGTCTCGAAGCAGGTCGCCTTCGCCGCGACCGGAGAGGTCGACCGGGCGATCGCCGCCGCGGCATCCGCTCTTCCGGCGTGGCGCGAGACGAGCCTCATCAAGCGGGCCGACGTGTTCTTCCGGCTGCGCCAGCTGCTCAAGGAGCGCACGCCCGAGCTCGCCGCGATCGTCACGTCGGAGCACGGCAAGGTGCTCTCGGATGCCGCAGGCGAGGTCTCACGCGGCATCGAGAACGTCGAGTTCGCCGCCGGACTCGTGCACCTGCTCAAGGGCGAGCGCAGCGAACAGGTCTCGCGTGGCGTCGACGTGCACTCGGTCAAGCAGCCCGTCGGCGTCGTCGCCGCGATCACGCCGTTCAACTTCCCGGTGATGGTGCCGCTGTGGATGGTGGCCTCGGCGATCGCGTGCGGCAACACGGTCGTGCTCAAGCCCAGCGAGAAGGACCCGTCCGCGTCGGTCTGGCTCGCCAAGCTCTTCCAGGAGGCGGGTCTTCCGGATGGAGTGCTCAATGTCGTGCACGGCGACAAGGAGGCGGTCGACGCGCTGCTCGAGTCGCCACGCGTGAACGCGATCAGCTTCGTCGGTTCGACGCCGATCGCGCGCTCGATCTACCAGCGCGCCTCGGCTGCGGGCAAGCGCGTCCAGGCGCTGGGCGGCGCGAAGAACCACATGGTCGTCATGCCGGATGCCGACATCGATGCCGCAGCCGACGCCGCCGTCTCGGCCGCCTACGGCTCGGCCGGCGAACGCTGCATGGCCGTCTCGGTGCTGGTCGCGGTCGGCGACATCGCCGATGACCTGGTCGCCGCGATCGCCTCGCGCATCGAGGGCCTCACGATCGGCGCCGGCACCGACACCGCGAGCGAGATGGGCCCGCTCATCACCCGCGAGCACCGCGACCGCGTCGCCTCCTACGTGACCGGAGCCGCTGCAGAAGGAGCGACCGTCGTGGTCGACGGCACGACGAAGGAGTTCGACTCGGAGGGCTTCTTCATCGGCGTCAGCCTGATCGATCAGGTCGCCCCCGGCATGAAGGTGTACGACGACGAGATCTTCGGCCCGGTGCTCTCGGTGGTTCGCGTCGAGACCTACGCCGACGCCGTCGAGCTCGTCAACGCGAACGCCTACGGCAACGGCACGGCGATCTTCACGCGAGACGGCGGCACCGCCCGTCAGTACGAGTTCGACATCGAGGTCGGCATGGTCGGCGTGAACGTGCCGATCCCCGTGCCGATCGGCGCCTACTCGTTCGGCGGCTGGAAGGACTCGCTGTTCGGCGACTCGCACATCTACGGCCCCGAGTCGGTGCACTTCTACACTCGGTCGAAGGTGGTCACCACCCGCTGGCCCGACCACACGCCCTCGCAGATCGACCTGGGCTTCCCGAGCAACCACTGAGCTCCGAGCAGACAGAGAACTGAGACACGAGACATGACGAACTTCACCGACCGCCATGGTGCATCCCACCCGCTGCCTGCCCCCGAGGCCGAGGCGCAGGTGCGAGCGGATGACCGCGGCCACGTGTTCCACTCGTGGAGCGCGCAGGGCCTGATCGATCCGCTCCCCGTCGCCGCGGGTGAGGGCTCGACGTTCTGGGACTACGCCGGCAATGCCTACCTCGACTTCTCGAGCCAGCTGGTGAACCTGAACCTCGGGCACCAGCACCCCGACCTCGTCGCAGCGATCCAGCAGCAGGCGGGGCGTCTCTCGACGATCCAGCCGGCGATGGCCAACGACGTGCGGGGCGAGCTGGCCCGGCTCATCGTCGAGGTCGCGCCCGAGGGCTTCGAGAAGGTGTTCTTCACGAACGGCGGCGCCGAGGCCAACGAATACGCGGTGCGCATGGCGCGCCAGTCGACCGGTCGCCACAAGGTCCTCTCGATGTACCGCAGCTACCACGGCTCCACGTCGACCGCGATCTCGCTGACGGGCGACCCTCGCCGGTGGGCGAACGGCACTCCCGACTCGGGCGCCGTGCGCTTCTTCGGGCCCTACCTCTATCGCTCGCCGTTCCACGCCGAGACGCCGGAGCAGGAGTCCGAGCGCGCGCTCGCCCACCTCGAGCAGACGATCCAGCTCGAGGGACCGCAGACCATCGCCGCGATCATCATCGAGACCGTCGTCGGCACCAACGGCGTGCTCGTGCCGCCGCCCGGCTATCTGCAGGGCGTGCGCGAGCTGTGCGATCGCTACGGCATCGTCTACATCGCCGATGAGGTCATGGTCGGCTTCGGACGGCTCGGCGAGTGGTTCGGCATCGACGCATACGACGGCCGCCCCGACCTGATCACCTTCGCCAAGGGTGTGAACTCGGGCTACGTGCCGCTCGGTGGCGTCGTCATCTCCGAGCGCATCGCGCGCGCCTTCGACACCACGCCCTTCGCCGGCGGACTCACCTACTCGGGCCACCCGCTCGCCTGTGCCGCGGGCGTCGCGACGTTCGAGGTGTTCCGTCGCGACGGCATCCTCGAGCGCGTGCGCGACCTCGGCGAGCGCATCGTCGAGCCGACCCTGCACCGCTGGGTCGACACCCACCCGAGCGTCGGGGAGGTGCGCGGCCGCGGCCTGTTCTGGGCCGTCGAGCTCGTGCGCGACAAGCAGACGCGCGAGCCACTCGTGCCGTTCAACGCCAGCGGAGCGGATGCTGCGCCGGTCGCCGCCTTCGCCGCCGCCGCCAAGAAGGCCGGCGTCTGGCCGTTCACGCACTTCAACCGCATGCACGTCGCCCCGCCGCTCGTGATCAGCGAAGACGACCTGGTGCGCGGTCTCACCGTGCTCGACGAGGCTCTCGCCGTCGCCGACGAGGCAGCCACGAGCTGACAGCGCCGTGAGCTGACAGTGCCGTGAGGCGCAGCCGCTGCTGCGCGGGTTCAGATCAGGAAGCCGCGCAGCAGCGCTTCGGAGCCCGCGAGATGATCGCGCATCGCGGCTTCAGCGACATCCGGCCGCCCGGCCAGGATCGCGGTGACGATGCGCTCGTGCTGCTCGCCCGAGTGCTGGATGTTGCGCGGCATCAACGGGAACGTGTCGAGCCATGCGTTGACATCGGCCCTGTTCTCGGCGAGCAGAGCGACGAGCGAGGGGATGCCGGCGGCCTCGGCGATCGCGAGGTGCAGCAGGGTGTCGAGCCGTCGATACTCCTCGGGCCCGGCGGGGAGAGCCGCCTCATGCCGCGCCCACAGGTCGGCGCGCGTCGCGGCATCCAGCGAACGACTCGCGGCCGCGCGCACCGCCCCGGTCTCGAGCACCCGCCTCAGGCCCAGCACGTCGTCGAGCTCCGCAGCGGTCACGGCCCCGGCATCCGACGGCTGGGGCAGCGGATCCGCGACGAACGTGCCGCCGTATCGACCGCGCTTCGGCACGAGGTACCCCGTGTCCGCGAGTTCGCGGATCGCCTCGCGGACGGTGTCGCGGCTCACTCCGAAGGATGCCGCGAGCTCACGCTCGGGCGGCAGCGACTCCCCCGGCGCGACCACGCCGAGACGGATGGTCTGCACGAGGCGAGCGACCGCATCCTCGAGGGCGTTGCCTCGGCGCAGCGGCCGGTAGACCGCCCGGCGCACCTCGACGAGATCGCCGTCGGAGGGGTTCTCGCTCATGCTTCTCAGCCTGTCACAGCGACATGATCGCGCTTCACAGCGGGGTGACGTAGGCGTTGGTGATGCCGCCGTCGACGACGAAGGCGCTCGCGGTGATGAACGACGAGTCGTCCGAGGCGAGGAAGGCCACAGCGGCGGCGAGCTCGGACGGCTCTGCGAAGCGTCCCATCGGCACATGCACGAGTCGGCGCTGCGCGCGCTCGGGGTCTTTTGCGAAGAGCTCCTGCAGCAGCGGGGTGTTGACCGGTCCCGGGCACAGGGCGTTCACGCGCACTCCCTGCCGGGCGAACTGCACGCCGAGCTCGCGCGACATCGCGAGCACGCCGCCCTTCGATGCGGTGTAGCTGATCTGCGAGGTGGCCGATCCCAGCAGCGCCACGAAGGAGGCCGTGTTGATGATCGAGCCTCGACCGGCCGGAACCATGTGGCGAAGCGCCGCGCGGCTGCACAGGTACACGCTCTTGAGGTTCACGTCCTGCACCCGATCCCAGGCCGGCAGTTCGGTCGTCTCGATCGAGTCGTCGTCGGCGGGCGAGATGCCGGCGTTGTTGAACGCGATGTCGATGCGCCCGAACTCGGCGGCGACCCCGTCGAAGAGCGTGTTGACCATGGCCTCGTCGGCCACGTCGACGATGCGGAACGCTCCGCCCACCTCGGCCGCTGCCGCTTCGCCCGTGGCGGGGTCGACGTCGGCGATGACGACGAACGCGCCCTCGGCGGCGAAGCGCTGGGCTGTGGCGAAGCCGATTCCGCTCGCGCCACCCGTGATGATGGCGACGCGGTCCTTGAGGCGCTGGGTCAGATCGATGCTCATGTGTGTTTCTCCGTTGCAGTGAAAAGGTCGGGCCGGGTGTCGCTGTCAGGATTCGTCGGTCGCGAAGAAGACGTTCTTGGTCTCGGTGAAGTGCTCGGCGGCGTCGGGCCCGAGCTCACGCCCGAGACCCGAGGCCTTCATGCCGCCGAACGGCGTCGCGTATCGCACCGACGAGTGCGAGTTGACCGACAGCACGCCGCTCT
The DNA here is from genome assembly GCF_059803615.1 of Microbacterium sp. SWDP-B6. NCBI lineage: Bacteria > Bacillati > Actinomycetota > Actinomycetes > Micrococcales > Microbacteriaceae > Microbacterium > Microbacterium sp. SWDP-B6. Next base: position 14,357 of record NZ_JAPFGV010000014.1, on the reverse strand, counting down.
GAACACCCCGCGAGACGCGCACGGCGCGGCCGAGGTTCTCGGTCCAGATCGAGCCGGCGAGCCCGTAGGCGGTGTCGTTCGCGAGCCGGATCGCATCGGCTTCGTCATCGAACGGCATGACCGCGACGACCGGGCCGAACACCTCCTGCTGCGCGATGCGGTCGGACGGATCGGCGAGCACCACGGCCGGGGCGAACCAGAAGCCGTCACCCTCGGGTGCGCTGCCGCGGAAGGCGATGTTCGCGTCGTCGAGGAACCCCGAGACCGTGTCGCGGTGTGCGGCCGAGATGAGCGGTCCCATGTCGGTGTCGGTGCTCGACGGGTCTCCTACTCGCCACGCAGCGACAGCGGGCTCGAGCAGTTCGAGGAATCGGTCGTACACCGATCGCTGCACCAGCAGCCGGCTGCGGGCGCAGCAATCCTGACCCGCGTTGTCGAACACCGAACCCGGAACCGCCGCGACGGCCTTCTCGAGGTCCGCGTCGGCGAAGACGATGTTGGCGCTCTTGCCGCCGAGCTCCAGCGTGACGGGCTTGAGCGCTCGGGCGCATCCGGCCGCGACCTCGATGCCGACCTCGGTCGACCCGGTGAACACGACCTTGCGGACATCCGGATGCTCGACGAGCCGCTGCCCGACGACCGAGCCCGATCCGGTGACGACCTCGAAGAGTCCTTCGGGGAGCCCCGCTTCGAGAGCGAGTTCGCCGAGGCGGATGGCCGTGAGAGGGGTGAGCTCGGCGGGCTTCAGCACCACGGCGTTCCCTGCGGCGAGCGCCGGCGCGAACGCCCAGGCGGCGATCGTCATCGGGAAGTTCCACGGCACGATGACGCCGACCACGCCGTAGGGGTCGTGGAAGGTGACATCGAGTCCGCCTGCCACCGGGATCTGCCGGCCGGACAGTCGCTCAGGGTCGGCGGAGTAGTAGTTGAGGACCTGCGCGACGTGACCGGCCTCCCATCGGGCGGAACCGATCGGATGCCCGGAGTTCAGCACCTCGAGCTGGGCGAGCTCTTCGGCCGCGGCCTCGACCGTGCGAGCGAACGCGCGGAGGGCATCGGCCCGAGCGACCGGGGCCAGCGCGGCCCATCGGCGCTGCGCCACGACGGCGCGCGCGATCGCGGCATCCGTCTCTCCGATGTCGGCGCGAACGATCTCGCGGATCGCCGCTCCGGTCGACGGGTTGATGACTGTGAACGCGCTCATCGGGCGTCCTCCTTCCGCCGCGCGGCGAACGCGCGGGCCTGTGCGACGAGATCGGTGAAGAGCCGCCGATCCTCGGCGTTCTCCTCGGGGTGCCATTGGACGCCGACGATGTGGCCGGCCGAGGTGTCGACGAAGGCCTGCACGAGTCCGTCGTCGGAGTGCGCAGCCGCCACGAGACCGTCGCCGAGTCGACCGACGCCCTGGTGGTGGTAGCTGTGCACGCGCATCTCGGTCTCGCCGATGATCTCGGCGAGCGGAGTGTCGGTCGACACCTCGACGTCGTTCTCGGCGAAGACGCCGCCGCCGATGCGGTACTTCTCGGTGCCGAGCGATTCGGGCAGATGCTGCTGCAGGGTGCCGCCGCGGGCGACGTTCACGAGCTGCAGACCGCGGCAGATCGCGAGCACCGGGATGCCACGGCGCTCCGCCGCCCGGAACAGGGCGAGCTCCCATGCATCACGGTCGACGCGGGCGGGGTCGGTGAGCGGATGCCGGTCCTCGCCGTACAGCTCGGGGGCCACATCAGCACCGCCCGAGAGCACGAGGCCGTCCATGCCCGAGATGGCCGCATCCGCGGCATCCGGATCCTGCGGAGGCAGGAGCAGCGCGATGCCGCCGACGGAGGTCACGCTCGTGAGGTACTGCTCAGGCAGGAACGCCGCCCGCACATCCCACACCCCCTGCTGCGCGCGCTCCAGGTACGTCGTGACGCCGATCAGCGGCCTGGGGTCAGAGGCGCTCGAAGCCACGGATGCGCTCCCAGTCGGTGACGGCCGCGTCATAGGCTTCCACCTCGATGCGGGCCTGGTTCAGGTAGTGCTCGACCACGTCGTCGCCGAACGCCGCGCGCGCGATGGTCGACTCGCTGAACAGCTTCGCGGCCTCGCGCAGGGTCGTCGGCAGATGATCGACCCCGGCCTCATAGGCGTTGCCGGTGAACCGCTCGGGCAACGGCAGCTCGTTCTCGATGCCGTGCAGCCCGCCAGCGATGATCGCCGAGATCGCGAGGTACGGGTTCACGTCTCCCCCGGGCACCCGGTTCTCCACCCGGAGCCCCGAGCCTGAACCGACCACGCGCAGGGCACACGTACGGTTGTCGATTCCCCACGCGACTCCCGTCGGCGCGAAGCTGCCCTTCGCGAAGCGCTTGTACGAGTTGATGTTCGGCGCGAGCAGCAGGGTGAACTCGCGGAGCGTGGCGAGGATGCCGGCGATCCAGTGCTCCATCACGGGGCTGAAGCCGTGCTCGCCGTCGCCCGCCATGACCGGAGCGCCCGACTCGTCGCGCAGCGACAGGTGGATGTGACAGCTGTTGCCCTCGCGCTCGTTGAACTTGGCCATGAACGTGAGCGCCTGCCCGTGCTGCTCGGCGATCTCCTTCGCACCGTTCTTGTAGATCGCGTGCTGGTCGGCGGTCTCTCGCACCTCCGCATAGCGGAACGCGATCTCCTGCTGACCGAAGTTGCACTCGCCCTTCACGCCCTCGCAGTAGAGCCCTGCCCCGTCCATGCTGTTGCGGATGTCGCGCAGCAGCGGCTCCATACGGGTCGAGGCGAGCAGGTTGTAGTCGACGTTGTAATCGGTCGCGGGCGTCAGACCTTCGTACTTGCGCGCCCACGCATCGCGATACGTGTTGTCGAAGACGATGAACTCGAGCTCAGTTCCGGAGTAGGCGGTCCATCCCCGCTCAGCGAGGCGGTCGCGCTGACGGTCGAGAATCGCACGGGGCGAGGGCCCGACCGGCTCGCCGTTCTGCCAGACGAGGTCGGCCATGACGAGAGCAGTGCCGTCGAGCCAGGGGATGTTGCGCAGCGTCTCGACGTCGGGCTTGAGCACCATGTCGCCGTAGCCGCGATCCCAGCCCGACATCGCGTAGCCGTCGACGGTGTTCATGTCGACGTCGACCGAGAGCAGATAGTCGCACGCCTCGGCACCGTGGGCCAGGATGTCCTCCTGGAACAGCCGCGCCGACACACGTTTGCCGACCAGCCGGCCCTGCGCGTCGGCGAAGGCCACGATCACCGTGTCGATCTCGCCGGCGGCGATGCCGGCATCCAGCTGGTCGATGCTCAGGTTGCCCGCCATCTGACGCTCCGTTCTCGTGCTGTGAAGCGATCGGCCGACCGGCTTCGCCCTCAGAGTAGATCACCTTGCCGTTTAAAGGTAGACGAAACCACCATTGACTGTCACAATCGTCCGCAAGGTGCACCCGGCGCCTGCACGCATGCGAACGGAGAGCGGATGTCCCAGCAGAGCAATGAATCCCGCAAGGTCGCCGGAGCGACCTATACACGCGCCGGGAGTGAGTATTTCGAGAAACGCACGCTGAAGAGGTCTGCCGGAGTCTGGGGCCTGTGGGGCCTCGCGGTCGCCGCCGTGATCTCGGGCGACTTCTCCGGGTGGAACTTCGGCATCGACTTCGCAGGCTTCGGCGGGATGCTCATCGCCTTCGCCATCCTCGTCGCGATGTACTACGGCATGATCTTCGCCATCGGAGAGATGGCGGCCGCGATGCCGCACACCGGCGGAGCCTACTCGTTCGCCCGCTCAGCCATGGGCCCGTGGGGCGGCCTCGTCACCGGCGCGGCCGAGACCATCGAGTACGTCGCGACCACGGCGGTGATCGTCTACTTCTCGGCGTCGTATGCGAACGGCATCACGAGTGAGCTGCTGGGCCTCGAGCTGCCCGGATGGGTCTGGTACCTCATCCTCTACATCGTCTTCATCGCCCTGAACTCCGCGGGCGCGGCGATCTCGTTCCGCTTCGCGATCATCGTGTCGGTGATCTCGATCGGGATCATCCTGGTCTTCTCCGCCATGGCGCTCTTCTCGGGCGCGTTCTCGTGGGATGCCCTGTGGGACATCGTGCCCGACGAGGGCCAGACGGCGTTCCTCCCCCACGGCGTCCTGCCGATCCTGTTCGCACTGCCCTTCGCGATGTGGTTCTTCCTCGGCATCGAGGAGCTGCCGCTCGCGGCGGAGGAATCGCACAACCCGACGCGCGACATCCCCAAGGCGGGGTTCTGGGCTCGCGGCACCCTCATCGTCACGGGCCTCCTGGTGCTGTTCCTCAACACCGGCGTGCTCGGTGCCGAAGCGACAGGCACCGCCGGCGAACCGCTGCTCGACGGCTTCCGCGCGATCGTGGGCGACCAGCTCGCCGCCGTGCTCGCGCTGTTCGCACTCATCGGCCTGCTCGCCTCACTGCAGGGCATCATGTTCGCCTACGGACGCAACATGTACTCGCTGTCGCGCGCTGGGTACTACCCGCGCTTCCTCTCGCTCACCGGAAAGCGCCAGACGCCGTGGGTCGCCCTCACGGTGGGTGCAGCCATCGGCTTCGTCGCGCTGATCGTGCTCGACGTGCTCACCGCGGTCGACTCCGAGGGCGCGGGTACGGTCGCCGGTGCGATCGTCCTGAACATCGCCGTCTGGGGAGCAGTCGTCGCCTACGGACTGCAGCTCGTGTCGTTCATCATCCTGCGCAAGAAGTTCCCGAACGTCGACCGCCCGTACGTGAGCCCGTGGGGAATCCCGGGTGCGGTCATCGCCCTCGTGATCGCCGCCCTGATCTTCGTGGGCTTCCTGCTGAACCCCACGTTCGGCCCGGCGATCATCGCGATCGCGATCGTCTATGTGATCATCCTGCTCGGCTTCGGCCTGTTCTTCCGGCACCGTCTCGTGCTCTCCCCCGAAGAGGAGTACGCGCTGTCGGGCGGTTCGCACGGAGACCCGCAGGCCGAGGGCTACGACGCCATGGAGGGCGAGGTGTTCGGCGGCGGACGCTGATCGAGAGGAGGAGCGCGGCTCTACTTGCGGTCGAAGTCGAACGCCTTGAGCAGCTCGTCGACGGCCTTGTCGCGCTCCTCCCCGCCCTCGTCGAACATGTGCGTCACGTGCGTGCGCAGGTGGTTCTCGAGCAGCAGGCGGTTGAGAGACTCCAGAGAGCGCTGGATCGCGCGGGACTGCGTGATGATGTCCATGCAGTACTCCTCGTTCTCGATCATTCGCGCGACTCCGCGCATCTGACCTTCGAGGATGCTGGTGCGGTGCAGTGCACGCTTCTTGATGTCTTCGATCACGTTTCGAGGGTACTCGGCCTCTGCCGCTGTCAGTCCTCGAACGGGTTCAGCACCGACAGGCCGGGGATCTCGAAGTCCTTCGTGTTGCGCGTCACGAGAGTCAGGCCGTGATGCAACGCTGTGGCCGCGATCAGCGCGTCAGCCCACGGACGACGATCCGGCACGTTGAGAGCGGCGCACGTCCGCGCGATCTGCGGAGAGACGGGGAGGATGCGGGAGCCGAGCCCGAGTCGGAGCGCGTCCAGCCAGCGTCGGAGTGCTCTCGCCTGACGCGGGTCGCGCCGCTGGAGTCCGAGGACACCGAGTTCCAGCTCATAGTCGGTGATGGCGCTCATGTGAAGAGCCTCGGGCTCCCCGCTCTCCATCCAGGTGCGAGCGGCGATGCCGGCTCCGAATCCGCGCCTCGCGTCGGAGAACGTGTTCGTGTCGAGCAGATACATCGGTCAGAACTCGATCGGAGGACGACCGAAGTCCGTCTTCCGGTCGGCGACGATCTCGTCGATGATGCGATCGAACTCGCCGTCGTCGTCCACGAGGTCCTCCTCCGGCATCGCGAGGAACTCGAGAATCGACCCGGGCCGGGCCGGGGCTAGCCGTTCGTACTCGTCGATGCTCAAGAGCACGTACGCGGGCTCGCCGCGCTTCGTGATCATCACGGGCTGGTCGTCGGCGACGCGCTGAGCGCGCGCGACGGACTGGTTGAATTCTCGAGCGGTCATGGTGAACACGATGTACCTCGATTCCGAATGTAGTGATGGTACTACACAGCCCAGATCTCTCGACGGACGACAGGACTCGATGCGGTACGCCGTACTCGGCTCGAACTCCCCGTGAAAGGATGACGTCATGCCGCGAACCCCGATGGCGCTCCTGTCGCCCGCAGACCAGGCGCGACTTCGCGCTCTCCGACGAATGAAGGCCGTGGCGCTCGGCGCGCTGATCTTCATGGCCGTCGTCTTCGTCTTCGCGTTCGCGTTCCAGGAACGGCAGCCGTGGCTCGGCTATGTGCGCGCCGCCGCCGAAGGCGGCATGGTGGGTGCCCTCGCCGACTGGTTCGCCGTGACCGCGCTGTTCCGTCGTCCACTCGGCCTGCCGATCCCGCACACCGCGATCATCCCGAACCGCAAGGACGAGATCGGCCGCACGCTCGGCGAGTTCGTCGAGACGAACTTCCTCGAGGCGAGCGTCGTGCGCACCAAGCTCGCGAGCACCGCGATCGCGAAGCGCGCGGGCGAGTGGCTGCGAGAGCCGGCCCACGCCGAGCGCGTGGGCGCCGAGGGAGCGACGATCGCGACCGCCGTGCTCAACGCCCTCAGCGACGACGACGTGCGAGACCTCATCACAGACCTGGCCCGTGAGCACCTCGTCTCCCCCGAGTGGGGCCCGCCCGCCGGCGCCTGGCTCGAGAAGATCGTCGAGGCCGGCGCGCATCACGGCGCCGTCGACCTCGCGGCCGACAGCATCGGCCGCTGGCTGGACGCGAACGCCGAGTCGTTCTCGGGTCTCATCTCACGCAGGCTGCCCGGATGGGTGCCGAAGCTCGCGCACCGGTTCGTCGACGACACGGCCTACAACGAGGCCGTGAAGTTCGTCCGCGCCGTGCAGGCCGATCCGCAGCATCCGGCCCGTCTCGCGGTCGACGGGTACCTCGCCCGCCTCGCCGACAGCCTGCAGAACGACCCGGAGACGCGCGCCAAGCTCGAGAACGCCAAGTCGTCGCTCTTCGACAGCCCCCGCGTGGGCGCCCTCGCCGCCGAGGCGTGGAACACGGCGAAGAACGGACTGCTCGCCGCCCTCGCCGACCCCGAGAGCGGGCTGCGCGTCCGCGCGGCTCAGGCTCTGCGGGAAGTCGGCGACAGGCTGACGACGGATGCCGCACTGCAGCACCGCGTCGACACGTGGGTGTCGGATGCCGCGGTGTTCCTCGTCGACCGCTACCGCCACGACATCGCGTCGATCATCACCGACACCGTCGAGCGCTGGGACCCGATCGAGACCACCGAGAAGATCGAGCTCATGGTCGGCCGCGACCTGCAGTACATCCGCCTGAACGGCACCTTCGTCGGCGCGCTGGCGGGCCTCGCGATCTTCACGATCGCGCACCTGGTCATCCCCGGAGTCTGAGGCGTGCGGATCGTCGTGTCGGGCACGCACGCGAGCGGCAAGAGCACCCTGATCTCAGACTTCCGCGCGGCACATCCCGAGTACACGGTGCTCGGCGATCCGTTCGACGACGTCGAGTCGGGGGCGCCCACTGGCGCGGCGAGCTTCGTGGCGCAGCTCCGCGTGACGGTCTCTCGGTTGCGAGAGTCGGCGCGAGAGAGTTCCGTCATCTCGGAACGTGGTCCCGTCGACTTCCTCGCCTACCTCACCGCGCTGGAGATGCTGGGACGCGGCGACGGCGCCCTGCTCTCTCGAGCCCAGGAGCTGGTCGAGACCTCCATGGCCCACATCGATCTGATCGCCGTCGTGCCGCTGGACCTGCGGCACCCGATCGACATTCCCGACGACGAGGATCCGGCCCTCCGAGAGGCGATGGAGAGCGCTCTTATGGATGCGCTCGACGACCTCGAACGCGCCGGTGGTGCGCCGCCGATCGTGACGCTCACCGGGAACCCGCAGGAGAGGCTCGCGCAGCTGGAGAGGGCTGCCGGCCTCTGAGGTTCGGCACGCCGCCCGCGCGAACGAGCATCATCGACGCTGCGCGGAGAGAACTCGCAGTCATCGGGTGGCGAGGGCGGCGAGCATCTCGAGCACGCACAGCGCGGCGAGGCGCACCGTGCGCATGTCATCGGCGTCGGCCGTCGCGTCGACCTCGGCGATGTCCGCACTGACGACCCGCGGATCCGCGACGAGCGCGCGGACGAGCGCGCGCAGCTCCCACGCGGCGAAGCCGCCGGGGACGGATGCCGGGCAACCGGGCGCTGCGGCCCTGTCGGCGGCGTCGACATCGACATCGAGGTGGATGCGGGCACCGGCGCCCGCTCCCGCGATGCGCGTGGCTTCGGCGATGACCTCGGCGATGCCCCTTCGGCGCACCTCGTCGAGGGTGATCACGCGGATGCCCCAGTCGGCGGCGCGCGCGGCGTACGCGGCGGAGTTCGCGAAGTCCGCGATGCCGATCTGGACGATCCGCGTCGGATCGATCCGCTCGCCCTCCGGCGCATCCTCGACGAGCCGCCGCACGGGTGAGCCGTTCGAGATCCCGTCGCGCAGGTCGAAGTGGGCGTCGATCGTGATCAGTCCGGTGGCCCGAGCGCCCCGCGCGACCGGGTAGGTCAGAGCGTTGTCGCCGCCGAGCGCGATGACGAGGCGCGTGGCATCGGCGAGCTCGCGCACCCGCGCGACCGTCGCAGCGATGCCGTCCTCTCCGTCTGGTTCGGCCATGTCGCCCGCGTCGAGCACGCGCAGCGCCTCGGTGAGGTCGACGACCGGCGGACCCATCAGGGTGGCGCTGTAGCGGGTGAGCGCCTCCCGGATCGCGGCGGGTGTCGCGTGCGCGCCGGTCGGCGACAGCGAGGTGCGCCACGTAGGAACACCGAGCAGCACGGCATCCGCATCATCCCCTGCGGCGAACGCGGGCCACGACCCGGCACGCGGCCAGAGGTCATCGTGCGACAGGGCCATGATCCTCCGTTCCGCGAGCGTGGAAAACCGCGACACCGTCTTTCCAGACCTGCTCGACGAGCGGCACCCCCGGGCGGTAGGCCAGGTGGATGCGGGTGGGAGCCTTCAGCAGCACGAGGTCGGCCCGCGCCCCAGGTGCGATGACGCCGACGTCGTCGCGCCGCAGTGCCAGCGCTCCCCCGGCGGTCGCCGCCCACACGGCCTCGGCGGGTGTCATCCCCATGTCGCGCACGGCGATCGCGATGCAGAACGGCATGGAGGAGGTGAAGCTCGACCCCGGGTTCGTGTCGCAGGCGATCGCCACGGTGACTCCCGCGTCGATGAGTCGGCGGGCGTCGGGATACGGCTGCCTGGTCGAGAACTCCACCCCGGGCAACAGGGTGAGCACGGTGTCGGATCCGGCGAGCGCTGCGGTGTCGGCGTCCGTCAGGTAGGTGCCGTGGTCGACGGATGCCGCGCCGAGCTCGACTGCGAGACGGACTCCGTCACCCGGGCCGAGCTGGCTCGCGTGCACGCGCGGCATCAGTCCCTTCGCGATGCCGGCGTCGAGCACCCGCCGCGACTGCTCGACCGAGAACGCCCCGGTCTCGCAGAACACGTCGATCCACTTCGAGTGCGGTGCACAGGCGTCGAGCATCGGCCCGGTCACCAGGTCGACATACTCGTCGGCACGGCCGGCGTAGTCCGCGGGAACCACATGGGCACCGAGGAACGTCACCTCCGGCGTGACCTCGGCAGCGAGGCGCACGAGACGTTTTTCGTCCGCGACGCTCAGCCCGTAGCCGCTCTTGATCTCGATCGTGGTGGTGCCCTGAGCGAGCAGTTCGTCGACGAATCCCCGCAGCCGCGCGCGCAGCTGATCGTCGCTCGACGCTCGGGTCTCCGCGACGGTCGAGCGGATGCCGCCGGCCGCGTACTTCTGCCCGGCCATCCGCGCCTCGAACTCGGCGGCACGATCGCCCCCGAACACCAGGTGGCTGTGGCTGTCGACGAACCCGGGGATGACGGCACGTCCGCCCGCGTCCACGATCTCGTCGGCATCCGGTGCGTCGTCGGCCGAGCCGACCCAGGCGATCCGCTCGCCGTCGATGAGAACGGCCGCCTCGACGAGGGTGCCGAAGCGGTCGCCGTCGGATGAGCCGACGTTGGTCGTCAGCTCAGCGATGTTCGTGATCAGCGAGGTGCTCACAGCATCGGCACCTTCAGGCCGCGCTCGCGGGCGATGTCGCGAGCGTGCTCGTACCCCGCGTCGACGTGTCGCATGACGCCCGTGCCGGGGTCGTTGGTGAGCACGCGCTCGAGCTTCTCGGCGGCGAGCGCCGAGCCGTCGGCCACGGTGACCTGGCCGGCGTGGATCGAGCGGCCGATCCCAACGCCGCCGCCATGGTGCAGCGACACCCACGATGCGCCGGATGCCGTGTTGAGCAGCGCGTTCAGCAGCGGCCAGTCGGCGATGGCATCCGACCCGTCCTTCATGGCCTCGGTCTCGCGATAGGGCGAGGCGACCGAACCCGAGTCGAGGTGGTCGCGGCCGATCACGATCGGGGCGGCGAGCTCGCCGGAGGCCACCATCTCGTTGAACTTGAGGCCCGCCAGGTGACGCTCCTTGTAGCCGAGCCAGCAGATGCGGGCAGGCAGGCCCTCGAAGTGCACCTTCTCACCGGCCTTCTCGAGCCAGCGGTGCAGAGCCTTGTCTTCGGGGAACAGCTCGGCGATCGCACGATCGGTCTTGTAGATGTCCTCGGGATCTCCCGAGAGAGCGGCCCAGCGGAAGGGCCCACGGCCCTCTTCGAACTGCGGGCGGATGTACGCCGGCACGAACCCCGGGAACTCGAAGGCGCGGTCGAAGCCACCGAGCTGCGCCTCGGCCCGGATCGAGTTGCCGTAGTCGAAGACCGCGGCCCCCGCATCCTGGAAGGCCACCATCGCGGCGACGTGCTGCGCCATCGATTCGCGCGAGCGGCGGGTGAACTCCTCGGCGTCCCGCTCGGCCTCTGCCTTCCACTCGGCGACTGCGATGCCGACGGGCAGGTAGGCGAGCGGGTCGTGCGCACTGGTCTGGTCGGTGACGATGTCGATCGGCACACCGCGGCGCAGCAGCTCGGGGAAGACCTCCGCCGCGTTGCCGACGACGCCGACCGACAGGGCCTCGCCGGCGTCCTTCGCCGCGACGACCCGGGCGATCGCCGCGTCGAGGTCGGTCGTGTACTCGTCGAGGTAGCCGTGCTCGACACGACGGGCGAGGCGCGATTCGTCGACGTCGACGATGAGGACGGCACCGTCGTTGAGGGTGACCGCCAGCGGCTGCGCGCCACCCATTCCGCCGGCACCGCCGGTCAGAGTCAGCGTTCCCTTCAGCGAGTCTCTGCCGAGCGACCGGGCGACGGCCGAGAACGTCTCGTAGGTCCCCTGCAGAATGCCCTGGGTTCCGATGTAGATCCACGACCCCGCGGTCATCTGCCCGTACATGATCAGCCCCAGCTCCTCGAGCCGGCGGAACTCGGGCCAGTTCGCCCAGTCGCCCACGAGGTTCGAGTTCGCGATCAGCACTCGCGGCGCCCACTCGTGCGTGCGGAAGACGCCGACCGGCTTGCCCGACTGCACGAGCAGCGTCTCGTCCGGCTCGAGCTCGTCGAGGGTGCGGACGATCGCGTCGTACGCCTCCCAGCTGCGCGCCGCCTTGCCGGTGCCGCCGTAGACGACGAGGTCTTCGGGATGCTCGGCCACCTCGGCGTCGAGGTTGTTCATCAGCATGCGCTTGGCGGCTTCGGCGCCCCAGCTCTTGGCCGTGCGCTGGTTGCCGCGGGCGGCGCGAACGACGCGCGGTCCTGTCGCGGTCGTCGTCCTCGAGTCGGGGGCGGTGCTCGTCGTCGTCGTCGAGTCGGGGGCCGTGGTGTCAGTCATGCGCGTGCTCCTTTGCGATGCGGGCGATTGCGCCGGACTGCACGAGTGCGGTCACGGCTTCCATGTCTGGGGAGAGGAATCGGTCGGGTCCTGGTCCTGCGGCGACGGTGCGCACCAGATCGCGCACGGCACCGGTCGCAGGGCCTGCCTGCAGCGGGGCGCGCAGGTCGAGCGCGCGGGCGCCGGTGAGGATCTCGATGGCGATGACACGGGCGAGTCCGTCGATCGCCCGACGGAGCTTGCGGGCCGCGGCCCAGCCCATCGACACGTGATCCTCCTGCATCGCCGACGAAGGGATCGAATCGACGGATGCCGGCACGGCGAGGCGCTTGAGCTCCGAGACGATGCCTGCGGAAGCGTACTGAGCGATCATCAGCCCAGAGTCGACGCCGACCTCGTCGGCCAGGAACGGGGGCAGGCCGTGGTTCCTGGCCGGATCGAGCGCCCGGTCTGTACGGCGCTCCGAGATCGACGCGACGTCAGCCACGGAGATCGCCAGGAAGTCCAGGACGGCTGCGACGGGTGCGCCGTGGAAGTTGCCGTTCGACTCGATGCGGCCGTCGACAGTGATGACCGGGTTGTCGATCACGCTGGCGAGCTCTCGCTCGGCGATCATCGAGGCATAGCCCATCGTGTCGCGCGCGGTTCCGTGCACCTGGGGCGAGCAGCGCAGCGAGTACGCGTCCTGCACGCGGCCGTCCTCCGGCCCCTTGTGGCTGTGCACGATCGGCGAGTCCCGCAGGAACGACCGCAGGTTCGAGGCCGATTCCGCCTGCCCCGACTGCGGACGAAGAGCCATGAGGTCGGCCGCGAACACGGCATCCGTGCCCATCTGCGACTCGACCGACATCGCCGCGGCCATGTCGGCGGTGAGCAGCAGGGTCTCGAGGTCGTGCAGCGCCAGCACGAGCATCCCGAGCATGCCGTCGGTGCCGTTGATGAGCGCGAGCCCCTCCTTCTCGACGAGGGTGAGCGGCTCGATGCCCGCAGCCGAGAGCGCCGCGGATGCCGCGACGAGTTCGCCATCCGCCGCGCGGACATCGCCCTCGCCCATCGCAGCGAGGGCGATGTGTGCGAGGGGAGCAAGGTCGCCCGAGCAGCCGAGTGAGCCGTACTCGCGAACGACGGGTGTGATGCCCGCGTTCAACAGCCCCGCGTAGGTCTCGACGACGACCGGGCGAACGCCCGTCCGCCCAGAGGTCAAGGTCTGCAGGCGCAGCAGTTGCAGACCGCGCACGACCTCGCGCTCCACCTCCGCGCCGGTGCCGGCCGCGTGCGAGCGGATCAGACTGGCCTGCAGCTGCAGCCGGCGATCCGGAGCGATGAACGTCGTAGCGAGCGCGCCGAATCCGGTGGAGACGCCGTAGTGCGGGTTCGGATCGGCGGCCAGTCCGTCGATCACCCGGCGTGTGTCCGCCACTCGGGCGAGGGCTGCGGGGCTGATCGCCACCGGCGCACCGTGGCGGGCGACCGCGACGACATCGGCGTGGCTCAGTGGGGCATCGCCGACGAGGACGGAGGACAGTTCGGTCATGTCTCGATTCCACACCCGCAGGGTCGCGGGCGACACCGGTTCGTGGGATCCTTTGTCTGTGATCCCAGACAGAGCGGATGCCGCAGCACAGGTCCCGGCGGCCGACAACACGCTGCGGATCCTGCGGTACCTCGCCGGGCGGCCGGCCCCGGTCGCCGCATCAGCCATCGCTCGCGAACTCGAGCTGCCGCGCTCGACCGTCTATCACCTGCTGGCCACCCTCGCCGAGCACGGATTCGTGCTCCACCTGCGCGAGGACCGACGATGGGGTCTCGGCACCTCGGCGTTCGAGCTCGCCGGTGGGTATGCGCGACAGCAGCCGCTCGCGCGTCTGGGGCGCCCACTCGTCGCCGCCCTCTCCGACCGCCTCGGCGAGAGTGCGCACCTCGCGGTGATGAGCGGCGGCGACGTGCTCTACATCGTCGAGGAGCGGGCCCCACGACGCCAGGCCCTCATCACGGATGTGGGAGTGAGGCTTCCTGCCCACCTGACCGCGTCGGGGCGCGCGATGCTGGCAGCGCTTCCCCGAGAGCAGGTGCGAGCTCTCTACCCGAGTACGTCAGCGTTTCCCGACCGCACCGGACTCGGGCCTCGGAAGCCGAGCGAGCTGCGCGAGCTGCTGCGCACGGTGCGTGCACGAGGTTATGCCACCGAAGACAGCGAGGTGGCAGAGGGCCTGCGCAGCGTCGGCGCGGTCGTCTGCGATCACGCGGGCTGGCCCGTAGCCGCTGTCGCGGTGACCTGGGCCGGGACGGATCTCGACGAGACCGTGCTCGCAGCCGCTGTCCGCGAGACAGCATCCGTGCTCGAGTCACGGCTCAAGCGATAGCGGATCTCGCAGGGCCGCGAGTGCCGCGCCAGTCGAGGCACTCGCATCGCGAACGCACGTTAACGCAGAAAAGCCACCCAACATTGGGTGGCTCTTCTGTTTAAAAGAAGTCCGGCGGTGTCCTACTCTCCCACAGGGTCCCCCCTGCAGTACCATCGGCGCTGTGAGGCTTAGCTT
>NZ_JAPFGV010000013.1:0-104980 GCF_059803615.1 Microbacterium sp. SWDP-B6 | reverse complement strand
GCCTCGGTCGGGGGGACCGAGGCACCCGCGAACCCGGCTGCGGAGGATGCTGTCAGGCGCCGAACGACGAGGGCAGTGCGCAGTAGTCGGCGAAGCGTCGGGTCGGATGATCGGGGTCTGAGACATCGACGATCGCAGTGGCGATCGAGTGCGGCGTCTCGTCGCCGGCGAGCTGCCACACGATGAAGTTCCAGAGTCCGCGCGCTGTCGTGCTGAGCAACTCGGGCGGACCCGAGACGATGAGAACGGTGCCGCTGTCGGGTGCGGCGCGGAACGGAGCGATGATGTCGGCGCGCAGAGCCTGCTCGTCCCCGTCTGCGCTGTGCTTCCGCTCGACCTGCTGACCCGCGGACGTCAGGGTGGAGGCGAGGTCGTCCGCTGCGCGGCGTGAGCGCTCGGCATCCGCTCCGGCGACGACGACCAGCCGTCGCCCGCGAGGATACAGATGCAGGAACTCGGAGGAGATGTCGGACCAGACGTCGCTCATGATCTCAGGCTACGCCCGTTCTCGAGGGGCGGACCCGACCCTTCGGCGCACGTCCGGCGTCGCGTGACAGAGCCCCTCGGGTGCCGAACTGCGGCATCCGAGGGGCTCTCGTGCAGAGGGTCAGGCCTCCTCGACGAGGAAGCGGCTGTAGGCGCCGAGCGTCAGGAACGCCGGGAACTCCTCGTGCAGCGCGACATCGCGGAACACTGATGCCGCGTCGTCGAAGCGGTCGTCGTCGCGTCGTTCGACCTCGTCGAGCACCTCGCCGATCAAGCCCTCGATGTACTCGGCGGTGATCGGCGTGCCGTCCTCCGTGGTGCGATCCTGATGGATCCACTGCCACACCTGCGAGCGACTGATCTCGGCGGTCGCGGCATCCTCCATCAGGTTGTCGATGGCCACCGCGCCGAGGCCCCGCAACCACGCCTCGAGGTACCGGATCGCCACAGACACGTTGTCACGCACGCCCTGAGCCGTGATCGGGCGACCGATGTGCAGGTCGAGCAGCTGCGACGCGGTCACCGTGACCTCGGGAAGCTGGCGGTCGACCTGGTTCGGGCGATCGCCGAGAACGGCGTCGAATTCGGCCTGCGCGGTCGGGATCAGGTCGGGGTGCGCCACCCATGTGCCGTCGAAGCCGTCGCCGGCCTCGCGCTTCTTGTCGGCCGAGACCTTCTCGATCGCCCGTGCCGTCACCTCAGGGTCGCGCCGGTTCGGGATGAAGGCGCTCATGCCGCCGATCGCGTAGGCGCCCCGCTTGTGGCAGGTCTGCACGAGCAGCTCGGTGTACGCCCGCATGAAGGGAACGGTCATCGTCACCTCGCTGCGGTCGGGAAGCACGAAGCGCGCGCCCCGGCCGCGGTAGTTCTTGATGATCGAGAAGATGTAGTCCCAGCGTCCGGCGTTGAGGCCGGCGCAGTGATCACGCAGCTCGAAGAGGATCTCGTCCATCTCGAACGCCGCGGGCAGGGTCTCGATGAGCACCGTCGCGCGGATCGTGCCGTGCGGGATGCCGATGTACTCCTCGCTGAAAGTGAACACGTCGTCCCACAGCTTCGCCTCTTCGCTCGACTCGAGCTTGGCGATGTAGAAGTACGGTCCGCGGCCGTTCGCGATCAGTTCCCGAGCGTTGTGCAGGAAGTACAGTCCGAAGTCGACGAGCGAACCGGATGCCGCAGTGCGGCGCCCCGCGCGATCGGTGAACTGCAGGTGCTTCTCGGGAAGGTGCCAGCCGCGAGGACGCATCACGATCGTCGGCGTGCGTTCGGCGGTCACGCGGTACTCCTTGCCCGGCCCCGCGTCGCTCGCAGGTCCGGTGAAGGAGAGCTCGCCGCAGATCGCGTCGCGCAGCGAGAGCTGACCCTCGATGACGTTCTTCCACGTGGGGCTCGTGGCGTCC
The DNA here is from genome assembly GCF_059803615.1 of Microbacterium sp. SWDP-B6. Lineage (NCBI taxonomy): Bacteria > Bacillati > Actinomycetota > Actinomycetes > Micrococcales > Microbacteriaceae > Microbacterium > Microbacterium sp. SWDP-B6. The sequence goes on along the minus strand of NZ_JAPFGV010000013.1, from coordinate 103,094 downwards.
TCCTGGTCGGCGAGCCACACCCGCGCTCCGGAGTTCAGCGCGTTGATCGTCATCTTCGGATCCGTCGGTCCGGTGATCTCGACCCGACGGTCTTCGAGTCCGGGGCCGGGGCCGGCGACACGCCAGTCGGCATCCTGACGGATGTGCGCGGTGTCGTCACGGAAGCGCGGGTCGTGCCCGTTGCCGATCTCGAACCGACGGCGCATGCGGTCGGCGAGCCGGTCGTGACGGCGAGCGGCGAAGCGGTGGTGCAGCTCGGTGAGGAACGCGATCGCCTCGGGGGTGAGGATCTCGTCGTAGCGCTCACGCAGCGGGCCCGTGACGCTGATGGCCGGGCCCTGCTGTGTCGTCTGGATCGGCGCGGTGGTCGGGGGAGCGGTGGGAGTGGTCATGATCTGAGTCCTTTGGAATGGCTTAGTGGAACTGCGCGGCTTCGGTGGAGCCGGCGAGGGCGAGGGTCGCGCTGTCGGGGTTGAGCGCGGTCGAGATGACGTCGAAGTAGCCGGTGCCCGCCTCGCGCTGGTGCTTGGTGGCGGTGTAGCCGTTCGCCTCTGCGGCGAACTCGGCCTCCTGCAGCTCGACGTACGCGCTCATGGCGCGATCGGCGTAGCCGCGGGCGAGGTCGAACATCGAGTGGTTCAGGGCGTGGAAGCCGGCGAGCGTGATGAACTGGAACTTGTAGCCCAGGTCGGCCAGCTCCTGCTGGAACGTCGCGATCTCGGCGTCCGACAGGTGGCGCTTCCAGTTGAAGCTGGGGGAGCAGTTGTAGGCGAGCATCTTGCCGGGGCACTGCTCGTGGATCGCCGCGGCGAACGCACGCGCCAGCTCGATGTCGGGCTCGCCCGTCTCGACCCACAGCAGGTCGGCGTACGGCGCGAACGCCAGGCCGCGACTGATGACCGACTCGATGCCGGGGCGGATGCGGTAGAAGCCCTCGGTCGTGCGCTCGCCGGTGGTGAACTGCTGGTCGCGCTCGTCGACGTCGCTGGTGAGCAGGTCGGCGGCGAGAGCATCCGTCCGGGCGATGATGACCGTCGGGACACCCGACACGTCGGCCGCGAGGCGTGCCGCGTTCAGCGTGCGGATGTGCTGCTGAGTGGGCACGAGCACCTTGCCGCCCAGGTGGCCGCACTTCTTCTCGCTCGCCAGCTGGTCCTCCCAGTGGATGGCGGCGGCACCCGCCTGGATCAGCGACTGCGCGAGTTCGTAAGCGTTGAGGGGCCCGGCGAAGCCGGCTTCGGCATCGGCCACGATCGGCGCGAGCCAGTCCTGGGTGATCTCTCCCTCGGCGTGCTCGAGCTGGTCCTGGCGGATCAGCGCGTTGTTGATCCGACGCACGACCGCCGGCACCGAGTTCGCGGGGTAGAGCGACTGGTCGGGGTAGGTCTGGCCGGCGAGGTTGCCGTCGGCGGCGACCTGCCACCCCGAGAGGTAGATGGCCTTGAGGCCTGCCCGCACCTGCTGCACAGCCTGGCCGCCGGTGTAGGCACCGAGCGCCCGCACGTAGTCCTCGGTGTGCAGCAGGTTCCACAGGTTCTCGGCCCCGCGGTGGGCGAGGGTCGCGTCTTCGCGCACCGAGCCGCGGATGCGGATGACGTCTTCGGCCGAGTAGGTGCGCTCGACACCGTCCCAACGGGGATCCGTCTCCCAGATCTCCCGGAGCTCGGCGGCCGTCTGAACCTGGTCGCCGGCGCGCAGACCGGCGGGGCGAGGTGCGGGGTTCTGAGCGGTGTTCGTCATGGTGTCTCCTCCGTTGGATGCCCGGACCGTGAAGCCGGGTGGCGTGTTTCCACTGTGCGTGAAGATCTACCCTGAAACCGGCCACTCGGCTTGTGAAGATCGCGCGAAATTCTGTTTCTGTGACAGAATCGGCCGCATGAGCAATTCAGCGGTCGAAGAAGACGCCGACTCCCTCACGATCGGTCGACGCATCCGTCAGCTGCGCACCGCGCGGGGAATGACCCTCGACGACCTCGCGGCGGCCGTCGATCGAGCACCGAGCCAGATGTCGATGATCGAGACCGGCAAGCGCGAACCGAAGCTCACCCAGCTTCAAGCGATCGCGCGCGCTCTCGGTGTCACGATCGATGCGCTGCTCGAGGGTGAGCCACTCGACGAGCGCAGCGCGATCGAGATCGCCCTCGAGCGCGCCATGAAAGGCCAGACGTTCCAGGCGCTCGGGATCGAGCCTTTCCGCATCGCCAAGAGCATGCCGACGGATGCGCTGAAGGCGCTGCTCGCGCTGCACGGCGAGATCGACCGGCTCAGGGACGAGCGGGCCGCGACCCCGGAGGAGGCCAGGCGAGCGAACGTCGAGCTGCGTCACCTCATGCGCAGGCAGGACAACCATTTCGCCGACCTCGAGAGCAAGGCCGCCGAGATACTCGCGGCGGTCGGGCATCCGGGTGGACCGCTCACGCAGCGCACCGCATCCGAGATCGCCGCCTATCTCGGTTTCACCCTGCACTACGCGCCCGATCTGCCGCAGACCACGCGCAGTGTCGCCGACCTCGCGAACGGGCGGCTCTATCTGTCGAGCAGTGTGCCGGCCAAGGGCGATGCGAGAACGGCTGTGCTGCAGGCGCTGTCCAGTCGCATCCTCGGGCATGCCGAACCGCGCAGCTATGCCGAGTTCCTGCGCCAGCGCGTCGAGACGAACTATCTCACCGGGGCGCTGCTGGTTCCCGAGGCCCACGTGGTGCCCGCCTTGAAGGATGCGAAGTCCCGCAGGGCCATTTCGATCGAAGACCTCCGAGACGCCTACTCGGTGTCGTACGAGACGGCGGCGCATCGGTTCACGAACCTCGCAACCCGCCACCTCGACATCCCGGTGCACTTCCTCAAGGTGCACGAGTCGGGGACGATCACGAAGGCATACGAGAACGACGACGTGAACTTCCCGACGGACAGGCTCGGTTCGATCGAGGGACAGATGTGCTGTCGCCGCTGGACGAGCCGTGTCGTGTTCGACGAGGATGACCGCTTCAACCCGTATTACCAGTACACCGACACGGGCAACGGCACCTACTGGTGCACCGCCCGTGTCGAGGCGTCGAGCGAGGGGCTGCACTCGGTCAGCGTGGGCGTGCGCTTCGACGACACGAAGTGGTTCGTCGGCCGGGACACCCCGCATCGTGGGGTCTCGAAGCACTCGGTCGAGGTCTGCTGCCGCCGCGCGCCGGCCGACCTCGAGGGGCGGTGGCGCGAGAACTCCTGGCCGAACGTCAAGACTCCTCGCACGCTGCTCGCAACGCTGCCGACCGGTGCCTTCCCCGGGGTCGACACGACGGACGTCTACGAGTTCCTCGAGGCGCACGCACCACGCTGACGTGCCTCAGCCGAGAGTCGCGGGCTTCATCGGCACCAGGGATACGGCCACCGCCGCGACGATCGCCACGAGTGCGAAGGCGACGAAGTTCCACTCGACGCCGATCAGCATCGTGACCGGCGCGCCTGATCTATGTGGATCACACCGCGTTCCAGCGCAGGCGAGGAGTGCTCGCGAACTCGGTCAGGACGACGCCCGCGTCGGCGACGGGGAACATCGTGATCAGCAGCGGAGTGGTCTCGGAGGCGGCGGCGACCGCGTAGACCAGAGCCGCGGGTCCCTGCTCGCGGGTGACCCCGACGCGGGTGTGTCGCTCGTCGACGGTCGCTGTGCGCGACGATGATGCGCTGTGGAGGATCTCGGATGCGGCGGTGCCTGCCCTGTCGAGCAGTGTGGCGTCTTCGCGCCAGGGCAGGAACGCGTCGGGTGTGAGAGCGCACGCCTCGGCGAGAGCGGCTGTCACCCAGCGGTCGCGCTTGAGCCCGTACGGCGTCTCGACGAGTGACAGCAGATACCCGTAGCAGTGCAGGAGGCCGGCGTTGCCGACGGGCCACTGCGCCCTCACGCCCGCTCGGCGGTGCAACTCGTCGAACAGCGCCGGAGAGATGACGGCCGCGCCGATGTTCTCGTCGATCACGGTCGATCGGCCCCAGGCGTCGAAGCGTCCGTGGGCACGGTCGTCCTCGAGCGAGGCGACGAGCCACGGAAGACTGTCGAGGGCTTTCCTCGCGGCCGTCGCCGAGTCTGACTGCGCGCGGATCGCAGCGGTCGTGAGGTCGTCGATTCCGGACACGGCGTTCACGCTACAAGACTCCGATGGACGGAGTGTTCACACGGCGTTCACACGATCGGGACTTTCTGTCCACAATGACTAACCATGCTGGACGGAGCGTCCGCGAGATCAGAGTGCGGATGCGGAAAGAACACCGTGAACTCCATTCTCCTCTTCGACTTCGACGGCACGATCGCGCTCGGCGACGGCCCCGTTCTCGCCTACGCCACGCAGGTGGCCGCCGCTCTCGACGACGACCACGGCTTCGTCGACGGCATCCGCGAGACGCTCTCCGCTGCTGACGGTGAGGCCCTCGACGGCTACGACGCAGTGCGGCGGGCTGCGGCTGCTCGAGGTGCGGATGCCCGGATGCTCAGCGCCGCGTATCTCGCGAGCCGCGCAGAACTCGCCACCGCAGCGGCTCCGATCACCGCACCCGACGGCCTCGCAGTCTTCCTCGCCGCTGCTGCGGCTGACGCGGAGCTCGTTCTCGTCACCAACGCACCGGCGATCCGCATCGACCAGGCGCTGGACGCGCTCGGCCTCGCCGGGCTCTTCGACCGCATCGTCACGAGTGCGGGCAAGCCGGCCGGTCTCGATGTGTTCCTGGCTGACCTGCCCGCTGATGCGCGGGTGCTGAGCATCGGAGACATCTGGCACAACGACCTCGCCCCCGCCCACGCCCGTGGCCACGAGACCGCGCTGATCGGCGGATTCGCCGACCCCCACGCGACCCCCACCTATCGCGCTGCCGATTTCGCGACGCTGATCCCTCAGCTCACCGCATGGTTGCGTTCCTGAACCCGCACCACTCCACCCTCCCTCACACCCACCACCCCATCGAAGGATGACAATGCGTACCTCCCCCTTCCGCCGGACCGCCGCGGGGCTCGTCGCCGCGGGCGCCCTGCTCGCCGTCGTGCTCACCGGCTGCTCGACCGACACCGCCGCGCCCGACGAGTCCGCCGCCCCCGCTGCCGACCCCGAATCGCTCGTGCTCGCGCTCGTCCCCTCGCAGGACCAGGACGGCCTCGTCGACACCGCAGCTCCGCTCACCGACTACCTCACCGAGGAGCTCGGCATCGAGGTCACGGGTGTGGTCTCCAAGGACTACCAGGCCGCGGTCGAGGCGATGGGAGCAGGTCAGGCGCAGATCGGGTTCCTCCCGTCGCTGCAGCTGTGGCAGGCCAACGACATGTACGACGCATCGGTCGTGCTGCAGACCGAGCGCAACGGCAACATCACCTACCCCGCGCAGTTCATGACGAACAACCCGGACAAGTACTGCGACGACGAGCCGGTCGAGCGCGACGGGATGCTGTTCTGCAACGGCGCCGACGCCATGTCGGGTCCTGCCGGTCTCGACAGCATCGACAAGGTCGAAGGCGCGAAGGTCGCGTTGCTCGGACCCGGCTCGCCGGCCGGCTACATCTACCCGGTCCTCGCGCTGCAGGAGGCAGGACTCGACACCGACACCGACATCCAGCAGATCCCCGTGACCGCGAACGACGCCTCGGTGCTGGCGGTCTACAACGGCGACGCCGAGGTCGGCTTCAGCTTCTGGGACGCCCGCACGATCGTGCAGAAGGACACCCCCGATGTGGGCCAGAAGGTCGTCGTCTTCGCCCTGACCGAGGAGATCCCGAATGACGGCGTCGCGCTGTCGTCCGACCTGTCGCCCGAGCTGCAGGACCGCATCTCCACGGCTCTCGAAGACTTCTCGAACACCGAGGAGGGCTCCGAGATCCTCACGAGCATCTACTCGATCACGAAGCTCGCGCCCGCCGATCCCGAGTCGCTCGACGTCGTCGCCCGCGCCGCCCAGGCCCTGGGGCTCCAGTAAATTGTCCGATCAGATCCAGCACGTGGACGCCGCAGCCCAGGCTGCGGCGTCCACGCCGTGGTCCATCCGTCTCGATGGCGTCACGGTGCGATACCCGAACGGGACGGTCGGTCTCGACCGTGTCTCGCTCGACATCGACGCCGGAGAGATGGTCGCGGTCGTGGGCCTCTCAGGGTCGGGCAAGTCCACTCTCATCCGCACGATCAACGGCCTCGTGCCGGTGACGAGCGGAACGCTGGACGTCGGCGAGCACCGCGTCAGCGGAGCCTCGCCCCGCACTCTTCGACGCCTGCGCGGCGACATCGGCATGGTGTTCCAGGGGTTCAACCTCGCAGGCCGGGCGAGCGTCCTGCAGAACGTGCTCGTCGGGCGTCTCGCCCACACGTCCCTGTGGCGCACCCTGCTCGGCGCCTACCCCGACGCCGACCGGCAGCTGGCCTATCAGGCGCTCGACCGTGTCGGCATCCTGCCGAAGATCCACTCGCGCGCATCCGACCTCTCGGGTGGGCAACAGCAGCGTGTCGCCATCGCACGCGCACTGGCGCAGGAGCCGCGCATCGTTCTGGCCGACGAGCCGGTCGCGAGCCTCGACCCGCCGACCGCGCACGGTGTCATGAACGACCTCCGCCGCATCAATCGGGACCTCGGCATCACCGTACTGGTCAACCTGCACCTGCTCGACCTCGCCCGCGAATACGGAGCGCGGATGATCGGCATGCGCGCGGGGAGGATCGTCTACGACGGTCCGGCAGCGAGCGCGACGGATGCCGACTTCGAGAGCATCTACGGTCGATCCCTCACCGCCGACGATCGGCTCGACACGTGACCGAGGCGACACCGGCACCGCTCGAGATACCTCGGCGGCCGTCCGGCGCGTGGCGTGGGCCCGTGATCCTGCTGGCCATCGTCGCCATCACCGTGGTCATGTGCCTGCCCGGCATCGGCATCGGGGTCGACCTCTCGGCCATCGCGCGCAACTGGCAGAACGGCGCCGACAAGATCATCAAGCTGCTGATGCCCGACTGGAGCTTCTTCCCGCGCACGCTCCCGCCGCTCATCGAGACGCTGCAGATGGCCGTCATTGCGACGGCGATCGGCGCGGTGATCTCGCTGCCGCTGAGCTTCTGGGCGGCTCGCGCCACCAACCCGAACACTCCGGCGCGCATCATCGTGCGCGGCATCCTGAACGTCATCCGCAGCGTCCCCGACCTGCTCTACGCGGCGATCCTCGTCGCGATGGTGGGTGTCGGCGCGCTCCCCGGCATCCTCGCGCTGCTGCTGTTCAATGTCGGAATCATCGTCAAGCTCGTGTCGGAGGCGATCGACACCAACGACCGGGGTCCGCTCGAGGCGGGCCGCGCGGTCGGAGCCACTCAGACGAAGATCAACCGCACGCTCGCGCTCCCGGACGCCTGGCCGGCGTTCGCGAACCAGACCCTCTACGTCTTCGAGCTCAACGTCCGCGCCTCGACGGTGCTCGGTCTGGTCGGCGCCGGCGGCATGGGCCTGCTCATCGACGCCGTCCGCACGTTCTACCGCTACGACCAGCTCTCGCTCATCATCCTGGAGATCCTCATCGTCGTCATCGTGATCGACTTCGTCTCCGACGCCATCCGACGGAGGCTCGTATGACCACCGTGCTCACTCCGCCTCCTGCCATCACCGTCATCCCCGACAGGCCGCGACGCCCGTGGCTCGTTGCCTCGTGGATCATCGTCACCGCCATCGTCGTGCTGGCTTTCTGGTCGATCGACATCAACTGGGCACGTCTCGCCGACCTGCCTGCGGAGATCGTCCGCTACACGTTCCTGATGTTCGGCAGCCCGAACTGGGAGAAGCTGCCCGAGGCGCTCTGGCAGACCTGGCGCAGCATCGAGATGGCGTGGGTCGGTACGATCCTCGGCATCCTGCTCGCGACCCCCATCAGCCTGCTCGCCGCGCGCGGATTCGGCCCCGCCTGGCTGCGCGCGCTGCTGCGCGGCCTGTTCTCGCTCATCCGGGCCGTTCCCGAGATCATCATCGCGATCGTGATCCTGTCGGTCACCGGGCTCACGCCGTTCACGGGTGCGCTCGCGCTGGCGATCAACGGCATCGGCACACTCGGCAAGTGGGGATACGAAGCGGTCGAGGCCGTGCCGTCCGGGCCGATCGAGGCCGCACGCGCGGCCGGTGGCGGTACCCTGCAGGTGCTGCGTTGGGGTGTCTGGCCGCAGGTCGAGCCCGCGTTCTGGTCGTTCTGGCTGTATCGCTTCGAGATCAACGTGCGCTCGTCGGCCGTGCTCGGTCTGATCGGCGTCGGCGGAATCGGTGACATGCTCACCTCTTATACCCAGTACCGTGAGTGGTCGACGGTGGGCGTCCTGCTCATCGTGGTCGTCGCTGTCACGATGCTGATCGATGCCGTGTCCGGCGCGATCCGCCGCCGGATCATGGAGGGAGCCCGCGCCCGTGTTCTCTCCTAGCGCCCCACCCACCGCTCGAATCGCCGCGGTGCTCAACACCCTGCAGCCCGCCGAACGCCGCGTCGCCGAGCTGATCGTCGAGTCGGCGGAGGCGGTGGTCGAATGGACCGCCCAGGAGCTCGCCGACCGAGCGGGTGTCGGCCGCGCCACGGTCGTGCGCGCGTGCCAGAGCTTCGGCTACCGCGGATACCCGCAGCTGCGCGTCGCGCTCGCCTCCGAACTCGGCAGCGGGCCGGGGGAGGCGGGCATCGACCACGGGCCGGGCGCGCTCGGGCGGATGCGGGGCGAGATCGATCGCGTCGCGGCATCCCTTCCGGCCCTCGCGAGCCTGCTCGACGCGGATGCCGTGAGCGAGGCCGTCCGGCTCGCAGCGTCCGCTCGCCGGCTGCTCGTGCTCGCGAACGGTCTGTCCTCGCCCATCGCGAACGACCTCGCCATGCGGCTGACCGCGTCGGGTCGTGCGGCGGAGTTCATCGCGGATGCCATCGCGCAGCAGATCGCCGCACGTCATCTCACACCCGACGACGTCTGCCTCATCGTCAGCGGATCGGGCGCGAACGAGGCGAGCCTGCGCGTCGCGACCGCGGCAGCCCGGGGCGGTGCGACGGTGATCGCCCTCACCTCCTTCGCCTCATCGGCGCTGACCGAGGCCGCGACGCTGTCGCTCGTGATCGCCCCGACCGGGGTGAGCTTCCGCGACGAGCTCGAGCACACCTCGCGCGTCGCATATCTGGTGTTCGCCGAGGTGTTCGCCGCGGCCGTCACGGCGGAGCGGGGCGCGGATGCCGTGCAGGCGCGGGCTCATGCGCTCGAGGTCGTCTCCGACAACCTCGGCGAGGGTGCGGGAGAGTAGCGACGCCGAAGGCGTCAGTCCCGAGCCGTCTGCAGCAGCGCCCACAGCTCTGCGCGGGCGGGGAACGACGACAGATCGCTGCCGAGCAGGGCGCCGGCCTGCGTGATCCGCGACCGCAACGTGTGACGGTGCACCCCGAGAGCAGCGGCCGCCGGATCGGCCTTCGCATCGTGCTCGAGCCAGGTTCGCAGAGAGCGTTCCAGGTCGCCGCCGGATCGCGCATCGTGGTCGCGCAGGGGAGCCAGGCGCGACTCGGCGACCAGGCGAGCCTCATCGGTCGCGAGCGCGCTGAGGATGCTGGATCCCGCCGCATCGGCGAAGTGGAAGACCCCTGTGCCGGACTGCTGGCGCAGTGCCGCGAGCGCCTGGGCGTGGGCACGCGAGAACGCGTCGTACGACTCCGAGCCCGATGCGCCGACGCGGATGCCGAAACGTGCGGCGACCTCGTCGAGCAGTGCGTCGTCGGCCATCGACACGCAGAGCACGACGCCCTCCGGCGACTCGGCGAGAAAACTGGCGGTGCCGTGCTCCGCGCGGCGGCGGTCCCACCAGTCGGCGAACGGTCCGGTCGGCGCGTCCGCGGCGATCGCCACCACGACGGGCGCCGACGGCATGCCGCCGAGCACCTTCCGTGCAAGGGACGGGTCGTCATCGAGCAGAGAGCTCAGCAGCTGCGAGTTCAGCCGACGCTTGCTGCGGGCGAGCTGGTCGCTCTGCTCGAGGGCGAGCCCGGCCATCGCGATCACCGAGGTCACGACCGTGCGCGCCTCGGCGTCGAGCGCATCGACGGCCAGCGCGATCACTCCCCGCAGATGTCCGCCGCGGCCGACCGTGAAGAGCGTGAACGTCTCATCGTCGATCGTCAGCGACTGCCCTGCTTCGAGTCCGCGGGTGAGGATCTCGGTGGCGCGTTCGCCGAGCTCGGTCAGGCGGCCCGCAGACACGGCTGACCGGGGGTGCGACAGCTGCAGAGCACCGGCCGCGTCGTACATGCCGACCCAGACGCCGAGGCGACGGCCGAGTTCGGCGACGGTCGCGTCGAGTCCCCGCGGGCGGAGAGCCGCCAGTGCGAGCGCGCGCTGGGTGTCGAGCGCCCATGATCTGCGGGCATATGCCTGAGCGGCGATGGCCTCGGAGTGTGCGCGGGCGACCGCGATGAACGGCGTGCGATAGGGCACCTCGAAGAGGGGGATCCCGCGGCGTGCGCACTCGAGGATCAGCTCCTCGGGGATCCCTGCGCGGTGCACGTCCGTGCCGAATCCGAGGCCGAGCACCCCGCGATCCGCGAGCCGCCCCACGTAGACATCGACGTCGGTGCCGGCGTCGAACTGGGTGCCTGTGGTCAGCAGAGCGAGATCCTCGGCGAGGAACGGCGTCGGGTCGGCGAGGTCGGAGCTGTGCACCCAGCGCAGTGGACGATCGAGGGCGCCGGCCGGAAGGTCTTCTTCGGCCGAGATCAGGCCGAGTCCGAGGTCACGACGTCGGAAAAGGGCGCGCAGGGTGGGCTGCTCGGTGTCATCCATGCGACGCTCCTCTCTCGTCTCCGCGGTCAGCGCGTTATACGGTCGGGCGATGATCTCTTCGAGATTGTACAGCCGGGCGAATGCGCCCACGGCGGATCCGGTCGTACGCTCACGAACATGGCTCTCCTCGACACCGCAGCTGTTGCAGTCCCCCTCGGCGGACCCGACCTCCCCCAGGAGCGTCGCCTCGTGACCGAACTCCCCGGCCCCCGATCGGCCGAGATCCTCGCCCGCAAGGCGGATGCCGTCGCCGCAGGCGTCGGGCACACCGTTCCCGTGGCCGCCGTCGCGGCCGGCGGGGGAGTGGTCGTCGACGCCGACGGCAACTCGCTGATCGACCTCGGCTCGGGCATCGCCGTGACGACCGTCGGCAATGCCCACCCCAAGATCGCCGCAGCGGTGGCCGCCCAGGCCGCGCAGTTCACGCACACCTGCTTCATGATCTCGCCGTACGAGTCGTACATCGAGGTGGCCGAGGCGCTGAACCGTCTCACCCCCGGTGACTTCGCCAAGAAGACCGCCCTGTTCAACTCGGGCGCCGAGGCTGTCGAGAACGCGATCAAGATCGCCCGCAAGCACACCGGTCGCCAGGCGGTCGTCGCCTTCGACCACGGCTACCACGGCCGCACCAACCTGACGATGGCGCTGACCGCCAAGTCGATGCCCTACAAGAGCGGCTTCGGCCCGTTCGCCCCCGAGGTCTACCGCGCACCGATGTCGTACCCGTTCCGCGACGGGCTCGAGGGCGGCGAGGCTGCGGCCCGCGTCATCCTGCAGCTCGAGAAGCAGATCGGCGCAGACAACCTCGCCGCCGTGATCATCGAGCCAATCCAGGGCGAGGGCGGCTTCATCGTGCCGGCCGACGGATTCCTGCCGGCGATCGCCGACTGGTGCCGCGCCAACGGCGTCGTCTTCATCGCCGACGAGGTGCAGACCGGCTTCGCCCGCACCGGCCACATGTTCGCGAGCGAGATCTTCGGCATCGAGCCCGACCTCATGACGACCGCGAAGGGCATCGCCGGCGGTCTGCCGCTCGCCGCCGTCACCGGGCGCTCCGAGATCATGGACGCGTCGCACGCGGGCGGCCTCGGCGGCACCTACGGCGGCAACCCGATCGCCTGCGCCGCAGCGCTCGCCGCGATCGACGTCTTCGAGAACGACGGCGTGATCGAGCGCGCCCGTGAGATCGGCGAGATCCTCGTGCAGCGTCTCGGCTCCATGCAGGAGAAGGATGCCCGCATCGGTGACATCCGCGGTCATGGCGCGATGATCGCGGCCGAGTTCGTCGACCCCGAGACCAAGGCGCCTGACGCCGCTCTCACCGCTGCTGTCGCGAAGGCGTGCGTCGCCCAGGGGGTCATCGTCCTCACCTGCGGCACGTACGGCAACGTCATCCGCTTCCTGCCGCCGCTGTCGATCGGCGACGACCTGCTCAACGAGGGCCTCGACGTCGTCGCGGCCGCACTCGCCGCGAACGCGGCCTGACAGACCAGCGGTCGCGCTCAGTCGTGACCGCCACCACACGTCCGGCCGCGACGAGGATCGGGGGATTTCGAGTCGCGGCCGGCACACACATTTCCAATGAAGGAGAAGCAGATGGCTGAGATCACTCGTGACGTGCTGATCGTCGGAGCCGGAGCCGCAGGGCTCACGGCCGCGAACGACCTGCGCAAGGCAGGCCTGTCGGTCGCCGTCCTCGAGGCGCGTGACCGCGTCGGAGGCCGTCTGTGGACCGACGTCATCGACGGCGCCATGCTCGAGATCGGCGGCCAGTGGGTCTCGCCCGATCAGGATGCCCTGAAGGACACGATCGAGGAGCTGGGGCTCGAGACCTACAGCCGCTATCGCGAGGGCGACAGCGTGTACGTCGGCCCCGACGGACAGACGCACCGCTTCACGGGCGAGATGTTCCCGGTGTCCGCCGAGACCGAAGCCGTCATCGCCGAGATCACCGAGCGTCTCGACGCCATGGTCGCCGAGATCGACCCCGACCGCCCCTGGGAGCACGCGAAGGCGAAAGAGTGGGACTCGGTCACGTGGGATGCCTGGCTGCGCGCGCAGACTGACGACGACGAGGCAGTGCGCAACCTGGCATTCGCCACCGGATCCGCGATGCTCACGAAGCCCACGCACTCGTTCTCGCTGCTGCAGTCGCTGCTGATGGCGGCATCCGCCGGTTCGTACTCGAACCTCGTCGACGCCGACTTCATCCTCGACAAGCGCGTCGTCGGCGGCCTGCAGAAGGTGCCGCTGCTGCTCGCCGAGCGCCTCGGGGACGACGTGCTGTTGAACCAGCCGGTGCGGTCGCTCGAATGGAGTGCCGACGGCGTGACCGCGACGACCGATGACACCACGGTGCGCGCGCGCTTCGCGATCCTCGCGCACGCCCCGATCCTCTACAGCCGCATCGCCTTCGTGCCGCCGCTGCCCCGTCGCCAGCACCAGATGCACCAGCACATCTCGATGGGCTTCGTGATCAAGGTGCACGCCGTCTACGACCGCCCGTTCTGGCGCGAACAGGGCCTCAGCGGCACCGCGTTCAGCCCCTACGAGCTCGCGCACGAGGCGTACGACAACACCAACCACGGTGACGAGCGGGGCACCCTGGTCGGCTTCGTGAGCGACCAGAACGCCGACGACCTGTTCACACTGTCGGCAGAGGAGCGCAAAGAGCGGATCCTCGAGTCCCTTTCGCACTACTACGGCGACGAGGCGAAGAACCCGGTCGTGTACTACGAGAGCGACTGGGGCACGGAGGAGTGGACCCGCGGCGCGTACGCGGCGAGCTTCGACATGGGCGGTCTGCACCGCTACGGCGCCGACCTGCGTTCGGCCGTCGGACCCATCCACTTCGCCTGCAGCGACATGGCAGGCGCCGGATACCAGCACGTCGACGGCGCGATCCGCATGGGGCACCTCGTCGCATCGACCATCGTCGAAGCCGCGCGTGCCGCGGGCGACACCGCCGAGGTCGACGGATGACCGGCGCGATCGTCGTCGGCTACACGGCGACGGATGCGGGAGCGGATGCCGCAGCGCTCGGCGCACGGCTCGCGCGCAGCCTCGGTGCGGTTCTGCACCTGGTGATCGTGCTTCCCTCTGAGGGCACCCGCAACGCGGCGGTTCCGCCCGAGCGGGCATACGAAGAGCACATCCGCCGGCAGGCGAAGGAGTGGCTCGAGGATGCCGTCGTCCGACTGCCGCAGGAGCTCACCCGCACGGGTCATGTGCGCTTCGCCGAGTCGTTCGCGGAAGGGCTCATCGCCGCCGGCGAGGAGTTCGATGCGCGGCTGATCGTCATCGGCACCGCCGGCGGCAGCATCTTCGGACGCCACCGTCTCGGCAGCGTCGCCTCTGAGCTGCTGCACTCGTCGACCATCCCCGTCGCGCTCGCCCCGGCCGGCACGGCGGAGCAGGACGACCACGTGCTCCCGCGGGTGACGGCGGCGGTCGGCAACCGCGCCGGCGCAGACAACCTCCTCGACGAGGCCGCTGCGATCGCGACCGAGTCGCGCGTCGGTCTCCGTCTGGTCTCCCTCGTGCCGTTCGACGTGCCCCCCGGTCTCGACACCGGGGCGATCCGCGTGGTCGGCGACGAGCACGCGAACGAGGTTCTCGAGATCGCCAAGGGACTGCTGCCCGAAGAGCTCAAGGCCGAGGTCGAAGAAGCCCCCGGCGACACGGTCGAAGACGCCGTCGCTCATCTGTCGTGGCTGCCCGGCGAGGTCGTCCTCGTCGGTTCCAGCCGCCTGGCGCAGCCGCGCCGCCTGTTCCTGGGCTCGACCGCAGCGAAGATGCTGCACGAACTGCCCGTGCCCATGATCGTCGTCCCGCGCACGCGCGCCGAAGCAGGAGTCCGCTGATGACCAGCTCGAACCGGGCGACGGAGCCCGCATCCGGTGTGACGACCGGCATCTCGCAGAAGGGCCTGCGCGCGGGGGCCGTCGGAGTCCTCGGAGCCGTCGTGATCGGCGTCTCCACGATCGCCCCGGCCTACACTCTCACCGCGTCGCTCGGCCCGACCGTCGCGGTCGTCGGCACGCAGGTTCCGGCGATCATCCTCGTCGGCTTCATCCCGATGCTCCTGACCGCGTTCGGCTATCGCGAGCTCAACCGCATGATGCCGGACTCGGGCACCTCGTTCACCTGGGGAGTGCGGGCCTTCGGCCCGTGGATCGGCTGGATGACGGGGTGGGGCCTGATCGCGGCCACCGTGATCGTGCTGTCGAACCTCGCCGGCATCGCCGTCGAGTTCCTCTTCCTGCTGATCGCACAGCTCAGCGGCAACCCCGAGATCGCCGACCTGGCCTTCAACCCGATCATCAACGTCGTCGTGTGCCTGCTCTTCATGCTGGGCGCGACGCTCGTGTCGTACCGCGACATGCAGACGACGCAGAAGTTCCAGTACATCCTCGTCGGCTTCCAGGTGCTGGTGCTCGTGATCTTCGCCACCGTCGCGATCGTCAAGGCCGTCTCCGGCGATGCCCCCGAGCCCACGGCGTTCTCGTGGTCGTGGTTCAACCCGTTCGAGGTGCCGTCGTTCAGCGCCTTCGCCGCCGGGCTCTCCCTGTCGATCTTCATCTTCTGGGGCTGGGACGTCGTCCTCACCATGAACGAGGAGACGAAGGACCCCGAGAAGACTCCCGGTCGTGCGGCGATGGTCACCGTCGTCGTCGTGGTCAGCCTCTACCTGCTGCTCGCGATCGGTCTCATCATGTTCGCCGGTGTCGGCACGGGCGACTACGGGCTCGCGAACGAGGACATCTCGGCGAACGTGTTCTTCGCGCTGTCCGACCCGATCCTGGGCCCGCTCGCGTTCCTCGTCTCGCTCGCGGTGCTGTCGAGCTCGGCGGCGTCGCTGCAGTCGACCGCCGTCGGCCCCGCCCGCACGCTGCTGGCGATGGGGCACTACGGCGCCCTGCCGAAGAAGTTCGCACGGGTCAGCCCGCGCTTCTTCACGCCCGGCTATTCGACGATCGTCTCGGCCGTCGTCGCCTCGGTCTTCTACGCCGTGATGCGACTGGTGAGCGAGAACGTGCTCACCGACACGATCCTGTCGCTCGGCATGATGATCTGCTTCTACTACGGCCTCACCGCGTTCGCGTGCGTCTGGTACTTCCGCAGGCAGTGGTTCGACTCGGCCAGGAGCTTCTTCTTCACGTTCCTGTTCCCGCTCGTCGGCGGCGCGATCCTCGCCGTGCTGTTCGTGACGACGCTCATCGACTCGATGGACCCCGCGTACGGCAGCGGCTCGAGCATCGGCGGGGTCGGGCTCGTGTTCGTCCTCGGCGTCGGCATCATCGCGATCGGCATCGTCATCATGATCTGGCAGTCGATCAAGCGCCCGGCGTTCTTCCGCGGCGAGACGCTCAGCATGGATGCTCCCGCGAGCAGCCGCAGACGCTGACCGCATCCGCGGCATCCGCATTCCTTCCTCCCCACAGAAAGAGATTCCATGAGCACTCAGACTGAGCAGGCGCTGCTCGACAGCATCCCCACCGGCCTCTTCATCGGGGGAGAGTGGATCGACGGCGAGACCGGCGGCACGTTCGACGTGATCGACCCGGCGACCGGAGAGGTGATCCGCACGATCGCGGATGCGACCCCCGGCGACGGCATCCGTGCGCTGGATGCGGCCGTCGCCGCGCAGGATTCGTGGGCGTCGACCGCACCGCGCACCCGCAGCGAGATCCTGCGCCGTGCGTTCGACCTCGTGCAGGAGCACAAGGAGGACCTCGCGCTGCTGATGACGCTCGAGATGGGCAAGCCGCTCGCCGAGGCACGAGGAGAGGTCGGCTACGGCGGCGAGTTCCTTCGGTGGTTCAGCGAGGAGGCGGTGCGCATCAGCGGCCGCTACGGCATCAATCCCGAGGGCACCGGCCACATGGTCGTCTCGCAGCGTCCTGTGGGTCCCTCGTTCTTCGTGACGCCGTGGAACTTCCCCTTCGCGATGGCGACGCGCAAGATCGCCCCTGCCCTCGCAGCCGGCTGCACCGTGGTCATCAAGCCACCGGCACTCACGCCGCTGACGACGATGTTCTTCACCTCGCTGCTCGAGAAGGCGGGCCTCCCCGCCGGTGTCGTCAACGTGGTGCAGACGTCGAAGTCGTCGGCGCTGTCGGCCCCGATCATCGCCGACCCGCGTCTGCGCAAGCTGTCGTTCACGGGTTCGACCGAGGTGGGCCGCAAGCTCATCGCCCAGGCCGCCGAGGGCGTGCTGCGCGTGTCGATGGAGCTCGGAGGCAACGCCCCGTTCGTCGTCTTCGACGATGCCGACCTCGACAAGGCGGTCGACGGCGCGCTTGCCGCGAAGTTCCGCAACATCGGCCAGGCCTGCACCGCCGCCAACCGCTTCATCGTGCACCAGGACGTCGCCGACGAGTTCGCCCGCAAGGTCACCGAGCGCGTGAAGGCGATGAAGATCGGCCGCGGCACGGAAGAGGGCGTGGCCATCGGACCGCTCATCGACGAAGACGCCGTCGCGAAGGCCGGCGAGCTCGTCGATGACGCCGTCGAGCGCGGAGCAACGCTGCTCGCCGGAGGCAAGGCGCTCGAGGGCACCGGCACCTTCTACGAGCCGACCGTGCTCACCGACGTGGTCGCAGGTTCCGCGATCCTTCGGGAGGAGATCTTCGGCCCGGTGCTCGCGATCGCGACCTTCGAGACGGAGGACGACGCCGTGCGCCTCGCGAACGACACCGAGTACGGGCTCGTCTCGTACGTGTTCACCGAGAACCTGCAGCGCGGGCAGCGGATGATCGACAAGCTCGAGACCGGCATGATGGGTCTGAACGTCGGTGTCGTGTCGAATGCAGCTGCCCCCTTCGGCGGCGTCAAGCAGTCGGGCGTCGGCCGCGAGGGCGGTCTCGAGGGCATCCACGAGTACCTGTCGACCAAGTACACCCTGATCCCGATCTCCTGATCCTTCCGGTCGTCGGGCGGGCGGAGCTCCGCTCCGCGCTCGACGACCGGGAACCGAACGAGAGGAAGAAGAACATGACCGATTACGCCGTCATCAACCCCGCCACCGGAGAGACGCTGGCGTCCTTCGACACGTTCACGGATGCGCAGATCGAGGAGGCACTCGCGGCCGCCGACGCCGCGCACCGCGACTGGTCGCGTTCCTCGACCGTGGCTGAGCGCGCAGCGCTGCTCCGTCGGGCAGCCGAGCTGCACCGCGAGCGTCGCGAGCAGCTCGCCGACGTGTTCGTGCGCGAGATGGGCAAGCCGCGCGAGGCGGCACTCGGAGAGGTCGACTTCGCCGCCGACATCGCCGAGTACTACGCAGACCAGGCCGAGGCGATCATGGCCGACCAGCCGATCGCCATCCTCGGAGAGGGCTCGGCGATCGTCCGCAAGTCGTCGCTCGGACCGCTCGTCGGGATCATGCCGTGGAACTTCCCGGCCTACCAGATCGTCCGCTTCGCGGCGCCGAACCTGATCGTCGGCAACACGATCCTTCTGAAGCCCGCGCCGCAGTGCCCCGAGTCGTCGACCGCGATCGAGACGATCTACCACGACGCCGGATTCCCGAAGGGCGCCTACCAGAACGTGCTCGCGACGAACGAGCAGATCGCCGACATGATCGCCGACCCGCGCGTGGCCGGCGTCTCGCTCACGGGCTCGGAGCGCGCAGGCGCCGCGGTCGCCGAGATCGCCGGGCGCAACCTCAAGAAGGTCGCGCTCGAGCTGGGCGGCTCAGACCCCTTCATCGTGCTGTCGACCGACGACCTCGACGCCACGGTGCAGGCCGGCGTCGACGCGCGTCTCGACAACAACGGACAGGCGTGCAACGGCGCCAAGCGCTTCATCATCGTCGACGGTCTGTACGACGAGTTCGTCGAGAAGTTCACCGCCGCGATGGCGGCCGTGCAGCCCTCGGACCCGACACTCGACGACACCGTGCTCGGGCCCGTCTCATCTGAGACGGCGGCCGAGAACCTGCAGAAGCAGATCGACCAGGCCGTCGAGCAGGGCGCGACGCTGCTGACCGGCGGAACCCGCGACGGAGCGTTCTTCGCGCCGACCGTGCTGGCCGATGTGACGCCCGAGATGAACGTCTACCGTGAGGAGCTCTTCGGCCCCGCCGCGGTCGTCTACCGGGTCGCCGACGAGGACGCCGCCGTCGCTCTCGCGAACGACACGACCTTCGGTCTCGGCTCTTACGTCTTCACCACCGACGCCGAGCAGGCCGAGCGCGTCGCCGACAACATCGAGGCGGGCATGGTCTACGTCAACCTCGTGCTGGCCGACAGCCCGGAGCTGCCGTTCGGCGGCATCAAGCGCAGCGGCACCTCGCGCGAGCTCGGCCACCTCGCGGCCGACGAGTTCGTCAACAAGAAGCTCATCCGCATCGGCTGAGCGACGCTCGCCGCACGAAGGGGCGGATGCTGCGGCATCCGCCCCTTCGTGCGCCCGGTGCCCGGTTCCGGACGCGCCCGGGGTTCGACGGATGCCGGAGCCCGCATGCGCACCCGGGCGTAGGTTGGAAGCATGGCAACCGTCGCAGCGAACATCGTCAAGACCCTCCGCGCCAACGGGATCGACCGTGTCTACGGCCTTCCGGGTGATTCCCTCAACGGCTTCACCGACGCCCTCCGAAAGGACGGCGGCATCCGCTGGGTGCACGTGCGGCACGAGGAGTCGGCGGCCTTCGCGGCGGCGGCGGATGCGGCGCTCACGGGCGAGCTCGCCGTCGTCGCCGGCTCGTGCGGACCGGGCAATCTGCACCTGATCAACGGCCTCTACGACGCCAACCGCTCACGAGTCCCCGTGCTCGCGATCGCGGCGCACATCCCCACGACCGAGATCGGCACGGGGTACTTCCAGGAGACCCACCCGCAAGAGCTCTTCCGCGAGTGCAGCGTCTATGTCGAGTACGTCGCAGACCCCAAGCAGATGCCGCGCCTTCTCGAGATCGCGATGCGCGCGGCGATCGAGCAGCGCGGAGTCGCGGTGCTCGTGATCCCCGGCGACGTCGCCCTGGCCGAGATCGCCGACGACCGAGCCGTGGTCATCGAGCGGTCCCACCCCGTGATCGTGCCGAGCGGCGACGAACTCGCCAGGGCGGCGACACTGCTCAATGCCTCGAAGAAGACCACGATCCTCGCCGGAGCGGGTGTAGAGGGCTCCCACGACGAGGTCATCGCACTCGCCGATCGGCTCGGCGCGCCGATCGTGCACGCCCTCCGAGGCAAGGAGTTCATCGAGTACGACAACCCGTTCGACGTCGGAATGACGGGCCTGCTCGGCTTCGCCTCCGGCTATCGGGCGATGGAGGCGGCTGACACGCTGCTCGTGCTGGGCAGCGACTTCCCGTACGAGCAGTTCTATCCCGAGCACGCGACGACCATCCAGGTCGACATCCGCGGCTCACAGCTCGGCAAGCGGCATCCGCTCGATCTCGGTCTGGTCGGTGATGTCCGCGCCACCGCCGAGGCACTGCTGCCGAGGCTGGCGGAGAAGAGCGACCGCGATCACCTCGACGACTCGACCGCGCACTATCGCAAGACCAGGGCGAAGCTCGACGACCTCGCGACACCCACGAAGGCCGGTCGGCCGATCCACCCGCAGTACCTCGCGCGACTGCTCGATGAGCAGGCGGCAGATGACGCGGTGTTCACCGCCGACGTGGGCTCGCCGACGGTGTGGGCCGCCCGCTATCTGTCGATGACCGAGAATCGACGGCTGATCGGCTCGTTCACGCACGGATCGATGGCGAATGCCCTGCTGCACGGCATCGGCGCGCAGGTCTCGCATCCCGATCGACAGGTCATCGCACTCGCCGGCGACGGCGGGCTCGCGATGATGCTGGGCGAACTGCTCACGCTCACGCAGAACAAGCTCCCCGTGAAGACGATCGTGGTGAACAACTCGTCGTTGAACTTCGTCGAGCTCGAGATGAAGGCCGCCGGTTTCGTGAACTACGGCACTGCGCTCGACAACCCGAGCTTCGCGGCGATCGCCGAGGCCATGGGAATCTTCGCCCGCCGCGTCGAGAACAGCGAGGATCTGCCGGATGCCGTCCGCGAGGTGCTCGCACACGACGGCCCCGCGCTGCTCGATGTCGTCACCGAGCGGCAGGAGCTGTCGATGCCGCCGGCGATCGAGGCCGCGCAGGTCAAGGGCTTCGCGCTGTACGCGATCCGCACGGTCATGTCGGGCAAGGGAGACGAACTGCTCGACCTCGCGCGCGCGAACTGGCGTCAGTTCCTCTGAGCTTCGGGCGCTCGGGAGGACAACGCCTCTTGGGGAGGAGGAATCGGCCCGATTCCTCCTCCCGAGGGGAAGATCTCCTCCCGACGAGCAGGCAGCTCGCGGTGAGGTGCTGCGACGGTGTCGAAACCGCGGCGAAGCGAAGGCTCCGAACCCGCGTCTAGCTCTCGATGAGCGCGCGCACCTCGGCTGCCTCGACCTGGCGACCGAGCGACTCGAGCACGTTGCCGAGCTCGAGCGCCGACACCTGACGCAGCGGCGCATGCTCCACCGCGTGCTCGAGCGCGCTGCGGTAGACCGGCACGGCGTCAGCCGCGCGGTCGTCGCCGGCGAGCAGGCGGGCGGCGAACAGCTCGGAGCCGCCCGCCGAACCCGCATCCCCGATCGCCGCGAATCCGTCGGCTGCCGTCAGAGCAGCGGCAACAGCCTCGTCGATCCGCCCGAACTGAGCGAGCACCCGACCTCGCGAATCGGTCACGTCGGCGAGCAGCCACCCCGCCTCGTGCTCCTGAGCCAGCGCTGCGACCTCGTCGAACAGGGCGAAGGCGCGGTCGTCCTGCTTCGCGCCGTAGGCCTGCCCGAGGTTGTGCAGCACGTCGGCGAGGGCGCCGACCGCCTCAGGGGCCTTGCGCACGATCTCGGATGCCGCTTCGAGCGACTCGATCGCGTCGTCGTGCTCGTCGAATCGGGCGAGGATCTTCGCACGTTCGGTCAACGCCATGGCCTGATCGGCGTGTTCCTCCGCCTCACCGAAGAGATGGGCCGCATACCCGAACGCGCCGACCGCCTGACCGAACTCGCCGGCCGAACCCAGGGATCGGGCGAGAAGCGATGCCGTCATCGCCCGAGAAGCGGCAGGCACCTCGGCCTGCTCCTCACGCTCGAGAACCTGACCGAACAGCTCGGCGGCCACCTCGGCGTCACCCGCGGCGAGCATCGCCCGCGCGAGGCGGAAGTCCGCCCCCGCCTGGTCGCCGCCCTCCTGGGTGACGAGACGCGAGGTGACGCGGTAGCGGGCGACCGCCTTCTCGGGGTCGCCGGCGTCCTCCCAGAGCGCCCCGGCGAGCAGGTGCGTCGTTGCCAGCGCCGTGGTCGCGCCGAGCCCGGCGAGCAGCCGGGACGCCTCATCGGCATCCGCCGCGCCTCGCGCGTAGTCGTCGCTGCCTCCGCGCACCCTGGCACGCGTCTGCAGGGCCTGGGCGCGGTGACCGACGCTGAGATCGTCCTGGGCCAGGAAGCGATCGAGCAGAGCGGATGCCGCCTCGATGTCGCCCTTCTGCAGCACCGCCGCGATGGCCACGAGAGTCGTCGTGTTCGAGAGGCGCACATCGTCTGCGTCGGCGAACGCCCGGGCGGCGATCTCCGCCATGTCGAGCGCCGCATCCGGTTCGTCGGCCTGCATGTGCATCGAGGCCCGGCTGATCGCGACATCTCCCCGCGACCAGGCCGGGAGGGACTCGGCGTTCGCGAGCTCGTCCTCGAGCGCCGCTGCGGCATCGGCGGTGTTCAGCCCGAAGGTCGCCAGACCCACCCGCTGCTCGAGATCGGCCTGTGCATCGAGGCCGGCGGCGCGCAGTGCATCGATCCGTGCCGGCAACAGGTCGGCGGCCTCGTCGGCGCGATCGAGCGCGATGAGGATGCCGAGGCGCATCGACATGAGCTGAGCGACCTTCGAGGGGTCCTCGACCGCCAGGGCATACGGCAGAGCCTGCAGAGTCTCGTGCTCCGCCCCGAACTGGGCGAGATCCATGACCCGGTCGAACCAGGCGTCCGGATCGCCGGGCGTGGCCGAGTCCGGCGTGGTGGCGAAGGCGTCCGACCTGATCGGCACGTCGTAGTGCTCGTCTGCGAGAGCGCGCATGCGGGCGAGGCTGCGTGCGTGGCCCTCGGTGCCGTCGCGGCGATCGAACTGGGAGCCGATGCGCTCGGCAGCGCCCCATGCGGCGGCGGCGAGTTCGGCTGCGCCCCACGCCCCATCGTGCTCGCCGAAGAACGCGATGAGCGAGGGGGAGTCGGCACCGCGCACCGGGGCGTCGCCGTGGCCTGCTGCGGTGACGCGGTCGAGGGCGAAGGCGAATGCGGCCAGCGCCGCGAAGTGCGCGTCGACGTTGAGGCCGTCGTGCGCGAGCCACGCGATATGGCGCTCGACCTGGGCGAGCGCCCTGGCCTCGTTGCCGGTGAGGGCGGAGAACACGATGTTGTTCGCGACGATGCGCAGGTTGTCGGGGTTGTCCTTCGCCAGACGGTAGCTGCGCAGATGCGCGCTCTTCGCCTCGTCGAGGCGCCCAGCGCGCAGGTAGGGCACGAGCACGCGCGACAGCGCATGCTCCGGCTCTTCGCCGCATGAGAATCCGCCCTCGAGCATCTCCTCGACGAGCCGGATGGCCTCGGCGTCTCGATCGGTCTCTGCGAAGAACCCGGCGAACTGGCTGCGCCCGCACGCGTCGCAGTGGCTGTGGTCGTCGCGGGGCGTGGCTTCCAGCTGCACGCCCAGCGCTTCGGCGTCGTCGATGCGCCCGGCGTCCCAGGCGTCCTCGAATCGGGCCGTGAGCACCCCGCTCATGCCGAGCCCGGCTGTGCGGTAGTGCGTCTCCATGTCGTCGAGCACCGCCGCGATCTGCTCGACGGAGAAGGCGGGAGACGAACGCAGGGACGAGGCCATCCACTTGAACTGCCACATCAGATCGGCCCCGCCGTACTCGAGATCGGCGGGGAACCGCTGCGGGTCGGCGTCGTGCCTGGCGAGGCACCACGCGAAGGAGTTCAGCATCACGTCGGTCGCGCCGTTCATGTTCGCCGACGCGGTCTGCCGCATCCGTGCCTCGTACTCGAGCCGCTCGTCGCCGAGCTCGACGGCGAGTGCGACGGCATCCGCCACCAGCGCCTGCTCCGCCGGGCCCCACGGAGTGCGGTCGATCTCCTCGATGAGCTGCGTGAAGCGCTTCTTCGGACGTGTCATGGGGATCCTTCGGACGGAGCGGATGGCAGAGCTGTGGTCAGACGGCGTCACCGAAGGGGATCGAGTCCTCTTCGATGCCGGCCGACAGCGACACGAGGTCGGAGAGCGCCGTCGTCATGAGTGCACGATCGGCGTCGGAGAGCGGATGGTGACCGGCCAGCAGAGCCTGGATGTAGAGCAGCTGCACGGTGCGGGCGAACACCGCGTCGTCCTGCACGCGCACGAGCGCCCGCACGACGCGGTTCGACCAGTTCAGGCAGAGGCGCGCGCTCAGATCGTCGTCGCGGGATGCCGAGACGGTCGAGTCGATGCGGTCGAGCACGCCGCCCCACAGCGATCCGGTGATGCCCTTCGTGCGACCGCGGTCGATCCGGCGCAGCACCTCCGGATCGGCGACGTAGAGCGCTGCGAGCTCCGGCTGGTCGATCGAGCGCACCGTGACGGAGCATCCGGATGCCGTCAGCACGCGGCCCGCTCGTTCCTCCAGCGCCATCGCGGCATCGCGGTCGTCGAGGGGCGGCGGGTCGAGCCGGTCGAGCTCACCCGCGACGTCGACGAGCTCGATCGTGACATGGGGGTAGAGGTCCGGCAGCATCCGCACGAGGTCTGCGTCGTACAGGTAGCCGCCGTTGACCAGGACCTCGGAGCCGGGCGAGATGCCGGCCACCTGGCGGAACTCGTCGACCGTCTGCGCGTAGCGCACGTGCGGGTACCGCTCGACGAGATCGCCGATGCGCATCGTGCCGTGCGTCGTCTCGAGGGTGAGCCACCGGGTGATGAACGTCGCCAGCTCTTCGTCGTGGCGCACGAGAGACTTCAGACCGACCTCGTGGATCGCCACGAACTGGGCCAGTCTGTGCGGCTCGCGCAGCCCCAGCTCGAGCACCCAGCGGCGGATGCCGGCGCCCAGCTGCTCGCGGACGCGCTCGAGCGCCGCGTCGTCGACGAGCGACTCGCGGCTCGCCGTCGGAGCGAGGCCGGTCGAATCGACGACCGCCCGCACGAAGAAGGCCCATTCGGGCAGCACGTCGTCGACCCGCTCGCCGAGCAGCATCCTGCCGAGGTACATGCGAGTCGCCTGGCGGGCACCCGGTGGGGGAGCGTAGGGGAGCACGAAGGCGAGCCCTCGAGTGCCCGTGGCGGGTTCGCTGAGCTCGATCGCGTCGAGCGGAGTGGCCCCCAGCAGGTCGCGTCCGTACTGCACTGCGCCGTCGATGTCGTCGACGGCGTCGAGGAAGGGCGCGCGTCTCGTGATGTCGATGTCGCCGTTCGAGGACTCGAGCGTCACCCGCACGGGCAGGAACTCGGCGAAGGCGGTGGCCAGTTCGCGCACGGCTGCGGGGCGCAGCAGCTCGTCGGCGTCGAATCGGGGCTTCAGGTGCACGCTCGTGCCGACGGGCAGGTCGTCGTCGATCTCCACGACGCGGAAGGTGCCGTCGGCGCTGCCCGTCCACTCGACGGCCGAACCGCCCCGTGCGCTGCGCGAGCGGATCACGATCGAATCGGCGACCATGAAGCAGCTGAGCAGGCCGATGCCGAACTGACCCAGATAGTCGCTGCGAGGGAGATCGAAGATGTCGCGCTTCGAGCTGCGTCCGACCGTGGCGAGCAGATCGCCCACCTCGGCGGCGTTCAGGCCCACTCCGTCGTCTCGCAGCACGAACTCGGCGGAGTCGTCCGTCAGCGCGGTGATGCGGATGCTCCCGCCCCCGCCGTCGACCTCGCGTCGTGCCGTGATGGCGTCGCGGGCGTTCTGCAGCAGCTCG
This sequence comes from Microbacterium sp. SWDP-B6, assembly GCF_059803615.1. NCBI lineage: Bacteria > Bacillati > Actinomycetota > Actinomycetes > Micrococcales > Microbacteriaceae > Microbacterium > Microbacterium sp. SWDP-B6. The sequence continues at coordinate 77,373 of NZ_JAPFGV010000013.1, read as the reverse complement.
CGCAGATACACGCGCGGGCTCGAGTAGATGTGGCGGCTCAGGAGGTCGACGACACCGCGCAGGTCCACCTGGAACTGCTGCACGTCAGCGCTCACTGCGCCCCCTCCCGTTTCGTCCGCTCGCCGAGCCTAACAACAACGACGAGAGCGGGCCCGGTTCGGCACCGACCGGCGGATGCCGTATGCTTGACCAGCAGTTGTTGTCTGCATTCTTTCGCCGTGCCCGGTCCTTCCGGTCCGACAGCGGTGGCAGGATGGAGACGACACCCCGAGACCTCCCGGTCTCTAGGGCGGTAGCTCAATTGGCAGAGCAGCGGTCTCCAAAACCGCAGGTTGCAGGTTCGATTCCTGTCCGCCCTGCGCGTCAGCACACGCTGACACACGAAAGGTACATTCAGGATGGATCAGGACGAACCGCGCGGCGAGGTCGTCGCGGCCGGCGCCACCCGCGAGAAGAAGCGTGGCATCGCGGGCTTCTTCGCAGGGATCGCCCTGTTCTTCCGTCAGGTCATCGCAGAGCTGCGCAAGGTCGTCACGCCGACCCGCAAAGAGCTGGTCAAGTTCACCGCAGTGGTGCTCGTCTTCGTTCTCATCGTCATGGGCATCGTCTACGGACTGGACACCCTGTTCGCCTGGGTGACGCACATCGTCTTCGGAGTCCCGGGCGCCTGACGCCCTCGCGGCCCTGGCCGCAGTGATTGGAAAGAAACAACGTGTCTGAACGATATTCCGACGACGCCGACTGGGCGACGGCTGCCGAGCAGTCCAGCGAAGAGGACGAGGCCCAGGAGGGCAACGTGCTCGCTGCGGAGGAGCAGTCGGTCACCTCGGCCGAACATGTCGCCCTCCACATCGAGGACGTCGACGGAGACGACGACGTCGACGTGCAGGACGACGACACCGACATCGACATCAACGACCCGGAGGCGGACGCTATCGTGAACGACGCTCTCAACCTGGACGAAGCGGCTGAGTCTGAGGCTGCCGCCGAGGTCCTCAACGACTCTGTGGCGGAAGAGACCGCCGAGCTCGAGGCTGCTGAGGCCGATGAGGTCACCCCGTACGACGGACCCGACGTCAACGGCGACGATGACATCGTGGCCGGGGCCGACGACGCCGAGTCCGATGAGGACGACGCCGAGGAAGACCCGTACGAGGCCTTCCGCATGGACCTCCGGATGCTTCCGGGCAAGTGGTACGTCATCCACTCGTACGCCGGATTCGAGCGCAAGGTCAAGGCCAACATCGAGCAGCGCAAGTCGACGCTCGAGGTCGAGGACGAGATCTACCAGATCGAGGTCCCGATGGAAGACGTGGTCGAGATCAAGAACGGCCAGCGCAAGATGGTCACCCGCGTGCGCATCCCGGGCTACGTGCTCGTGCGCATGGAGCTCACGGAAGACACCTGGTCGGTCGTGCGCCACACTCCCGGCGTCACCGGCTTCGTGGGCAACGCCCACAACCCGACCCCGCTGCGCTTCGAAGAGGCCTTCAACATGCTGAAGTCGCTCGTCGAGGTCAAGGACGTCCCGACGGCCAAGAACATCGCGTCGAAGGGCGGTCTCGCGGTCGCTCGTCCGCTTCCCGCCGAGGTCGACTTCGAGGTCGGCGAGACCATCACGATCAAGGAGGGCTCGTTCGCGGGTCTTCCCGGTTCGATCAGCGAGATCAAGCCCGAGAGCGGCAAGCTCACCGTGCTCGTGTCGCTCTTCGAGCGCGAGACCCCGGTCGAGCTGTCGTTCGACCAGGTCACGAAGATGATCTGACATACGCCTCAGAGAACGGCCGTCCCATTCCGGGGCGGCCGTTCCTGCGTAGGAGGCATGCCTCCGGATCAGGTAGACTTGTGTGGTTTGCGTGCCGCTTCGGCGTGCGCGCGGACGACCGCAGCCCGGAGATGCCGGGTTCGCGGGAGAGCGGATGCACCCGCATCCGTTCGATGAAAGGAAGAGGATATGGCACCGAAGAAGAAGGTGACCGGCCTGATCAAGCTTCAGATCAACGCCGGTGCAGCCAACCCGGCGCCGCCGATCGGCCCCGCGCTCGGTCAGCATGGCGTCAACATCATGGAGTTCTGCAAGGCGTACAACGCCGCGACCGAGTCGCAGCGCGGCAACGTCATCCCCGTCGAGATCACCGTCTACGAGGACCGCAGCTTCACGTTCATCCTGAAGACCCCGCCGGCCGCGGAGCTCATCAAGAAGGCCGCCGGTGTGGCCAAGGGCTCGTCGACGCCTCACACGGTCAAGGTTGCGAAGATCACCAAGGACCAGGTCCGTCAGATCGCCGAGACCAAGCAGGCCGACCTGAACGCTAACGACATCGAGGCTGCCTCGAAGATCATCGCCGGCACCGCCCGTTCCATGGGCATCACGGTCGAGGGCTGAGGAGAATAATCATGGCTACGAAGTCCAAGGCTTACAAGGCTGCCGCCGAGAAGATCGAGGCAGACCGTTTCTACACTCCGAGCGAGGCAGTCGCACTCGCGAAGGAGACCGGCTCGTCGAAGTTCGACTCGACCGTCGAGGTCGCGCTCAAGCTCGCAGTCGACCCCCGCAAGGCAGACCAGATGGTGCGCGGCACCGTCATCCTGCCCCACGGCACCGGCAAGACCGCCCGCGTCATCGTCTTCGCCACCGGCCCCGCGGCCGAGGCAGCGATCGCCGCAGGTGCAGATGAGGTCGGCGGCGCCGAGCTCATCGAGAAGGTCGCCGCAGGCTGGACCGCGTTCGACGCGGCCGTCTCGACCCCGGAGCTCATGGGCCAGGTCGGTCGTCTCGGAAAGGTCCTGGGGCCGCGTGGACTCATGCCGAACCCGAAGACCGGCACGGTGACCCCCAACACGGCCAAGGCCGTCGAGGAGATCAAGGGCGGAAAGATCGAGTTCCGCGTCGACAAGCACGCCAACGTGCACTTCGTCGTGGGCAAGTCGTCGTTCTCGGCTGAGCAGCTCGACGAGAACATCGGCGCAGCGCTCGAGGAGATCGTCCGCCTCAAGCCGTCGAGCTCGAAGGGTCGTTACATCCAGAAGGGTGCGGTGTCGACCACGTTCGGCCCCGGCATCCCGCTGGACGTCAACGCCATCTGAGTGTGATTCCGGAAAGGCCCCCGCATTCTGCGGGGGCCTTTCTGCATCCAGAACGACATCGAGCGTCATCGGATGTTGGGGTGCGGGTCGGATGCCGCGTACTGTGAATGAGTTCCGCGCCACAGCAATCGCGCCTCATCGCACCCCAGGAGGGTCACATGTCCCGTCGCCTCATCGCCGTCACCGCACTGGTCGTCACCGCAGCAGCACTCACCGCCTGCAGCGGAAGCACGACCCCCGCTGAGAGCAGCTCGAGCGACGCCGGCTCGGACTTCGGTCTCGTCAACGACGGCGTGCTCACGGTCGCCACCGAAGGGACCTACCGTCCGTTCAGCTTCCACGGCGACGGCGGCACGGGCGACCTCACCGGCTTCGACGTCGAGATCATCCAGGCTGTCGCCGACAAGCTCGACCTCGAGATCGAGTTCCAGGAGACCCAGTGGGACGCGATCTTCGCGGGCCTCGACGCCGGGCGCTTCGACCTCATCGCGAACCAGGTCAGCATCAACGAGGAGCGGCAGGAGAAGTACCTGTTCAGCACTCCGTACACCGTCTCGCCCGGCGTCATCGTGGTCGCCGAGGACGACGACTCGATCTCCTCGTTCGACGACCTCGAAGGCAAGACCACCGCGCAGTCCCTCACCAGCAACTGGTATGAGCTGGCCACCGAGTCCGGTGCCACGGTCGAGGGCGTCGAGGGCTGGGCGCAGGCCGTCGAGCTGCTCCGCCAGGGCCGTGTCGACGCCACCATCAACGACAAGCTGACCTTCCTCGACTACGAGACCACCAACAGCCCGTCCGGTCTGAAGATCGCCGCCGAGACCGAGGAGGCGGGCGAGCAGGCGTTCGTGTTCACCAAGGACAAGACCGACCTCGTCGAGGCCGTCGACGGCGCGCTCGAAGAGCTGCGGGCAGACGGCACCCTGGCCGAGATCAGCGACAAGTACTTCGGCGAAGACGTGACGCAGTAGCCGATGGAGAATCCCTGGCAGCTGTTCTTCGATTCACTCGGGCCGATAGCCCTGGCGGGAGTGACGGTGACGGTGCCGCTCGCGCTCGTGTCGTTCGCGCTGGGGCTCGTGCTCGCGATCGGCGTCGCCCTGATGAGGATCTCGGTCAATCCGCTGCTGTCGGGGATCGCCAGGTTCTACATCTCGGTGATCCGAGGCACGCCGATGATCGTCCAGTTGTTCGTGATCTTCTACGGGCTCGGGTCGATCGGACTCAAGATCGACCCGTGGCCCAGTGCGATCATCGCGCTGTCGCTCAACGTCGGCGGCTACGGGGCAGAGGTCGTGCGCGCCGCCATCCTGTCCGTCCCGAAGGGGCAGTGGGAGGCGGCGTACACGGTCGGCATGAATCGCACGCGCACGCTCACCCGCGTCATCCTTCCGCAGGCCGCACGGGTCTCGGTGCCGCCCCTGTCGAACACGTTCATCTCGCTCGTCAAGGACACCTCGCTCGCCTCGCTGATCCTTGTGACCGAGCTCTTCAAGGTCGCGCAGCAGATCGCATCGGCGACTCTGGAGTTCATGGTGCTGTATCTCGCGGCCGCCCTGGTCTACTGGGTGCTGTGCCTCGTGCTGTCGTTCGGTCAGAGCGCACTCGAGAGGAGACTGGATCGCAATGTCGCTCGCTGATGCTGCACGCACGCCCCACACGTCCACCGCAGACGCTCTTCTCACGGTGCGCGGCCTGCACAAACGCTTCGGCGACAACGAGGTGCTCCGCGGCATCGATCTGACGCTGCACCGCGGCGAGGTCGTCGTGCTGATCGGACCGAGCGGGTCGGGCAAGACGACCGTCCTGCGCGCACTCAACGGCCTCGAGACGCCCGATGCAGGCACGATCGTCGTCGCAGGCGGGCCCGATATCGACTTCGCCCCTGAGGCGCCGGTGTCGAAGCGCACGCGGGCACAGAAGCGACTCGCGCTGCGTGATCGTTCGGCGATGGTCTTCCAGCACCACAACCTCTTCCCGCACCTCTCGGTGCTCGAGAACGTGATCGAGGGGCCGTGGCGCGTGCAGGGCCGCCCCAAGGCCGAGGTCGTCGCAGAAGCACAGGTGCTCCTCGCCAGGGTCGGGCTCGCCGACAAGGCGGACGCCCGCCCGCACGAGCTCTCCGGTGGGCAGCAGCAGCGTGTCGGCATCGTTCGCGCTCTCGCGCTGCGCCCCGACCTCCTGCTCTTCGACGAGCCGACCAGCGCGCTCGATCCCGAACTCGTGGGGGAGGTGCTGCTGGTGATCAAAGAGCTCGCCGATGAGGGCTGGAGCATGGTGGTCGTCACACACGAGCTGAGCTTCGCGCGCGAGGCGGCTGACCATGTCCTGTTCATGGACGCGGGCGTCGTCGTCGAAGAGGGCGCCCCGGGCGACATCTTCGGCGCCCCGCAGCACGAGCGCACGAAGAGATTCCTCACCCGCATCATGAGGCCCCTCGACGGCGAGTGACCGCAGGCCGTGCCGAGACGCCGGGGTGGATGGCCTCGAGGCGTCTCAGGCGCCGAGCACCGGCAGCACCAGGCTGACAGCCAACGTGATCATGACGATCGCGATGAGGGCGTCGAGGATGCGCCATGAGCGTTCGGTGCGGAGCCAGCGACCGAGGTAGCGGGCGCCGAACCCCAGCGCGGTGAACCACAGGATGCTGGCCATGATCGCTCCGGCCGCGAACAGCCAGCGATCCTCGCCGTGGGTGGCCGCGATCGATCCGAGCATCAGCACGGTGTCGAGATAGACATGGGGATTCAGCCAGGTCAGCGCCAGCGCCGTCGCGACCACCGGAGCGAGCGCAGTGCGAGTCGCGGTCGCCGTGGCAGGGCCGCTCGATCGGCCAGTCGCTCTTTCACCGTCTGCCGGGTCGACCCGCAGCTGCTCGCCGCCCCGCCATGCTCGACGAGCCGCGAGGATCCCGTAGACCAGCAGGAACAGGGCACCCGCCCAGCGAGCGACGACGATGAGCCAGGGAGCCGCTGAGATGACGAATCCGAGTCCGGCGACGCCCGCGGCGATCAGCAGGGCGTCCGAGACGGCGCAGATGATGACGACGGGCAGCACGTGCTCACGGCGAATGCCCTGACGAAGGACGAAGACGTTCTGAGCGCCGATGGCGACGATCAGGGACAGGCCGAGGCCGAGGCCGGAGAACACGGGGAGCATGATCCCACGCTAGGTCCGAGTCGACATCAACACCAGTTCGTATTCCTTGTCTACCATTAGCATCACTAATGTGAAGATCGACCCCGAACTCGCCGCCACCCTTGCCGCGGTCGCTGACGAAGGAACCTTCGACGCGGCATCCCGAGCACTGGGGGTGACCCCCTCTGCGGTGAGCCAGCGGCTGAAGAGCCTCGAAGAGCAGCTCGGACGCGTGCTCGTGGTGCGCGCCAAGCCGGCGCGCCTCACAGAGGCCGGTGAGTCGGTCGTTCGACTGGCGCGGCAGATCGCCCTGCTCGAACACGACGCCCTCACCGCGCTCGGCCTCGACGACGTGAACGCGCCGCGCACCCGCATCCCTCTCGCCGTCAATGCGGACTCGATGGCGACGTGGTTCCTCAGCCCGCTGGCGAGACTCTCTGCGACGCACGAGCTCGATTTCGACCTGCATCGCGACGACCAGAACTTCACGGCCCGTCTGCTCGAGTCGGGCACCGTCATGGGGGCGGTCACCAGTGAGGCGGAACCCGTGGCCGGATGCTCCGTCTCGTCGCTCGGCGTGCTGGAGTACCACGCGATGGCCGCGCCCGCGTTCGCCCGGCGCTGGTTCGGCGACGGCGTCACGGCCGAGGCTCTCGCCGCCGCGCCCTTCGTCGACTTCGATCGACGCGACACGCTGCAGCATGAGTGGCTGAGCGCCATGGGCGTCGCGCAGCACGGGGTCCCCAGGCACTACGTGCCGGCGTCGCATGATTACGCGCTCGCCGTCCGGCTGGGGCTCGGCTGGGGAATGGTGCCACTGCTGCAGGGCGATCAAGAGCTGGTGCGGCTCGGGGGACCACCGCTGCGCGTCAGCCTCTACTGGCAGCAGTGGAATCTGCGGTCTCGGCTGCTCGACACCATCGCCGCCGAGGTCGCGGACGAGGCGCGGCGGGTGCTGTCGCGCTGACGGCAGGACCCGTCGAGGTGAGTTCGGGCACGACAACCAGCCGATCGGTTCTCGATCGTCACAGACATTCAGTCATGAAATACCGATGTGGACGCCTGATCGTGATCACAGACCCCTTGAAATAAGACATTCCTTGGACAAAGCTGACGGGAACGATATGAACACTCGGATGCGGGCCGCAGAAGGGCGGCCATCCCCAGGCATCTGCGGTTCATGAATTCCTGAGGGGGAATGCCATGGCTGAGAAGGATACGCAACGCAAAGTTCTGGCAGTTCTGGCCGGTGGGCTGGTGCTCGGCGTAGGGATCGGGGTGACGCTCGCGGCCTGGAACGATTCGGAGTTCGCGACCGGCACGTTCACCGCAGGCTCGTTCAACCTCGAGGGCTCGACGACGAGTGCCACGACCGGATATGCCAACCACAACGTCGACCTGGGGCAGACGGCCGCAGCGCTCGTCTTCGAGCTGCCGGCTGTCGCATCGTCGATGTCGCCGGGCGACGTCGTCTACGCGCCGTTCTGGGTGCGGCTCGACAGCACCACCACGAACAGCGCCACGCTCGTCCCGTCGGGGATCACCGCGGGAACGGGCGGAAACGAGGCGAACCTGTCGTACACGGTCACAGCGATCGACGCGGGTGATGCGTGTGATGCCACCGCCGCAGGGACGGTCGTCGCATCGGGAACGACACTCAGCGCTCAGACCGGAGCCACCTCGGTTCCGCTGACCGAGGGCACCCCGGCAGGGACCGCGGGAACGCCCGTTCAGCTGTGCTTCGCGGTGACAGCCGGTGCCGGTCTCACGCAGGGTGCGACCGCGACCGCGACATGGGAGTTCACGGCCACCTCGACTGCGGACTGATCATGGCTGTCACCCGCAGAGGCGTGCGGGAGGCGAAGCGGCTGCTGTCCCGTCGGATTCGAGCCGTTCTCGCGGGCGGCCTGGTGTTCGGCGTCGGCGCGACCATGACCCTCGCCGCCTGGAACGATTCCGAGCACGGCAACGCGACATTCACCGCGGGGCGGTTCGACATCGTGGGTGCGACCGACGGCACGACGTTCTCGAGCCACCCCGTCGGCACTCCGGCAGCGCTGTCGTTCAGCGCACCGTTCTCGGCCATGGCTCCGGGAAACACCGTGTACTCGCTGTTCAGCGTGCGCACCGCGAACCCATCCGTCGCGGGCACGCTGCAGCTGAGCGTGACCTCGACGGCGGGAACCGGTCTCGGCACCTACCTGCGTTACGGCGTGCGGGCGATCGCCGGGACGACGTGCAACGGCACGACCTATACGGCCGGCACCGCGGTCGTTCCCGACAACTCGCTGATGTCGGTCGGCGGCACCGGAACCCAGGCGGTCTCGGCGAACGGCGGGACGACGGTGAACTACTGCTTCGCGGTGACGTTGCCCGCTGCGACCGACAACGGAGCTCAGGGACTGACGGCGATCCAGACATGGCAGGTCGTCGGCACCTCCAGCTGATGCGCGGGCAGAGCTACGGATGACGTCTGAGGAGGAACGATGAGCGCACCCACGAGGCGGAGCCTGCGTGAGCAGACGGCGACCGTCGACGCGTCGCCCTCCGCGCCCGCAGCGTCGGCATCCGTTCCGAGGCGTTCGACCCGTCGAGGTCTCGGGCGCGTGCTCGCCGACGCCCTTCTCTGGCTCTCGGCGATCGCCGGCGTCGCCTGCATGGTGCTGGTCGTCGTGGCCCTCACAGCGAACATCACCCTCATCATGTTCCGCACCGGATCCATGGCGCCGACGATTCCGGCAGGCTCCGTCGCGGTCGTCCAGAGCGTCGCCGCCTCGCAGGTGCAGGTCGGCGACGTCGTCACCGTCGATAGGGCGGGCGACCTGCCTGTCACTCACCGGATCACGTCGATCACTCCGGGGGCGAACGAGGATGAGCGTGTGATCACGATGCGAGGAGACGCGAACGCAGCCGACGATCCGTACCCGTACACCGTGCAGACGGTGCGAGTCGTGCTGTTCTCCGTTCCGGGAATCGCCACCGTGATCGTCGCGATGGGCAACCCCTACGTGCTCGGCGGCCTCACCCTCGGCGCGACGGCCCTGGTCGTCTGGGCGTTCTGGCCGCGCTCGTCGAAGGATCGTCGCGTGCGGACCCACACGGCGGGGGCCGGCCGATGAACCGGCGGGCCGCATGCGCGACGAGCGCCTCGGCGGTCGTTCTCGGAGCGCTTCTCGCGGGCCCTGCGTGGGCGTCGCCGTCCACGCAGGTGGTGCAGGGAGATGTTCTGCGGTTGGTCTCGGTCGCCGACTGGGACGCTGCTTCGAGCCTGTTGCCAGGACAGCCAGTGCACTGGGACGTGACGGTGAGTGCGGAGGCGCCCGACCCGGGAGTCGTGGCGGTGGGCTTGAGTGCGTCGGGAGATGCGTCGCTCATCGTGGATGCCTACCGGTGCGAGCTGGTGTGGGACGAGACCGGCTGCGCCGGCGGCGTGGAAGAGCTGACAACCGGCTGGCCGATTCCCCGAGACGGCGCGGAGGTGGACCTCCTCGAGATGCCGGACACGGAGGTCGCGCACCTGAGGCTCGTCATCTCTCTAGCCGGCGACGACGCCGGAAGCACGCAGGTGCGGGTGCATGCGCGCGGCGCCGGGGAGTCGGCCGTGATCGGCCCGGACGGGGGACTCGCGACGACCGGCCTCTCACCGCTCGCGCCCTGGACGATCGGCGCGGCCATCGCCGTGGGCGCCGTCGGAACGTTGCTGTTCGTGGCGGGCCGCCGCCGTGTCCTCGTCGAGAGCGAGGACGGGTCATGACCGGCCGACGTGGGCGGCGCGTCCTCGCCGGCGTCGCGGGGGCAGCTCTTCTGCTGGGCATCGGCATGGCACCGTCGGCTCAGATGACCGAGGCGGCTTTCACCGACAGCGACCACGCCCGGACGACCATCACCGCGCTGCGTCTCGCTCCACCTCAGATCACCGGCTTCTCCTCGTGCATCCGGCCGCCCGTGCTGGGCGGTTCGTTCATGAAGATCGTCTTCCAGTGGCCGAACGCTGCGGCACCGTACTCGACCATGACATCGGCGAACGTGCAGTGGCGCGTCGGCACGACGGTGATCGCCCCCGTGGTCACGGGGCCGGATGCCCAGGGCAGGTACACGGCGGACATCACGACAGGATTGCTCTCGGGGCTGCTCGGGTCGTTGCTGGGCGCGGACGTCATCCTCGAGATGCGGACGACGTATTCGGGGTGGACCTCTCCCGGAGTCACCACAGCCACCTACAACGCTCCGCTGATCGCGGGCGCGCCGACCTGCACTCCCGCCAACGGCGTCTAGTCGGCGAGAGCGAGCGCGCGGAAGGCGTCGCGCTCGCGAAGGTGCTCGCGGCGACTGGCGGCGGCCGCTGCCGCAGCATCCGCTATCCGGGTCGGCACCTGCATGCCGGTGGTTCGTCGGTACAGCTCGTCGATGAGGTCGGTGGCGAGGCCGACGAGCTTCGCGATCTCGCGGTCGTCGCGATCGATCCAGACGCAGCGGGGCTCATCGTGGATCGGAGCGAAGTCGACGTGCTCCTCCCAGACGAACAGAGTGCGCTCGGCGCCGAGCACGTGCTGCTGCCACCAGATCTGGCGGAGGTAGGTGCGGGGGATGCCGCGGAACGCCTTGTTCGTGGTCTTGATCTCGGCGAGCTTGACGCGGCCGTCCGCGTCGACGGCGATGCCGTCGGGGGTCGCCAGGTGTCGATGCTCGACCTCGGCGCGGAACAGTGCGGACGACGGCAGGATGCCGTGGGTCGCCGCCACCCAGGCGGCGATCTCGGGCTCGCGGCGTCTCCCGTGATCGGTATAGGCGTTGCCTCCGAAGCGGGGGCCACCGCCGAGCTTCGAGTCGGCCGCGCGCGCGATCGACCTCTCGCTCGTGAGTCCGGCGACGTCCGTGGCGGTGATCCCGCGCGAGCGTGCCCTCATCCAGGCCACGCGGTCGCGGGAGTCCGCGACGATGCGAGCTTGGAGTTCGGGGGTCACCTATCGAGGGTAACCCCGGTCGCCGACTCTCCCTCCCGCACACGCCGCTCCGTGGCATCCCCCGGGCGCTCTCCGCGTCGGAAAGGGGTCAGCCGAGCTCAGGCCACCCCTCGGGGCCGGAGGATCCGGCGACGTAGTCGTCGAGCGGCACATCGCCCTGCCGCCACGCCTCGAGGATCGGGGCCACGATGCGCCAGGACTGTTCGGCGGCGTCGCCGCGCACTGCCAGCATCGGGTCGCCGTCCAAGACGCCGGACAGGACCTCGGCATACGCCTTGAGCGCACCCTCTCCGAGCTCGGCCGACAACGTGGCCCGCTCCAGCTCGAACGGGTCCTCGGACGCATTGAGGTTCAGCTCGAGGGACATCCGGTCCGGTCCCAGCGAGAACCGCAGCACCGCGCCGTCCGACGTGCCCGTGAGTCCCCGTGGCAGGTGGCGGACCGGACGGAAGCGCACGACGATCTCCCTTGCAGGCGTGCCGAGGGCTTTGCCGGAGCGGAGCCGGAACGGGATCCCCGCCCATCGGGCGTTCCGCACCTCGAACGTCGCCTCGGCGAGCGTCTCGGTCTGGCGGTCGGGGTCGACCCCCGGCTCGTCGACGTACGACGGCTTCGCCGCGCCGTCGATCTCTCCTGCGGTGTATCGGGCTCGACGCGACGACCCCGCGGGGTCGTCGCCCCACACCGCGGTCGCACGCAGCACCGCAGAGGTCGCGGCCCGGAAGTCGATCTCATCGAGAGTCGCCGGCTCCTCCATCGCGAGCACGGCGAGCACCTGCAGCAGGTGGCTCTGGATCATGTCGACCAGTGCGCCCGCTTTGTCGTAGTAGCCCGCGCGTCCCTCCAGCGCCAGCGACTCGTCGTAGACGATGTCGACCGACTCGATGCTCTCGGCAGACCAGAGCGGCTCGAGGATGCGGTTCGCGAACCGCGCCCCGAGGAGGTTGAGCGTGGTCGAGCGGCCGAGGAAGTGGTCGACCCGAAACACCTGGCTCTCGGGCACGAGGTCTGTCAACGTCCGGTTCAGCTCTTCGGCGCTCGCCTCGTCCGTGCCGAAGGGCTTCTCCATGACGAGCATCGCGCCCGCAGGCAGCATGTCGGGGGTGAGAGTCGCGACAGATGCCGCGGCCACGGCGGGCGGCACGGCGAAGTAGAGCGCGACCTGCCCGGTGCAGTCCTTCAACAGTGCGCGGAGGTCGTCCGGATGTGTGATGTCGGTCCGCGTGTACGTCACGTCCACGCGGGACGCGGCGTCCTCGGCATCCATCGACGCGAACGACGCGCGGACGACGGACTCGAGATCCGCGTCGGTCCACTCCTCGCGGTCGGCGCCGACGATGCGCACCGCGCGGGAGGGCTCCCGTGTCAGCAGCTGTCCCAGCGCGGGGAGGAGGAGCCGGGCGGTGAGGTCGCCACCGGCCCCGAGGATCACCAGCGTCGTCGCATCGGTCATGGTCTCACCGTATCCCGTCCTCTCGACGGACGGTCGTGCCAGAATCGGTCGATGCCCGCTCCCATCGAGGACTACGCCCTGCTCAGCGACTGCCGCACCGGCGCGCTCGTCTCGAAGGAGGGCAGTATCGACTGGCTCTGCCTTCCTCGCTTCGACGCGCCGTCGTTGTTCGGAGCCCTGCTCGGAGAGGCGAGCAACGGATGCTGGAGCCTGCGGCCGCTCGATGCCGCCGCGACCTCGCAGCGCCACTACGTGTCGGACACGTTCATCCTGGTCACCCGATGGGAGACGGCCGACGGCATCGCAGAGGTGCAGGAGTTCATGCCGCTGCAGTCCTCGCGCACCGATGTCGTTCGCAGGGTCGTCGGCATCGCGGGCCACGTCGAATTCGTCACCGAGCTGCGCCTGCACTTCGACTACTCCCGCAGGCTCCCGTGGGTGCGGCAGGTGGGCACGAATGAGGAGCCGGCGCTGCGCGCGACGGCCGGACCCGAAGCCGTGACCGTGCGCGGCGTGCGGCTCGTCGCGGAGGATCACCGGCACCGTGCGACGTTCACGGTCGCCGCGGAGGAGGTCCGTGACCTGACGCTCAGCTGGTTCCCCTCGCACGAGCACGCACCGGCGGCACTCGACGCCGACGACGCGATCGCCGCCACGCGATCCTGGTGGCAGGGGTGGGCGAGCGGGATCCAGCACGACGGCGCGTACCGCGGCGAGGTCGTGCGGTCTCTGCTGGTGCTGAGGGCACTCACGAACAAGGACACCGGTGGCATCGTGGCTGCGGCCACGACATCGCTTCCCGAAGACTTCGGCGGCTCGCGCAACTGGGACTACCGCTTCGTCTGGTTGCGGGACGCCGCCCTGACGCTCGAAGCCCTCATCGCTCACGGGTTCCTCACCGAGGCGCACCATTGGCGGCGATGGCTGCTCCGAGCCGTGGCCGGTGAGCCGAACGAGGTGCAGATCATGTACGGGATCGCGGGAGAGCGCGACCTCATCGAACGAGAGCTCACGAGTCTGCCCGGCTACGGAGGCGCGGCCCCGGTGCGGATCGGCAACGGGGCGGTCGACCAGTACCAGGGCGATGTGATCGGCGAGGTGCTCGTCGCCCTGGAGGCGGCCCGGATCGCCGGCCTCGAGGAAGGGGACTTCTCGTGGCCCCTCCAGCGGGCGCTCATCGAGCAGGTGATCGCCTCGATCCAGCGTCCCGACAACGGCATCTGGGAGATCCGGGGCGAGCCGCAGTGGTTCACGCATTCGAGGGTCATGATGTGGGCTGCGCTCGACCGCGGCGTCCGGGCCGTGAACGAGCATGGCCTCCCGGGCGACGCCGATCGGTGGGCGGGGGTCCGTGACGGGCTGCGGCGCGAGATCGACGAGCACGGAGTCGACGCGGACCACGGGTACTTCGTTCAGCACTACGGCTCGATCGAGGTGGATGCGTCGCTGCTCGTGCTGCCTCAGGTGGGGTTCTGCGACCCTGACGATCCGCGGATGCTGCGCACGGTGGAGCAGATCGAGCGCACCCTGCTCACCGACGGATTCCTCCGCCGCTACCGCACGGAGTCGGGTGTGGACGGGCTCGACGGCGATGAGCATCCCTTCATCGCGTGCAGCTTCTGGCTGGTCGAGCAGTATGCGACGAGTGGCCGTGTCGACGAGGCGCGCGATCTGATGGAGCGGTTGATGGGGATGACGAACGACCTCGGACTGCTGTCGGAGGAGTACGACGTCGCGAACGCGCGGCAGGCCGGCAACACCCCGCAGGCGCTCTCGCACCTGAGTCTCATCCGCGCCGCCGACGCGCTCGCGGGCCACGGAGGTCGCGCCGCGCACCGTCGGTGATCCCGACCGATTTGGGGCCGGGGATGCCGTGGGGTACAGTTGTCGTAACCGAAGACCGCTGGTCATCGTCGTGTGCGCAAGCGCATGAGGATCGAAGCTCTGCTCAGCAGGGGCCCGCGCAGGACACGAACTTCTCAAAGCTCCGTGCGCTTGCGCCGGAGCTTTTCTGTTGCCAGCGGTCGGAACCGGCGCCTCACCTCCGTGGGGCGCCTCGTACACACCAAGGAGTGACCATGGCGCAGAAGGACGCATCGGTTGCCGAGCTCACGAAGTCATTCGAGAACTCGACTGCCGTTCTGCTGACCGAGTACCGCGGTCTGACGGTTGCCCAGCTCAAGGAGCTGCGCAACAGCATCCGTCAGGACGCTGAGTACGCCGTGGTGAAGAACACGCTGACCAAGATCGCCGCCAACAAGGCTGGCATCACCGCGCTGGACGACGACCTCAAGGGTCCGTCGGCCGTCGCGTTCGTGCACGGTGACTTCGTCGCCACTGCCAAGGCTCTTCGTGACTTCGCCAAGGCCAACCCGCTTCTCGTGATCAAGTCGGGCATCTTCGAGGGCAACGCCCTCACCGCCGACGAGGTCAACAAGTACGCCGCGCTCGAGAGCCGTGAGGTTCTGCTGGCGAAGGCTGCGGGCATGATGAAGGCCACGATGGGCAAGGCTGCCGCCACCATCGATGCTCTTCGCGAAAAGCTGGAGACCGCTGAGGCCGCGTGAGCGACCTGCGATCTCGTTCAACAAACCCATCTATCTAGGAGATACATCATGGCTAAGCTCACCACTGAGGAGCTGCTCGAGCAGTTCGCAGGCCTGACCCTCGTCGAGCTCAACGACTTCGTCAAGGCGTTCGAGGAGAAGTTCGAGGTCACCGCTGCTGCCCCCGTCGCCGTTGCAGGCGCAGGCGGCGGCGCTGCTGAAGAGGTCGAGGAGAAGGACTCCTTCGACGTCATCCTCGAGGCTGCCGGCGACAAGAAGATCCAGGTCATCAAGACCGTCCGCGAGCTCACCTCGCTCGGCCTCGGCGAGGCCAAGGCTGTCGTCGACGGTGCTCCCAAGGCCGTGCTCGAGGGCGCGAACAAGGAAGCCGCCGAGAAGGCAAAGGCTGCTCTCGAAGAGGCAGGCGCCACGGTTACCCTCAAGTAATCCGTTCCAGGTCGCGGCGCGTGCGCCTCGCCCTGGATGCGTCTGAACGCTTCACGAAAGCCCCGGGTCCGCCCGGGGCTTTCGTGCGTCCGGGGCCGGTGAGAGGCCTCGCGAGCGAGGTCGCGGGTCAGCGTCGACCCGCGGTGGAACTGCGAACGACCAGGGCGGATGCCGTCACAGTGCGCTCTCGTGGCGAGTCCGGCTGGTCTATCTGCTGCCGCAGCAGCCGCACCGCCTCGTGCCCCTGCTCCCGTGGCGACTGCTTGATGGTGGTGAGCGCGAACATCTCGGCGTGCTCGTGGTCATCGACCCCGACGATGCTGAGTTCCGTGGGGACGGCGATCCCCAGGCGCCGGGCCGCGATCATCGCTCCGATCGCCGCCTCATCGCACACGCCGACGATCGCGGTGGGTCGCCCTCGGCGATCACCGAGCAGCTCGACAGCGGCGGCGTAGCCGCCGGGCATCGTCGGGCGCGCATCCGCGATCCTGGCGATCGCTTCGAGGCCCGCTGCAGCGAGTGCCTCGAGGTATCCCTCGACACGCTGGGCGTCGCCGAAGCTGAGGTCGTCCGGATCCGTGGAACCACCGACGAATGCGATGTCGGTGTGGCCGAGTTCGATGAGGTGCTCGGTGGCGATGCGAGCGGCGGCGACGTCATCGATGGACACCGCGCTCGACCCTTCGCTGTAGGGGCCGACACTGACGAGCGGCCGCTCTGAGCGATGCAGCCGCTCGAGCTCCTGCGCGCTGGGTTGGATGCCTACGGCGATGATCCCGTCGAACCGCCGGCCGGGCAGCACCGTGTCGAAGAGGCGCTCGCGGGTCTCGCTGCCTTCGCGGATGCCGTAGAGGGCGAGCTCGTAGTCGAGAGCGAACAGCGACTCCTGGATCCCGGCCAGCAGTTCGGAGAAGTACCAGCGGTCGACAGGAGGCATGATGACGCCGACGGTCTGCGTCCGCCCCGTGGCGAGGCTGGTCGCGGAGGAGTGGGCGACGTAGGCGAGTTCATCGGCGGCATCGGCGACCCTCTGACGGGTGCCGTCGGAGACGTATCCGCGTCCGCTGAGCGCTCGGCTCGCCGTCGCCTTCGACACGCCTGCGCGCGCCGCGACGTCCGCGATCGTGCTCATCGGTCCTCCTCGACCATGCCTTTCGACGCGAGTCCGCGCCTCCACGCCGATGAAAGCGTAACCGTTCAGCGGCGGGAAAGGAACCGGTTCCATACGAATCGCTCGGGAGCGCTCCCACGTCCGAGCATCGGACATCGCGAAAGGTTGCGAGCTTGTGATCCTGGCTTATTGTGTCGCGGCGTGAGACCCCGGTAGGTTGTCCTGGAATCGGTTCCCGATTCTGCGCCGAGGGGCGGCGCAGAATGACGTGGGAGCCGTGAAACTCGAAGAGGAGAATTCACATGGGTCTGTCACAGCGTTCCCGGCGTTACGCGCCAATCGCACTGCTGGGAGTCGCGGGCATCGCGCTCGCCGGCTGTGGTGCTCCCGGCGGCACGGACGGCGGGGGAGAAGGCGGTGGTGGCGGCGATAACTCCGTCACGATCTACGGCACGATCGTCGAGGGAGAAGCGGAACTCCTCGCGGAGTCCTGGGCGGACTTCGAAGAAGAGAACGACATCGAGATCAAGTACGAGGGCAGCCAGGACTTCGAGACTCAGCTCGGAACGCGCGCACAGGGCGGCAACCCGCCCGACATCGCGATCTTCCCGCAGCCCGGACTCTTCGCGGACTACGCCGCCCGCGACTTCCTGAAGCCAGCACCCGAAGCGGTCGAGGCGAACGCGAAGGAGTACTGGACGCAGGGGTGGGTCGACTTCGGCACCTACGAGGACGAGTTCTACGGCGCACCGCTCATGGCGAGCGTCAAGGGCTGGGTCTGGTACTCGCCCAAGAAGTTCGCCGAATGGGGTGTCGAGGAGCCGACGAGTTGGGAAGAGCTGCTCACGCTCACTCAGAAGATCCAGGAGACGAGTGGCAAGGCTCCGTGGTGCGCCGGCTTCGAGTCGGGCGTCGCGACGGGTTGGCCCGGAACAGACTGGATCGAGGACCTCGTGCTCCGCAACGCCGGAGCAGATGTCTACGACCAGTGGGTCAAGAACGAGATCCCGTTCACCGACCCGCAGATCAAGGAGGCGTTCGACGCGACGGGTGAACTCCTGCTCAACCCGGCCTACGTCAACGGCGGCTTCGGTGACGTGCGCTCGATCAACTCGACCGCATTCGGTGATGTCGCCCCGGCAGTCGCCAGCGGCGAGTGCGCGCTGACCCACCAGGCGTCCTTCCTCTCGGGCTTCTTCCCCGAGGGCACGGACATCTCCGAGGAGGGCGACGTCTGGGCCTTCCTGCTTCCGAGCCAGAGCGAGGACGAGACGTTCATCACCGGTGGTGGCGAGATCGTCGGCGCGTTCAGCGACGACGAGGCGACGCAGAAGGTGCTGGAGTACCTCTCGAGCCCCGAGTGGGCGGACAGCCGTCTCGCACTCGGCGGCGTGACCTCTGCGAACAAGGGCGTCGACATCGAAGCCGTCGAGAACCCGATCCTGCAGGAGTCGATCAAGCTGCTGCAGGACGACTCGGTGACGTTCCGCTTCGACGGATCCGACCAGATGCCCGGAGCCGTCGGCTCCGGAACCTTCTGGAAGGGCATGGTCGCCTGGATCAACGGGACCTCGACTGACGAGGTGCTGACCCAGATCGAGACCGGTTGGCCCTCCAGCTGATCGGATGAGGTGGGCCGCCCCGATGGGCGGCCCACCCTCTCTCGCACTCGGACCACGCATGGGCGCGCCGTCCGCTGATCAGCTCCGTCTCATGAAGGGGAATCCATGAACGCGACTGTGTTCTTCCAATGGATCGGGTCTCTGCCCCCGATCGTCCAAGCTCTCGCCGTCGTCCTCGCCTTCGCGGTGGTCGTCGTCGTCATCTTGCTGCTCGTCGACATCGCGCCGCGAAAGGGCGCGCTCTACACCGGCATTCGCCTCGCGATGTGCCTCCTCATCCCGTTCGCGGTGATGTGGTTCTTCAACTCGTACTACTGGGCGATGGGAGTGGCAGTCGCCGTGGGAGCGCTGTTCTTCTTCCTCGACTACCGATCCCGCGACGGAGCGGGATACCTGATCCAGCTCGTCGCCTTCATGGCGCCGGCGATGCTGCTGCTGGTGGCAGGACTAATCCTTCCGTCGATCCAGACCGTCTACGCGTCATTCTGGAACTCGACCGGCAGCGACTTCGTCGGCTTCTCGAACTACCTCTGGATCTTCACGCAGTCCGACGGCGTCACCTCGGTGGTGAACACGATCGTCTGGGTGCTGCTGGTTCCGACGCTCTCGACGATGGTCGGTCTGGCCTACGCGGTCTTCATCGACAAGACCCGCGGCGAGAAGATCTACAAGCTGCTGGTCTTCATGCCGATGGCGATCTCGTTCGTCGGCGCGAGCATCATCTGGCGTTTCGTGTATGCCTATCGCGGTCCGGAGTTCGAGCAGATCGGTCTGCTCAACCAGATCCTGGTCTGGTTCGGCGGAGAGCCGCAGCAGTTCCTGCTGAACGGTCCGTGGAACAACCTGGCGCTGATCGTCGTGCTGATCTGGGTGCAGACCGGGTTCGCGATGGTCGTCCTCTCGGCATCCATCAAGGGCGTGCCCACCGAGCTTCTCGAAGCGGCCGAGCTTGACGGCGCGAACGCCTGGGAGCGATTCCGCTCGGTGACGATCCCGTCGATCCGACCGGCGCTGATCGTCGTGCTGACCACGATCTCGATCGCCTCGCTGAAGGTGTTCGACATCGTGCGAACCATGACCGGTGGCAACTACGGCACATCCGTGCTCGCGAACGAGATGTACACGCAGTTCTCCAAGTTCGAGGCGGGTCGCAGCGCTGCGCTCTCCGTCATCCTGTTCATCCTGGTGCTCCCGATCGTCATCTACAACGCGCGCCAGATCAAGAAGCAGCGGGAGATCCGATGACCGACACCGTGAACTCAGACACCGACCAGAGCACCAGGGCGATCACGACCGCCGGACGCTTCGAAGCGTCGGCAGGCCGTGCACGCAAGCGGCTCAGCCGCCCGTGGGCGACGGTCGCATCGATCGTCATCGCCGTGGTGTGGACCATCCCGACGCTCGGACTGTTCATCTCGTCGTTCCGCGAGAGGGATGCGATCGAGACCACCGGGTGGTGGACGTTCTTCACCAATCCACAGTTCACCATCGACAACTACGTGGCGGTGCTGCAGTCGGGCACCACGCAGCTGACGATCCTGGAGTCCTTCTTCAACTCGATCGTGATCACGATCCCGGCCACGCTCATCCCGCTGATGATCGCGGCGATGGCGGCGTACGCGTTCTCGTGGATCGACTTCAAGGGACGCAACGCGCTGTTCATCTTCGTGTTCGCACTGCAGATCGTGCCGATCCAGATGGCGCTGGTGCCGCTGCTGTCATCGTTCTCGCGGGGGATCAACCTGTTCGGCGTGCAGGTGACGCAGGGACTCGACGCCTCCGGCGGCTATGCGCAGGTGTGGATCGCCCACACCATGTTCGCGCTGCCGCTGGCGATCTACCTGCTGCACAACTTCATGTCGGAGATCCCCGGCGAGATCATCGAAGCCGCGCGCGTCGACGGTGCATCCCGCGGCCAGATCTTCTTCAGGATCGTGCTGCCGCTGACGATGCCGGCGATCGCGTCGGTGGCGATCTTCCAGTTCCTGTGGGTATGGAACGACCTGCTCGTCGCCCTGGTGTTCGCCGACGGCGCCGCCTCGCCGATCACCAAGGTGCTCGCCGAGATCACCGGCCGCGGTGAGGGCTGGTACCTCCTGACTGCAGGTGCGTTCGTGTCGATCATCGTCCCGCTGATCGTGTTCTTCTCGCTCCAGCGGTACTTCGTGCGAGGACTCCTGGCGGGTTCCACGAAGGGCTGATCGGCTCCGTACGACAGGTCGAGCACACGATGCCGCGATCGGGCGCAACACAGCCCCGGTCGCGGCATCGTCGCACGTACGCTGTGAACATGAAGTACGCAGACTCCATCGTCGACCTCGTCGGCGACACGCCCCTCGTGAAGCTCCAGCACGTCACCGAGGGCGTCGCGTGCACCGTGCTGGTGAAGCTGGAGTACCTCAACCCCGGCGGTTCCGCGAAGGATCGCATCGCCTCGAGGATCATCGATGCCGCCGAGGCCTCGGGCGACCTGAAGCCGGGCGGCACCATCGTGGAGCCCACGAGCGGGAACACCGGCGTCGGCCTCGCACTGGTCGCCCAGCAGCGCGGATACAAGTGCGTCTTCGTGCTGCCCGACAAGGTCGGGGAGGACAAGATCGACGTGCTGCGGGCATACGGTGCCGAGGTGGTCGTGACGCCGACCTCGGTCGCGGCAGAGAGCCCGGAGTCGTACTACAGCGTCAGCGATCGGCTCGCCCGCGAGATCCCCGGGGCGTTCAAGCCGAACCAGTACGAGAATCCGAACGGACCCCGCAGCCACTACGAGACCACCGGTCCCGAGATCTGGCGCGACACCGACGGACTGATCACGCACTTCGTCGCCGGCGTCGGCACCGGGGGCACGATCACGGGCACCGGTCGCTATCTGCGTGAGGTGTCGGAAGATCGCGTGCGCATCGTGGGAGTCGACCCGGTGGGCAGCGTCTACAGCGGTGGCACGGGACGCCCGTATCTGGTCGAGGGGGTCGGCGAGGACATCTGGCCCGGCGCCTACGATCCGAGGGTTCCGCATGAGATCGTCGCGGTCGACGACGCGGAGTCGTTCGCGATGACCCGGCGACTCGCGCGTGAAGAGGGAATCCTCGTCGGCGGCTCCAGCGGCATGGCCGTGGTCGGCGCGCTGCGGGTCGCTCGCGACCTGCCGGCGGATGCTGTGATGGTG
This sequence comes from Microbacterium sp. SWDP-B6, assembly GCF_059803615.1. NCBI lineage: Bacteria > Bacillati > Actinomycetota > Actinomycetes > Micrococcales > Microbacteriaceae > Microbacterium > Microbacterium sp. SWDP-B6. The sequence goes on along the minus strand of NZ_JAPFGV010000013.1, from coordinate 55,842 downwards.
GTGCTGCTGCCGGACGGCGGACGCGGCTACCTCAGCAAGATCTTCAACGACGGCTGGATGCGCTCCTACGGCTTCAGCGAGGTCGAGGAGGGCGAGACGGTGGCCGACGTGCTGGCCGCCCGCACCGCCCGGCTGGGGGAGGGGATCCCCGATCTGGTGCACGCGCACCCGACCGACACCGTGCTCGAGGCCATCGGCATGATGACCGAATACGACGTCTCGCAGCTGGTGGTGCTGAGCGCGGAGCCGCCCGTGATGATGGGCGAGGTCATCGGCACGGTCGACGAGAAGGGTCTGCTCGACCTGCTGTTCCGCGGCGACGCCAAACCGGCGGATGCCGTGGGAGCGCACGTGGGGGAGCGGCTGCCGCTTCTCGGCATCCATGCCCCTCTCGCGCAGGCGAGGGCCGCTCTGGCCGACGCCGACGCGCTGCTCGTCACGCTCGACGGCAAGCCGCACACCGTGCTCACCCGGCAGGATCTGCTGTCGTACCTCTCGCGCTGACGCCCGGCGTAACAGGGCCAGCCGCCCTCCCCGGGGCGGACGTAGGCTGAGGAGCATGTCAGAGCATGCCTTCGCCACCCGAGCCATCCACGCCGGTCAGGCACCCGACCCGACCACGGGGTCGATCATCCCGCCCATCTATCAGGCGTCCACCCATGTGCAGGACGGCATCGGCGGGTTCCGCGACGGCTACGAGTACAACCGCGCAGGCAACCCGACGCGCTCCTCGCTCGAGACGCAGCTCGCGGCGCTCGAGGGCGGCGCGAACGCCCTGTCGTTCGCCTCGGGGCTCGCAGCAGAGGACGCGCTGCTGCGCGGCATCCTGAAGCCCGGCGACCATGTCGTGCTCGGCAACGACGTCTACGGCGGCACCTACCGCCTGTTCGCCCGCGTACTCGCACCGTGGGGGATCGAGTTCTCGACGGTCGAACTGTCCGACGTCGACGCGGTGCGCGCGGCGATCCGCCCCGAGACGAAGATCGTCTGGGTCGAGACACCCAGCAACCCGCTGCTGAAGATCGTCGACATCGCGCTCGTCGCCGAGATCGCGCACGCCGCCGGTGCCATCGCGGTCGTCGACAACACCTTCGCCTCTCCGGCACTGCAGCAGCCGCTCTCGCTCGGCGCCGACCTCGTCGTGCACTCCACGACGAAGTATCTCGGCGGACACTCCGACGTCCTCGGCGGAGCGGTGGTGTTCGGAGACGACCGCTTCTTCGAGCAGGTCAAGTTCCAGCAGTTCGCCGTGGGCGCGGTCTCTGCCCCGCTCGACGCCTGGCTCACGACCCGCGGCATCAAGACGCTCGCGGTGCGGGTGCGCCAGCACTCCGAGAACGCACAGGCCATCGCGGAGTGGGCCACGGCGCGCCCCGAGTTCGCGACCGTGTACTACCCGGGGCTCGCCTCGCACCCGGGGCACGACATCGCCGCAGGGCAGATGAGCGGCTTCGGCGGGATGCTGTCGCTCGGACTGTCGGCGGGTGCGGATGCCGCCAAGGCGTTCGCCGAGTCGACCGAGCTCTTCCAGCTCGCCGAGTCCCTCGGCGGCGTCGAGTCGCTGATCGGCTATCCGCCGGACATGACCCACGCCTCGGTGAGAGGAACCGCGCTCGCCGTGCCCGAGAACGTGGTGCGCCTGTCGGTGGGCATCGAGGGCGTCGACGACCTCATCGCCGATCTCGAGCAGGGACTCGCGCGCCTCCGCTGATCGCAGGTCGTCGGTCGTCGGTCGGCGGTCGGAGGTCTGTCCGCCGGGTCCGCCGTCCGCCGAGGTCGGCGGTCGCGGGGCGCGGATCACCATACGGGCGCTGGCTCAGAAGACGAATGCATGCGGAGACCGCGCGTTTCGGCATCCATCCGTCCTCGCGGCATGCGGGTGTGCGCCGGCGGGCTGTAACATGGACTCTTCGCCCGATTCGAATCGATTCGACAGCGTTCGCCGATTCGGTGGCCCTTGCGACGCGAACACATCCCTCGAGCGCCCCCTCCTCGAACACGCCCCTAGAACTCCGGAAGGACCGTCGTGCCCGACGCTCCACGCACTGATTCCATCTCGACGACCCCCGCGCCCGAGCGGACGGCGACGGGCAGCATCCGCATCCCGTCGGCGACGGGGGCGATCCGCACCCTCGGGTCGAACCCCGCCACGGCCCCGATCATGCTGCACCCCGGCGACTCGATCTCGAACCGCCGCCGCGCACTGTACATCGTGCTGCTCGGTGCTCTCACCGCGCTCGGACCCTTCACGATCGACCTGTACCTGCCTGCCTTCCCGGTGCTCGAGCAGGACTTCGAGACCACGGCCGCCGCCATCCAGTTGACCCTGACCGGCACCATGATCGGGTTCGCACTGGGCCAGCTCGTGGTGGGCCCGCTCAGCGACAAGGTGGGGCGGCGCATTCCGCTGATCATCGTGACCGCGCTTCATGTGCTGGCCAGCGTCGCCGCCGCATACGCCCCGACCCTTCCGCTGCTCAGCGGCGCCCGCGTGCTCATGGGAGTGGGAGCCGCCGCGGGTGGCGTCGTCGCGATGGCGATCGTGCGCGATCTGTTCGGCGGTCGTCGTCTGGTCGTGATGCTGTCGCGCCTCGCTCTGGTCTCGGGCGTCGCGCCCGTGATCGCCCCGCTGATCGGGTCGTGGCTGCTCACGTTCATGCCGTGGCGGGGCATCTTCGTCGTGCTCGCCCTCTACGGCGTGGTGATGCTGGTGTCGACCGTGGTGTTCGTGCCCGAGACGCTGCCGATCGCGCGTCGCCAGGAGAAGGGCGGCGCGACCGTCCTGCAGCGCTACCGCTCGGTGTTCTCCGACCGTGTCTTCATCGGCGTGCTGATCATCGGCGGCATGACCTTCTCCGGCCTGTTCTCCTATCTGTCGGCATCGCCGTTCCTGTTCCAGCAGACCCACGGGCTGGATGCGCAGCAGTACGGCCTGCTGTTCGCGGTCAATTCGCTCGGCGTCGTCGCCGGCGTCCAGACCGCCTCGCGACTCGCCGCACGATTCGGCCCGCAATGGGTGATGGCGTACTCCACAGCCGTGCTGCTGCTCGCCGGTATCGCCATCATCGTGACCGACCAGCTCGGGCTCGGCCTCTGGGGCACGGTCATCCCACTGTTCGTCTTCATGACGGCCTGCGGCTTCACCTTCCCGAACGTGCAGGTGCTCGCGCTCGACCGCCACGGCAAGGCGGCAGGCACTGCGGCGTCGGTCATCGGCGCCACGAACTTCGGCGTCGCGGGACTCGTCTCGCCGGTCGTCGGATGGATCTCGCACGGCACCGGAATCACCGCCACGAGCATGGCATCGGTCATGGTCGGATGCGCCGCGATCGGCATCCTTTCGCTGTGGCTGATCGTGCGACCGCGGACTGTCGGCATGCTGGCTCCCTGATTTTCAGCTTCCGACCGGCAGAATGGTTCGATGAGATCACGAACGCTGCTGTGGTGGGGAACAGGGATGCTCGTCGCGGCGACGCTCCTCGGAGCGGCGATCGTGTTCGGGTACACCGAGCCGCCAGGGTTCGACACCTGGTGGAATGACACGATCAGCGCGTCGCGCTCCGACTGGATGCTGTCGTTCGCATTGCTGCTCGATCACATCGGCGGCGGCTGGGTCGCGATCCTCCTCGTGCCCCTGCTGGTGATCATCGCGCTCCTGATCGCGCGCCGATGGCAGGCGGCCGTGTTCGCCGCCGTGGCGTTCCTCGTGAGCGCCGGTGCGGTGCAGCTGCTCAAGCACCTGTTCGGCCGGGCGCGTCCGGAGGACATGATCGTGGCGAGCGACTTCGGTTCATTCCCTTCAGGGCATGCGGCGAACGCAGCGACGATCGCGATGGTGCTGTGGCTCGTGTTCCCGCGGGTGTGGACCGCGATTCTCGGCATAGCGTGGGTCGTCGCGATGGCGGTCTCGCGCACCCTGCTATCGGTGCACTGGGCCACCGACACGCTCGGCGGCGCACTGGTCGGGGCCGGCGTCGTGCTGGTGCTCGGAGCGTGGCTGCTGCCGTGGGTGACGGGGTCGCGGCGAGACGATCCGGCGGTCACCTCGGTAGGCTGACAGCCCACCCCACTCATCGAGGAGCAGCAGTGTCCCGCATCCGTCCGTATCGACCGTCCGACCGCGATGCCCTCTACGAGGTGTGCGTGAGGACAGCGGATGCCGGGGCGGACGCGACCGGCCTGTTCTCCGATGACTCGCTCTGGGGCGACCTGTTCGCGGTGCCCTATGCGGAGAGGCACCCCGACCTCGCCTGGGTCGTCGAGACCGACGACGAGCGGGTGATCGGCTACATCGTGGCGACCGACGACACGGACGCCTTCGCGACCTGGTTCCGCGACGAGTGGTGGCCGACGCGGCAGGACCGGTATCCGCAGCCCGTCGAGCCGACGACCCGCGAAGAGCGGATGATCGAGCACGGCTACGCGCAAGCGCCCGGACGCAACGGCAATGCCGCGGAGTACCCCGCCCACCTGCACATCGACCTGCTGCCCGAGACGCAGGGGCAGGGACTGGGACGACAGCTCATCGAGACGCTGTTCGCCGAGTTGACCCGCCGCGGAGTGCGCGGGCTGCACCTGGGTATGGACCCGAACAACACCGGTGCCGCCGCCTTCTACGAGCGCCTCGGCCTGACGCCCCTGCCTGCAGAGCCGGGCGGACAGAGCTTCGGAGTGCGCTTCGTCTGATCTGCAGATGGGCGGACGCGTGCTGTGCGCGCTTCCGCCCGAGGGGACGAACTCCGCCTGACGGGGTGTGGATCTCGGGGTGGATGCCGGTGACGGCGGGACTCCGGTGCTCGCTGCGCTCGCTCCTCCCCGAATCCCCGGTGCTCGATGAAAGCACGAAGGGCCCCCGCTGGCGCGGGGACCCTTCGTGCTTTTCGGCGGTGACGGCGGGATTCGAACCCGCGGTTGCTTGCACAACACACGCTTTCCAAGCGTGCTCCTTCGGCCGCTCGGACACGTCACCAGGGAACAACCTGAACAGTCTATCCGATCGCGCGGACGGCCCCGACCAGGCGTCTCGGATGCCGGTGCTGCCGCCATCGCGCGGGATTCCGTTGAACCGATATGCGATGTGTCTTCGTCTTGCGCTCGCACCGACGCCCTTCTTAGCCTCGGGAGTGGACGCAATGTCGTCATATGAAATCACTCCTGCGTCGATCGGGCGCTACTGTCCCGGAAGGTACTAGATGACGACTGTCGAAACCACGGCCGCGCCCGGCTCGGCTCTGCGCGTGGCACTGCGCACTGCTCACTCCCGGTCGCTCGCAGACCTCGGACTCAATGCGATCGGTCGCGCCCGCTTCGGGTGGCGCGATCGGTCGATCGGCTCGGTGGTCGAACGCGCGGGTGGGCGGTATTGGCTGCGCGTCGTCTGGTCTGCCAGAGATCGGGCGCGTGGTTCCTGGTGGACCGGCAATCGGGACGCCTCGCAGATCGACGGGGTTGCGAAGCCGCGCCTGCTCGAGGTGCGGGCGTGGGAGGAAGGGCCACTCGTGTATCGCGCCGAACTCATGACCCTGCTGCCCGGGCGAGCGTGCGCGACGGACGCCGTGCTCGCAGGAGCGCCTGCGCTCGACGAGTCGTGGTGGGGAGAGCTGGAGCGCAACCTCGAAGCCCTGTCGGATGCGAGGACGGATCGGATGGTGCTCGACCCTGAGATCATGCGCCGGCGGATCAGCGTCTTCTTCGGCATCGAGATGGACATCGACTCGGATGATTGGGTGCCGAGCCACGGCGACCTGCACTGGAACAACATCCACCGCGATCCGTTCGCGATCGCCGACTGGGAGGCGTGGGGCCTCGCGCCGCGCGGTTACGACGCCGCGTTTCTGCTCGGTCACTCGCTGGCAGTGCCGCACGTCGCCGATCAGATCGCCCGACGCTTCCGGCGCGACCTGGAGTCGGAAGGCGGCATCGTGTCGCAGCTGTACGTGATGACGAAGCTGCTGACCCGTGCCGACGCAGGGGAGCACGAGCATCTCGTCCCCGCGCTTCATCGCCATGTGGGGCGCCTTCTCGGCACCAGGGTTCCCCCGGGCCGAAGGTCGTCGTCGAGCACCACCTGAGGCCGCCTCCGCGGGCGGAAACCGAGCTCTGACTTCGCATTTCTCATCCTAAATGGAAAATATTGCAGCACATTTGATGGATATATAGCCTCATATGAGGACGCGCCGATGCCCGAAAGGCATCCCGACATTTCTGGGGAGAAATGCACATCAGCACGAGTGAGGCATCGCGGAAGAGGCACGAACCGGCGCTCGTCGGGGCACGGGCGCTCCGTGAATGGATCACCGGTGAGCAGGAGCAGTACTCGCGGGTGTTCCTCGTCGAGAGCGGCGCCTCAGCGGAGACAGTCGCCGCGGTGGCCCGCGAAGACGACGCGGTTCTGCTGCACGCGCAGAGCGGCCCCTATGACGGACCGGCCGATGCCATTCGCTTCACGGGTGCGCTGAGTGAGGTCGGTGACGAGCTGTTCTTCGGCGAACGCGGCGTCGAGCTCCAGGACTACGTCGCTGCGGCGTTCGTGCAGATCATCGGACCCACAACGGTGGGCTTCTTCGACGAGACCGGTTGGCAGTCGTTCCTCGACGACGCCGATCTCGCTCGTCGCACGGGAGTCTTCCCGTCGTCATTGATCGACCCGCGGGTGCTGCTCGCGAACCGCCGCGCGCTTGCGGCACCGGGCGAACTCGCGACTCCGAGCGCGATCAGGGTGGGCTCGGACGGTCGGATCAGCGTCGGTCTGCAGGGCGAGGTCATCGGCGAGGTCGACGAGCTGGCGACCGTGATCGAGTCCCGCTTGCCTCGGGCTGTGGCGCTAGGAGGCATGGTGCCCAGACAGGCACTCATCGAGGGCCTGACCGGCCGCGGCTGGACCGGTCGCTATCTGCACGCGACGGACCTCATCAAGATGCTCCGCTTGGCGAACGGCGTCGAGAAGATCTCGGGATTCGGCTGGTCGTTCGTCGATGATGCCCGCGCCGACGCCGAACCGTCGGCCTCGGATCCGTTCCTGCTCGAGACCTCAGACGGCTTCGTGCTCGCCGACGTGACGACGTTGCGTCGGCAGCTGCTGTCGCCGATGACAGCCAAGGTCGTCGATGCCACTCAGACCTCGAGCACACCTGAGATCGCGGTCGATCGATTGGCTCGGGAGTGCGGCTTGTCCGAGTCTGACGCGAACGCCCTGTGCCGCGACGCTGCCACCGCACTCAACATCCATTTCGGCACACGGGCCCACGCGTCACGCCACACGGCTTCGGGCAGCGGGCGATGAGTGTTCCGCACGCGTTGTGGACGTCGATGCTCCCCGCAGACGCCACCTTCACGCAAGAACGGGTCGCTGTCAGGGCCGCCGGAAATCGCATCGAGTTCGCGGACGGATCCACACGCCTCAGCGCGACGAGCGGACTGTGGAACGTTCCTCTCGGTTTCGGAAATCGTGCGGTCGCTGACGCCGTCAGCAGAGCGACGCACGACGCCTCGTACCTGACCCTGTTCCGCGCACCGCATCGATACGCCGAGGTCGCGGCCGAAGCGCTGATCGAACTTGCCGACCCCAGCCGGTACAGCCGTGTCATCTTCTGCACGTCGGGCGGGGCAGCGAACGACTCCGCGATGAAACTCGCACGGCAGTACTGGGCGCAGCAAGGAGCCGCGTCGCGTTCGCTGGTCGTGGGTCTGAAAGGCAGCTATCACGGCACGATGTACGGCAGCCACGCACTGAGCGGAGACGACCTCCTGCAATCCGTCTACTCCGTCGACCGGAGGTCGGTGCGGCATGTGTCTCACAGCGATGACGGAGAGGAGCTGGAGGCGCTGCTGAAGCGGGAAGGCTCCAGGGTCGCGTCAGTGGTCGTGGAGCCCGTCCTGGGCAGCGGCGCGCACCCGTTGTCCGACGCTTTCATATCCCGGATCCTCGACCTGCGAGAGGAATACGGCTTCCTGATCGTCGCGGACGAGGTCGCGACGGGCTTCGGACGCACCGGCACGATGTTCGCCACAGATGAGTGGGCTGCCCCGCCAGACGTGCTCGTTCTGTCGAAAGCGCTGACGAACGGCGCAACGGGCGCCGCTGCGCTGCTGGTGGGCGCTCGCGTGGCGTCCGAGTTCGTGCGCGGCGGCTGGACCTTCGTCCATGGCGAGACGCAGGCGGGGACGCCGGCGTGTGCGGCTGCCATCGTCGCGGTGATCGAAGAGCTGCGCCGTATCGACGTGGCGTCGACCACGCGAGCGCTGGCGGCAGACCTGTGGCACCTGGCGACTCGGCTGAAGTCCGACGGGGTCGTCGCTGAGGTGACAGGGCGGGGGTGCTTCGTGGGGCTGACCCTTCGCAACCAGGATGCGAGTCAGCTCACCGGCGCCGAGGTTCTCCGTGTCGTGGCCGCCATCGCGGAGCACGGTGTACTCGTGCAGCCCGGCCCCAGCGCCATCGAACTGATGCCGGCATACGGGTTCAGCACGACCGAACTTCTCGAGATCGATTCGGCTGTGCGCGCCGGCATCGCGCAGGTGCAGGCGCAGGAGCCGGAGCGTCAGCGTGAGCTCTGAGTTCGCCGGTCGGGTTCCGACGCTCTGGCACGGGCGCGGTATCACGCGGCAGACGACCACGCGGCTCACCGCCGATCGCGAGACCCTCGTGATCGCGGATTCGTCGGTCGCAACACACGTCGTCGACCGTTCGGCCAGAACCATCGAGGTGGACGCTCGCTCCATGACCGTCGCAGTTGTCGTCGGGATAGCGCAGGAGATCGCTCGTCGGCCCCCGAGCGTGATCGTGGCCGTCGGCGGCGGGAGCATTCTCGATGCCACCAAGATCGCATCGCTCTCGCTCGCCCCGGGGCGAATCTTCGACTTCGCCGTCGAACGCGCGTCGAGGTCGGCGTTGACATTTCTGCCGGATGCCCGGCCGGCCGTGGACGTCGTGGCGGTGCCCACGACGCTCGGTACCTCGTCGGAGACGAACAGCGTCGGCATCCTCAAGCACGAAAGCGGTTATCGGCTCATCGTCGGGCGCTCCCTGAGACCCCGACACGCCATCATCGATCCCTGCAATCTGATGACCCTCACGCCGGCCTCGGTCAGGGAGGGCGCACTCGAGGCGTTCCTCCGTCTCGCAGGCGCATCCACGAGCTCACGGCGAAGCGCCAGAGGGCGACGCGACGCGGTCGTGATCGGAGGCGCCCTTCTCGAAACGGCCTCCGGCGAGGTGAATGCCGCCGCCTCACGCCTGCGTCTCGCCCGTCTGAGCGCGGCGACCCAGCGCAGCGGGGCGCTGAGAGGGCAGGATCCCTACAGCGCCCGCCACTGGTATGTGGCCAACGAAGTCGCCTTCGCTCTGGAGGTTCGCAAGATGGTCGCCACGGTTGCGGTCATCGCGGCGGTGTGGCGTCGAGTGTGCTCGGGAGACGCGCGGTGGGGAGATCGCGAGAGCCTCGAAGAGTTCTGGACGGGTGTAGCCGGGCGGGTGGCACTGCCCCTCGACCCCCCAGCGGGTATCGCCGCGCTCATCGACCGCTGGGGGATCCCGACTCCGCCACGGCCCACAGCCCAGACGATCCATCGCATTTCCGCCGCCGCGGAAACGGCGTGGGGAAACCGCTACCCGATGCTCGCGGGGCTCTTCGCGGACGACTTCTGCGATCTGCTCCGTGATTCCTACTGGAGCGAAGGAGGTGAATGAGATGAACGAAAGCGTGCACACGAGTGTCCAGTTCCAAGAGCTGGAGGGAATGGATGCCCCCAGTTGGGAGAGCTTCTATCAGGGCGCGATCAGTGCGCTGGTGCTGATCGGGATCGGCGCTGCCGCAGCGACGTGATCCTGTCGAGCAGACAAGACGAAAGGGGAGGGAGGTGAGTATGCACGCAGCAATGCCGACCCTCGAGTTCACCGAACTGGAGGCCATGGAGGCGCCGGATGACGCCCTTGATTGGACCCGCGGATTCGCCGTCGGCGTGATCATCGGAATCATCGCGCTGACATAGAAACCGCCTTCGCAAGGCATACCGAGGAGGTAGTAGATGCAGACGGAGTCGCTCGAGTTCGTGGAGCTCGACCACATCGATGCACCACTCGAATGGTGGGAGCACGCGAGCTACATCATCGCCATCATCGGCGGTGCGGCAGCGATCGCGACCTGACCGAAGGGGTGCGGGTGGGTTCGACGCGCCCGCACCCCGTTTTCCCCGCTGAGAGGTGATGCGTGAATGTCCAGTTCTCTTACTGAAGCCGTAGTGGCGAGGCTCCGCACGGTCGGAGCGGTGCCCAAGGAGCAGGATCTGTATTCGGGTGCCGGCACTGATTTCTACGACCGGCTGGTCGGGTCCGACCGTGCGGAGATCAGAGAGATGCTCGCGCTCGCGAGAGGAACCGAAGGACCGATCCTCGATGTGGCGGCGGGGAGCGGGAGGTTGACCGTCCCGCTGGTCAGATCGGGCAAGCGGGTGACCGCGATCGATCTTTCCGACGACATGCTCTCCCGTCTGCGTCGGACGCTGCCGGACCACGCGACGCTCGAGTGCGTCGTCGCGGACATGCGCGACTTCTCGCTGCCGCAGCAGTTCGGGCTCGTGATCATCGGAGCGACCTCCATCACGTTGCTCGATCGTGTGGGGAGGTCCCTCCTCTACGCCACTGTGCGACGCCACCTCACAGCTCACGGCGTCTTCGCCTTCACGGTTGCCGGAAACGCCTCCGCGGAGAGCTTCTCTGTGTCGACAGACTGCGAGATCGAGGTCCCCGGTCCTGACGGCGCGGAGACCTATGTGTTCTCTCAGCAGGTGGAAGAGGATGGCGCGGCGCGCATCGTCAACTGGGTTCGCGTCGCCGACCTGGTGGAGGGCGGCGACGCGACAGTTCTCACGAGCCGTCTGAGAGTGCTCGACCACGTGCTCCTCTCGCGAGAGCTCGTTCACGCGGGGTTCGCCGTTCCGGCCGTCTCTCCCGTTCGGACGCTCGGCGGAGAGGACATCGTTCTGCTCACCACGACATTCGCGGGACACTCGGGGGCGAGGGATGACGATGCCTCCCGGTAGCCTCCCTCGACGCCGACAGTCTCACTCGGTGGAAGACGCGCTCAGTGCCGACGCGCGCCCTCGCCTCGCCTCCGGAGTCGACTTCGAACAGGCGGCCGAAGACGGGACGTGGATCGCGATGATCCACGGTGTGCCGTCATCGAGGGTCTCTCGAGCGGTCGTCGACCTGATGCGAGCGATGAACGGCGAAACGGCGCTACAGGATCTGCACCGGCGCTTCGCCCCTTCCGAGTCGTGGGAGCTCTTTCTGCAACTGGCTCAGCGCTTCCACACCTGTGGGCTCCTTGAGGGCGGCGAGAAGCTCCCACCCGGCCGCCTGGTCTATCGGCCCCCATTCACTCTGCAGATCGCGACGCTTCGCGCGCCCGCCATCTTCGGTCGTCTGGACCGACTGATCGTCCCGCTCCCACGCCGAGCGATGCAGGTGTCCGCTGCGGTGCTGATCTGTCTGGGACTTCTCGCCGCAGCTGCTCAGGCGGAGGAGCTGTGGGACGCCCTCACCTCGCCGGTGCCGCTCATCGCACTGGTGTATCTCGTCGGAGCGCTCTCGCTCATGACCCTGCTCCACGAGAGCGCCCACGGACTCACGCTCACGAGGTTCGGAGGCAGACCGCGCCGGGCGGGCTTCATGCTCTTCTACCTGAGTCCCGCGTTCTTCGTGGACGTGACGGACGGATGGCGGCTCCCCGAACGCCGCCAGCGCGTCGCGATCGCGCTGGCAGGGCCTGCGGTGCACGCTGTCGTCGGCGCGACCGCACTTCTCGCGGCGCTGATGCTCCGTCACCCCTTGACCCACCAGGCAGTGCTGCTCCTCGCCGTCTCCTGCGGCGCCATCGTTCTCCTCAATCTGATCCCCTTCGTGCGGTTCGACGGGTACATCGCGCTCATGAGCGCTCTGGACGAGCCGAACCTCCGGGGCCGCGCGATCCTCGACGGCTCGAACTTCCTGACCGGTCTGCTGTTCGGAGCTCAGCGGATGACCAAGACCCTGAACACGTGGTGGAGTGTGCCGTTCGGTCTCGCGAGTCTCGTCACCCCGGCCGTGCTGGTGGTCTTCGCCGTCGCACGCATAGCTCGAGCGCTTGCCGGCGGTGGACCGGTCCTCGGCGTGCTCGTCGTCGCGCTCGAGGCCGTCGTCGCGCTCGCCGGCGTCGTGCTTCTCAGCAAGGCCCTTCGTCGCGTGCTGCGGTCGGGTGTCGCGCGGCTCCGTTTCTGTTCCGTCGTCACCGCACTGGTCGCGGGCATCGTGATCGCCGGGGCCGTGATTCCCGTGCCGGTGACAGCCACGTTCGGATTCGTCGCACACGGCGACCGTGTGATCCTTCTGCATGCCGGCGAAACCGCGGCGGCAGTCGAGACAGACGCGCCTGAGGGTGCGCGTGTGGTCCTGATGAGCAACGGCATCCTCGCGAACGAGCAGGTCGGTAGAGGAACTGTCATGTCGCGGGAGCCGGAGCCGACGCGTGTGCCGCTCGAGGCGCTGTTCCCGATCACGGCGGACGGTGCGACGGTCGCCGCAGTGATCATCGCCGGGGTGGACGTGATCGGAGAGAGCCGCTCCCTGCCTGCGACCGGGCAGGCGCGAGTCGAACTCGGTGTGAGAAGTCTGTGGCAGACGCTCTGGGTGACCGGTGTGGAGATGCCACTGTCATCTCTTCAGAGCGGAGAGGTGGGAAAGGAATGAGCATGAACGATCACGCGATCGAGGTTCGAGGACTCACGAAGAAGTACGGAGATCGGGCCGCAGTCGAAGAGCTGTCGTTCGCCGTGCCGTACGGGTCGATCGTGGGTCTTCTGGGGCCGAACGGCGCAGGCAAATCGACGACGCTGCGAACGATCGTCGGCCTGCTGAGGCCGACGATGGGCGACAGCCTCATCGACGGCAGGCCGTTCTCGGAGCTCGACAACCCCGCGTCTCACGTCGGCGTCCACATGGACGGCTTCGGATTCGAGGGCGGCATCACGGCCAGGCGGCATCTGGAGATCTGCCGGCTCGCGGCCGGGGCGCCTCGTGGCCGAGTCGACGAGGTGCTCGAGGAGGTCGGTCTCGCGGCAGATGCCCGTCGCCGCGTGAAGACCTTCTCGACCGGGATGACCCAGCGACTCGGGCTGGCTGCTGCCCTCATCGGCTCGCCACGGACACTTATCCTGGACGAGCCGGCCAACGGGCTCGATCCCGACGGCATCCGCTGGCTCCGCAGATTCCTGCGCGGCTATTCGGAACGCGGCGGCACCGTCCTGATCGCCAGCCACCAGCTCGCTGAGCTCGAGCAGGTCGTCGACGAGGTCGTCGTCATCAAGCGGCGCGCGCTCTTCGCCGGGAGGCTCGGCGACCTCGTGACGAGCGACGCCGACTCGCTCGAGAGCAAGTACTTCGATCTCGTTGAAGGAGCATCCGCATGAAGGACACCGTCCGAAGCGAAGCCCTGCGCTCGGTGAGCGGGTCGTCCATCCTGGCGGTCTACCTGGTGGCCGTCCTGATGCCCGTCTTCGTGCTGTTCTCGGACGGTTCGCGCTTCGACCTCGCCGGCCTCGATCCCGCGACGGCCACCGCCCGGCTTCTGGAGCCGCTCGCCTGGTCGGCCATCTCCGCGGCGTTCGTCGGCGCCTACGGCGTCACCCGCGAGTGCTACTACGGCTCGATGGACAGAACGCTCACCGGGGTCGGGTTCGCTCGTGCCTTCTCGGGGAAGATCGTCGCCGGTGCCGTCGTCGCTGTCGCGCTGTCGCTCTGCATCTTCGTGGTCTGGACGGTGGGCGTCTCCGTCTTCCTGGCTCGGAACGGATCGACGCTCGCGCTCACCGGCAGCGCGTGGCGCATCTACGCGGGTGCGCTCGTCGGGGTGGTTCTCGGCGCATTCATCGGTGGGGCCATCGGCTGGATCACCAGGAACTACTACGTGACCGCAGCGATCATCCTCGTCCTTCCCATGGTCGTGGAGTTCGGCCTGCTGCGCACTGCACCGGAGCTGGCGAGGTTCTCGCCCGGGCTGGTTCTGGCCGCGCTGGGCGTTCCCGGATACCAGGACCGACTGCTCGAGTTCGGTCCCGCCCTCTGCCTCGCGCTCGCGTGGGCTGTCGTGCTGGTCGCCGCAGCATGGGGCATGGGGCGAAGGAAGGTCGCGTGATCGGCCGGGCCCTCCGAGCTCACGCCCGCGGCTTCGCGCGCGATGTCGTGCTGTTCTGGGTGACGGTGGCAGGGCTCGTGCTGTCGCTTTCGGTGGCGACGAACATCCCGCCGGAACTCGCGGATGCACCGTCTGACGTCCGAGCCGCTTTCGCGGCGCCGTACGAAGCGGTGCTCGCGACCTATGGAGCAGTTCTCGCGGCCGCCTACGGTTCTTTCCGATACACCGTCGACAGGAGAGACGGTGTCGTCGCTCAGCGTCTGATGCTGCAGCCTCGGTGGGCGACTCTTCTCGTCAGGATGCCTGCCTCCGCCGTCGGCGGAGCGATCGTCGCTCTCGCTGGAGCCGTCGGCGGACACGCAGCGCTGTCGGTGGCCATGGGTGGTCTCCCGCTGGAGTGGTCCTCGCTCGGATCGACCCTGAGTCTCGGCGCACTGGCCGGACTCTGGGGGTTGGGGGTGGGAATCGTCGTGCAGGCCCATCTCGTCGCGCTGTTCGTTGCTCCGATGTCCATGAGCGTGGCGGTTCTCGTGGTGATCTTCTGGAGATCCGGCGCTGTCTACCTCCCTCTCCTCGCGATGCTCGAAGCCTTGCGGTTCGATGTCTCCGCGCTCGGCATCCCGCCGGACGAGGGGATCGACAGCCAGACGGCTGGGCTGGTGACGGCCGCCTGGGTGCTGGGGGCGCTGGTCGCTGCGGGGCTGTCGTTCATGAACCGCGATGTGAAGTAGCAGTCTCAAGCCGCCCTGCGCGGGCGGGCGGTCAGGTGGCCGACGTAAAATCGCCGGGTGGCAACACCCAAGATCGTTCTCTTCTATGTCTTCACCCCGCTCGCCGATCCGGACGCGATCCGGGTGTGGCAGCGCGACCTCGGCGAAGCGCTCGGGCTGCGTGGCCGGCTCCTGATCTCGAAGGACGGAGTCAACGGCACTCTCGGCGGTGACCTGCCGGCGCTCAAGAAATGGGCGCGTTCGTTCCGGTCCTACGCTCCGTTCTCGGACGCGGACATCAAGTGGAGCGAGGGCACCGGCGTCGACGCCGATGGTCGCAGTCTCGACTTTCCCAAGCTGAGCGTCAAAGTGCGCGACGAGATCGTGTCATTCGGAGCGCCGGGCGAGCTGCGCGTCGATGAGCAGGGCGTCGTCGGCGGCGGCACCCGACTCACCCCCGAGGAATTGCACGACCTGGTGGGCGAGCGGGGCGACGACGTCGTCTTCTTCGACGGCCGCAACGCGCTCGAAGCGCAGATCGGCCGCTTCCGGGGAGCCGTCGTTCCCGACACGGAGACCACACGCGACTTCGTGCAGCTGCTCGACTCCGGCGCTTTCGACGACCTCAAGGGCAAGCCGGTCGTCACCTACTGCACAGGCGGCATCCGCTGTGAGGTGCTCTCCAGCCTGATGACCGCGCGCGGATTCGGCGAGGTGTACCAGCTCGAAGGCGGCATCGTCCGCTACGGCGAGCAGTACGGCGACGACGGCCTGTGGGAGGGCTCGCTCTACGTGTTCGACAAGCGCGGATCCGTCGACTTCACGGATCACGCGGCCGTCATCGGCGAGTGCGCCGGCTGCGGCACGGCGACCAAGCGCACGGCGAACTGCCCCGATCTCGCGTGCCGCACCCAGTTCGTGGTCTGCGAATCGTGCGACACCGTGCGCTGCGACCTGCACGCGGCCTGATCTCATCGCGTGCGCCCTCGTCGGGCCGCGACGCGCGAGCTCAGGTGAGCAGCGGCACGTCGGTGCGTCGGCTCGCGAAGAGCGATCGCGGAAGCAGGAACGCGTGCAGTCTCGTCCACCTGTCGACACTGCGGCGCAGCTGAGCCGTCACCTCGACGAGAGCCGCGTCGAGATCTCGCATCGCGCTCGCCGAGGGGCGCGCGTAGCTGGCGTGCTCGACCGCTTCGACGAGCACCCGCATGGCGTAGGCATCCACCCGGCTGTCCCTGATGAGATCGTCGCCGCGCATGCGCGGCGTCTCGGCATCCGACAGCGGCAGGCGGAGATCCTGCATCGTCGCCCGGAGTTCGGTCCAGGCCGTCCCTGCGTCACCGCCTCGTGCGCGTCCGCGCCGGGCGATGCGCAGTGCGAGACGAGCGAATGCGGGCAGCAGCAGCACCACCAGCACGCCGAGCGTCGTCAGCACGACAGGGGTCGGGTCCAGTCGCCGGAGCTCTCCGGTCGCGCCGGCGTTGTCGCCCGCGTCTTCACGCTCGAGCTCGGGCCCCGACGTCTGCTCGGTGCTGGGGGCGGCGGTCGGAGCCGGTGTGGCAGCACCGCCCGAACCGCCGCCTGCGGTCGCCGCGGCGGAGAAGGACGTGGGCACCCCGAGAGAGGCGGTCGGCTCGAAGGGCACCCATCCGACGCCGGGGAAGAGGACCTCGGGCCACGAGTGCAGCTGGTCGCTGGAGACCGAGTACACGGCTTCGTCGCCGCGCGTGGTCTCGGTCAGGGCGCCGGGCAGGTAGCCGACGACGATGCGCACCTCCATGTCGAGGCTCTCCGCCATGAGCGCGAACGCGCCGGCGAAGTGGATGCAGTACCCCGACTTCACATCGAGGAACCGCGCGACCGCGTCCGCGCCGGTGCCGTCGAAACCCTCATCGACCGGGGTCTCCAGGGAGTAGGAGAACTGACTGCGGAACCACGACTGCAACGCGATCAGCCGGTCGTAGTCGTTCGTGGCGTCAGCGGTGACGCCTGCCGCCGTCTCGCCGATGACCTCAGGCAGCTCGACGGGCTCCGTGCCGGGATCGACGATCGGTGCAGCGGCGGGCAGCGCGCGAATCTGCTCGAGAGTCGGCGACACCTCGAGCGACCGCACCGTGTAGTCGTTGCCCACGGCATCCGCGCTGCGAGATGCCAGAGTTCGGTTCTCCGGGCTCACCCTCCAGGTCGAGGGGAGACCCTGCACGCTCGTGGCGGGGTAGGGCACCGGAAGCCAGGAACTCGACATCCGGATCACCCTGATGGAGGTGTTCTGGTCGGTGGTCGCGATGTCGTCCGTCCACTCGGCGGGGCCGAACCCCTCGCTCTGCGCCTGCAGGTCGCCGCGATCCGGCTCCCACACACGTCCGTTGAACGTCGACAGCGTCGTGAGTCGCAGGTAGGGCGCCGTGTCCGCCGTCGTCGCCAACGTGAGCACCTCGACCGGGTTCGGCTGGCGCAGGTCATCGCCGAGCCGCAGTGACGCATCGACCGTGACGCCCGTGCCTGTGCCCGCGAGGCTTGCCGACACTGGCAGGACCGGTGCGACGATCACGGTCGCCGCGAGCGCCGCGACGCCGACGCCCGCGGCCATCGCCACCGATGTGCGTCGGGGCGATTCGGGGTTCTGAGCCGCCGTGTACCCCAGCAGGGCGAGGATCAGGATGCCGAGAATCACGAACCAGACGACGTTGACTCCGCCGAGGGTGACGATCATCGGCACGGATCCGACGACGGCCGTGAGAAGGCTGGCGAGGATCGCTCCGCGCTGCGCGACCAGCTGGTCGAGCAGGATGGCGACGATGCCGAAGCCCACGCCCATCACGGCTTCGAGTCCGGGGGAGGCGGCGATCGGCGCAGAGCCGAACGTGATCTCCTCCCACGCCGCGGCCGCGAGCGCCTGGAATGTGAACAAGGTCGCGTCGGTGGGGATGAGGCCGAACACCGCGGTGTCGCCGGCGACGAGCAGGGTCACGGTGCCCATCACCGCCAGGATCTGCACGGCGATGGTGACGAGGTCGCGCGCCCAGGTCGGACGGCCGCGCATCAGAGTGCGCGACGCCATGCCGGTGAGCGCGGTGACGACGACCACCGCCAGGACCGCGAACGACCACGTGCCGGGCTCGATGACCGACGTGAACGGCCACATCGCGACGAGCCCGGCGGCCGCGGCCAGCACCGACGGCACGACCGTGCCGGCGGGCAGCTCGTGTTCGCGGTGCCACGACAGGCGGGATCCGCGCTCGGCCTTTCGCTCAGCTCGTGACATCGGTCGCTCCCCGCTGCTCGGCGGGGCCGCCGATGCGGTCGGGCAGCACGTCTTCCCACGCCTCTGCGACATCGTCGCCCAGTCGCGCGAAACGCCAGCCGTGCTGCTCGGCTGCCGCTGCGGCACCGCGCTGCGGCGCGGTCGCGAACAGCATCGGGGCCGCGGCACCGGAGGGACGCAGCAGGGCGGCATCCTCTTCGTCGATCTCGCCCGTGATGTAGACGAGCGGGCCCGGAGGGGTGCCGCCGACCAGGGTCATGATGTCGCGTGCGTCCCCGCGCGGGCCGACCAGCGCGAGGGCGACGAGCAGACCGTCGCGGTCGTCTTCGTGACCGCGCAGGGTGCCCAGGAGCGTGCCGCTGCTGTCGATCACGTCGACGCCGTATCCCTCCTGCACGAGGTGCACGGCGACGGAGGCGCACATCGACACGGCGGTCTCGAACGCTCGATCCTCGTCGTCGCCCGGGCGCGCCCAGCGCGCCGCGCTTCGGTCAAGGATCACGAGCGCGTCGGGGCTCGACTCCTCCTCTTCCTGGCGCACCATCAGCTGCCCGCGGTGCGCGGTCGCCCTCCAATGGATGCGACGCATCGAGTCGCCGGGAATGTAGCGGCGCGGCGACAGATTGTCGCTGCCCTGCCCGAGTCGGCTCGACGAGGTGTGCGCTGTGCCGCCGGCGGCGCCGACCTTGACGGTCAGCGGCGCGAGTGTGAACACCTCGGGCACGACCGTCACGGAGCGGGTCTCGCCGAACGCCTGCTCGCGCTGGGCGAGGCCGAACGGGTCGACCGTTCGCAGCACCAGTGGACCGATCGGCCATACACCGCGCCGCACACCGGTGATCAGGTAGCTCAGCTGGCCGGTCTCCGACGGGTACTCGCCGGCCGAATCGCCGGTGACCGCGGGCGGGAGCACATCGCGCCACAGACCTCGAGGCACGCGCAGGGCGCGCAGAGTGAAGCGCAGCGTGACGCGAGAGGTCTCCGAGACCGTCAGCAGGTCGGTCGAGATCTGACGAGTGACCGTGCCCGCACGGCGCGGCACCCGCACGACGAGCACCGAGAAGGCGGTGAGCGCGAGCAGGAGGACGCCGATGTAGAGCAGGATCGGCGCGCCGACCATGTTCGCCGCTATCAGGCAGCCGAGACCGGAGAGGAGCGCACCCGTGCCCCGAAGGGTGAGGGTTCGACGGTGTGGCATGGCGAGCTGAGGGTCAGGAGCGCGCCGTCACGGGCACCCGCACGCGCTCGACGATCTGTCGCAGGGCCGCTTCTACCGGCTGGGCGCCCGCACGGTGCGCCCCGCGGGCCGGAAGAAGACGGTGCGCGAGAACAGGGACGATCAGCGCCGTCACGTCGTCGGGGATCACGAAGTCGCGTCCATCGAGCGCCGCCCAGACCTTCGCGGCTCGGATCAGCTGCAGGGTCGCCCTCGGACTCGCGCCGAGGTGCAGGTTGGGGTCGGCGCGGGTCGCCTGGGCGAGAGCGACCGTGTACTCCTCGAGCGCCGGGGCGACGTGCACCGAGCGAGCCCAGGCGATCAGCCCCGAGACCGACCCCGCGTTCGCGACGGCTCGCACCGCGGCGAGCGGGTTCACCGTGTCGCGCTGGCGGAGCATGAGGGCTTCGGCCGCCGCGTCGGGGTAGCCCATCGAGATGCGCATCATGAAGCGGTCGCGTTGAGCTTCGGGCAGCGCGTAGGTGCCCTCCATCTCGAGAGGATTCTGGGTCGCCACGACCAGGAAGGGGTTGGGAAGCATGTGCGTCGATCCGTCGACGGTCACTTGCCCCTCTTCCATGGCTTCGAGCAGCGCGGACTGCGTCTTCGGAGAAGAGCGGTTGATCTCGTCGGCGATCACGATGTGCGCGAACACCGCGCCGCGCTTGAACTCGAACTCCCGGTCGACGGGGTTGTAGACGCTCACGCCCGTCACATCACCGGGGAGGAGGTCGGGGGTGAACTGGATGCGGCGCACAGTGGCATCCACGCTCGCGGCCAGCGCGCGCGCCAGCACCGTCTTGCCGACTCCCGGTACGTCTTCGATCAGCAGGTGGCCCTCTGCGAGCAGGCACACGAGAGCGCTCCGCACGGCATCCGGCTTTCCGTCGATGACCCGTCCGACAGACTCGACGATGGCAGACGTCTGCGCGGCGAACTGCTCGGCATCGACGACGGCCGGGGTCAGGGGCGGATTCTCTGGCATGCGTTCCCTCTCGCGTGGGCGCTGCGGTGCGCGTGATCTGATCGTAACCCGGCTGTCTACGGATGGGGTGGGAACCGTGCTCCGGGTCCGGGGCGGGGTGCGGTCCGCGACGCGACCGTCAGCCCCAGACGCGGGCGCGGGGCTCCGCGGCGTCCAGCCGATCGTCGGCGCTGCGGGCGACCCGCAGCAGTGCGAGCCCCTCGACTCCGGTGAGCTCGTGCAGCGTGCAGGTGCCGATCAGCGCCTGCCAGTGCCCGCGGAAGCGTTCGGCGTCACCGCGACGGCGAGCGATCAGCCGAGGCACCGCCAGCAGAGTGCGTCCGGGCGAGAGGCGATCGGCGAGCCGCTCGAGCAACCGCAGCCGAGGCAGGCCGGCGGCGTCGATGCGCAGCAGGAAACGCGGAGTGCGCACCGGCGCGAACAGCTCCTCCACGGCATCTGCGATCACGCGCGCGTCGTGGGCTGAGCCTCCCAGTTCGATGCGGATCCGGGTCGGATCCGCGTCGTCCGGTCGTGCCACGATCATGGCGTCGTCGACGGGGCCGATCCGGTCCGCGTCGCGCAGGGTGCGGGCGACGGCGATCGCTGCCGCCCGGTAGATCCCGGCGGGCCGCCGACGGTCGCGCAGCAGCCGGGCGAGCATCCGCAGCGATGAGACGGCGGCAGCGGCGGCGCCACCGCCGAGCGCGAGCGCGGCCCACAGCAGCGGGGCGACATCGACTCCCGACGCGATGAGCCCGCCGACGAGCCCGCCGACTCCGGCCGTTCCGGCGATGAAGGATCCCACCGCGCCGGCACCCGCTGCCTGCGCAGTGCGCAGCAGCGGTGCGCGCGGGGCGCGACGCACCGCCACGACCTCGCGTTCGCGCGGTTCATATCGCTCGCCGATCCGCCACTCGCTCCTGGTGCTGCTCCGGGTCGGCCACCGTTCGCGCAGCAGCGCGTCGAGATCGCCGATGGAGGTGGACGTGTCCTTGTCGAGTACTCGCTCCCATGCCTCGGAGACCGCGGTGGGCAGCGCGTGGCCGAGTCCGCTCACGATCCGACCGTCGCCGTCGGCGCTCAGACCCCACAGGTGCGAATGACGGCGGCGCAGTCGAGCCGGTTCAGACGAGTCGTCGAGGTCGACATCCGAGGGGATCAGGCAGACGACCGACCAGTTGTGCGCGACCTTCTCCGGCCAGTCCGGATCCATCCGCAGGGTGCGGCCCCGAAGCTGCTGTGTGCCCGATGAGGTGGCCACGGTCGTGAGGTCGATCAGGGTGTTGACGGCCGGGCAGTCCCAGCCTTCGCCCAGAAGTCCGCGGGTGCCGACGAGCAGCCGCACGTCGCCTCGGCGGATCAGTTCCGACACCGCGCCGACGAGACGTCCGCTTCCGACGCCCCGCACCTCGAGGTCGCGCACGGGCCCGATGCCCGCGGCGACCTCGACGGGTTCGCCGATCAGCTCGGCCAGCGCCCGGGCGAGGTCGACCGCATCGTCGGCGCGGACGCGCAGGTGCCCGGAGGTGAGCAGCACGGGCCGGAGCGCCGCGGTGGCGTCGTCGACGGCGAGCAGATCGAACGTGCGCAGTGCCCCGGCCGGAGCGTCGCCGGACAGCCCTCGGTTGTTGCCGTGCTCGACGAAGTCGGTGACGACGACGGCGCGGACGCGGTCGCCGTCGTCGCCGTCGAGCTCTCGGCGGAGGATCTCGACGGCCGCATGATCCTTCGCCGCCGAGAATGCCAGGGTGCTCTCGACCGGGTTGCGGCCGCGACGGATACCGCGGTCGGTGAGGGAATAGCCGAAGTCGGCCAGAGAGCGTCGGACGTACTCCCACTGTCGCGCGGCGGCGGGGTCCGACAGCAGTCGCACCTGGGCGAAGCGCGAGAGCACCGTGAGCAGGTCGTCGGTGGTGCAGCGCTCGAGCAGCACCGGCGGGATCGCGGCGACGAGCGGATGCCGCGGCGCGACCTCGCGCAGCACGACAGCGCAGGATCGTGTGAGGGGGAAGTCTGCAGAGAACGCACGGTCGAGGCGTGTGAGCGGCGTTCCCTCGCCGTCGGAGTCCTCTGCCGGTTGCAGCTGATGCTCGAGGTACGACACCGCGTCGGGCGTCGACAGCACCCGCGTGATCATCTCGTGCAGCAGGGCCTCGTGACGACGGAGGAATCCGGCCTCCGCGGGCGTGGGCTCGGTGAACATCACGTGGTCGCGATAGGGGGCCAGATGGCCCTCTTTCACCACGGCGGGGGTCGGCACCTCGTAGTCGACCTCGCCGAGCAGCTGGCTGTAGTTCTCGAACTCGGTCTCGTCGTCGGGAGAGGGAAGGGTCGCGGTCAGGCCGATCAGCAGCGGTCCGACGCCGCTCTCGCGGATGCGACCGGCGAGGTACGCGACCACGATGGCCCAGTGATCGAGAAGGTGATGGCATTCGTCGAGCACGACCGTGCGCACACCCGCGGCCACGAGACGATCGATCAGGGCGACGGCGTTCGGATGCAGCACGCGGGCGAGGTCGGCGGGCCGTCGCCTCGCGAAGTGCGAGCGCAGCCGCCGGGAGCGGGTGCGGATGCCGGAGCGGTACCTCCCCGGGTTGTCGATCGCCAGTTCGGCGAGCCACGTCGCCGCGTCCGCCTCCACGCGCCCGCTCGCCGTGAGCTCCTCCACCCACACCGAGCGCGCGAGGTCGTCGAACGGCGAGCCGTCTCCGGTCACGCTGAGCAGCTGATAGGTCAGTGCCGTCAGATCGCCGATCCGCGCGGGGTCGTCCGAGACGGCCGCGGCCTGCGGTGCCAGCGCCCCAGCGGTGCGCACCCACTGCTGGCGGATCGTCACCGTCGGCGAGAGCACGAGGGTGCGATGGCCTTCGCGTGCGGCGAGCAGCAGGCCGAGCAGGGTCTTCCCGGAGCCGGGCGGGGCGACGATGTGCAGCGGACCCGCTCCTCCCGGTGCGAGACGCTCGAGGACCTCGGCCTGGTAGGTGCGAAGTGTGCCCGGAAAGCGCCACGTCGACAGGGGAGTGGCGGTGACGGGATCCATGACCTGCCCAGTCTGTCAAAGAGCGGGTGCCGACATCGGCTAGACTTGTCGACGGCTCTCCGCGTGGCGGCATCCAGGCCAATTCCCCCAGGGCGGAAACGCAGCAAGGGTAACCGGGCTCTGCTGGGTGCGCGGAGGGTCACTTTCTTTTTGTCAGCGTCCTCCGGGCCAGTCCTGACAGGATCGTGACGTGACAAGGCCAGATGTGATCAGCACCGCCGATTCCCCGCGCTCCAGTGCTCTCGGTCGTTTCGCAGCGCCTCTTCTGCTCGTCGCCCTGATGTGGGCTGTACAGCTCGTCGACGCGGTCCTCCCCGGCTCTTTCACGGGCTTCGGGCTCCGGTCGTGGGATCTCTCGGGCCTCGGCGGCATCGTCGTCGGTCCTCTTCTGCACGCGGATTGGGCGCACCTGATCGGCAACACCGTGCCGCTTCTCGTGCTCGGCTGCCTCGTCGCCGTCGAGGGCGCACGCCGGTTCTGGACCGTCACCGCGTTCGCCGCCGTGATCGGCGGCCTCGGCACGTGGCTCGTGAACTCCCCGGGGGCGTTGACGGTCGGGGCGTCGGGCCTCGTCTTCGGATACTTCGGATACACCGTGATGCGGGTCGTCGCGCCGGGAAGAGTGGCACACCGCGTTCTCTACGCGATCGTCGCGCTCATCGTCATCGGTCTCTACGGCGGATCCATGCTCGCGGGCGTCGTCGGCGTGCGCGAGGGCATCTCGTGGCAGGCGCATCTGTTCGGCGCGATCGGCGGCGGCCTCGCCGCGTTCGTCGGCAGAGGCAGCACCACGACCCGAGGCTCATGAGCACGACCAGGAGCACCCGAGGAGCCGCGACTCGCAAGAAGCCGGCCGGAAAGAAGCCGACCGGAAAGAAGCCGGCCGGCGGAAAGCCGACAGCCAGGAAGTCGGCGAGAGGGAAGGCGCCGACCCGTCTGAGCTCGCGCACGCGTCGTGCGTCGCCGCGTCGTCGAGCGCAGCAGCGGATGCGCCGAGGGAAGCTGCTGCGTCGCATCGCGGTGTCCGTCGCGGCCGTGATCGTCGTCGCGCTCGCCGCGGTGCTGATCCCGCTGGGGCTCGCTCACGAGAAACCGCTGGCGATCTGCATCACCGATCCGACCACGTTCCCCGAGTCTGGCGTGGCGGGGTGGCAGGGCGAGCAGCTCGAGAATGCCGCGACCATCATGCAGACGGCGACCGCGCTCGGCTTCGGTCGCGACGGTCAGATCCTCGGGGTGATGACGGCGATGGGGGAGAGCAGCCTGAACAACATCGACTACGGAGACTGGGAGACGATCGGGTTCACCAACCCCGACGGCAGCCGAACGACGAGCATCGGACTCTTCCAGCAGCAGCACTGGTGGGGGTCGGCAGAGCAGCGCATGGACCCGGCGACCGCCGCAACGCTGTTCTACGAACGTCTCGCGAGGGTGCCCGACTGGCAGTCGATGGATCCGTCCCTCGCGATCCATCGGGTGCAGATCAACGTCGACCCCACCTACTACACGCGCTACGCGTCGGATGCCACGGCTGTGGTCGACGCTCTCTCCACGCCCTGCTGAGCGTTTTCGCACGGCTGTCAACCCAGCGAGATCATGAGGTCGTGCACCTAGGGTGGAGCTGTGGCGCAGAGCATATACATCACCTCGGCCGAAGGCCATACAGGCAAGTCGACCATCGCCCTCGGTGTGCTCGATGCGCTCATGCGCGTCACGCCCCGGGTCGGCGTCTTCCGTCCGATAGCGCGGTCGGTCACCGAGCGCGACGACGTGCTCGAGCTGCTGCTCGCGCACGACGGAGTGCACCTCGACTACGAGGACTGCATCGGCGTGACCTACGACGATGTGCGTGACGATCCCGACGGGGCGCTCTCGACGATCGTCGCTCGGTTCAAGGCCGTCGAGGCGCAGTGCGACGCCGTGGTCATTATCGGCAGCGACTACACCGATGTCGCCAGCCCCGCAGAGCTCGGGTACAACGCCCGGATCGCCGCGAACCTGGCTGCGCCCGTGCTGCTCGTGCTGAGCGGTCGCGATCAGCAGCGTCAGGCAGAGCAGCTGGGAACCACCACCGCCCGCACTCCCGCCGCGGTCGGGCAGATCGGGGCGCTCGCGCTCTCCGAACTCGAGGTCGAGCGCGCCGAGCTGTTCGCGGTGATCGTGAATCGAGCCGACCCCGAGCAGCTCGACGGGATCGAGGAGGCCGTCGCTGCGTTGCGTCCGCAGAAGACCACGCCCGTCTGGGCGATCCCCGAGGACCGTACGCTGGTGGCGCCGTCGATCGACGGCATCCTCGCGGCCGTCGACGGCCGGCTCATCAAGGGCGACCCTGATCGTCTCGGCCGCGAGGCCCTGACGATCGTGGTCGCGGGCATGTCGATGGTCAACGTGCTTCCCCGGCTCACGGAGGAGTCGGTGGTGGTGATCCCCGCCGACCGCACCGAGGTGCTGCTGGCGACGCTGCTCGCCGATGCCTCCGGCACGTTCCCGCGGGTCGCGGGCATCATCCTCAACGGCCCTTTCCCTCTTCCCGAGCCGATCGTGCAGCTGCTCGACGGCTTCACCTCGACCGTGCCGATCATCGCGACGGACCTGGGCACCTACGACACCGCGGTGCGCGTGATGGGAGCGCGGGGTCGCATCTCTCCCGAGTCCCGCGGCCGCTACGATCGCGCGCTGGGGCTCTTCCAGACCCACGTCGACATCGCCGAGCTCACCACCCAGCTGGGGCTCGCCGAGTCGCGCGTCGTGACTCCGCTGATGTTCGAGTACGGACTCATCGAGCGCGCACGCTCCGACCGTCGGCGCATCGTGCTGCCGGAGGGCGATGACGATCGCATCCTCCGCGCGGCCGCCACTCTGCTGGCGCGCGAGGTCGCGGACCTCACGATCCTCGGCGACGAGTCGGCGATCCGGGCGCGCGCCGTCGAGCTCGGCGTCGACATCTCGGCGGCACAGGTGATCAGCCCGACCGATCCCGAGATGGTCGAGCGCTTCGCGACGGAGTATGCGCGGCTGCGCGCGCACAAGGGCATCACGCTGGCACAGGCGGCCGACACCGTCACCGACGTCTCGTACTTCGGAACGATGATGGTGCACCTCGGGCTCGCCGACGGCATGGTCTCGGGCGCCGCCCACACGACAGCACACACCATCCGTCCGTCGTTCGAGATCATCAAGACGAAGCCGGGAGTCACCGTCGTGTCGAGCGTCTTCCTCATGGCGCTCGCCGACCGCGTGCTCGTGTACGGCGACTGCGCGGTGATCCAGGATCCGACCAGCGAGCAGCTGGCCGACATCGCGATCTCGTCTGCGGCGACCGCGCAGCAGTTCGGCATCGAGCCCCGCATCGCGATGCTGTCGTACTCGACCGGCGAATCCGGATCGGGCGCCGACGTCGACAAGGTCCGCGCAGCCACCGCCCTCGTGCACGAGCGCGCCCCGGAGCTGCTCGTCGAGGGACCGATCCAGTACGACGCCGCCGCAGACGCCGCGGTGGCGAAGGCGAAGCTCCCCGACTCCGCGGTGGCCGGCCGCGCGACCGTCTTCGTCTTCCCCGACCTCAACACCGGCAACAACACCTACAAGGCCGTGCAGCGCTCGGCGGGCGCCGTCGCGATCGGCCCGGTGCTGCAAGGGCTCAACAAGCCGATCAACGATCTGTCGCGCGGTGCGCTGGTCGACGACATCGTCAACACCGTGGCGATCACCGCCATCCAGGCGCAGTCCGAAGGAGCGGCGGTGTGAGCGCGATCCTCGTCATCAACAGCGGGTCCTCGTCGCTCAAGTACAGCCTGATCGACATCGAGAACGAGAACGAGCTCGCCGCGGGGCTCATCGAGCGGATCGGTCAGGACCTCAGCGCGGTCCGGCACACGATCCGTCCGGACACCACTGCGGATGCGGTCGTGGCGATGCTCGACGCCTCATACGACTCCGAGCGCCCCGTCGCCGATCACGGCGCGGCCTTCACGGTGATGCTCGAGCAGTTCGCCGAGCATGGTCCGCTGCTCGACGAGCATCCTCCGGTCGCGGTCGGTCACCGCGTGGTGCACGGAGGGGCGCGGTTCTATGCGCCGACGCTCGTGACTCAGAACGTCGAGGAGCAGATCGAGGAGCTCTCGGTGCTCGCCCCGCTGCACAACCCGGCGAACCTGGCCGGGATCGTCGCGGCGAAGGCGGTGTTCTCCGGCGTGCCGCACGTCGCCGTGTTCGACACGGCCTTCCACCAGACCCTCCCTCCGGCCGCCTACACGTACGCGATCGACGCCGAGCTCGCCGCCGAGCACCGGGTGCGTCGATACGGATTCCACGGCACGAGCCACCAGTTCGTGAGCGAATCGGCCGCCGCGTTCCTCGGACGCGACCTCGGCACACTGCGGCAGATCGTCTTCCACCTCGGCAACGGCGCATCGGTGACCGCGATCGACGGTGGACGATCGGTCGAGACGTCGATGGGGCTGACGCCGCTCGAAGGGCTCGTGATGGGAACCCGCTCGGGAGACCTCGACCCCGCGGCGCTGGTGCATCTGTCGCGGAGAGCCGGATATTCGATCGACGATCTCGACGTGCTCCTGAACTCGCGCAGCGGCCTGAAGGGACTCGCGGGGCACAGCGACATGCGCGACATCCTCGCGGGCAGGGATGCCGGAGACGCGGCGTCAACGCTCGCGTTCGACGTCTACATCCACCGCCTGCGCGCCTACGCGGGGTCGTACATCGCCCAGCTCGGCGGGGTCGACGTGATCTCCTTCACCGCGGGGGTCGGCGAGAACGCGGCCGTCGTGCGCGCAGAGGCGATGGCCACGCTCGGATTCGCCGGGGTCGAGATCGATCAGGGGCGCAACACCGCGCGGCAGCGCGGCATCCGACGGATCTCCACCGACGACTCGCGGGTCACCGTGCTCGTCGTGCCCACCGACGAGGAGCTCGAGATCGCGAGACAGACCTCTCGCATGCTCTGATCGACACGCCTCGGGGGTTACCGCCCGGCGCCGGGCCGCACTACGCTTGCACAGTGGCACGGAGAGGTGCCGGAACAACCCCTCGTCCTTCTCCTGGAGGCTCCTGTGCCCGAAGCTCTGCCCGATCCGCTCCGCGCCGAAGGCGTCCTGTTCGACCTCGACGGGGTGCTGACGCCGACCGCCGAGGTGCACATGCGCGCGTGGAAGGTCGTGTTCGACGACGCGTTCGAACGCTGGGGGATCACGCCGGCGTACTCGGACGCTGACTACTTCGACTACGTCGACGGCAAGAAGCGCTATGACGGCGTGGCGAGCCTGCTGCGCAGCCGCAACGTCGAGATCCCCTGGGGAGCGGTCGACGACCCGCCCGAGGCCGAGACGATCTGCGGCATAGGCAATCGCAAGAACGCCGCATTCGCCGAGTCCCTGCGGGGCGAGGGCATCGCACCGTTCCCCGGCTCGCTGGCGCTCGTCGAGAAGCTGCACGCCGCCGGCATCCCGATCGGCGTCGTCTCCAGCTCCAAGAACGCCGAAGAGGTGCTCGCCGCCGCCGGCCTCCGCTCGTTCTTCCGGGTCGTGGTCGACGGTGTCGTCGCAGAACGCGACAACCTCGCCTCGAAGCCCGCCGCCGACATGTTCAGCGCCGGTGCCGCCGCGCTGGGCGTCGATCCCGCCCGCAGCATCGCCGTCGAGGATGCCACCTCGGGAGCGGCCTCCGCGGCCGCCGCCGGGTTCGGGGTCGTCGTCGGCGTCGACCGCGGCACCGGAGCCGACGCGCTGCGCGCCGCCGGTGCCACCGTCGTCGTCAGCGATCTCGACGTGTTCGTCGACGCCGCCGCCGACGAGGGTGCGCGCTCCGATTCAGACTCCGCCGACCAGGACACCCGCTCCGACAACGAGGACCCCGCATGATCGACCGCGACCGCTTCCCCGTCGACCCCTGGCGGCTCATCGAGATGCGATACTCCGAAGACGGAGTGGCCGAGACCCTGTTCGCCGTCGGCAACGGCTACCTCGGGCTCAGGGGCAACCACATCGAGGGTCGTGGTGCCCATGAGCACGGCACCTTCATCAACGGTCTGCACGAGACCTGGCCGATTCGGCACGCCGAGCAGGCGTACGGCTTCGCCGAGGTCGGGCAGACGATCGTCAACGCACCGGATGCCAAGGTCATGCGCGTGTACGTCGACGACGAGCCGATCTCGTTCGACGAGGCCGACGTGCGCGAGTACCGCCGCACGCTCGACATGCGCACCGGCGTGCTCGAGCGCGTCGTGGTGTGGGAGACGCCGTCGGGCAAGCGTGTGCGCATGCGCGACGAGCGCATCGTCAGCTTCGAGGAGCGACACCTCGCCGTGCTCCGTCTCGAGGTCGTCGTCGAGAACGCCGACGCCCCCGTCACCGTCAGCTGCCAGATGATCAACCGCCAGGACGGCGCCGGCGTCTACGCGGGCACCCCCAACCAGGCGAAGGGCGGATTCGATCCGCGCAAGGCCGAGAAGATCGCCGAGCGCGTGCTCGAGCCCGGCGAGTACTGGCAGGACGGACTGCGCTCGGCGCTGTCGTACAGCGTCGCCGACTCCGGAATGACGGTCGCCGTCGTCGCCGATCACATCATCGAGACCGAGAACGACTACACGTCGCGCACGCTGATCGAGGCCGACATCTCGAAGAACGTGTTCCGCGTGCAGGCGAAGGCCGGAGTGCCCATCACGGTCACCAAGCTCGTCAGCTACCACACCTCCCGGGGCGTGCCGGCTCGCGAGCTCGTCGATCGCTGCCGTCGGTCGCTCGACCGCGTCGCCTTCGAGGGCGTCCAGGCGCAGTTCGACCGGCAGGCCGAGTGGCTCGCCGCCTTCTGGGGTCGCAGCGACGTGCAGATCGGCGGGCACGACGACATCCAGCAGGCGACCCGCTGGTGCCTCCTGCAGCTCGCTCAGGCGTCGGCGCGCGCCGACGGAACGGGTGTGCCTGCGAAGGGCGTCTCGGGATCCGGATACAGCGGCCACTACTTCTGGGACACCGAGATCTATGTGCTCCCGTTCCTCACCTACACGTCGCCGCAGTGGGCGCGCAACGCGCTTCGGGCGCGAGTGCTCATGCTGCCTGCAGCCCGCCGAAGGGCCGCGCAGCTCAATGAGGCGGGCGCGCTGTTCCCCTGGCGCACGATCAACGGCGAAGAGGCGTCGGCCTACTACGCGGCCGGCACCGCTCAGTACCACATCAACGCCGACGTCAGCTTCGCGCTCGGCAAGTACGTGCGTGCGACCGGCGACGAGGACTTCCTGCGTCGTGAGGGCATCGACATCGCCATCGAGACGGCTCGCCTGTGGGCCACGCTCGGCTTCTGGCGCACCTCGCGGCTCGTCGCCGACACGAAGGACGACGACGGCATCGAGACCTTCCACATCCACGGTGTGACGGGGCCCGACGAGTACACGACGGTGGTCAACGACAACCTCTACACGAACGTCATGGCACGCTACAACCTGCGCTACGCGGCGAGGGTCGTGCGAGAGGCGCAGGAGGCCGACGGCGAGGAGTTCGCCAGGGTCGTCGAGCGCACCGGGCTCGCCGAGGGCGAGGCGGAGGGATGGGAGCGCGCCGCCGACGCGATGTTCATCCCGTTCAGCGAGCGCCTCGGCATCCACCCGCAGGACTCGCTGTTCCTCGAGCGCGAGGTATGGGATCTGGCCCACACGCCGAAGGAGCAGCGCCCGCTGCTGCTGCACTTCCACCCGCTCGTCATCTACCGGTTCCAGGTGCTGAAGCAGGCGGATGTCGTGCTCGCACTGTTCCTGCAGGGCAACCACTTCACCCCGGAGGAGAAGAAGGCGGACTTCGACTACTACGACCCGCTGACCACCGGTGACTCGACGCTGTCGGCGGTCGTGCAGTCGATCCTCGCCGCCGAGGTCGGCTACCAGGATCTCGCTCTGCAGTACTTCCGCCAGTCGCTCTTCGTCGACCTGCACGACCTGCACCACAACGCGGCAGACGGCGTGCACGTCGCCTCCGCCGGTGGCGTGTGGACGGCTCTCGTGTGCGGCTTCGGCGGCATGCGCGACTACGCCGGCGAGCTCAGCTTCGACCCGCGGCTGCCCGCCGACTGGCCGTCGCTGTCGTACCCGCTGCAGTGGCAGGGATCCGCGTTGCAGATCACGCTCACGACGGACGAGCTGCGCGTCCGCGTGGACAGCGGAGACCCGGTGCCGTTCACGGTGCGCGACGTCGCGTACATCGCCACGACCGATCGCGAGGTCGTCGTGCCGCTCGCGGACCAGGGACCGCTGATCCCCGGCCGCCCGTCGCTGCGGCAGTTCGCGGACGCTCTTCGTGAAGACGGCACGCGCCTGTCGGCATCCGTCCCGGTGATCACGACCGCGATCCCCATCATCGAATCGATCGACTGAGGGTGCTGATCACTGCAGTGCTGTTCGGGCTGGCGCCCGCGCTGCTCCTGCTGGTGCTCGCCGTGGTCGAGCGTGCGCGCTCCGCGCAGCGCGTGGCGTCGCCCGGGGCGCGGTTCACGCCCGCAGAGGGCGCGACCGTGCTGTACGACGCACTGCTGCTGAATGCGGACCGGAAGGCGGTCGCCGCCGCTCTGATCGACCTGGCCGTACGCCGCAAGGTGCGGCTGCTGGTCGATGCAGATGCGGCGGAGTCGGGCGGGTCGCGAAAGCGTGCGCCTGTCGGCATGGAGATCGTCGACGGCGCGACGTTCACGCCCGAGGAGCTCAGCGTCCTCGAGGCGCTGTTCGGTCCGGATCACACTCCGGGGCGAGTGCGACGGTTCAGCTCGGATGCTCGGGCGCTGCACCGCCGAGTGCGCGGAGTCCTGGACGAGACGGAGAAGCGACTCGCGTCCGCGGGGCTCATCGCCCGGGGACGACGCGGGTGGGCCACGTTCCTGATCCGCGTCGCTGCCGTGCTGGTGATCGGGGTCTGCCTGCTCCTGCTCGTCGCCGCCTGGGCGGTGAGCGAACCGGGCGCCGCGCTCTACGTGGTGCTGATCGCCGGTCTGGTCGTCGCGATCGCCGCCATCGCGGTCGCACCGCGGCCGTGGCGCCGATTCCGCCCGGCCGCGCAGCCGATGCGCGCGCATCTCGCCGGGATGCGCGAGTACATCGCCCTCGCCGAGGCGGAGCCGCTGCGGTTCTCGCAATCCGCCGGGGGAGCAGAGCTGAGGGCGGATGTCTCTGCTGAGGCCTCGAGCGCACGACTCCAGAGGTTCCTGCTCAACGAGCGACTGCTGCCCTATGCGGTGCTCTTCGGCCTCGAACGCTCGTGGACGGCTGTGCTGCAGACCGAGTCGCGGGAGCTGCGTGTCGCCGAGGGGATCGATGGCGCCATGGAGGTGGCGGGGGCCGTGATCGACGTGATCGAGCTGGTGGGCGGCGTCGTGCATCTCGTGAGCGCGGTCGGCGAGCTCGTCGACGCGACAGGTGGGGTCGTCGAAGTCGTCGGCGGCGTCTTCGAGGCCGTGTCTTCCTGATTCCTCGCCGCTCGTCGGCGGCCTGAGCGGCGCGTCGGGGATCACCCGCACGATCGTCGGCGCCCGGCTGCCGGAACGTCCGTGGCACGCCGTAGGCTGTTCTGGTGACCACAGCCCTCTACCGCCGCTACCGCCCCGAGTCGTTCGGCGAGATGATCGGGCAGTCCCAGGTGACCGAACCTCTGATGACCGCCCTCCGCGGCGACCGTGTCGGCCACGCCTACCTGTTCTCCGGACCCCGTGGATGCGGAAAGACGACGTCTGCGCGCATCCTCGCCCGCTGCCTCAACTGCGCGGAGGGGCCGACCGATGTGCCCTGCGGCACCTGCCCGAGCTGCGTCGAGCTGTCGCGCGCCGGCGGCGGATCACTCGACGTCGTCGAGATCGATGCGGCCAGCCACAACGGCGTCGACGATGCCCGCGACCTGCGCGAGCGGGCGACGTTCGCTCCCAGCCGCGACCGTTACAAGATCTTCATCCTCGACGAGGCGCACATGGTGACGCCGCAGGGGTTCAACGCTCTCCTGAAGCTCGTCGAAGAGCCGCCGGAGCACGTCAAGTTCATCTTCGCGACGACCGAGCCCGAGAAGGTTCTCGGCACCATCCGCTCGCGCACGCACCACTACCCGTTCCGTCTGGTGCCGCCGGCCGCGATGCTCGAGTACGTCGAGAAGCTGTGCGGTGAAGAGGGCGTGGTCGCTGAGCGCGGCGTGCTGCCCCTGGTGGTTCGGGCAGGCGGCGGCTCCCCGCGAGACACGCTCTCGCTGCTCGACCAGCTGATCGCCGGGTCCGATTCGCCCGCGGGCTCCGAGACGGTGACCGTCGCCTACGAGCGCGCGGTCGCTCTCCTCGGCTACACGCATGCGGCGCTGCTCGACGAGATCGTCGACGCGCTCGCCGCCGCCGACGCGGCCGCGGCGTTCCCCGCCATCGACCGTGTGGTGCAGACCGGCCAGGACCCCCGTCGTTTCGTCGACGACCTGCTCGAACGCCTGCGTGACCTCATCGTGATCGCCGCGGTCGGTGCCGGGGCATCCTCCGTGCTTCGCGGCATCGCCGACGACGAGCTCGCTCGCATGCGCACCCAGGCGGACTCCTTCGGATCGGCGCGGCTGTCGCGCACGGCCGACATCGTCAGCGCCGCGCTCGACGACATGTCGGGCGCCACGTCGCCCCGA
The DNA here is from genome assembly GCF_059803615.1 of Microbacterium sp. SWDP-B6. Lineage (NCBI taxonomy): Bacteria > Bacillati > Actinomycetota > Actinomycetes > Micrococcales > Microbacteriaceae > Microbacterium > Microbacterium sp. SWDP-B6. Next base: position 21,839 of record NZ_JAPFGV010000013.1, on the reverse strand, counting down.
CTGCACCTCGAGCTGATGGTCGCTCGTGTCCTCGCCTCAGGAGGGGGAGCGGAGACGGCCGCCGCCGTCCCGTCCGCGCAGAGTGCCTCCGCGGCACCGGCACGCGCGACGGTGCCTCCTGCTGCGGGGACTCAGCCCGCTGCCGCTCCCCGTGCTGCGGCTGTCCAGCCCGCTGCGGCCGGTGCGCCCGCTGCCGGGACCCAGCGCGTCGCCGAGTCGGCCGACGTCGGGTCTGCTGACGTCGGGTCGGACGCCGTGGCTGAGACCGCGGTGGTCGAGAACGCGGTGGTCGAGAACGCGGACGCCGAGCCCGCGGCATCGGGTGACGCGACATCGACGCCGCCGGCCGCACCGACCGCCGAGACCGCCCCGCCGTCGGGGCCTGTCGCGTTCGAGCAGATCACCGCCGCCTGGCCGGCCGTGCTCAAGCGACTCGAGAGCGTCAGCCGCACGTCGTGGCTGCTGGCCACCGCCGTGCAGCCACTCGCGTTCGTCACAGAGACCGAGGTGCTCACCCTCGGCTTCGCCAGCCAGCACGACGTGGCGAAGTTCAAGGGGACGACGCCGGGTTCCGGTCCGTCCGACCATCTGCGCGGAGCCATCGAGCAGGAACTCGGTGTGCGCGTCAAGTACCTGCCTGCGCCGATGCCCGCGGGTGGTGCGCCTCGCCAGCCCTCGTCGCCCTCGGCGGCGCGCCCGACAGATGACGCGCCCGCATCGGAGCCTGCGTCAGCGGGTTCACAGCGCGCTCAGCCCTCGCCTCCGCAGACTTCTTCTGCTGACGTACAGCGCGCTGAGACGCCCGCTGCTCGGACGTCGCCACCTCAGGCACACGGTGCGTCCGCCGCTCCGGTGACCGAATGGGCGGTCGCGTCGATCCCGGCATCCGAGGTCGCAGTGCCCGCGCCGGTGGCAGTTCCGGCACCCGCCGCGGCGACGACCGTGCAGGCCGCTCCTGCCTCGGCGCCGATGGCGACGCCCACGACCCCCGGCGACGATCGGCCCTCCGGAGGAGACGAGCCGCCGCCTCCCCTCGACGACGAGCCGCCCTATTTCGACGACGAGCCGCCCTACGACCCGTCTTACGAGCCTGCGCCCACATCGCAGGCCGCACCGGCGGCCGCCCGCGCGCAGTCGGCGTCTCCCTCCGCATCCGCGGGGCAGACGCCCGTGCAGGCAGCCCCGGCGCGCAGAGTGGCTTCGGCCGCAGCAGCCCCGGTGATCACCGAGCGCACCCCCGCCGGGGGAGTCCAGCGCTACGGTGAGGCCGTGATCCGCCAGGTGCTCGGCGCGACGTTCGTTCGCGAAGAGCCCTACGAGCCCCCGACGAGGTTCTCCTGATGTATGACGGAATCGTCCAGGAGCTGATCGACGAGTTCGGCCGGCTCCCCGGAATCGGCCCCAAGTCCGCGCAGCGCATCGCATTCCACATCCTGCAGACGCCGACGTTCGACGTCGCGCGGCTCGCCGAGCTTCTCGTCGAGGTGCGGGTGCGGGTGCGTTTCTGCGAGATCTGCGGCAACGTCTCAGAGCAGGATCGCTGTGCGATCTGCCGCGATCCCCGACGCAATACCGCCCTCATCTGCGTGGTCGAAGACGCGAAGGACGTCGCCGCGATCGAACGCACCCGCGAGTTCCGTGGCCTCTACCACGTGCTCGGTGGTGCGATCAGCCCGATCGCCGGCATCGGGCCGGACGACCTGCGCATCGCGCAGCTGATGTCTCGTCTCGCCGATGCCACGGTGCAAGAGGTCATCCTCGCGACCAACCCCAACCTCGAGGGTGAGGCGACGGCCAGCTATCTCAGCCGCCTGCTCACCACCATGCAGATCACGGTGTCCCGCCTCGCCTCCGGCCTTCCGGTCGGCGGCGACCTCGAGTACGCCGACGAGGTCACCCTCGGCCGCGCATTCGAGGGCCGGCGCGTGCTGTGAGCACCCAGGGCGGCTTCACACGACGCGGCTGGCTGCTCTTCGGGGCCATGGCGCTGCTGTGGGGTGTGCCCTACCTGTTCATCAGCATCGCGGTCGAGTCGTTCTCGCCTCCCGCCATCGTCGCTGGGCGCACTCTCATCGCGGCCCTGCTGCTGCTGCCGTTCGCTCTCCGAGGCGGTGCGCTGAGAGCGGCGTGGAAGCACTGGCCCTGGGTGCTCGCCTTCGGGCTCGTCGAGATGGCCGGACCGTTCGTGCTGCTCGGTCACGCCGAGATGACCCTGCCCTCCGGCATGACCGGTCTGCTCGTCGCCACCGTGCCGCTGTTCGCCGCCCTCATCGCCCTGGGCGGAGGAGACCGGGGCGTGCTGCGCCCGGCGCGCGGGATCGGTCTTCTCGTGGGCTTCATCGGCGTCGCGATCGTCGTCGCCGGCCCAGGACTTTTCGGCGGCGAGGTCAGTCTGCTCGCGGCCGGCGAGGTGCTGTTGGTCGCCATCCTCTATGCGATCGCGCCCTTCATCGTCGCGCGCAAGCTGAACGACGTCCCCTCGCTCGGCACCATCACGCTGTCCCTGCTCATGATCGGCGTGATCTATCTGCCCATCGGTCTGCTCACGCAGCACGAGGTGCCCACGCTTCCCTCGATCTTCGCGCTCCTGGCGCTGGCCGTCATCTGCACCGCTGTCGCCTTCCTGGCGTTCTTCGCGCTCATTCGTGAGGTCGGCCCTGTTCGTGCGCCGCTGTTCACCTACGTCAACCCGGTCGTGGCGATCGTCCTCGGTGCGATCGTCCTCGCCGAGCCCCTGACCCCGGGACTGCTCCTCGGATTCCCGCTCATCATCGTGGGCTGCTGGTTCGCCGCCACGGGCGGACGCCTCCGCCCGCAGGCATCCGCCGGCCCCGCTCTGGCCGTCACACCACTTCCGCCGGCTCCCTGACCTCTTCGCCGCCGAGCACGCCTTCGGATGCCGTGGCCGACGCGCCGCGGCGTGACTCCGGAGACCGACCTCTACGTCACGAGGTCCGAAGCTGTGCCGGCCCACCCCTGACTTCGCCCGCAGCGTCACATGCGACGAAGCGCATATGCGCCGATCGTAGAATGAGGGTGGGCGGATCCGCCCGACATCCCAGGGAGTGAACGTGGCCCTCATCGTGCAGAAGTACGGCGGCTCCTCAGTCGCCGACGCAGAGAGCATCAAGCGCGTCGCCAAGCGCATCGTGGACACGCGACGAGCGGGGCACGACGTCGTCGTCGCCGTGAGCGCGATGGGCGACACGACCGACGAGCTGCTCGATCTCGCCAACGAGGTCGCGCCGATCCCCGCCCCGCGCGAGCTCGACATGCTGCTCTCGAGCGGTGAGCGCATCTCGATGGCGCTGCTCGCCATGGCCATCCACTCGATGGGCTTCGAGGCGCGTTCGTTCACCGGCAGCCAGGCCGGAATGATCACCGACTCGCAGCACGGCGCGGCGCGCATCGTCGACGTCACGCCCGTCCGCCTGCGCGAAGCCCTCGACGAGGGGGCGATCGTCATCGTCGCCGGGTTCCAGGGCTTCAACCGCGACACCCGCGACATCACCACGCTCGGTCGTGGCGGCTCCGACACGACGGCCGTCGCTCTGGCCGCGGCCCTCGATGCGGATGTCTGCGAGATCTACAGCGACGTCGACGGAATCTTCACGGCTGACCCCCGCGTCATCCCGAAGGCGCAGAAACTCGATCACATCGGCAGCGAGGAGATGCTCGAACTCGCCGCCAACGGGGCCAAGGTGCTCTACATCCGCGCCGTCGAGTACGCACGCCGTCACGGCGTCCTGATTCACGCCCGTTCGACGTTCTCGTCGTCCGAGGGCACATACGTTCTGGGCGAGGGCATGAAGAACCCTCGCGAAGCCGAGGGAGCAGCAGCCATGGAAGAACCGATCGTCGCCGGTGTCGCCACCGATTTCGGCCAGGCCAAGATCACTGTCGCGGGCGTCCCCGACGTTCCGGGCAAGGCCGCGGAGATCTTCAAGATCGTCGCCAGATCGGGCGCGAACGTCGACATGATCGTGCAGAACGTGTCGGCCACCGGCCGCACCGACATCTCGTTCACGGTTCCCAAGGCCGACTCGGCCGCGGCGCTCAAGGCGCTCGCGGGAGAGCAGACCGAGGTCGGCTTCCAGAACCTCGTGCACGACGACCAGATCGGCAAGCTGTCGGTCGTGGGCGCCGGCATGCGCACGCACTCCGGTGTCTCGGCGGTGCTGTTCGAAGCGCTGTCGGCCGGTGGCATCAACATCGAGATGATCTCGACCTCCGAGATCCGCATCTCGGTCGTGCTCCGAGACACAGACCTGGCCGAGGCCGCCCGCACCGTGCACACCGCGTACGGACTCGACGGCGACGCCGAGGCGACCGTCCACGCCGGCACCGGCCGCTGATCGAGCACGGACGGCGGGGATATCCCCGCTGGGCTGACGCTCCGCCCGGGTACTGACCGCCGGGCGGGAATCGTCCAGCCGGTCGTACCACGCCGGCCCGCCGGCCGCCGGCCAGCGGGTCGGCGGCCGCGACGGTCCTCGACCGGCGCACGGCACGATAGACTCACCGAAACCCTGACATCGGCGCCAGGCGCGGCATCCGCACCCCGACGTCGCGCCCGAAGCCTCGCATGCAGCACTGCACGACGCCAAGGAACATCATGACCCGCATCTCCGACTCAGGACTCTCCGTCGCCATCGTGGGCGCCACCGGCCAGGTGGGCACCGTGATGCGCGAGATTCTCATCGAGCGATCCTTCCCGATTCGCGAGCTGCGCCTGTTCTCGTCGTCGCGCTCCGCGGGCACGGCCATCGAGTTCGGCGGAGCGACGGTCATCGTCGAAGACGTCGAGACCGCGGATGCCGGGGGCATCGACATCGCCCTCTTCTCGGCCGGTGCGACCGCCAGCCGGGCGTACGCTCCGCGATTCGCCGAGGCCGGAGCCGTCGTCGTCGACAACTCCAGCGCCTGGCGCAACGACCCCGAGGTTCCGCTCGTCGTCAGCGAGGTCAACCCGCATGCGATCGACGAACGCCCTCGCGGCATCATCGCGAACCCGAACTGCACCACGATGGCCGCGATGCCGGCGCTGAAGGCCTTGGATGCCGAAGCCGGCCTCGAGCGGCTCATCGTCTCGACCTACCAGGCCGTCTCCGGCTCCGGTCTCGCCGGTGCCCAGGAGCTCCTCGGCCAGGTCGAGGGCGTGCTCGCCCAGGGCGACACACTGCGTCTCGTGCACGACGGCTCGTCCATCGACTTCCCCGAGCCCGAGAAGTACATCGCCCCGATCGCCTTCGACGTCATCCCGTTCGCGGGCAACCTCGTCGACGACGGCCAGAACGAGACCGACGAAGAGAAGAAGCTTCGCAACGAGAGCCGCAAGATCCTCGAGCTTCCCGATCTGCGCGTCGCCGGCACCTGCGTGCGTGTGCCGGTCTTCACTGGCCACTCCCTCTCGATCAACGTCGAGTTCGCGAGAGACATCACCCCCGCGCGCGCCACCGAGGTGCTGTCCGCAGCGCCCGGCGTCGTCCTCGAAGAGGTGCCCACCCCGCTGCAGGCGGCGGGCAAGGACCCGAGCTTCGTGGGCCGCATCCGCGCCGACCAGTCCGCACCCGAGAACAAGGGTCTCGTGCTGTTCATCAGCAACGACAACCTGCGCAAGGGCGCGGCGCTGAACGCCGTGCAGATCGCCGAGATCCTCGCTGAGCGCCTGGCCGTCATAGCCTGACCGCATCTCCGTCATGCGGAACCGGTCTGGTCAGGCCGGCCCGCGTGGTCAGCAGTGCCGTGACCTCGAACTAGACTGTTCCGGTGACCGAAACCGTCGATGTCGTCTTGATCGGTGGTGGCATCATGAGCGCCACCCTGGGTACCCTGCTGCACGAATTGCAGCCGGATTGGAAGATCGTCGCCTTCGAGCGACTCTCCGATGTGGCTCAGGAGTCGTCCAACCCCTGGAACAACGCGGGCACAGGCCACGCGGCCCTCTGCGAGCTGAACTACATGCCGCAGCAGAAGGGTGCTCCGCTCGACCCGGCCAAGGCCGTCTCGATCAACGAGCAGTTCCAGCAGAGCCGCCAGTTCTGGTCGTCGCTGGTCGACAGGGGAGTGCTCGACGCGCCGTCGACCTTCATCAACGCGACCCCGCACATGACGTTCGTCCGCGGTGAGAAGGACGTCAAGTACCTCAGGGACCGCTACGAGGTCCTCAAGAAGCAGCCGCTGTTCGACGGCATCGAGTACAGCGAGGATTCGCGCGTCATCAACAAGTGGGCACCGCTGCTGATGCAGCAGCGCCGCAAGGGCGAGCCGTTCGCCGCCACGCGGGTGCCCGCGGGAACCGACGTCGACTTCGGTGCACTGACGCACCAGCTGTTCGATCACCTCACCGAATCGGGTGTGACGCTGCGCACCAACCACGAGGTCAAGAGCCTGAAGAAGCAGAAGGACGGCACCTGGCTCATCAACTACCGCACGACCATCGGGCGCACGCCGAACCAGATCAAGGCGCGCTTCGTGTTCGTCGGCGCGGGCGGCTGGGCTCTCAAGCTGCTGCAGCGGTCGGGCATCCCCGAGATCAAGGGGTACGGCGTGTTCCCGATCGGCGGGCAGTTCCTCAAGACCTCGAACCCGAAGATCGTCGCCCAGCACAAGGCCAAGGTCTACTCGCAGGCGTCCGTCGGAGCACCGCCCATGTCGGTGCCGCACCTCGACACGCGCGTGGTCGATGGCGAGGCCTCGCTGATGTTCGGGCCGTTCGCGACGTTCAGCCCCAAGTTCCTCAAGAACGGCTCGATGCTCGACATCGTGTCGCAGGTGCGCACGCACAACCTGTGGCCGATGCTGCGGGTCGCCTTCGCGAACCCCGACCTCATCACCTACCTGGTCGGCGAGCTGCTCAAGAACCATGCGAAGAAGGTCGACAGCCTGCGCACGTTCATGCCGACCGCGAAGGACGAGGACTGGACCCTCATCGACGCAGGTCAGCGCGCCCAGGTCATGAAGAAGGATCCCAAGAAGGGCGGCATCCTGCAGTTCGGCACCGAGGTCGTCTCGGCTGCCGACGGCTCGATCGCCGGTCTGCTCGGTGCGTCGCCCGGTGCCTCCACTGCCGTGCCGATCATGCTCGATCTGCTCAAGAAGTGCTTCCCCAACGAGTACCCCGGGTGGGAGTCCGAGCTGCGTGAGCTCATCCCCACGTTCGGCGAGCAGCTGAACAAGGATCCAGAGCTGGCGGCGAAGTCCACCGCGGCGACAGCGGCCACTCTCGGCATCAACGAGTAGCTCCCCGGTGGCGAAGCTCTACTTCCGCTACGGGGCGATGAACTCGGGCAAGTCCACCTCGCTGCTCCAGGCCGCGTACAACTACGAGGAACGCGGTCAGCACGTGCTGCTCGCCAAGCCCGCGATCGACACCAAGGGCGCATCCGAGATCGCGAGCCGTCTGGGCGTCACCCGAGAGGTCGACTTCCTCATCGCCCCCGATGTCGACGCCCGTGCGCTGTTCGCCGAGCATCGGACGGCGGTGCGCAGCGCGGCTGCAGGTGAGCACCTCACAGGGGGAGCGCTCGACGTCGCGTGCCTTCTGATCGATGAGGCGCAGTTCCTCACCTCTGAGCAGGTCGACGATCTCTTCCGCATCGCGATCGAAGACGGCATCCCGGTGATCGCCTACGGGATCCGCAACGACTTCCTCACCCACGCGTTCCCCGGCTCCGCGCGGCTGCTCGCCATCGCGCACTCTCTCGAAGAGCTGAAGACCATCTGCCGCTGCGGGCGCAAGGCCGTCTTCAACGGCCGGGTGGTCGGCGGGCGCTTCGTCTTCGACGGCGATCAGGTCGCCATCGACGAGGGCGCCGACGGGTCGGCGGCGCCGGAGATCACCACGTACGAGTCGCTGTGCGGTGCGTGCTACCTCGAGGAGTCCGGCGGGCGCCTGGGCTGAGAGCCCGCTCGACAACTCGGCGCAGCGCGTCCGGTGGACGCTGTGCGCTGGTTCTGTGTGCCGTGACGACGGGCTGCCGTCCACAGTTCAGCATGAGCTCTCGCGGAATCACGTGCCGCGGCCCGGTGCGGCCGCGATCGCGGTGTTCCTGCTGAATTGTGAACGGCGATTGCGTGGTCTGACCACACGCGCTACTGTGGTCAGACCACACAGGGCGCCTTGCTGACGCCACCGAACGCGAACGACGAGGAAAGCGGATGCCGGAGCAGCCTGCACGCGCCTGGCGCCTCGTGCTCGAGCGCGTCGAGCGAGATCTCCTCGACGGGCGAATCGGTCCCGGCGACCGACTCGCCTCCGAACGCGACCTCGCCGCCGACCTCGGGGTCGGCCGCTCCAGCGTTCGCGAGGCTCTGCGCGTGCTCGAGGTGATGGGCCTGATCCGCACGTCCACCGGCTCAGGGCCGCAGTCCGGTGCGATCGTGATCGCCACGCCGACCGGCGGCATGTCGACGCTGCTGCGTCTCCAGGTCGCCGCACAGGGATTCCCGCTCGCGGATGTGGTGCAGACCCGTCTGCTGCTCGAAGACGCCGTGGCCGCCGCGCTGGCAGGTCAGGATGCCCCCGACCTCGTCGGCGCGCACCGAGTGCTCGAGGCGATGGACGCCCGCGCGCTCACGCCCGCCGAGTTCCTCGCGCTCGACGCACAGCTGCACCTCGCACTCGCCGAGTCCAGCGGTAACAGCGTGGTCGCGGCGATCATGGCGGGGCTGCGCACGGCCATCGAGTCGTACGTGCAGCAGGGCGCCGCCGCGATCGACGACTGGGGCGCCATGGCTGACGTCCTCCGCGCCGAGCACCGGGCCATCATCGACGCCATCGAAGCGGGCGACGCCACGACGGCCCGGTCCCTCGTGCGCGCACACATCACCGGCTACTACACCGCGGCGGGGCTGACCCGCAGCACCCGACCCACTGACTGAGAGGAAAGCCATGGTCCAGCGCCAGGTTCCCAACCCCGCAGAGCTTCTCGACCTGATGAAGTTCAAGAAGCCCGAGTTCAACGGCAAGAAGCGCCGTCTCGACTCGGCGCTCACGATCGACGACCTGCGCACGATCGCGAAGCGTCGCACCCCGAAGGCGGCGTTCGACTACACCGACGGCGCGGCCGAGGGCGAGCTGTCGCTCACGCGTGCTCGGCAGGCGTTCCAGGACGTGGAGTTCCACCCCGGCATCCTTCGTCCGGCTCCGTCGGTGGATACCTCGGTCGACATCCTCGGCGGCCCGTCGGCGCTGCCGTTCGGCATCGCCCCGACCGGGTTCACGCGTCTCATGCAGACCGAGGGCGAGGTCGCCGGTGCGGGGGCCGCAGCGGCGGCCGGCATCCCGTTCACGCTGTCGACGCTCGGCACGACGTCGATCGAGGGCGTGAAGGCTGCCAACCCGCACGGCCGCAACTGGTTCCAGCTCTACGTCATGCGCGATCGTGAGATCTCGTACGAGCTCACCCGTCGTGCAGCGGCAGCGGGCTTCGACACCCTGCAGTTCACGGTCGACACGCCTGTGGCCGGCGCGCGGCTGCGTGACAAGCGCAACGGCTTCAGCATCCCGCCGCAGCTGACTCTCGGCACGATCATCAACGCGATCCCTCGGCCATGGTGGTGGTACGACTTCCTCACGACGCCCAAGCTCGAGTTCGCCTCGCTGAGCACCACCGGCGGCACGGTCGGCGAGCTTCTCGACGCCGCCATGGACCCGACCATCAGCTACGACGACCTCGCCGTGATCCGCGACATCTGGCCCGGCAAGATCGTGATCAAGGGAGTGCAGAACGTCGAGGACTCGATGCGGCTGCGTGACGCCGGCGTCGACGGCATCGTGCTCTCCAACCACGGCGGGCGCCAGCTCGACCGCGCGCCCATCCCGTTCCACCTCCTTCCCGAGGTCCGCAGGGCGGTGGGCGACGACTTCACCGTCATGGTCGACACCGGGATCATGAACGGCGCGGACATCGTGGCGGCGGTGGCGCTCGGCGCGGACTTCACCCTGATCGGTCGCGCCTATCTCTACGGCCTCATGGCGGGTGGGCGTGCGGGTGTCGATCGGACGATCGAGATCCTGCGCACCGAGATCGAGCGCACCATGCGGCTTCTGGGCGTCGCCTCGCTCGCCGAGCTCGAGCCCTCGCACGTCACGCAGCTCACCCGCCTCGTGCCGGTGACGCGCACGGCCTCCGACGCGGTGGTGCGCTGACGTACTTCGGAGTCAGGCCGCGGGCTCGGTGACCGGCCGCGCCCGCGGCGGCCAGGGGATGATCATCGACGTGCTGCGGCGATAGTCGGCGTACGCCGGGTACTTTCCTGCAGTGATGGACTCGGTGAAGATCGTCGACCCGACGAACAGGACGCTGAGCAGGATCGGGCCGATGATCGTCCAGTTGATCGCGCCGCCGAGAAAGCCTGCACCCGATGCCACGGCGGCGCTCGCCCCGATCGCGTAGAGCACCCACCACTGGCTCTGCTCGAAGAAGAAGTTGGGGTGGCGGCTGTAGCGGAACAGTCCCTCCGTGGCGAAGCCAGGGGCCAGTGTGCCGCCGGCCTGCTTCTTTCGCCGGTGGAACTCCCACTGCTCGCGGTCGGCGAGCGTCTCGCCGACCAGCAGCGCGAGGAAGAGGGCGCCGAAGACGAGGTCCCACGCGTTCAGCGGGGCGGGGTTCTGCAGCGCGATCTCGGCGGGCAGAGTGATCAGCACGAGCAGCGTCATCTGGTAGACGACGATGAACAGCAGATTGAAGATCTGGAACTGCCAGGGTTTCATCCGGCGCCGCAGGATCGCCCATCGGTAGTCCTCCATGCCGGTGTACCCGCCCTTGCGGGCGAAGTTGAACGTCAGCCGCACACCCCACGCGGTCACGAGGGATGCCATCAGCACCAGGCGACCGGCATCCTCGCCGCTCGCGATGGCCGATCCCGCGAAGATCCAGAGGTAGACCACGGGCACGATCGACCACGCACGGTCCACCCAGGAGGTGTCACGGGTCACGAGTGAGAGCAGCCAACATGCCGCGCTCGCGACGCCCGCGGTCCAGACGACGATCAGCAGCGGTTCCATACCGACATGCTAGAACTCCTCCGCGCGGGGTGCGCGGATGCTGACGTCGAGGGTCAGAGAGTCCGCAGAAGCTCGTCGAGCTTGTCGGCGGTGTCCTCCCAGCCCTCCACGGCCACGGAGGGCACTCCGATCGCCAGCACGGGGTAGTCGTTGCCGCCCTCGTCGAGCCGGTCGCCGTAGAAGAGCATCGAGCCGAGCGGGATGCTCGTGTGCTCGGCGAGCTGCTTCATGCCGAACGCCTTGTCGATGCCGGCGAGGGTGATGTCGATCGAGGTCGAGCCGCCGGATCGCACCTCGAGGTCGGGGAGTCGCGCGGCCACGGCGTCTCGAAGCGCCTCACGTTTCGCACCCGATGGGTCCCAGTCGTGTTTCGCCTCGCGGGGAGCCTTCTGCCCGAGCGCCGAGAAGGTGATCTGAGATCCTCGGTCTTCGACGATCTCGCCCCAGGGCTGCGCCTCCCAGAGTCCGAGGCGCTCCGCCTCTTCGCGCAGTGCGGTGAAGGCGTCGGACTTCTGCTCGGCGGTGAGGTCGTGGGCGTAGAGAGGTGAGAAGTCCGAGCCGTCGTGCCGCAGGTATCGGGTGCCGCAGGTCGGCAGCAGATGCAGACGTGCGGCGGACTCGTCATCGATGGCTCCGAGCCGAGCGACCACCTGTGCGCGGAACTGCGCCTCGTTGCCGCCCGAGATGATCGCGACATCGACCTTCTGCAGCAGCGCGAGCAGCAGCGAGACCATCCGCGCGTCGATGGGCTCTTTCGACGGGGCGAGGGTGTCGTCGAGGTCGAAGGCGACGAGTGCAGGCGAGGTCATGATGCCTCCAGCGTAGACGGGCGATGCTGAGAGAGACGCGGTGCGAAGAGCAGCGTGCCGATGATCGCGAGGGCGACTCCGATCAGGGCGCCGCCGGAGTTCGCGACCACGTCGGTGAGGGTGGCCGCACGGTGGGGCAGCACGAGCCGCTGGAGAACTTCGATCGAGAGCGATAGCGCCGGTCCGAGCACGATCGCCAGTGGCCAGAAGCGGCGCGGCACGAGGAGGAACGCGAGGATGCCGATGGGCACGAACACCAGCACGTTGGCGATGATCTCCAGGCGCGTGAAATCGAGAGACTCCCACCCGAGGCGGTGCGCGGCCGACAGCACGAGATCGAGCAGGTTCGGCATCGACTTCTCGACGCGCTCGGGCGTGAGTGTGAGCAGCGCCAGACCGACGAAGAACGGGATGCCGAGAGCGAGCGCGATACCGCGGGTGAGCCGGCGCGGGGGAGGGAGCAGACGACTCACACGGTGCCTTTCACCTCGGGACGGATACAGAGAAGGCCGCCCGTGAGGACGGCCTTCCGGTGTTACTGGTCGGGGTGACAGGATTTGAACCTGCGACCTCTTCGTCCCGAACGAAGCGCGCTACCAAGCTGCGCCACACCCCGTTTTGCAACCCTCCGAGTCTACAGCGAAAAGCTCTCAGCACCGAATCGAGGCGTCAACCGCGCGCCGTCAGCGTGAGCAGCGTCGCCTCCGGGCGGCATGCGAATCGCACCGGTGCGTAGATCGAGTGCCCGCAGCCGGCGCTGACGTTGAGCGGAACCGTGCGGTCGCCCTGCGTCCACGTGCTGAGGCCCTTCGCCTGCTTCAAAGGGATGTCGCAGTTCGCGACGAGAGCACCGAATCCCGGCAGACAGACCTGGCCGCCGTGCGTGTGACCGCCGAAGACCGCATCGGCACCGAGGTCGACGAAGCCGTTCAGTACGCGCTGATACGGCGCGTGGGTGACCCCGAGCACGGTCGTGTCGGAGGGTCGCGGTCCGAGGGAGTCGATCGCCCCCGGCAGATCCTCGAGGCGATCCCAGTCGCAGTGCGCGTCGCTCACGCCGAAGAGGTCGAGCGGGTTGCCGGCGACCGTGAGCCGCGCAGCGGCGTTGTTCAGACTCGTCCATCCGAGCTCGTCGGTGAAGTAGGCGTCCATCGCATCGGTGTCGAGGAAGTTCAGCTCTCGCGGTCGCTCCGACGGGCCCGCGAAGTACCGGATCGGATTGCGCGGCGACGGGCCGATCACGTCGTTCGAGCCGTGCACGAAGACGCCGGGGATGCCGGCGAGGGGCTCGAAGGCTCGGCGAATCCCCGTGAGGCCATCGCGATGCCCCAGGTTGTCGCCCGTGTTGATGATGAGATCGGGCTTCAGCTGCGCGAGCGAGGCGAGCCAGTCCTGCTTGCGATGCTGCCACGGAGCCATGTGTGCATCCGAGATGTGCAGCACGCGCAGCGGGGCTGAGCCGGGCGCGAGAGCGGATGCCGTCGCCTCGCGCACCGTGAACAGGTAGCGCTCGATGCCGATGCCCCAGACGGCGGCCGCAGCACCAGCGGCCCCCACCGCGCCGAGCGCGATGAGGGCCGGGTGTGCCGCATGGCGTGACGTCACTTGCAGCTGACCTTGATGGAGGTGCTCTTGGTGGTCGCGGTGTTCGCTGCCGGGTCGGTCGAGGTCACGGAGGCGTTCTGTCCGTTGCACGATCCGTCGAAATCGATCGACGAGAACCCTGCGCCGAACAGCGCGCTCTGCGCTTCGGACTTCGACTGCCCGGTGATGTCCGGCACGGTCGCACCCTGGCCATTGCTGGGTGAGATCGTGATGGTCGCGCCGCTGGGGGCCTGTCCGGACGGGTCCTGAGCCATGATCACGTCACCTGCGGGGCCGTCGACGGCCGGGCCGACGGCTGCGGTGAAGCCCGCTGCTTCGATGAGCGAGCTCGCCTCGCCGACCGACTTGCCCACGACATCGGGAACGTCCGTCAGCACCTGACGAACGAGCTTGTCGTCGGGCCGGGGGAACTGGTCAGCGGGGTAGACGGCATTCGCGGCTCCCTGGATCGCCCTGGCGAGACCGTAGCGGATGTCGCCGAGTCGGGTGCCATCGCCGTTGCGGAAGTCGTTCAGCGGCACGCGGCCGTCGATGTTTCCCACCCACACCGCAGTGGTGACCTTGGTGCTCGACTCGACGAGCATCGTGTGCTCCTTCTCGGCGGTACCGGTCTTGCCGATCAGCTGGGTGCCGTCGAACGGGTTCGCCCGCGTTCCCGTGCCGTTCCCCTCCATCACGCCGCGCAGCGCGAACGCCGCGGTGGCTGCCACCTCGGGAGTGAGCTGCTGGGAGCAGTTCTGCGCAGGAGGCGTGATCTCCGCTCCGTTCTCACCGATGACCCGGTCGATCACGCGCGGCTCGCAGTAGACGCCGTTGTTGGCGACAGTCGCGTAGGCGCCTGCCATCTGCAGCGGGGCCACGCTCTTCGAGCCGAGGACCGTCGGGAACGGATCGTTCGGGGCGGTGTTGGAGGTGGTTCCACCGACCGTGATGTCATCGCCGTTGCCGTAGTGGACGCCGAGCCTCTTGGCGACCTCGTTGATGTCGCAGAGGTCGAGCTGCTGCGCCATCGCGAGGAAGCCGGTGTTCAGCGACTGCGCAGTGAACTGCCGAACGCTGCCCACCGACCCGCCCGAGTTCCCGAAGTTGTTGATCTTGGCGCTGTTCGTGACCCTGTCGCCGCACTTCGTGAAGGGGCTGAAGGTCTTGAGGCGGCCGTCGAGCACCTGGTTCACCGAGTGTCCTGACTCGAGCCAGCTCAGAAGGGTGAAGAGCTTGTACGTCGATCCGGTCTCGAACCCGTAGGTCGAGCCGCCGTGCGCCTTGTCGGCAGCGAAGACCTGTGAGGTCTCGCCGGCGGCGAGGTTGGCTTCGGTCGTCTCGTTGAAGACGGTGTTCTGGGCCATCGCGAGGATGCGACCGGTGGATGCTTCGACCGACACTCCGGTGCCGCCGACCAGGATCCCGGGCATCGCCTGCGGGACCTGCGACCTCACCGCGTCGATCGCGGTCTGCTGCACGCGCATGTCGAGCGAGGTGTAGATCTCCATGCCTCCGCGACGCAGGTTCGCGCGACGCTCCTCCGCGGTGGCGCCGAAGGCCTCGTCGTTCTCGATGACGGCCTTCACGTACTGGCAGAAGTAGGCGTTGTCGCCTGCGGCCCCGCAACCCTGCTGGGGCTCGCTGAGCACCGGGGTGATCGGCGTGGCCACAGCCTCGTCATGCGCGGCCTGCGTGATCTTGGCGTCGAGCAGCATCCGGTCGAGGACGTAGTCCCTGCGGTCCTTCGTGTCCTTGTAGCCGTCGGCATCTCCGTTGTGCGCCACTCCGGCGTCATCGGTCCAGATCCCGCCCGGGCGGTCGATGCGGAACCTGTTGGGCTCCTGGACCATGCCGGCGATCGTGGCCGCCTGAGCGAGGGTGAGGTTCGCCGCCGTGGTCGAGAAGTAGCGGTTCGCTGCGGCTTCGATGCCGTAGATGGTGCCGCCGAAGTTGGCGATGTTGAGGTAGCCGAGAAGGATCTCGTTCTTCGAGTACTCCTTCTCGATCTTCAACGCGTAGCGCATCTCCTGCAGCTTGCGCTCGACGCCCTCGCCGCCCTTCGCGACTGCCGCATCGAGGAAGCACTGCTCGATCTGCGTCGAGTAGTCCTCGGCTCCGGGGTCGACGTCCTGTTCGCACTCCTGAACCTGGACGTTCTTCACGTACTGCTGCGTGATCGTGGAGGCGCCTCGATCGGTCGTGCCCGCGACGTTCCCGACTGCGGCCTTGATCGTCGCGCCGAGGTTGATCCCGCCGTGCGTGTAGAAGTTCTTGTCCTCGCTCGAGAGGATCGCGTCGTACATCACGGGTGCCACCTGGTCGTAGGCGACCGGGATGCGCTTCTGCTCGTAGAACGACGCCAGAGCGACGGGGTTGCCGTCGAGACCGGTCGCGTAGATGGTGGACTGCTGCATCGGAGCGCCGACCTGGAGGTTCTCGGGGAGGTCCTCGAAGATGGTGAGGGCCTGCGACCCGGCGATACCGGTCATGGCGAGCACAGGGGTGACGCTGGCCGCGACGAGGAGACCGGCGACGGTGCTCAGCCCGACGAGTCCGAGGACTCCGCCGAGCGCACCTTTCACCGTGCGATTCTTTTGAGGCATACGCTAGATCGTAGGGGAGTTCCCTGAATACCGCCTTTGACGCAGCCGCCATCGCGGATGCCGCCAGACAGGAGAGCCATGACCACGTGGGAGTACCTCACCACCCCGCTGCTGATCCACAACACCGCTGCGATCCTCAACAACTGGGGCAAGCAGGGCTGGGAGCTCGTGCAGGTCATCCAGGGGCCCGAGGGCGGGCTCGTGGCCTACTTCAAGCGTCCTGTGTCGGCGGATGCCGCTGGCAACGCCGGTCTCGCGGCCGCCGCCGAGGCGTCGCGCCAGTTCGAAGGGGGCGCCGCGTGAGCCTCTCTCAGCGTCTGACCGAGCTCGGCATCGAGCTTCCGGCGGTGGCGGCACCCGTCGCCGCCTACGTTCCGGCGGTCGTCCACGCCGGGCTCGTCTACACCTCCGGTCAGCTGCCGTTCACCGCAGGTCAGCTTCCTGCGACGGGCAAGGTCGGCGCCGAGGTCAGCGCTGAAGACGCGAACGACTACGCCCGCACCTGCGCGCTGAACGCCCTCGCTGCGGCCGCCGACGCCGCCGGCGGGGTCGACAGGATCGGCGGAGTGCTGCGGCTCGGCGGGTTCGTGGCGTCCACGCCCGACTTCACCGGCCAGCCCGGCGTCGTCAACGGTGCGAGCCTCGTGCTCGGCGAGATCTTCGGCGACGCCGGTCGCCATGCGCGCGCGGCTGTCGGCGTGCCGGTGCTGCCGCTCGACAGCCCGGTCGAGGTCGAGGTCACGTTCATCCTCGCCTGACCCGAACATGAAGAACGCCCCCTCCCGGATCGGGAGGGGGCGTTTCTGCATCCGCCCTATTTGACCTGAGCCGAGATGATGCTCATCACGGCGGTGTCTGCGAGGGTCGTGGTGTCGCCGACCTCGCGGCCCTCAGCGACGTCGCGCAGCAGGCGCCGCATGATCTTGCCCGAGCGGGTCTTCGGCAGCTCGCCGACGATGTACACGTCGCGGGGGCGTGCGATCGCACCGATCTGCTCGCCGACCCAGAGGCGCAGCTGCTGAGCGAGACCGGCAGGGTCATGGGCCGAGAGGTAGCTCTCCTTGATGATCACGAATGCGACGACCGCCTGGCCCGTGGTCTCGTCGGCGGCGCCCACCACCGCGGCCTCTGCCGTCGCCTCGTGAGCGACGAGCGACGACTCGATCTCGGCGGTCGAGAGGCGGTGGCCCGAGACGTTCATCACGTCGTCCACCCGCCCGAGCAGCCACAGGTCGCCGTCCTCGTCGAGGCGAGCTCCGTCGCCCGCGAAGTAGTAGCCCTGCTCCTCGAACTTCTCCCAATACGTCTCCTTGTAGCGCTCCGGGTCGCCCCAGATGCCACGCAGCATGCTCGGCCACGGCTCGGTGACCACCAGGAGGCCGCCGTTGCCGTTGCCCACCTCGGCGCCGGTCTCATCGACGACGTCGATCGAGATGCCGGGGAGCGGAACCTGCGCGGAGCCCGGCTTGGTCGCGGTGACGCCGGGGAGCGCCGAGACCATGATCGCGCCCGTCTCGGTCTGCCACCAGGTGTCGACGATGGGGGTCGTGCCCGCACCGATCACGTCGCGGTACCAGATCCAGGCCTCGGGGTTGATGGGCTCGCCGACCGAGCCGAGCAGACGCAGCGACGACAGGTCGAACTTCGCGGGGACGCTGCGGCCGATCTTCATGAACGAGCGGATCGCGGTCGGCGCCGTGTAGAAGATCGAGACCTTGTACTTCTCGATGATCTCCCACCAGCGGCCGGGGTGCGGGGCGTCGGGCGTGCCCTCGTAGATCACCTGGGTCGCGCCGTTCGCGAGCGGGCCGTAGGTGACGTAGCTGTGCCCGGTGATCCATCCGATGTCGGCCGTGCACCAGTAGACGTCGGTCTCGGGGTGCAGGTCGAACACGTATTTGTGCGAGTACGCGGCCTGGGTGAGGTACCCGCCCGAGGTGTGCAGGATGCCCTTGGGCTTTCCCGTCGTACCCGAGGTGTAGAGGATGAACAGCGGGTTCTCGGCGGGGAAGGCCTCGGCGGTGTGCTCGGGCGACGCGGCAGGAACAACCTCGTGCCACCAGAGGTCGCGGCCGTCCTGCCAGTCGACCTCGTTCTCGCCGCGCTTGACGACGAGCACGTGCTCGACGGTCTGCTGCTCGCCGTCTCCGCGGTCCGCGAGGGCCTGGTCGACGGCCGGCTTCAGCGCCGAGACGCGGCCCTTGCGGTATCCGCCGTCGGCGGTGATGACGAGCTTGGCGCCCGCGTCGTCGATGCGCGACCGCAGGCTGTCGGCGCTGAAACCGCCGAACACGACCGAGTGGATGGCTCCGACGCGAGCGACGGCGAGCATCGACGCGACCGCCTCGGGGATCATCGGCAGGTAGATCGCGACGCGGTCTCCGTGGCCGACGCCGAGGCCCTCGAGCACGTTGGCGACGCGCTTGACCTCGTCGGTGAGCTCTGCGTAGGTGATGGTGCGTGAGTCGCCCGGTTCGCCTTCCCAGTGCAGGGCGACGCGATCGCCGTTGCCCGCTTCGACATGGCGGTCGAGGCAGTTGTAGGCCACGTTCAGCTCGCCGTCGTCGAACCACTTCGCGAACGGAGGGGTCGACCAGTCGAGCACACGGGTGAACGGCTTGTGCCATTCGAGCAGTTCGGCGGACTGCGCGGCCCAGAAGGCCTCGCGGTCTGCAGCAGCGCTCTCGTACAGCGCGGGGGACGAGACCGACTGCGCGACGAACTCCTCGGAGGGCGGGAACTGGCGGGTCTCATCGAGAAGATGATCGATCTGGCTGCTCATCGGCAGGCGCTCCTTTGCGGCGTGGCAGGTCGTGCGGGCATGAACGCGTCTGCACGCGATCAGGTCAGGGCGAATCTAGCCTCGGGCAGGGACATCGCATACTGCCGAAAGTAGGTAGTCCGGCCGGTTTTGTCAGGACGGTCGCCTTGCGTACACTCGACGACAGCCGAATTATCATTCTGGCCTTGGCGTGCCCGATTCCCCCATGAGGGACGCCGTGGGCGGCATCTCATTCCCCCCGTGAGATGCCGCCCTCTCTTTTTCGGGAGCGCTCCCACGTCGGGCTCACTCCTCATGTCCGTCTTCGCGACCTGCTCTGCACGCTGAACGCCCGGGCGGGGTTGCCCACAGACGCCGTCCGAGCCGCTCGACGCGGGGGTCGCGCGCTGAGCGCGGCGCCTAGCTTCGGGGGATGCCCGATCCCTTCGTCATCCAGCCGCGCGGCACGTCGCCTCTCGTCGACGGCGCCGAACGGGGTGGTCGCACGCCGCTGCAGGTCGATCCCGTCTTCGGTCCGCTCGCAGAGCACTGCGCTGACGACGAGGTCACCGACATCTTCGTCAACGGCGCCTCAGGGCTGTTCATCGACCGGGGGCGCGGCGCCGAGGCGGTGCACGGGTGGAGCGCGTCCGAGCGGGAGGTTCGCGATCTCGCGGTCGCGCTCGTCGGTCTCGGCGGTCGCCATCTCGACGATCAGGCACCGTGCGTCGACGTGAGGCTCGAGTCCGGCATCCGGGTGCATGCCATCCTCGCGCCCATCTCGACCTCGGGGACGGCTCTATCGATCCGTGTGCCCAGAGTGCGCGCCGCGGATCTCGATGCGTTGGCGGAGCTCGGCGCCTTCGACGCCAGGCAGCACAGCTGGCTCCTCGGTCTGGTGGCTGAGCGCGCCAACATCCTCATCACCGGCGGCACCGGCACAGGCAAGACGACTCTGCTGTCGGCGCTGCTGTCGGCCGCGCCGACCTCCGAGCGCATCGTCACGATCGAGGACGTCGCCGAGCTGCGCCCGCAGCACCCCCACCATGTCGCTCTCGAGGCGCGACAGCCGAACCTCGAGGGCGCCGGCGGCATCAGTCTCGCACGGCTGGTCCGCGAGTCGCTGCGCATGCGCCCCGACCGTCTCGTGGTCGGTGAGTGCCGAGGCGAGGAGGTGAGGGAGCTGCTGACAGCTCTGAACACCGGACACGATGGCGGCGCCGGAACCCTCCACGCGAGCGGTCTGAGCGATGTGCCGGCCCGGCTCGAGGCACTCGGCGCGCTCGCATCCATGGACGCCACGGCGCTCGCGCGCCAGGCGGTGAGCGCGTTCACGATCGTTCTGCACCTCGACAGGGCGCCCGGAGGGCGGCGACGCATCGCGCAGGCGGGGGTGCTCGCGCTCACTGGAGACCGGCTGGGCATCGAGGAGGTGCGACCGTGGTGAGCGCTCGACGGAGAAGCGCCCCCGACGCCGGAACAGACGCGGCGACCGCGGTGCAGACGCTCGCCGTGCTGCTGCAGGCCGGAGCGGTGCCGTTGGTCGCCTGGAGGCACCTCGCCTCGATCGGCGACGCGCACGCCGCATCGGTTGTGGAGCGAGTCGACGGCGGCGTCTCGCTCATCGCCGCGATCGAGGCCGAGGGCGGCCCGTGGCGAGACCTCGCTGCGGCGTGGGAGGTGGCGACCACCGTCGGGGCGCCTCTGGCCGATGTGCTGCGCATGATCGCGGAGACGCTTCGCGACGCCGCGTCCGCCGCCGATGATGTGCGCATCGCTCTCGCTGAACCGGCGGGAACCGCGCGGCTGCTCCTGTGGATGCCGTTCGCCGGTCTGCTGCTCGGTTTCGCCCTCGGCTTCGACACTCTCGGTGTCATCTTCGGGACGCCTGCGGGAGCGGCCTGCGTCGTGGCCGGGCTTCTCCTCGTGCTCGCTGCCCGAGGCTGGACGAACCGACTGCTTCGGAACGCGCGACCCGAGCCGGGCACTCCGGGGATGCAGGCGGAGCTCATCGCCGTCGCTCTCTCCGGCGGCGCCTCCATCGATCGGGCCCTGCGCCTCGTCGCGGAGAGTCCCGCGTCTCATCGCGGAGATGACGCGCGAGTCCGCGCGGTGCTCGAGCTGTCGCACGCCGCGGGGGTGCCGGCCGGCGAACTCCTCCGCGCCTCCGCCGGGCAGGAGCGGCACGCATCCCGCATCGACGGCCGCCTCCGCGCGGCGAAGCTCTCGACGACGCTGCTGATCCCGCTCGGAGTCTGCACGCTGCCGGCATTTCTTCTGCTGGGAGTCGCCCCGCTGCTGCTGAGCGTGCTCCTCTCGACCCCGCTGCCGCTCTGACGGCCGCCGACCACAGGATGCACGCGCATCCGCACACAGAAAGAAGGAACCCATGAACACACTCCCTCCGCTCACTCGGCGCCGTTCCGCGACGCTGTTCGGAGACGACAGCGGCGCCGCCACCGCCGAGTACGCGATCACGACGATGGCCGCTGTGGCCTTCGCCGGGCTGCTCGTCGTCATCATGAGGTCGGATGAGGTGCGCGGCATCCTCACCGACCTGGTGCGTCGGGCGCTCACGGTGTCGTGATGAGCGCCGGTCGTGACGGCGAGCGGGGGTCGGTGGCCGCCGAGCTCGCACTCGCGCTGCCCGCGGTGGTCCTCACTCTTCTGCTCGGGGCCGGTGCGCTGGGCGCGGCCGCTCGTCAGGTCGCGCTCCAGGACGCATCGGCCGACGCCGCGCGCCTCCTCGGCCGAGGGGAGGACGCGGGCCGGGCCTCACATGCAGTGTCGACCGCGGTTCCTGGCGCCGGAATGTCGAGCAGCTCATCCGGAGACCTCGTCTGCGTGAAGGCGCACGCCGACGTCGCGATCGGCGGCTTCGTCCGAATCCCGCTGCAGGCGTTCAGCTGTGCACTCTCCGGAGGACTCTGATGTCGACCATCGCAGCGGAGAGCGGCTGATGGCGGGCTCTGCTCTCGCGGCCGGTGTTCTCTCGGTCGCAGCGGTGCTCTCGCTGGGGCTCGCCGCGGTCGGGGGAGCCGCCGTCACGGCGCAGCGGGCTGCGGGGG
>NZ_JAPFGV010000012.1:0-108197 GCF_059803615.1 Microbacterium sp. SWDP-B6 | reverse complement strand
CCCCCCCCCCCCCCCCCCCCCCCCCCCCCCCCCCCCCCCCCCCCCCCCCCCCCCCCCCCCCCCCCCCCCCCCCCCGCACGGCGGGAAGAGCCTCGAGTTCTCCGGCGATCCGGCCGAAGCTGCCCCCGCCGTCACCGACGAGGACGCCACGACCGTTGCCACCTCACTGAACACGATGCTGGGTTCGATCGGCTTCTACATCGGCGAAGAGCGCACGGTCCCCGTCGACCCGGCGACCGCCTCGACCTGGATCTCGGTCGTCGAGGAAGAGGGTGAGCTGAGCGTCGTCGCGGATGAAGCCGCGATCCAAGCGACGATCGACGCCCTTCCCGCAGCCGTCAACCGGGAACCCGTCAACGCGACGAACATCGTCGACTCCGGGGGGGAGATCCTCCGCACCGTCGCCGAAGGCGCCAACGGCCGCACGATCGGCGACACCTCGAGCCTCGCATCCGACGTCGTGGCGAAGCTGGAGGCCGGCGAGGGCGTCTTCCCCATCGAGGTGACCGAGACCCCGTTCGAATCGGTCAACCTGGTCCGCAAGATCGACGTGGACCTGAGCTCTCAGACGGCGACTCTCATCGAGAACGGCGCCGTCGTCCGTTCGTGGGCGATCTCGTCGGGCAAGAGCGCGACGCCCACCGACACCGGCAACTTCCGGGTCTACGCGCATGTGCGCGAGCAGACGATGAAGAGCCGCGAGCCGGACGGGTCGATCACCGAGACGCCGAACGTCCCCTGGGTCACGTACTTCAACGGCGACGAGGGCTTCCACGGCACCTACTGGCACAACGACTTCGGCAACCCGCGCAGCCACGGCTGCGTGAACATGCCGATCGACGTCGCCAAGTACGTCTACGAGTGGTCGCCGGTCGGCCTCGAGGTGTCGGTCCACTACTGAGCCTCGCTCGCGACAGAGCTGGCGACCAGTCGGCCCTGAAGGCCGCGGCCTTGCGTATCGCCCGGCTCTGAAGGCCGCAGCCTTGCGTGTGGTGGAAGAACGACGAAGGAGGGGCAGGATGCGCGTGCATCCGGCCCCTCCTTCGTCTGTCCGTGTCAGCTCAGTGCGTCGACGATGCCGTTGAGCGTCGTGGACGGGCGCATGACGGCCTCGACCAGTGCGTCGTCGGGGCGGTAGTAGCCGCCGATCTCGACGGGCTTGCCCTGCACGGCGTTGAGCTCGGAGACGATCTTCTCCTCGTTCTCCGCGAGCGTGGCGGCGATCGGCGCGAACGACGCCGCGAGCTCGGGGTCCTTCGTCTGCGCCGCGAGCTCCTGCGCCCAGTAGAGCCCCAGGTAGAAGTGGCTTCCGCGGTTGTCGATCGTGCCGAGAGCGCGACCAGGAGAGCGGTCCTCTTCGAGGAAGGTTCCCGTCGCAGCGTCCAGCGTCTCCGCGAGGACGCGGGCCTTCTCGTTGCCCGTGCGGTCTGCGAAGTGCTCGAGCGAAGCGGCCAGCGCGAAGAACTCGCCCAGGGAATCCCAGCGCAGGTAGTTCTCCTCGACGAGCTGCTGCACGTGCTTGGGCGCAGAGCCACCGGCACCGGTCTCGAACAGTCCGCCGCCCGCGAGCAGCGGGACGATCGACAGCATCTTGGCGCTGGTGCCGACCTCGAGGATCGGGAACAGGTCGGTGAGGTAGTCACGCAGCACGTTACCCGTCACCGAGATGGTGTCGAGGCCGTGACGCATGCGCGCGAGCGTGTAGCGGGTGGCCTCTTCGGGGGCGAGGATCGTGATCGTGAGCCCCTTGGTGTCGAGCGTCGCGAGACCCTGGTGCACCTTGGCGATGATCTGCGCGTCGTGCGAGCGGTTGGCGTCCAGCCAGAACACCGCGGGCGCTCCCGAGGCGCGAGCGCGCGTGACGGCGAGCTTGACCCAGTCCATGACCGGAATGTGCTTGGTCTGCGTCGCGCGCCAGATGTCGCCGGCGCCGACCTCGTGCTCGATCAGCACGGTGCCCTCGCTGTCGAGGACCTGGACGGTGCCGGGAGCGGCGATCTCGAAGGTCTTGTCGTGGCTGCCGTACTCCTCGGCCGCCTGGGCCATGAGCCCCACGTTCGGCACGGTGCCGATCGTGGCGGGGTCGAGCGGGCCGTTCGCGATCACATCGTCGATGACGGCCTGGTAGACGCTCGCGTACGAGGAGTCCGGGATGACCGCGAGGGTGTCGGCCTCGCCGCCATCCTCGCCCCACAGCTTCCCGCCGTTGCGGACGAGCGCGGGCATGGAGGCGTCGACGATCACGTCGCTGGGCACGTGCAGGTTCGTGATGCCCTTGTCGGAGTTCACGTACGAGACGCGCGGGCCCTCGGCGAGCGCGCGGTCGAAGGCTGCGGCGATCTCCTCGCCGCCGGCGATGCCGCCGAGACCCGAGAGGATCGACCCGAGACCGTCGTTCGGGTTGAGGCCCGCCTCAGCGAGCTTGTCACCGTACTGAGCGAACACGTCCTTGAAGAACACCCTCACGACATGCCCGAAGATGATCGGGTCGCTGACCTTCATCATCGTGGCCTTGAGGTGCACCGAGTAGAGGATGTCGTCGTTCTTCGCCGTCTCCATCGTCTCGGCGAGGAAGGCGTCGAGGTGCGCGGCCGAGAGGAACGTGGCGTCGATGATCTCGCGCGGAAGGACCTTCAGCCCCTCCTTCAGAATCGTCACGGTGCCGTCAGCGGCGGTGTGGCGGAAGCTCAGGACGTCGTCGTGTGCGGCGACCCAGGAGCGTTCGTTGTGCTTGAAGTCGTCGTGACCGAGCGTCGCGACGCGGGTCTTCGAGCCCTCCGCGAACGGCTTGTTGCGGTGCGGGTGCTTCTTGGCGTAGTTCTTGACTGCCAGAGGCGCTCGGCGGTCGCTGTTGCCCTCGCGCAGCACGGGGTTGACCGCGGAGCCCTTGATGCGGTCGTAGCGAGCGCGGACGTCCTTCTCCTCGAGGGAGGTCGGCTCGTCCGGGAAGTCAGGGATGTCGTATCCCTGCGACTGCAGCTCGGCGATCGCGCCCTTGAGCTGCGGGATCGAGGCCGAGATGTTCGGGAGCTTGATGATGTTCGCCTCGGGGAGCGTCGCGAGTCCGCCGAGCTCGGCGAGCGAGTCGCCCACCTGCTGCTCGGGAGCGAGCTTCTGCGGGAATGCGGCGAGGATGCGTCCGCCGAGCGAGATGTCGCGGGTCTCGACCTCGATGCCCGCCTGCCCCGTGAAGGCCTTGATGATCGGCAGGAAGGAGGCTGTGGCGAGAGCCGGTGCCTCGTCCGTGTAGGTGTAGATGATGGCGTCGTCGGTCACCAGGAGGTTCTCCGTTCGCGAGGGCATATTTGTCTCGATACCAAGATACCTGAGGCGCTCCCGGCGCACGTTCGCCGCGAGGAGGCGCCGACATCGACTTCCGGCATTCTGCGCGTGCGCACCCCTGACGAAAGTCGAGGTTTCTGCGCGGGCACCCCCGCGAGGGGCTAGCCTGTGACTATGTCCGAACTGCGCATGGTCGAACTCTCAGCTGCGACGATCGTCGCCGTGAACAACCTGTCGCTGAAGCCCGGACAGGAGCAGTTCCTCGCTCCGGTGTCCTACGGCATCGCGGCGACGGTCATCAACCCGCAGACCTCCTGGCAGCGGGTCGTCCTCGAAGACGATCAGGTCGTCGGGTTCGTCAGCGCCAACTTCGACGCCGAGGCTCCGGAGGAGCATTTCCGTTCGGTGCTGTGGCGCATCAACGTCGACGCTGAAGGCCAGGGCAAGGGCGTCGGCCGCTTCGCGGTCGAGAGCCTGCTCGAGGAGGCCCGCAACCGCGGCTTCGACCACGTCAACGTCATCTACGAGGCCGGAGAAGACGGCCCGGAGGCGTTCTTCCTGCGTGTCGGGTTCACTCCGGTCGGCGAGACCGAGTACTCAGAGGTCATCGCCCAGATCCGCGTCACTTCGTAGACCGGCGGCGGGGTCTCGAATCCCCTCCCCCATCGAGGCCCCGTCGCCCTGTCAGGTGACGTGATGGGACCGCTCCCGCAGCCTCGAGCACGAATTTGTTGCGGATGACCACAAAAGTGTTGCGCGCGGCGTCGAACTCTGCCTATCATCACTTTCGGAAGCGCAAGCGAAACGCTTCGACGATGAACCGATAGCGACGATGGAGTCCTGATGACGACGATTCACGAGGTGGCCCAGGCCGCCGGAGTGTCGATCAGCACGGTCTCCTACGCGCTCAGCGGCAAGCGCCCGGTCTCGGAGAAGACGCGTCGGCGCATCGAGGACGCGGTCCAGACGCTCGGCTACGAGCCCGATGCCGGAGCACGGATGCTGGCTGGCCGCCGCACGCAGATCTTCGGACTCACCGAGCCTCTCCGTGCCGACACCCACGCCCCCACGCACATGGCCTTCGTGCTCGCTGCAGCAGTCGCCGCCCGCCGCCGTGGCTACGACATCCTGCTGCTGACCGACGAGCAGGCATCCGAGGGGATGAACCGCGTCGCCGCGAGCAACCTCGTCGACGCCATCCTCGTGCTCGACGTGGCGCCGGACGACGAGAGAGCGGAGATCGCCCGATCCCTGCGTTCCCCGACCGTCTTCATCGGCATCCCGGACGACGCGGACGGTCTGACCTGCGTCGACCTCGACTTCGAAGGCACAGGGCATCTCGCCGTCGACCGACTGGCCGATGCCGGGCACACCTCCGTCACCCTGCTCGGACAGACCGAGGTCTCGTACCGCAAGTCGAACTTCCCCCGACGACTGCTCCTCGGCGTGCAGGACCGAGCGGCCCAGCGGGGAGTCGACCTCGACTGGGCGACGACCGGAGACACGACGACCGACGCGTCCGCTGTGCGCGCCGCCGCCGAGATGGCATTGAGCCGCGGCGTCCGTGCGTTCATCGTGCACGCCGTCGGCGATGTGCACGAGATCCTCCTCGAGACGATCGCAGCCCACGGGCTGACGGTCGGCGAGGACGTGTCGGTGATCTCGGCCGCCGCATCGTTCGACACGTCCTCGCTCGCGGTTCCCGTCGACACGATCCCGCTCGTGCCGCAGAAGTCGTGCGAGCTCGCCGTCGATCTCGCCGTGCGGCACCTGGAAGAGCCGGGCCCGCCCGCCCAGATCCATCTCATCCCCCCCGAGTACCACGTCGCCGGCTCGGTCGCCCCTGCCCGGGAGTGACCGCCCGCGGAGAACGCAGCCGCATCGCTGTTGTCGAAACGCTTCGACGACTGCCTCATCACAACTGAACACCCGACCCACTGAAGTGTCCGGCCCCAGGGCCACTGAGAAAGGAGTGCCGACGATGGCACGCACCACACGCAGGACGAAGACGCTGGCGGCTCTCGCCGCGCTCACCGCGACAGGCATCGCACTGAGCGGCTGCACTGCCGGTTCGGCAGACGAGGGCGGCGACGGAGACACCCTCAAGCTCTGGCATTACGAGGGTGCGGACAGCGCCATGGGAAAGGCCTGGGCCGAGGCGATCGCGATCTTCGAAGAAGAGACCGGAGCGACCGTCGAGTTCGAGGAGAAGTCCTTCGAGCAGATCCAGAAGACGGCCAGCCAGGTGCTCGACACCGACGCGGCACCCGACCTCATGGAATTCAACAAGGGCAATGCGACGGCGGGATTCCTGGCCTCCACCGGACTGATCACGGACATCTCCGACGCCGTCGAGGAGTACGGATGGGATGAGAAGCTCGCTCCCTCGCTGCAGACCACCGCGAAGTACTCCGAAGACGGCGTCATGGGCGGCGACACCTGGTTCGGCGTCCCGAACTACGGCGAGTTCGTCGGCGTCTACTACAACCAGGATGCCTTCGCCGCGGCGGGTCTCGAGATCCCCACCACCTACGAGGAGTTCGTCGACGTCCTCGACGCGTTCGTCGCGCAGGGCGTCACCCCGCTCGCCGAGGCCGGCGCCGAGTACCCCCTCGGACAGCTCTGGTACCAGCTCGCGCTGCTCGAGGGCGATCGCGGCTTCGTCGACTCCTACCAGCTGTACGACGGCGAGGTCGACTGGCAGGGCCCGGAGGTCACGGCGGCGTCCGAGACGCTCAAGGACTACGTCGACAAGGGCTACATCGCCTCGGACGTCTCCTCGGTCAAGGCCGAGGACGCCGGCGTCTCGTTCATCAACGGCACCTCGCCGATCTTCGTGTCGGGATCCTGGTGGTTCGGTCGCTTCGTGTCGGAGGCGACCGGCTTCGACTGGACGATGACCGCGTTCCCCGGCGCCGACCTGTCGCTCGGCTCGTCCGGCAACCTCTGGGTCGTCCCCGAGAACGCTGCGAACAAGGAGCTCGCCTACGAGTTCATCGACATCACGATGCGCCCCGAGATCCAGGCGATCATCGGCAACAACGGCGGCCTCCCGGTCGCCGCCGACACCGCCGACATCACCGACGAGAAGAGCGCGGCGCTCATCGAGACCTTCAACGGCGTGCTCGACGCCGACGGGCTCTCGTTCTACCCGGACTGGCCCGCTCCCGGCTTCTACGACGTGATCGTGCAGGAGCTCCAGGGTCTGATCACGGGCACGCAGGATGCGGAGACCACCAACACGAACCTCGGCGAGCAGTACGACGAGGGCACGTCCGAATTCCGTTGATCCGCCCGCGGGGGCGACGACCGCACGGCGTCGCCCCCGCATCCTCCTGGAGATGAACATGTCACTCGTCACCCGACGCGAGGGCCGCACGAAGCTGCCGCCCGAAGAGCCGTCGATCCCGCAGCGCAGCGGCGGGACCGGGGCCTACTGGTTGTACCTGCTCCCCGGCTTCGTGCTTCTGCTCGTCGTCGTCATCGTCCCGCTGATCTGGAACGTCTACCTGACCTTCACCAAGTGGAAGGGAGTGCGCGCCCCCGAGTTCATCGGTCTCGAGAACTGGCAGAAGATCCTCACCGACAGCGACTTCTGGACCTCGTTCACGAACTCCGTGTGGATGATCCTCGCCATGGTCGTGGTGCCGACGATCGTCGGCCTGATCGTCGCAGCCCTGCTCTTCGACGTGGTCGGACGCAAGTTCGGCGGCAAGGTCGGCAGCTTCCTGCGCGCGACCTACTATCTCCCCCAGATCCTCCCCATCGCCGTCGCCGGCATCGTGATCGGCTGGATCGTCCGGCCGGGTGGCGACGGCGCGCTCAACCAGATCCTCGGTTGGTTCGGCATCCCCGCCTACGACTGGCTCGGCCAGATGCCGTCAGCCCTCATCGTGCTGATGGTCGTCATGGTGTGGGTGCAGCTCGGCTACCCCGTCGTCGTCTTCATGGCGGCGCTCCAGCGCGTCGATCCCGAGCTGTACGAAGCCGCCGAACTCGACGGCGCGAACTGGTTCCAGCGATTCACCGCGATCACGATGAGCATCATCCGCCCGGAGATCTTCGTCGTCACGCTCACCTGCACGATCGCCGCCCTCAAAGTCTTCGGCCCCGTGTACATCATCACGCGCGGCGGCCCCGCCGGTGCCACTCTGGTGCCCGCCTACTACGCCTACCAGGAGTTCTTCACCAAGCGGAACGTCGGCTACGGCGCGACCATCGCCACCGTGCTGACCATCGTCGTGGTGATCGTGTCGATCATCTTCATCCGCGTGCAGAACTCGCTCGAGCGCAAGGAAAGGGCGGGTCTCTGATGCACGCCACCACCGCCATCGTCACCGGCAAGCCCTCCCAGAAACGCCCTCGCGGCGGGATGACCAGGAAGCGCCCCGTCGACTGGCTCATGCTCGCGCTCGTCGTGATCGGCGCACTGCTCATCATCGCGCCGTTCTACCTCGTGCTGGTCAACTCGTTCAAGTCCCCTGTCGACTACGCCACATCGGGTCCGCTCGCCTTCCCCGAGACGCTGGACTTCGGCGGGATCATCAAATTCTGGGAGCGGGTGAACTTCCCCGAGAAGGTGTGGAACTCGATCTTCATCGCCGGCATCGTCTCGGTGCTCGCCGTCGTGATCTCGATGCTCAACGCCTTCGCGATCGGCATCGGCCGCGTCCGCGGGCGCAGCTGGATCGTGCTGCTCTTCCTGCTCGCCAACCTGCTGCCGCAGGAGGCGCTGCTCTACCCGCTGTACTACATGTTCAAGTCCGTCGGCCTGTACGACAACGTGTGGTCGGTGATCATCGTCTTCACGGTCATCCAGGCGGCTTTCGGCACATACCTGCTGTCGTCCGTCTACGGCACGTTCCCCAAGGAGATCCTCGAAGCGGCATCCATCGACGGTGCGAATCGCTGGCAGATCCTCTGGCGGATCGTCTTCCCGATCAGCCGCCCGACCCTGTCGGTGCTGCTCATCTTCTTCTTCATCTGGACGTGGAACGAGTTCCTGATCCCGCTGACCTTCCTCGCATCGAATGCGAATCAGACGGTCCCCGTGGCGATCAGCGTGCTGCAGGGCGACCGGCTCATGGACGTCACGACCACGAGCGCCTCCGCCCTCCTCGGCATCATCCCCACGCTCATCTTCTTCCTCATCTTCCAGCGCACCCTCACACGCGGCATCACGGCAGGAGCAGTCAAGTAATGAAGTTCACCGACGGGTTCTGGCAACTGCGTCCTGGGGTCACCGCGCTGTACGCGCAGGAGGCCTACGACATCGCCGAGACCGACGACACTCCCGACGGACCCGGCATCGTCATCACAGCACCCACCATGGTGATCGCCAAGCGCGGCGACACCCTGAACCGGCCGGTGCTGACGACCACGCTCTCATCGCCCGCCGAGGGGGTGGTGCGCGTCCGCATCGCGCACCACGAAGGAGGCCGCTGGCACGGCGGCTTCGGTCTTCCCGGGGCAGGATCCGGAGCGGCATCCGTGTCCCTCACCGAGGGGGGTGGCGCTCTCGATGCCGGTTCGCTCGTCGCACGGATCACGAAGGGCGCGCCGTGGGACCTCGCATTCGAGGTCGACGGGAGACGCGTGACCGGAAGCGCGCACAAAGCCCAGGGATACGTGCGACTCGCCCCGGACGCGCAGGTCGACGCCGGCATCGTCGACAATGCACGACAGGGCGGTTCGACCCCGAACGGATCCGTCTTCGTGCACGAGCAGCTCGACCTCGGAGTCGGCGAGCTGATCTACGGTCTCGGCGAGCGCTTCGGTCCACTGGTGAAGAACGGCCAGTCGGTCGACATCTGGAACGCCGACGGCGGCACCTCCAGCGAGCAGGCCTACAAGAGCATCCCGTTCCATCTCTCGAATCGCGGCTACGGCGTGCTCGTGAACGACCCGGGCCACGTGTCGTACGAGATCGGATCGGAGTCGGTCGAGCGCGTGCAGTTCTCCGTCTCCGGCGAGGTGCTCGAGTACTTCGTCATCGCTGGTCCGACGCCGAAGGATGTCCTGGGACGCTACACCGCTCTCACCGGACGACCGCCCGTGGTGCCGGCCTGGTCGTACGGGCTCTGGCTGTCGACGAGCTTCACGACCGACTACGACGAGAAGACCGTCAACTCCTTCATAGATGAGATGGCGGCGCGTGAGCTGCCGGTGTCGGTGTTCCACTTCGACTGCTTCTGGATGCGCGAGTTCAACTGGACCGACTTCGTCTGGGATTCCCGGGTGTTCCCCGACCCCGAGGGCATGCTGTCACGACTGCACGATAAGGACCTGCGCGTCTGCGTCTGGATCAACCCGTACATCGCGCAGCGCTCCCCTCTCTTCCGTGAGGCGGCTGATCAGGGCTACCTCGTGATGCGCCCCGACGGGTCGGTCTGGCAGTGGGATCTCTGGCAGGCGGGAATGGGGCTCGTCGACTTCACCAATCCGGATGCGACCGCCTGGTACCAGGCGAAGCTCCGCGAGCTCATCGCACAGGGCGTGGACTGCTTCAAGACCGACTTCGGCGAACGCATCCCCACCGAGGTGGTCTGGGCCGACGGCTCCGACCCCGAGCGCATGCACAACCTGTACACCGATCTCTACAACCGGGCCGTGCACGATGTGCTCGTCGAAGCGCGAGGCGCAGACGACGCCGTGCTGTTCGCGCGCTCGGCGACCGCCGGCGGGCAGAGCATGCCGGTGCACTGGGGCGGCGACTCGACGTCGACCTACGCGTCGATGGCCGAGACCCTGCGCGGCGGGCTCTCGCTCGCACTGAGCGGCTTCGCCTTCTGGAGCCACGACATCGGCGGATTCGAGGGCACTCCGGATGCCGGTGTGTTCAAACGCTGGACGGCCTTCGGTCTGCTCGGCTCGCACTCGCGCTTCCACGGATCGAGCTCCTACCGGGTGCCGTGGGCATTCGACGAGGAGGCCGTCGACGTGACGAGGCGATTCACGCACCTCAAGATGCAGCTGATGCCCTACCTGTATCAGCAGGGCATCATCGCATCGAGGACGGGCCTGCCCGTGATGCGGCCGATGCAGCTGGAGTTCCCCGATGACCCGGCCGTCGGCTACCTCGACCGGCAGTACATGCTCGGCACCGACCTGCTCGTGGCGCCCGTCTTCTCCGGGGACGGATCGGTCGAGTTCTATCTGCCGGAGGGCGAGTGGACCTCGCTGCTGAGCGGCGAGACCGTCTCGGGCGGGGGCTGGCGCCGAGAGACCCACTCCTTCGACTCGCTTCCGCTGTACGTGCGACCAGGCACGGCACTCCCCTGGGGTGCCCGCACCGACAGACCCGACTACGACTATCACGACGGCCTGCGACTGCGGGTGTTCCCTGGCGGATCGGGCTCGGCGTCCGTGACCGTCACGAGCCCGGACGGCCGTGAGAAGATCTACGAAACCGACCTGACTGAGGTGACCCGGTGACTCTCTCTCCTGCCGATGACTACCGCGGATCCGGACTCGTGCTGCCCGAGGGCTTCACGTTCGGATCGGCTACCGCCTCCTACCAGATCGAGGGGGCGGCCGCCGAAGACGGGCGCACGCCGTCGATCTGGGACACGTTCAGCAAGACGCCGGGGAAGGTGTGGAACGGCGACACCGGCGATGTGGCCTGCGACCACTACCACCGCGTCGATGAGGACCTCGATCTGATGTCGGATCTCGGACTGCAGGCGTACCGATTCTCGATCGCCTGGCCGCGGATCGTTCCCGCGGCGGACGGCGCAGTGAACCAGGCGGGGATCGATTTCTACTCTCGTCTTGTCGACGGACTGCTCGAGCGGGGCATCAAGCCGGTGGCGACCCTCTATCACTGGGACCTCCCCCAGTACCTCGAAGACGCAGGCGGGTGGACCTCCCGGTCGACGACCGACGCCTTCGAGCGATACGCGTCGATCATGGGCGCGGCGCTCGGCGACCGGGTGCACACCTGGACGACGCTCAACGAGCCCTGGTGCTCGGCCTATCTGGGATACGGGCAGGGTGGTCACGCGCCCGGCCGCCACGAGCCGGCCTCCGCCCTGGCGGCCGTGCACCACCTGAACCTCGCGCACGGGCGCGCGATCCAGGCGCTCCGCGCCACGTCGACCGGCGACCCCGACTACTCGGTGACACTGAACTTCCATGTGCTGCGCGGCGTGGGCGACGGCGCAGACGAGGCCATGCGCCGGATCGACGCTCTGGCGAACCGCGCGTTCACGCATCCGATGCTGCGCGGCGAGTATCCCCCGGATCTCCTCGAGGACACGGCCTCGGTCACGGACTGGTCGTTCGTGCACGACGGCGACCTCGCCACCGTCAACCAGCCGATCGATGTGCTCGGAGTGAACTACTACTCCACCGCGACGGTGCGGCTCTGGGACGGCGTCTCGGAGAAGCAGCAGAACGACGGACACAAGGGCACGGCCGGAGGCACCGCGTGGCCGGGCAGCGATCAGCTGGTCGAGTTCGTCGAGCAGCCGGGGCCCTACACGGCGATGGGGTGGAACATCGCGCCGGAGGGACTCGAAGAGCTGCTCGTCTCCCTGTCGGAGCAGTTCCCCACCCAGCCGCTGATGGTCACCGAGAACGGCGCCGCGTTCGACGACGAGGTCGCTGCCGACGGCTCAGTGCCCGATCCCGAGCGCACGGACTACCTGCGACGTCACTTCACCGCCGCTCACCGCGCGATCGAGCGGGGTGTCGACCTGCGGGGCTACTTCGTGTGGTCGCTGCTCGACAACTTCGAGTGGGGGTACGGCTACGCCAAGAGGTTCGGCATCGTGCGCGTGGACTTCGACTCGCTCGAACGCACCGTCAAAGATTCGGGGCGCTGGTATCGCGAGCTCATCGCCTCACGCACGATCGGGGCCTGACCCTTCGGATGAGCACCACCGACCGCCGCCTTTCCTCATCGGAGGCGGCGGTCACTGCTTGCCTGGCCGCTTGCGCTCGTTCCAGGCCGCGAGTGCCGATGCCGCGGCGCCGGCTGCGCGATCGATCGCGTCGGCGGAGCGGCTGATCATGTCCTGCGCGGCGTCCTGCCAGGCCGACGACGGCTGGGGTGCCTCGCCCACCTGAACCCTCGCCGAATGCTCCGCGGCCTCGAAGGCGCGCTCGAGGTCGGCGACGGCGTCACGGTAGGCGGCGAAGTCCTCAGCGCTGACCCGTCCGGTGGCGGCGCGGCGCATCTCGACCGCATGCGCTGCCGCCCGGAGATACGCCGCTGTCGCGGGCTGCTTGACGTCGGTCATCGCCGGGTACGCGATCTGCAGGCCCGCATCGGTCTCATAGTTCATCCATCGCACGACGATCGCCTCATGCTGCGCCTGGAGACGCTCCAGGGGGCGAGGGGCGGATGCTGCGGGGATCGCCGCGCGCGCGGCGTTGAGCCGAACCTGCTTGGCGCGCACGTCTGCGGCGGCAGCCTTGGCATCGTTCTCCTTGGCGCGCAGCATCCGCTTGGCACCGGCCACCTGCTCGGGAGTCGCTCGGCGCGCGCTGCGCTCGGCCGAGATGCGCGCGACGTCGGCCCTGGCCAACTTCACGGCCATCCGTCGTTCGACCGCCGTCTGCTGCGCGGCCTTGAGATCGTGCCGGGCCGCGTCGTACTCGAGCCGGCGGCCGCTCTTCGTGCTGCGACGACGCAACCCGACTGCCCCGGCCGCGACTCCGCCGGCCGCGACGGGCGCGATCCACCACAACTCGACGGCGAGAAGCAACGGATCCATACTTCGATGCTACCCAGGCCGACGCCTCACCGCTCCGCCGTCTCCCCGGCGTACGACCGAGGCCACGACCGATGATCGGTCGTGGCCCCGGTGTTCAGGAATCGGGCTCGTTCACACCAGGGTCTCCTGCCAGGCGGCGTGCAGCTGCGCGAACTTGCCCGTGCCGCTGATGAGTGCCTCGGGCGTGTCATCCTCGATGATCTTCCCGTGCTCCATCACCAGCACCCGGTCGGCGATCGCGACCGTCGAGAGACGGTGCGCGATGATGATCGCCGTGCGGTCCTTGAGCAGCGTCTGCAGCGCGTCCTGAATCAGACGCTCCGAGGGGATGTCGAGCGACGCGGTGGCCTCGTCGAGGATCAGCACCGCGGGGTCGGCGAGGAACGCTCGGGCGAACGAGATCAGCTGACGCTGACCTGCCGACACACGACCACCGCGCTTGTTGACGTCGGTGCGGTACCCGTCGGGCAGCGACGAGATGAACTCGTCCGCCCCGACCGCGCGGGCAGCCGCGCGGACCTCGTCGAGCGAGGCGTCGGGCTTTCCGAGAGCGATGTTGTCGGCGACCGTTCCGCTGAAGAGATAAGCCTCCTGCGTCACCATGACGATGGCCCGGCGGAGATCCTTCGGGTGCAGGTTGCGCAGGTCGACTCCGTCGAGCGTCACCTTTCCGATCGACGGGTCGTAGAACCGGGAGATCAGCTTCGCGAGCGTGGACTTCCCCGCTCCGGTGGTGCCCACCAGAGCGATGGTCTGCCCAGCGGGGATGTCGAGCGAGAAGTTCGGCAGGATCGTCTTCTCACCGTTGTAGCCGAACGTCACCTCATCGAACTCGATGTGTCCTCGCGACTCCCAGAGGTCGACCGGCTTCTCGGGATCCGGAACGGTCGGCACCTCCTCGAGCACGCCGGACACCTTCTCCAGCGCCGCCGTGGCGGACTGGTAGGAGTTGAGGAACATCGCGATCTCCTGCATCGGAGCGAAGAAGTTGCGCACGTACAGCACAGCCGACAGCAGCACGCCGACGGTGAGTGCCCCCTCGGACACTCGGATGCCACCCCAGAGCACGACGATGCCGAGCACCAGAGCCGCGACGCCCATCAGACCGGGCTCGAACGTGCCGAACAGCAGCATCGAGCGTCGGTTGACGTCCCGATAGTCGCCCGCGATCTTCTGGAACGCCACATCGTTGCGGGGTTCCTTGCGGAACGCCTTCACCGCTCGGATGCCCGTCATCGTCTCGACGAACTGCACGATCACCTTCGCGCTGATCACGCGCGACTCGCGGTAGACGAGCTGAGAGCGCGAGTAGAACCAGCGCATCAGGAAGAACAGCGGCACGCCGCCGATCGCGAGGATGAGCCCGGACTGCCAGTCCCACACGCACAGCGCGATGAACGTGAACAGGCCGAACAGCACGCCGGAGACGAGCTCGTTCAGTCCGCCGTCGAGAAGCTCCTTGATCGAGTCGAGATCGCTCGTCTGGCGCGAGATGATGCGACCGGACGTGTACGACTCGTGGAACTCCAGGCTGAGGCGCTGAGTGTGCAGGAAGATCCGCTTGCGGAGGTCCAGCAGCACCGCCTGCGTGAGCTTGGCCGCGATGATGACGTACCAGGCGATCATCGCCGCCGCGACCGCCCCGGCGAGGAGGTAGATCCCGCCGATCATGAAGGTCGGCATCCAGTCCGCGCGCTCGAGCACGGCGGGCAGGGCCCGGTCGAGCCCGATGCTGATCAGGATCGGGCCGGCGACCTGGAGCGCCGTCGAGATCACGAGCACGATCGCGGCGAGCGCGATCTGCGCCTTGAGGGGACGCACGAGCGAGCCCAGCAGTCGGAGCGAGCGACGCCGGATGGCCCGGCTCTCCTCCTTGGTGTAGCTGGAGCGGTCTTCGTCCTGGGTTCCGGTGATCGCGGTGCTCATCGCTGCACCTCCTTCTCGGTGATGATGTCTTGGTCGGCGGCATGCTCGCGGATCCCGGCCTGAACTGTGGCGTCGATCTCAGCCTGCTCGTCGCGGATGATCGGGATGGCGCCCGTACGCGCCGCTTCCTCGGCCTCGAGGCTCGAGATGACGTGCCGGTAGTGACGGCTCGTCCTCAGCAGTTCGCTGTGGGTTCCGACGGCGGTGACGCGGCCGGCCTCGAGCAGCGCCACGCGGTCGGCGAGGGCCACGGTCGAGGGGCGGTGCGCCACGATCATCGCCGTGGTGTCTGCCAGCACGTGCCGCAGCGCCTCTTCGACGAGAGCCTCGGTGTCGACGTCGAGCGCGGACAGCGGGTCGTCGAGCACGAGCACCTTCGGGTTCGCGGCGACGGCCCTGGCGAGTGCCAGACGCTGACGCTGCCCACCGGAGAGGCTCAGCCCCTCCTCGCCGATGACGGTCTCGACGCCCTCGGGCAACGAGTCCACGAAGGCCGCCTGGGCGACCTCGAGAGCCTCGCGCAGCACACGCTCGCCCTCCTCGCTGTGCACGTCGAGGTCGGCGCGCCCCAGCAGCACGTTCTCACGAACGGTCGCCGAGAACAGCGTGGCGTCTTCGAAGGCCATCGCGATGTGCTGGCGCAGCTCGGCGAGCGGCAGATCCCGCACGTCGACGCCGTCGAGCGTGACCCGCCCGCCGGTGACGTCATAGAGACGCGTCGGCAGCGTGGTCAGCGTGGTCTTGCCGCTTCCGGTCAGTCCGACGAGCGCCATGGTCTCGCCCGGCCGCAGCACGAGATCGATGCCGTCGAGCAGGTCGCGTTCGTGCTCTCCCGCGTCCTGGTACCGGAAGTGCGCCGCCTCGAAAGCCAGCTCGCCGCGGGGTTCCGCGATGTGCACCGGGTTCTCGGGGTCGGTGATGGAGTTCGTCTCGGAGTAGATGTCGAACACGCGGTCGGTCGCCGTGCGCGCATCGAGCATGAACGAGAACAGGAAGCCGATAGACTCGATGGGCCAGCGGAGCACCACGGCCATGGCGAAGAACGCGAACAGCTGCGCCTGATCGATCTCGCCCTGCGAGATGAGCCAGATGCCAGACATCAGGCTGAGGCCGAAGGCGATCTGCGGCATGAGGTCGAGCCAGAACCAGATCGACGCGATCGCGCCGGCCTTGCTCATCTCGGTCTCGCGAAGCGTCTCGGCCTGACGACTGAAGCGACCGAGGGCGTGCTTGCCGCGACCGAAGGCCTTGAGCACGCGGATGCCGTGCACGCTCTCCTCGACGCTGGTCGCGAGGTCGCCGGCCTGGTCCTGGCTGCGGCGCGTGAGCGCGCCGTAGCGCTTCTCGAAGAGATAGCCGCGGATCCACAGCGGAATGGCGGTGACGATGAAGATGACGCCCAGCAGCCAGTGCCAGCGGAACAGCAGCACCGAGCCGATGATGATCGTCAGCACGTTGACCACGAGCAGCACGAGACCGAACGCCAGCCACCGGCGGATCAGGCCGATGTCCTGCATCATGCGGCTCAGCAGCTGCCCCGACTGCCAGCGGTCGTGGAACGACACCGGCAGCGTCTGGAGTCGCGAGTAGAGCTCGGTGCGCATCTTGTACTCGACCTGCGTCGCCGGGTTGAGCACGAACTGGCGGCGCAGCCACACCATCAGCGCCTCACCGAGGGCGAGACCGAAGACCGCGAGCGCACCCCAGGCGATGGCGTCGAGCGCGCCGGTCTGCACCGGTCCGCGCATGATCTGCTCCAGCACGATCGGAATCATCAGCGCGATGATCGCGGCCACGAGGGCGCTGGCGGCACCTCCGGCGAGCCGCCAGATGACGGGCTTCACGAAGGGCTTCAGGCGCCACAGGGCTGCCGGCGTGGAGAGGGACGAGGAGGAAGAAGCGTTCTGCGATGAAGGCGAGGAAGACATGTCTCTCAGACGAGTTTCGTATGGGGAAGCGGTTGCTGAAGGGGGCGGACGCAGCAACGGACTCTCGGAGTCCGGCATCCGGTGAGGTCGTGCGTGTCGGAAAGTGGCTCTAGCGGAGCGGGCGCACCGGGGTCGAGCCGAGAGCGGCGATCTGCACAGCGGCGATCGATGTCATGGTGTCCTCCTCAGGCTCGGCGATGTCGTCCCGGTCGGTGCGACAGCCCACCAGCCTATTCCTGTGAACAAGCTGAGCGCAAGAGAGATTCCCGATTCCTCGACGTCGTCTTCCTCTGGCGACATCGCATGCCGGGATGCCCGTCTCGGTGTCGGGCGATAGCGCTCAGCGCCGGCCGACGATTCTGCGACTCATCCCCGCGAGGCTTCCCTCTCCAACAGACTCGCCTTGACGTCGAGTCCCCACGCGAACCCGCCGAGCGTGCCGTCGGAGCGCAGCACGCGATGGCACGGGACGAACAGCGCCGGAGCGTTGCGCGCGCAGATCGAGGCAGCGGCCCGCACCGCCCGAGGGTTGCCGAGCCGCGCCGCGAACGAGGTGTAGGTCAGCGGCTCCCCCGGCTCGATCTCACGCAGCGCCGACCATCCGGCCAGCTGTAGCGTCGTGCCCGTCTGCTTCACCGCGACCGCGTCGATCGCCGAGAGGTCTCCGTCGTAGAACGCGAGCGCCGCGGCTGCCGCATCCGTGTCGCGCTCGCGCACTTGAGTCGGTCGACCCTGGGCCGAGAGGCGGGCGACGATCGTCGCCTGATCGGCAGTCCATCCCGAGGAAAGCACCCGCTGATGCTCGTCGGCGAGGATGGTGAACGGCCCGTCCGTGGTCTCGATGGTCTGGATGATGGCGTTCATGGGGTCTCCTTCACAAGGGTGGTGGTCTGGGACGCGCGCGTCCGTCGCACAGGGCGGGCCGGTGCTGCG
Source organism: Microbacterium sp. SWDP-B6 (assembly GCF_059803615.1). NCBI lineage: Bacteria > Bacillati > Actinomycetota > Actinomycetes > Micrococcales > Microbacteriaceae > Microbacterium > Microbacterium sp. SWDP-B6. Next base: position 90,409 of record NZ_JAPFGV010000012.1, on the reverse strand, counting down.
CGCCAGAGATGTGCGCTGAGATAGCTGCGCCACGGGGCAGTGCGCTCCGCCCACGCGACGAGCGGCCGCGGATCGCCCGGAAGCCCGGACGCGGCGGCCCCTGCGCGCAGTGCGACATCGCCGGGGAGGAGCACGTCGGGGTCGCCGAGCACGCGCATCCGCACGTAGTCGGCGGTCCAGGGACCGATGCCCGGCATCGCGAGCAGGGCGGCTCGCTGCTCGACGCCGTCGTCTCCGACCGTGAGCGGGAGCGAGCCGTCGGCGAGAGCTGCCGCAGCACCGACGATCGCCCTGATACGAGCCCCCGGCCCGCGCAGCACCTCGGCCCCTCGCTCGGCGATCGCCGACATCGTGGGGAACAGAAGCCCCTGCTCCGTGCGCTCCCCCAGCGCCTCGGTCAGGGCCGTCAGGGCAGTGCGAGCGGCGACGACCGTGATCTGCTGACCGATCATCGCGCGGATCAGCATCTCATGCGGATCCGCCGAACCGGGCACACGGATGCCGGGAGTGCGCGCGACGAGCGGAGCGAGCTGCGGATGCGCGCTCAGCGCCTCGTCGATGGCAAGAGGGTCGGCGTCGAGATCGAAGATCCGTCGCACGGTCGACACCAGCGGAGCGAGGTCGCCGAGCTGCGCGACACGGGCACGCAGGTGCAGTCGCTCCGTCGCATCCTGCCTCACCTCGAACCATGCGGGCCCGCCCGCCATGCGCAGATGACGCGAGAACGACGTGGCCGTGGCCTCTTCGACCCCCGACACCGCACGGGCCGCCATCCAGTGGAAGACGCCGGCCGCATCGAGAGGACCGCGATACGGGAGGACGAGGTCGATCGCGCCGGGAGCAGCCGACGCCGGCGTCTTCCGACGGGCCCTGAGCTCACCCGGCGTCAGGCCGAACACCTCGCGGATCGTGTCGTTGCACTGCCGGATGCTCGCGAAGCCCGCGGAGAACGCGACGTCGGAGATCTGCATGTCCGTGCCGACGAGCAGCATCCGCGCCGTGTGCGCCCGATGCGCCCGCGCGAGGGCGAGAGGACCCGCACCGAGCTCGGTCGAGAGCAGCCGGGTGAGGTGCCGGGTCGAGTATCCGAGACGCACGGCGAGCCCGGAGACCCCCTCGCGCTCGACCACGCCCGAGGCGATGAGACGCATCGCCCGAGCCGCGACGTCACTGCGCAGATCCCACGCGGGCGAGCCGGGGGCCGCCTCAGGGAGGCATCGTTTGCACGCCCGGAAGCCCGCCTCGTGAGCCGCCGCGCTGGTCGGGTAGAAGGTGACGTTCTGCGGCTTGGGTGTGCGCGCGGGGCAGCTCGGCCGGCAGTAGATGCCGGTGGAGCTCACGGCGGTCACGAACTGACCGTCGAAGCGCGTGTCACGTGCGCTGATCGCGCGATATCGCTCGTCGAAGTCGGTCACGGGGAAGCTCATGGCTCCACTCTGTCATGCTCGCCCGACACCGACTGGCGGAAATCGGACATCACTGTGGACATCGGTCTCACCCCCCTGCAGACAGCGCGAGACCCCTCGCGCCGACGTCGACGCGAGGGGTCTCGGAGGTGCTGCGGCCCTGGGGCCGGACTCCTCAGTGGAAGAAGTGACGCTCTCCGGTGAAGAACATCGTGACTCCGGCCTTGCGTGCGGCGTCGACGACCTCTTCGTCGCGCACCGAGCCACCGGGCTGCACGATCGCCGTGACGCCCGCATCGATGAGCACCTGTGCGCCATCGGCGAAGGGGAAGAACGCATCGGATGCGGCGACCGAGCCCGCTGCCCGGTCACCGGCACGCTCGACGGCGAGCCGGCACGAGTCGACACGATTGACCTGGCCCATGCCGACGCCGACCGTGGCGTTGTCCTTCGCGAGGACGATGGCGTTCGACTTCACGGCGCGGCACGCCTTCCACGCGAAGATCAGGTTCTCCATCTCCTCGTCGCTGGGGCGCTCGCCCGAGACGAGCTCCCAGTTCTTCGCGACCGACACGATGTCGTCGGGGAAGCGGTCGGCGTCCTGCAGCAGAAGCCCTCCCGAGACCAGGCGCACGTCCATGCGCTCCTGCTGCCAGTCCTGCGGAAGCTGCAGCAGACGCAGGTTCTTCTTCGCCTTGAACACCTCGAGCGCTGCGGGCTCGAACGACGGAGCGACGATGACCTCGGTGAAGATGTCCTTGAGGTTCTCGGCCATCTTGAGCGTCACGGTGCCGTTCGCGGCGATCACACCGCCGTACGCCGACACGGGGTCGCACTCGTGCGCACGGATGTGTGCGCTCGCGATCGGGTCGAGGGCGTTGGGCGCGGTGGTCGCGATGCCGCACGGGTTCGCGTGCTTGATGATCGCGACGGCCGGCTTCACCATGTCGTACGCGGCGCGCAGCGCGGCATCCGCATCGACGTAGTTGTTGTACGACATCTCCTTGCCCTGCAGCTGCGTCGCCTGCGCGATGCCGTGGCCGCCGACGCGCGTGTAGATCGCGCCGCGCTGGTGCGAGTTCTCGCCGTAGCGCAGGGTGTTGAGAAGCTCGGCCTGGATGGTGAGGTGAGTGGGCAGGTCCTCGCCCTCACCGAGCGTGCCCTCGGCGAACCAGGAGGCGACCGCCGTGTCGTACGCGGCGGTGTGCGCGAAGGCGCGGGCCGCGAGCTCGCGGCGCTGCGTCAGCGTGGTGCCGCCGTTCTCGATGGCGCTGATGATGCCGGGGTACGACTGCGGTGAGACGACGATCGCGACGTTCGCGTGGTTCTTGGCCGCGGCGCGGACCATGGCAGGCCCGCCGATGTCGATCTGCTCGACGACGTCGTCGCCCTCGGCGCCCGAGGCGACAGTCTCGACGAAGGGGTAGAGGTTCACGACGACGAGCTCGAACGGCGCGATGTCGAGGTCGGCGAGCTGACGCTCGTGATCCTCGAGGCGGAGGTCCGCGAGCAGGCCGCCGTGGATCTTGGGATGCAGCGTCTTCACGCGCCCGTCGAGCATCTCGGCGACGCCGGTGACGGCGGCGACATCGGTCACCTCGAATCCGGCCTCGCGGATGGTGGAGGCGGTCGAGCCGGTCGAGACGATCTGCACACCCGCATCGGCGAGCGCCGCCGCGAGCACGAGCAGATCGGTCTTGTCGCTCACCGAGACGAGCGCCCGGCGCACCGCAACGGTGTCGCGGTCGCGGTACAGCGAATGATCGTGGCGGGGTCCGGCCATGAGGGGCTCCTTCGTGCGAGGGGGGCGTGCGTGGATCGGGTCAGGATGCGGAGGTCAGCGAGAGCTCGCCGGTCGCGATGCGGCGCACCACGTCGATGAGCAGTCGGCGTTCGACGGGCTTGATGCGCTCGTGCAGGCTGTGCTCGGTGTCGCCTGCGACGACCGGCACCCTCTCCTGGGCGAGGATCGGCCCGGTGTCGACGCCGTCGTCGACCACGATCACGCTCGCGCCGGTCTCCGAGACGCCCGCGGCGAGCGCATCGCGCACTCCGTGTGCACCGGGAAACTCAGGCAGGTAGGCGGGATGCGTGTTGATGAGCCGCGGCGCGAGGTCCGCGACGAGCGCAGCGGGAAGCAGGCGCATCAGGCCGCTGAGCACGACGAGGTCTGCATTCCAGACCGCGAGCTGTCGGCCGAGTTCCTCACCCCACGCCTCACGAGACTCGTGCTCGTGCCAGGGAACCGTGAAGCTCGGGATGCCGAACTCCTCGGCGTGGGCGAGGCCATCGGCTTCGCGGTCGGCGCCGACGACCACCACCCGCGCAGGAAAATCGGGGTGGCGAGCAGCCTCGAGGAGGGCGCGAAGGTTCGAGCCGGTGCCCGAGATGAGAACGGCGACCGTGAGCACGCGCCCAGTCTATCGGGGCCGGCGCCGGGGCCTGACCCCGCGTGTCAGCCGACGGGATCCCCGGGGTCGCGCTGGGGCAGCCGGAATCCCCCCGCGCCATCCAGCGGCGCGGTGTCGTAGTCGGACGCTGCATCGGGCCAGCGAACCATCCCGTCGCCGGGCTCACTCGAGGCGGAATCGGATGCCGTCATCTCGGCGACCCACCGGTCGGTGCGCTCCTCCGCGAGCTCGTCCCGGTTCCGAGGCGACAGGAGCAGGATCGCCGCACCGAGCAGGACCTCGCCGCCCAGAGCGAGGGCGAAGGGCAGCGCCGCCGGTCCGGCTTCGGCGAGCCGCCCCGGTCCCATCGATCCTCCTGCGAGCAGGGCGGCGACCCCGGCGACCGCGGCGGTCAGCACACCGATGCCCGCGGCGATCACCGCACGAGGAGCCATTCCGAGAGGGGTTCCCTCCCACACGAGTCGCGAGCGGACGGCCCATCCTGCGAAGGCTCCCGCTCCGATCGGGAGGATGATCACGATGAGCATCCAGATCGACGTGCTCTCGGGAAGAAGACCGAGCACGGGGATCCCCGGGACCACCCCGAGCTGGGTGCCCGCGGGAGACACCGCAGTGCCGACGCCCACCGCGAATCCGGGGCCGGCGAGCCAGGAGGCCGCCCAGACGATGATCGTCGGCAGATAGGCGAGGTGCCCGAGCGTGATGACTCCGGCGCCGAGCGCGTCGACGCGAGCTGCCTGGAACAACGCGACCATCTCCCCGCCCCGTGCCGCGACGAGAACGGCGACGGCGACCGCCGAGACAGCGGTGACCCCCACCACGGCGAACGCCGCCCCGCGGACCGCTGCGCTCGGCACCGGTCCCCAATCGCCCCAGGAGTCGACGACGTCGTGGATGCGGTCGAGGACGCCGCCGTCGCCGTCTTCCCAGGCGATGCGCACGGCCCCGCACGCGGCGCCCATGAGATAGACCGTGGTCGGAAGCAGGATGCCCTCTGCGACGGGTGTCTCGACTGCGGCGAGATGCGAGGTCAGCGCGACTCCGGTCGCGATCGCCGCGAACGCGAGGGAACCGGCGAGCGTGCCGAGCAGCCACGCACCCGCGCGGGCGGCACGGGCGCCGGAGCGAGCCGCGAACAGCAGAGTGAAGACGAGAAACGCGAGCGGAGTCACCGAGAGCGTGAAAGCGGCAGCGTCGGGCGCGATGCCCGTGGTGCGCAGCACCTCGGTCGAGACGTCGATGCTCAGCGGCACACCGTGGCCGAACTGCCACAGTGAGCCGGTGAGCGGCCAGAGCGCTCCCCAGTCGGCTGTCACTCCGAACGAGAGCGTCCAGAGCAGGGTGAGCGGCGCCAGCAGAACCACGAGACCGACCGCCGCAGCGATAGCGGCATCGAAGGCGGCGAGGAGCGCGACGAGGAGGCGTTGCATATCGAATCGAGACTACGACGAGAACCCTGTCGTCACCTGGGGGCGCGCGCGACTCGCGCGACACGATATCGTCTCCTGCGGAGGTTTCCCGATGACAACTGCCCCGTCCCCCACCCGCTCAACCGCCGAACCCACGAACGCCCTGGACCGCTTCTTCGAGATCAGCAAGCGCGGATCCACGATCGGCACCGAGATCCGAGGGGGTCTGGTGACCTTCGTCACGATGGCCTACATCGTGATCCTCAACCCGATCATCCTGTCCGGCTCGGCCGATGTCGCAGGCAACACCCTCGACTTCAGCGCCGTCGGCGCCGCGACCGCACTGACCGCCGGCGTGATGACGATCCTGTTCGGTCTCATCACCCGCCTGCCCTTCGGCTTCGCTGCCGGCCTCGGCATCAACGCCTTCGTCGCATTCTCGGTCGTCGGCCAGGTCACCTGGCCCGAGGCCATGGCGCTCGTCATGATCAACGGTCTCGTGATCGTGCTCCTCGCTGCCACGGGCCTTCGGAAGATGATCTTCGACGCTGTGCCGTTCCAGCTCAAGATCGCGATCACGGTCGGAATCGGCCTGTTCATCGCCTTCATCGGCTTCGTCAACTCGGGCTTCGTGACCGCCACCGGCAGCGCGTCCCCGCCGGTCGGTCTGGGAGTCGGCGGCTCCGTCGCGACCGTCCCGACCGTCCTCTTCATCGTCACGCTCATCGTCACCGGCATCCTGGTCGCCCGCAAGGTCAAGGGCGGGCTGCTCATCGGCCTCGTCTCGGGCACGGTGCTCGCGGTGATCGTCGAGGCGATCTGGCACCTCGGCGCCGCGGCAGACGGCAACGCCGGAGGCTGGGGCCTCACGGTCCCCACCCTCAGCGGCTCGCCGTTCGGCCTGCCCGACCTGAGCCTGGTCGGCGCGGTCGACTTCGGCTTCGACTTCAGCAAGGTCAGCCTCGTCGCGATCGTGATGATCGTCTTCACCCTGGTCTTCTCGAACTTCTTCGATGCCATGGGCACCATGACCGGTCTCGCCAAGGAAGCCGGTCTCGCGAACGAGAACGGCGACTTCCCCCGCATCAAGTCGGCGCTGGTCGTCGAAGGTGTCGGCGCGATCGTCGGTGGTGGCACGTCGTCGTCGTCGAGCACCGTGTTCATCGAGTCCGGAGCGGGCATCGGAGAGGGTGCGCGCACCGGCTTCGCGAACCTGATCACCGGTGGCATGTTCCTGCTGGCGATGTTCCTCACACCGCTCACGTCGATCGTGCCGACCGAGATCGCCGCCGCAGCGCTGGTGATCGTCGGAGCCATGATGATGGCCCAGATCAAATACATCGATCTGACCGAGTTCAGCGTGCTGCTCCCGGTGTTCCTGACGGTCACGGTGATGCCGCTGACCTACTCGATCGCCAACGGCATCGGCGCGGGCTTCGTCAGCTGGGTCCTCGTGCAGGCGTTCTCCGGAAAGGCCAGGAAGATCAGCCCACTGCTCTGGGTGGTCGCCGCCGGTTTCGTCGTGTTCTTCGCCCGCGGACCCATCGAGGCGCTGTTCGGCGTCGCCTGAGCGACTCAGGAACAACGAGGGGCGGATGCTGCGGCATCCGCCCCTCTGTCGTGTGCAGCCCCCGTGGCGCCACCCTGTGCGCAGTGCTACAACGGAAGTACCCGAGGAGAGCAGGCACCGATGTCCGCACCCGTCGTACCGGTCCGTCACGTCACAGACGGCGGCCTGGAGACTGATCTGATCTTCCACCACGGCGTCGATCTGCCGGACTTCGCCGCCTTCGTCCTCCTCGACGATGATGACGGCCGCCGGCTCCTGGGCGAGTACTACCGCGGCTACGTCGAGATCGCCCGAGCACACGGCGCCCCGCTGCGGCTCGAGACCCCCACCTGGCGTGCGAGCTCGGACTGGGGCGCCCGGCTCGGATACGACGCCGACGCGATGCATCGGGTCAACGTCGATGCGGTGCGGCTGCTGCAGCAGATCGCTGCCGAGTCCGGCCTGCCTGTGGTGCAGATCGTCGGCATGCTCGGCCCCCGAGGAGACGGCTACCGACCGGGGGCGTGGGATCCCGTGACCGGACCGGATGACGCCTATCGCTATCACCGCGACCAGGTGCGCGCCCTCGTCGAGGCGGGGGCAGACGTGATCGCCGCGTACACGCTCAACGACGCGGCGGAGGCGCAGGGCATCGTCCGCGCCGCCCGCGAGGCAGGCATCGCCGTCGAGATCTCGTTCACCGTCGAGACCGACGGACTGCTGGCGTCAGGCCGCACACTCGCGGAGACGATCGCCGAGGTGGAGGCGTCGGATCCGCCCGACGGTTACGCCCTCAACTGCGCGCACCCGGATCACTTCGAGCGTGCTCTGGATGCCGACACCGCGCCACGTATCGTCGGCATCCGCCCCAACGCCTCACGCCTCTCGCACGCCGAGCTCGACGAGTCGGAGATCCTCGACGACGGCGACCCCGTCGAACTGGCCGACCGCATGGCTCAGCTCCTTGAGCGGATGCCGTCGGTGCGCGTCATCGGAGGATGCTGCGGCACCGATTCACGGCACGTCGCGGCGATCTGGGAGCGGCTCGGCAGAGACTTCGTCCGGGCATAGAAGAAGGCCCCGGAGTGGAGTCCAGGGCCTTCTCCTCGATTATAGCTCTTAGAGCGACTCAACGATCTCACGCATGAGAGCGGCGGTCTCGGACGGCGTCTTGCCGACCTTGACCCCGGCGGCCTCGAGGGCCTCCTTCTTCGCCTGAGCGGTGCCTGCCGAGCCCGAGACGATGGCGCCTGCGTGGCCCATGGTCTTGCCCTCGGGGGCCGTGAAGCCCGCGACGTAGCCGACGACGGGCTTGGTGACGTGCGCCTTGATGTACTCGGCCGCACGCTCTTCAGCGTCGCCGCCGATCTCGCCGATCATCACGATCGCCTTGGTCTCGGGGTCTGCTTCGAACGCGGCCAGCGCGTCGATGTGCGTCGTGCCGATGACCGGGTCGCCGCCGATGCCGATGGCGGTCGAGAAGCCCAGGTCGCGCAGCTCGAACATCATCTGGTAGGTCAGGGTGCCCGACTTCGACACGAGGCCGATCGGGCCCTTGCCGGTGATGTTCGCGGGCGTGATGCCGACGAGCGCCTCACCGGGGGTGATGATGCCGGGGCAGTTCGGTCCGATGATGCGGGTCGTGTTGCCCTTGCTCTGCGCGTAGGCCCAGGCCTCGGCCGAGTCCCCGACGGGGACGCCCTCGGTGATCACGACGAGCAGCGGGATCTCGGCGTCGATGGCCTCGATCATCGCGTCCTTGGTGAAGGCACCGGGGACGAAGGCGATCGACACGTCGGCGCCGGTCTCCTTCATGGCCTCGGCCACGGAGGCGAAGACGGGGAGCTCGACGGCGTTGCCGTCCTTGTCGGTGTGCGAGACCGTGGTGCCGGCCTTGCGCGCGTTCACGCCACCGACGACCTGGGTGCCGGCCTTCAGCATGAGCGCCGTGTGCTTGGTGCCCTCGCCTCCGGTGATGCCCTGGACGATGACCTTGGAATCCTTGTTGAGGTAGATCGACATTTCTTTAGTCCTTGTGTCTCTCTGCGATCAGGCGTTGGCGAGTTCGGCGGCCTTGTCGGCGCCCTCGTCCATGGTGCTAGCGAGCGTGACAAGCGGGTGCGCGTACTCGGCGAGGATCGCGCGACCCTCGTCGACGCGGTTGCCGTCGAGGCGCACGACGAGCGGCTTGGAGGCTGCGCTGCCGAGGGTCTCGAGAGCGCCCTTGATGCCGTTGGCGACGGCGTCGCACGCCGTGATGCCGCCGAAGACGTTCACGAACACGCTCTTGACCTGCGGGTCGCCGAGGATGACGTCGAGGCCTGCGGCCATGACCTCAGCCGAGGCGCCACCGCCGATGTCGAGGAAGTTGGCGGGCTTGACGCCGTTGTGGTTCTCACCGGCGTAGGCGACGACGTCGAGCGTCGACATGACGAGTCCTGCACCGTTGCCGATGATTCCGACCTCGCCGTCGAGCTTCACGTAGTTCAGACCGCTCTTCTTGGCCTTGGCCTCGAGCGGGTCGGCTGCGTCCTTGTCTTCGAGCGCTTCGTGCTCGGGGTGACGGATCTCGGAGGCGTTGTCATCGAGTGTGACCTTGCCGTCGAGAGCGATGATGTCGCCCTCTTCGGTGCGGACCAGCGGGTTGACCTCGACGAGAGTCGCGTCTTCGCCCTTGTAGACGTCGAAGAGCTTGACGAAGACATCGGAGACCTTCTCGATGAGGTCTTCGGGGAAGTTGGCTGCACGGGCGATCTCGACGGCCTTCGCCTTGTCGATGCCGGTCAGCGGGTTGACCTCGACGCGTGCGAGCGCCTCGGGGCGCTCGACCGCGAGCTCCTCGATCTCCATGCCGCCCTCGACCGAGCAGAGGCTCAGGTAGGAGCGGTTGGCACGGTCGAGCAGCACGGAGAAGTAGAACTCCTCGGCGATACGCGCACCCTGCGCGACCATGACGCGCTTGACGACGTGGCCCTTGATGTCGAGTCCGAGGATGGCCTTGGCCGCCTCGTATGCCTCTTCGGGGGTCTTTGCGACCTTGACGCCGCCGGCCTTGCCGCGACCACCGGTCTTCACCTGGGCCTTGACGACGACGACTCCGCCGATCTTCTCAGCGGCTGCCTTCACCTCCTCAGGGGTGTCGGCGACGATGCCGGCGAGAACCGGCACTCCGTACTTCTCGAAAACGTCTCGTGCCTGGTACTCGTACAGATCCACTGTGGTTCCTTCACTGGGCTGCTGTCTGGTAATTCTCTCGATGTCGAGACATCGACCAGTCGCCCAGCCTACTACCTCGAACTGAACGCTCCCGGCGGCTAAGAGGCCGCCGGGAGCGCATACCGGTATGGAGATCGGGTTCAGCGGAGCGTGTCGCGACTGCCCGCCTGGGCCGAACGCGAGCGGGGCCCTGTCTCCTCATCGTCTTCGAGCTTGGGGGCGATCGGGCCGCCGAGACCCGAGCGTTCGCGCCGCTTCTCGTCGTCGCCTGCTCCGCCCATCATGCCGGGAGCCATCGAACGACCACCCGCGCCGGCGGCCGAACCGCCGGCAGAGCCGGATGCCGAACCGGATGCGGATCCTGCCGCCCCGATGCCTCCGGGGCCGGTCGCACCACTCATGCCGAGCAGTCCACGTCCGGCAGTGGCCGCACCAGCACCGGCTCCTGCGCCGCTCCCACCCGCGCCGAAGAGGCTCGCGCCGCCCGTGCCGCCGAGAGACGCCGAGCGCGTGCCCAGGAGGGCCGCGGCTCCCGCACCACCCACGACCGCTGCGCCGAGCGTGCCCGAACCACCGGATCCGCCGGTGAGCAGACCTCCGCCACCGCCGCCGCCACTGGCACCGCCACCGCCGGGGTACCCGGGCAGGGTGCCGCCGATCGGCGAGTCCACGCTGGGGTCACCTGCGCCGCCGCTTCCGGATCCGCCTGGGTCGACGGTGCCCCAGCCGTCGTCGCCGCCGGTGCCGACGCCGCCCCCGCCGTTGCCACCGCCTGAGTCACCGTTGCCGAAGTCGGTGTCACCCACCGATCCGCCGTTGCCACCGCCTGAGCCGCCGTTGCCACCGCCTGAGCCGCCATTGCCGACGCCCGAGCCGCCGTCGCCTCCGGGCACCCACCCTCCGCCAGGCTGCGCCGTCCAGCTGCCGCCGCCGGTGCCGCCCTGCGGCGAGCCGCCACCTGCCGACGGCCCATTGCTGCCGACCGGGGGAACACGGGAGTCGATCCCGTCCACGTCGATCACGGGAAGGGGGACAGAGGAGGTGTTGACCGTCACTGTGCCGGGGTCCTGGAAGTTCTGTCGCGCCTCTCCGGTGAGCGAGCCGCGGATGGCCTTGAGCTCCTCGATCGCCGCGGCCTCCCGCTCTGCGGCGAGCCGCGCCTCTTCACGCGCCACAGCCTCGCCGGTGTCGAAGGCGCCCCATCCGTCGGTGATCCCGGCGAGATTGCGTTGGGCATCGGCGATGAATCCGTCCGCAGATGCTGACGGCAGGCGCCGCAGCGCAGCGGATGCGGCGCCCGCCGCACTGTCCGCGGCCCTGCGGAGGCCCGAGCGCATGTCCGTCAACGCCGTCTCGATGGCGGTCGCGTTCTTCTCCATACGCTCCAGGAGAACCTGCGCCTCGCCCACCGAGTCGCCGGTCCAACCGGGGATCTCCCGCACGGCCTGGATCGCTCTCCGCAGCTCCGCCACCGCCTGCAGGCGGGACTCCATCTCAGGGTCCGTGAACGAGCTCATCGATGACAGCGCCCGGAGCTCATCCTCGAACATCGTCGGTGTGCACACATTGGGGTCATACATCTGCGCGTCCTCCACTCTTCTTGCGGCCGATCAGTATTGCAGTCGCCGCGACGGCGATCACGATGACCGCTCCGCCGCCCAGCATCCACGGAAGCGCACCGGGACCCGAGCCGTCTTCGGCACTCGGCTCTCCGGTCGGCTCGGTGCCGGTCGCCGAGAACACCTCCTCGAACGAGGGCGACTGGTCGTCCTTGAAGAGAGGGTTCTCATCGGGATACTGCGTGGGATCCTCCTGCACGAGACGGGTCGCATTGATGATCCCGTGCCCGAAGGTGTCCGACCACTGCAGCTCATGCGGGGTCGAGCCTGTGTTGCGGATCATCGACTGCAGCAGCTGCGACCCGCTGGCATCCGGCCACTTCTGCTTCGCCAGTGCAAGAAGGCTCGCGACGATCGGAGTGGCTGCCGAGTTGCCTGACCACGCCGACATCCCCCACGTCTGATCGAAGCCGAGGCCTGCGACGTCGATACCCGGCGCGACGATGTCCACGTCCTCGTTGACCATTGCGGAACCGTCGAGCTGCGTCGCCGCCTGCGCCGACGCATCGACGGACGCGACGTTCACGACGCCGTTGATGGTGGTCGTCACGAACTCCCAGACGGTGTCGCGGTTCGGCAGTCCGGCTACGACGAGCACGCCCTCGCGCAGTGCGGCGGCGACGCTGTCGACGGAATCCTGCGAAAGCTCATCTGCGAGTCGATTCAACCCACCCGACATGGTGACGATGTCCGCGCCCTGGGCGACGGCATCGTCGAGGGCAGCAGGGAACGTGTCTCCCTCGCACGAGTCCTGCAGGATGCCGTAATAGAGGATCCGCACGCCGGGAGCGATCCCGACCGGACCCGCACCCGAGTCCGATGTGCCGTTTCCGACGATCAGCGACGTCACCGACGTCCCATGCTTCAGCCCCTCGAAGTCGTCGCGATTCCCCGAGAGCGGATCGGGACAGCCCTCGGCTTGCCTCACCTCGATGTCCGCACCCTCGAGCGTGGAGACCTCCGGGTCGAGGGCGGCGTCGAAAACGGCGACGGTCACGCCGTCACCGGTGATCCCCGCGTCGTGGATCGCCTGGATCTTCATCGCGTCCAGATACCAGAGCGGTCCGTCGGCCGAGAAGTCCTGCGCCGCAGCCGCGCTCGGTGCTGTCGCCGCTGCCGCTGCGATCGCGAGTGCCATCGCGACGGCACCCCATCGACGAACACTCATCAGTATGTGACCGACTCGGTGCCGTCGTCCTCCGTCGTGCCCGAGGATGCCTCTGGACCCGATTCCGCCGGAGCGGAACCGGTGCTGGTCAGGTGAGCGGTCGGCGTGAGTGCCGGGTCGTCGACGACCTGCGCGATCTGAGCGAGAGACGCGGAGAGGTTCTGCTCTGACTCCTGCTTCTGGTCCACGACGGCTTTGAGCGCATCCCGGAAGGCGGCGGTGTTGACGCTGAGCTCGGCGATCATCGCTTCGAGGCCGGCGGCATAGTCGGACGCGGAATCGAGGTAGGGCGCGGTCGTGTTGGTGCGCAGGCCTTCGATCTGCGTTGCGCGCGACCCCACTCCGGCCGCTTCGATGCTCTTGACGAGCGTATGGATGTTCTCGAGCATCTGCTCGAAGTCAGCACCGATCTGCGCTGCCATGATCTTCCCCTCCGTCAGGGACGCGAGCGCGCCCCACCCTCCGGCGACCCATGTTAGTCGACGCTATCGACAGTGCACAGAGCGCGTCGCCGCGGTCGGTGTATTACGGCGTCTGCACCGCGTGAAGCCGAGGTCTAGGCTCGTCCCATGCATGAATCCGCAGAACTGCGCACCGGCGTCGTGGCCGCTGCGCTCGAGCTGTTCGCAACACAGGGGTTCGATCAGACCTCCGTCGAGCAGATCGCGAAGGCCGCAGGGGTCTCACGGTCGACGTTCTTCCGCCAGTTCGGCGGCAAGGAGGACGTCGTCTTCGCCGACCACGAGGTTCTGCTCGATCAGCTGCGGACCTTCCTCTCCGAGGGGCATGACGACCCCTGGGGCGCAGTGTGCGCAGCATCCGAATCGGTCTTCGCCCACTTCGCGCACGACCCGGAGCTCGCGCGTCGGCGCTATCAGATCGTGCGTCAGGTGCCGGTGCTCCGTGAACGCGAGATCATCACGGTGTTCCGCTACGAGCGACTGTTCGACGACTACCTGCGCAGCTCGCTTCCCGGCATCGACCCTCTGGATGCCGTCGGATTCTCCGCCCTCGTCACCGCGGTGCACAACCATGTGCTCCGGCAGCTGCTGCGCGGCAAGAAGAAGGTGCCGCTCTCGACGTTGCAGACGGCGCTCGCCGACGTCCGCCGCCGTTACGGTGTGCCATCGGAGGCGGTCACCGAAGCGCCGGACGATGTCGTCGTCGCCGTGTTCCCCCGTTCGATGCCCATCGCCGAGGTCACCCGGCGCCTGCGCACGCAGCTCGACTGACCCCGCCTGACTCCCGTCGAGGGAGTCGTGGAACCGAGTATCGAGGAGTACGATACTTGGTGTCACGAAGGAGTCACCATGAGCACCGCAGCCTCCCCTCTCCCCGGCGAGCGCGTCTCGTCGTACGACATCACCGGACGCCAGGACAGCGACTACTACGCCGTCTTCGCCGACATCCCCGACGCCGATCGCCGGGCCTGGGATCGCGCCAAGGCGTACATCGACGAGGTCGGACCGCAGATGGCGGAGGCCTGGGACCGCGCCGAGTACCCGCTCGACGCCGCTCGCCGCATGGGCGAGATGGACCTGGTCGTCGACGGCATCGAGCATCCTTCGCTCACCCGCCTCTCCCCGCTCGCCGCCGGGCTCGTGAACATGGAGATCTCCCGCGGCGACGGGTCGCTCGGCACCGTGCTCGCGGTGCAGGGCGGGCTCGCGCTGCGCACTCTCGCGCTCTTCGGCTCACCCGATCAGCAGCAGAAGTGGCTGACGGCCCTCGCCGACGGCTCGGTCTTCGGCTCCTTCGCACTCACCGAGCCCGACCATGGGTCGGACTCCGTCTCGCTCGAGACCGTCGCACGCCGCGATGGCGACGAATGGGTCATCCGCGGTGCGAAGAAGTGGATCGGCAACGGCGCCTCGGGCGGCATCACGTTCGTGTGGGCCCGCGTCGATGACGAGACGGCGGCCGAGCACGGCGCCGTCCGGTGCTTCCTCGTCGAACAGGACACCCCCGGATACACCGGGACGCCGATCCGCGGCAAGGCATCGCTCCGAGCCATCCACCAGGCGCACATAGAGCTCGACGACGTGCGCGTGTCGCTCGACTCCGTGCTGCCGGGGACGAAGAGCTTCAAAGACGCGTCGGTCGTGCTCTACGCGACCCGTTCGGGCGTCGCCTGGTCGGCTCTCGGTCACGCGACCGCCTGCTACGAGGCCGCGCTCGCGTACTCGACCCAGCGCATCCAGTTCGGCAAGCCGCTGGCCAAGTTCCAGATGGTGCAGGAACGCCTCACCCACATGCTCGAGGATCTCACCGCGATGCAGCTCTACTGCCGTCGCCTCGCAGACCTCGAGACCGCCGGCGAGCTGCGGCCCACGCAGGCGTCACTGGCGAAGTTCCACAACACGCGCGCAGCACGGCGCGTGGCCGCGATCGCCCGCGATCTGCTCGGCGGCAACGGCATCCTGCTCGAGAACGGCGTGATGCAGCACATGGCCGACATCGAGGCGATCCACACCTACGAGGGCACCGAGAGCGTGCAGGCGCTGCTGCTCGGCCGTGACATCACCGGCATGAGCGCTTTCGCCTGACCCGGCGCGGTGCTCGCCTGTCGGGAGTCAGCCTTCGGACTTCCCGCCTGAGGTGGTCGGTGAAGGATCGCCGACGAATCTCTGACCACCGATCACCGAGAGGAGCCGCAGCTTCTCGTGGCTCTCGCTGCCCGGCGCCGCGGTGTAGACGAGCAGGGAGTGCGACTGCTCCGGATCGACGAGCGTCTGGCAGGTGAGCTCCAGCCGCCCGAGCTCGGGGTGCATGAAGCGCTTGGTGGCGCCGGGGCGGAGACCCACCTCGTGCTTCTTCCAGATTCGTCGGAACTCCTCGCTCCGATCGGTCAGAAGGTCCACATAACGCGCCGCTCGAGATCCCGGGCCCCGACGAGCGGCGATCTCGCGCAGCCCCGACACCCACAGCCGAGAGAGGAACGGGTGATCCTCCGGGTCGTAGATCGACCGCGCGGAGGGGTCGGTGAACCATCGATATCC
This sequence comes from Microbacterium sp. SWDP-B6, assembly GCF_059803615.1. NCBI lineage: Bacteria > Bacillati > Actinomycetota > Actinomycetes > Micrococcales > Microbacteriaceae > Microbacterium > Microbacterium sp. SWDP-B6. The sequence goes on along the minus strand of NZ_JAPFGV010000012.1, from coordinate 74,632 downwards.
GATGCTGCGCGAAGGTCCGCGGAGTCCGACGAGATCCCCCACCAGGGCGCTGCCCAACGGGCTCTGACGCAGAGTCTCACCGAGTTCCGTGACCACCTCGGCGGGAGTGTCGTGCAGTCGATCGAAGATCCGCAGCATCCCCGGGCTCACATGGTCGCTCTCGGCCCCTCGCGCCGGCGGCGTGTGACCGGCGAGGGCGAAGAGATGGTCTCGCTCTGCCAGTGAGAGGTGCAGTCCCTGGGCGATCGCCGCCACCATCTGGTCGGAGGGCTGAGGTCCGCGTTCCTGTTCGAGCCGTGCGTAGTAATCGGTCGACATGTGGCACAGCGAAGCGGCTTCCTCCCGTCGCAGGCCGCCGGTGCGTCGCCGCTCTCCGCGGGCGAGCCCGACATCCTCGGGTTGCAGCGCCTCGCGCCTCGTTCTCAGGAACTCCGCGAGCCCCCGTCGGTCCACCGCCATGCGCTTCTCCCGCCGTCGACTCCGTTCTACCAGCCGGCCCCTTTGCGATCCACGGATCGACGATCCCTGGTTCGCACGGCGGACACGGGAGAGCATCGGAGCCGACGAGGAAGAAGAGAGAACATGCCACGCAAGAACGCAGAGCCGACCATCCCGCCGTTGCACGGCGCGCGCGCAGTGATCACCGGAGCAAGCGACGGAATCGGGATGGGAATCGCCACCCGTCTCGCCGCCGCAGGCGCGGAGGTCGTGATGCCCGTCCGCAACCGGGCCAAGGGCGACGTGGCGATCGCACGGATCCGCGAGACGGCTCCGAACGCGCGCATCTCGCTGCGGGATCTCGATCTCTCGTCGCTCGGCTCGGTCGCCGCGCTCGCCGCCACGTTGCGAGATGAGGGAGAGCCGATCAGCATCCTCATCAACAATGCCGGAGTGATGACGCCCCCTGACCGCAGAACCACGGCGGACGGCTTCGAGCTGCAGTTCGGCGCCAACCATCTGGGGCACTTCGCGCTCGTCGGACGGCTGCTCCCCCTGCTCATGGCCGGCGCGGCCAGGGTCGTGTCGCAGATCAGCATCGCGGCCGACAGCGGAGGCATCAACTGGGACGACCTGCAGTGGGAGCGCTCGTACAACGGGATGCGCGCGTACAGCCAGTCCAAGATCGCGTTCGGGATGTTCGCGCTCGAGCTCCAGCGACGCAGCGAGGCCGAGGGATGGGGCATCGCCAGCATGCTCTCGCATCCGGGGGTCGCACCGACGAACCTGCTGGCCGCGCAGCCGGATCTCGGCCGTGCGACGCAGACGTCAGGGCGCCGCATCATCGACGCGCTCTCGCGCCGAGGCCTGATCGTCGGCACGGCCGAGTCCGCGGGACTTCCTGCGGTCTACGCGGCGACCTCAGCGGATGCCGTCGGCGGAGGGTTCTACGGGCCGTCGGGGATCGGTCACCTCGGCGGCCCGCCCGCACCTCAGAAGCTCTATTCGCGTCTGCGGGACGATGAGTCGGCCCGGAGGATCTGGGACGTGTCGCAGAAGCTCACCGGCGTGCCCTTCGAGGCACCGTGATCGCGGGCGTCAGTCGCAGCCGCAACCGCCGGCCGGCGTCTTCACCATGAAGCAGACGTCGCACACGCCGTAGTCGCGCTCGCTCGTCTTCGTCGCACGCTCGGACTTCGGCGCCGCCGCGACTCGAGGAGTCGTGCTGCGCTTCGCCTTGACCGGAGCGATGGGACGGAACTCGCTCGGGTGCGTCACGAAGAAGTACGGAGCACGGCCTTCGCTCGGCCGCAGACGCAGGGGCGTGGAGCCGACGACGACGACCTCGTCTTCGGCGAAGCCATTGGTGTAGGTCTTGCCGATGTGCAGCGAGGCGCCCTCGCCGCGGCGGATCGCCTCGATGTAGCGGCCTCGGTCGATGTAGGACGAGATGCCGACGGCATCCGTGATCGCCGCGATGAACTCGTGGTTCTCTTCGGCGATGCGGTGCGCTCGGAGCGCCTCCGCGAGGGTTCGGTACGGACGGGAGTTGCCTGTGGGGGTCGGGCCCTGAACTTCATTCATTTCCTCAAGGATCTCACGCCCGGGCATGGAAGACTGGCCGAATGGCACGAGCGACGATCATCGGCTCCGGACCGAACGGCCTGGCGGCGGCCGTGACCCTCGCCCGCGCGGGGTACGAGGTGCGCGTCCTCGAGGCGGCGCACACCATCGGCGGCGGCGTCCGCACGGCCGAGTCGACCCTCTCCGGCTTCCGCCACGACGTCTGCGCCGCGGTTCATCCGGCCGCGCTGTCGTCGACGTTCTTCCAGGCGTTCGGCCTCGCCGAACGGGTCGAATGGATTCTTCCCGACATCTCCTACGCGCACCCGCTCGACGGCGGCAGAGCCGGCATCGCCTGGCGCGACATAGAGCGCACCGCCGCGGCGCTCGGTGCCGACGAGCGCGCCTGGCTGTCGCTTCTGCGCCCGCTCAGCACACATGTCGAGGGTGTCGTCGACTTCACCGGCAATCAGATGCTGCGAGTTCCTCACGAGCCGATCACGGCTCTCCGGTTCGCACTGCGGATGCTCGATCAGGGCACGCCCCTGGCCCGCCGCACCTTCCGCACCGAAGAGGCCGCCGGCCTGATGGCGGGCGTCCTGGCGCATGCGAACACTCCCCTCCCCTCCCTCGCCGGCGCAGCCGCCGGACTGCTGCTGGCCGCGCAGGCGCACGCGGGGGGATGGATGTACCCGCGAGGCGGTGCGCAGAACATCGCCGACAGCATGGTCGCCGACATCGAGGCCCATGGCGGATCCGTCGAGACAGGCGCCCACATCACCGACCTGGCATCCCTCGACTGGGGCGAGCCCGCCCGCGGCGATCTGCTGATGCTGAACACGTCGCCCCGGCTCACCCTCACCCATCCCGACATCCCCGCGTCGTACGCGCGAGCGATCCGCAGCTATCGCTACGGACCGGCTGCGGCGAAGGTCGACTTCGCTCTCGACGGTCCCATCCCGTGGGCCAACGCAGAGGTCGGGCAGTCGCCCACCGTGCACATCGGAGGATCGGCCGCGGAGATCTGGGAGAGCGAGAACGCCGTAGCCCGTGGTCGCATCAGCGATCGCCCCTACGTGCTGTCCGTGCAGCCGTCGGTCTTCGATCCGAGTCGGGCGCCCGAGGGCAAGGCGGTGCTGTGGGCGTACATCCATGTGCCGCAGGGCTCCGACCTCGACGCCACCGAGCTCGTCACCCGTCAGGTCGAACGGTTCGCGCCCGGCTTCCGCGACCTCGTCCTCGCCCACCACTCGGTGCCCGCGTCGTCGCGCGAGGCGATCAACCCGTCGGAGATCGGCGGAGACATCCTGGGCGGCGCCTTCACCATCCCGCAGGCGCTGCGCAGACCCGTGCTCGGCACAGCGCCCTGGCGCACACCGATGCGCGGCGTGTATCTCGCTTCGGCATCGACCCCGCCTGGTCCAGGGGTCAACGGCATGGCCGGGTGGCACGCTGCCCGAACGGCGCTGAAGGATGCGGGCGCCCGCGTCTCGCTCGGCGACCTCTTCGGCTGACATCCCCGAAGTCCCCCTTCTGCGACAGCGTCGGCGACGCCAGGATGGACCCATGCGCTACGAGATCCCCTCTCCGATGCTGGCGAAGGCGGCGGCCTCCGTCCCGGACCCCGCGAAGACCACCGGCGGACTGCTGTTCGAGCCCAAGTGGGACGGATTCCGTGGGCTGATCGCCTGGGACGGCGAGACCGTCGAGATCGGCTCCCGCGGAGCGAAGCCTCTGACCAGGTACTTCCCCGAGCTCGTCGAAGCGATCCCCCGGCTTCTCCCTGGCCCGTGCCTGCTCGACGGCGAGATCGTCGTCGCCACGGGGACTGAGGGCGCGCAGCGACTCGACTGGGAAGCGCTGAGCCAGCGCATCCATCCCGCGGCCTCGCGAGTCGCCAGGCTGGCCGCAGAGACGCCCGCGATGTTCATCGCGTTCGACCTGCTGGCCGTCGACGATGAAGACCTGTCGAGCACCCCGTTCGCCGAGCGGCGCGAGCGCCTGGAGACGCTGATGGCCGGGGTCGAGCATCCGTTGCACATCACCCGCACCACCCGCGATCGTGATGCGGCCGTGCGCTGGCTCGCGGAGTTCGAAGGCGCAGGCCTCGACGGAGTGGTCGCCAAGCCGCTCGATCAGCCGTACGCGCCGGGCAAGCGCACCCTGGTCAAGGTCAAACACGCCCGTACGGCCGACGTGGTCGCGCTCGGATATCGTGTGCACAGATCCGGATCGGGGGTCGGGTCGCTGCTCGTGGGCCTCTACGATTCCGACGGCACGCTGCGCCAGGTCGGCGGCGTGGCGGCATGGAGCGATGTGCGCCGGAGGGAACTAGTCGAGGAGCTCGCCCCGCTGGTGGAGCGCGACGATGCAGGCGATGCCGTCACCGGAGAAGGAGAGCGCTCGCGCTTCAGCGGCTCGAAGGACGTGTCGTTCGTTCGACTGCGACCCGAGCTCGTGCTCGAAGTCCGCTACGACCAGCTCGAGGGCTCGCGGTTCCGGCACACCGTGCAGTTCGAGCGCTGGCGCCCCGATCGAGATGCCCGTTCGTGCACCTACGATCAGCTCGAGACCGTGGCGGGATACGACCTGGCCGAGGTCATCGGCTGAGCCTCATTCGTCGATCGGGTCGCCGTTCGCATCCCAGTTCGCCTCGACCTTCTTGCTGGGCTGCACACGCGGCGGCTCCCCCGGCATCTTCGGGAACTCGGGCGGGAACGACAGCTCGCCCAGCCCCGCCTCCAGGTCGCGCTCCCACCACTCCAGCAGGGTGTCGATGCGGCCCGGGCTGCTCTGCTTGCCCGCCCACGGGTCACCGATCTCATCGAGTCGTTTCGGGATGCTGCGCACGGTGAACGCGGCGGGGTCGAGGCCGTCGAGCTCATCCCAGTGCACCGGCGTCGAGACCGTGGCTCCGGGAAGAGCGCGAGGGCTGTAGGCACCGGCCATCGTGCGGTCTCGGTTGGCCTGGTTGAAGTCGATGAAGACGCGTTCCCCTCGTTCCTCCTTCCACCAGCTCATCGTCACCTGCTCGGGCATCCGTCGCTCCAGCTCTCGCCCGGCCGCGATCACGGCGTGCCGCACGTCGAGGAACTCGTGCGTCGGCTCGATCGGGGCGAACACATGCAGCCCGCGGTTGCCGCTGGTCTTCACGAACGCGTCGAGACCGACCTCGCTGAGCACCTCTCTCAGCGCGTGTGCGGCGGGAACGGCATCGGCGAACCCGGTTCCCGGCTGCGGATCGAGGTCGATCCGCAGCTCGACCGGGTTGTCGGGGTCGGAGGCGAGCGACGCCCACGGGTGGAACACGATCGTGTTCATCTGCGCCGCCCAGACGATGGCGCTCGGTCGATTGAGCACGATCTGCGGATGCCGTCGCCCGCTGTTGTAGGTCACCGTGACAGCGTCGACATAGTCGGGCGTGCCCTTGGGCGGGTTCTTCGAGAAGAAGCCGTCGCTGCCGAGCCCGTCGCGGAAGCGCTCGAGCGAGACGGGACGGTTGCCGTTCGCCTCGAGGAACGGAGCACTCACGAGCTGGAAGTACTCCGCGAGCTCGGCCTTCGTGATGCCGTCCTTCGGCCACACCACCCTGTTCGGGCTGGAGAGCACGACCTCGCGCTCCCCATCAGGATCGATGACGGTCAGGGGCACGCGTTCTGAGGCCATGCTCCGACCCTAGGGGGCAGGTGCGACGCGCGGAAGCCCGTCAGTCGTCGATATCGATCGCCAGGATCAGCACGGAGGTGAGCGCCTCGCGCTCGACCACGATGCTGGGCCCGGCCGGGTCGATGATGACACCGGCCATATCGACGTGGCTGGACAGGATCTTCGCCAGCTGCAGCGGCTCGAAGGGCAGCGGTCGATCGCCGCGTCCGAGCGCGAGCACCTCGAGCGGGTGCGAGAACAGCTGGAGGAACCGCTTGCCGTCAGGCGTCTGCGCCTCGGCGATGCCGACCTGCCCGCCGGGGTTGCCCTCGTTGACGGCCACCCACATGCGCTTCGTCGCGAGCGCCTCGCCGACCTTGGAGGCAGAGTCCTGCTCGCGCGGTGCGGCGATGAGCGACTTGACGGTCATGTCGACATCCGCCTGCTCGAGAGCCTTCTGCAACAGCTCGGTCGGGAACACCACGCGGTGCGGTGCCGAGGCGTTGTCGACGATGAGGCCGGCGAAATCTCCGGACACCACCTGCTGCAGTACCGAGGTGACCGGCTGTGCGACGGCCGATGTCGCCGTCGGGTCCTTCTCGAGCTGCACGGAGTCTCGCACGGCGGCAGCCGAGCTGAACGCCAGCATGAACTGGCGCTCACCATCGCGCACGACGGCGACCGCGAGGGGCTTGCCCTCACTGATCTGTGCCCGAGCATCGCCGTTCACCCGGATGTACATGTGGCCCTGCAGCGCCTGGCGGAGAACTCCGAGAAGCTGCTCGTTCGTCGCGCCCTGCTCGACCTCCTTGAGCGATTCGCGCAGCAGGACGTTGTCCTTCATGCCCGCGACGGTCTCGGTCTGCTCGGGCGGCAGCGCAGGTGCCAGCGGGAGCTTGCGCTCGGGCTCGGCCACGGGCGCAGGAGCGGGCGCCGCGGGAGCAGGCGCCGCAGTCGGTGCGGATGCCGCGGGAGCCGCGTCGGGATCGGGCAGCTCGACCTCGGGTCCGGCCTGCGCGCCGACACCGCGGAACGCCTGCACGGAGATCCCGATGGTGGGCGCGACCTCGGCGGCTTCGGAGGGTGTCTCCGCGACCTCCGGAGCGTCGACGACAGACTCCTCGGTCTCGGTGTGGTCGGCGACGACATCGTCAGCGGACTTCTTGCGGCGAGAGAACAGGGCCATATCAGCCAGCCTAACCCGCTACAGGGCTAGATCTTCTCGATCGGCGCGACCTTGATCAGCAGCTTCTTCTGGCCGGCGGAATCGAAACGCACGTGAGCGATGCGCTTCGCCCCCTCGCCCGTCACCGCGTCGACTCGCCCCTCGCCGAAGTCCGAGTGGCGGATGCGGTCACCGGCGGCGAGTTCGAGGTCGCCGTTGTCGCGCATCTTCGCCGTCACCCTGTTGGGGAACTTGTCCATCGCCGTGGACAGCGGCTTGAGCGAGTCGCGTCCTGGCAGCTGCTTCACCCCGAAACGGTCGCCCGAACCGGAGCCCCCGAATCCGCCTCCCCTGCGTGCGTTGAGCGCGCGGGACTGCATGCCCCCGCGGGAGTTGACGTCGCCCGGCGACTGGCGCCAGTCGATGAGCCCGGCGGGGATCTCCTGCAGGAATCGGCTGGGCATCGCGACCGAGACCTCTCCGAACTGAGCCCTGGTCATCGCCAGCGACAGGTGCAGACGCTTGCGAGCGCGGGTGATGCCGACGTAGAAGAGTCGACGTTCCTCCTGCGGGCCGCCCGGCTCACCGGCCGAGATGCGGTGCGGGATGAGGTCCTCTTCGACGCCGGTCACGAACACCGCGTCGTACTCGAGCCCCTTCGCGGTGTGCATCGTCATCAGGGACACCGAGCCCGACTCGTCGTCGAGGTCGTCGGCGTCGGAGACGAGGGCGACCTCCGTGAGGAAGTCGACGATCGTCCCGTCGGGGTTGTTGCGGGCGAAGTCTCGTGCGACGGCGACGAACTCGTCGAGGTTCTCGACGCGCGCCTCGTCCTGAGGGTCGCGGCTCGCACGCAGCGCGTCGAGGTAGCCGCTCTTCGACAGCAGCACGCTGAGCCCGTCGGCGACGGCGGTGGGCGCGGGGACCTCACCGGAAGCGGGGAGCATGATCTCGGTCGCTTCGGCCAGCACGGCATCGAGCTGGGCGATGCCGGCCTGGATCTTCGGGCCGAAGCCCAGCTGATCCGGCACCGAGAGCGCTTGGCGGAAGGTGATGTCATGCTCTTCGGCGAAGCGGGCGATCGCCGTCTCGGTGACGTCGCCGATGCCCCGGCGCGGCTTGTTGAGGATGCGTCGCACCGCCATCTCGTCGGCGGGGTTCGCGACCGCGACGAGATAGGCGAGTGCGTCCTTGATCTCGGCGCGCTCGTAGAACTTCGTGCCGCCCATGATCTTGTAGGGCACGGCCGAGCGGATGAAGATCTCTTCCAGGGCGCGCGACTGCGAGTTCGTGCGATAGAAGACCGCCATCTCGGAGTACGGCATTCCGGCCCGGTGCAGCACCTCGACCTCGTCGGCCACGAACTGCGCCTCATCGTGCTGCGAATACCCGGTGAAGCCGACGATCATGTCACCGTCGCCCTTGTCGCTCCAGAGCTTCTTGTCCTTGCGGTCGAAGTTGTTGCCGATCACGGCATTCGCCGCGGAGAGGATGTTCTGCGTGGAGCGGTAGTTCTGCTCGAGCAGCACGACACGGGCGCCCGGGAAATCGCGCTCGAACTCGCTGATGTTGCGGATGTCGGCACCGCGGAAGGCGTAGATCGACTGGTCGGAGTCGCCCACCACGGTGAGCGAGGCGCCCTCGAGCTCGGGAGTGGTCTCAGGCTCGAAGATCATCATGCCGTTGGAGGCATACGGGTCTGGGCTCTCGCCCGTCACGGGCCGCGTAAGCTCGTGGATGAGCGCGTACTGGGCGTGGTTCGTGTCCTGATACTCGTCGACGAGCACGTGACGGAAACGACGGCGGTAGGTGTCGGCGACCTGCGGGAACGCACGGAACAGGTGGACGGTCTGCCCGATCAGGTCGTCGAAGTCGAACGCGTTGGCCTTCTGCAGCTGCCGCTGGTAATCGGCGAACAGCTCGACGAAGATCCGCTCGGCCGGGTCGCTCAGGTTCGCCTGACGCGCATAGGCGTCGGCGTCCGACAGCTCGTTCTTGAGCTTCGAGATGCGCGACTGCACGGCTCCGGGGGTGAGTCCGTATGCGTCGGCCTCGTGCTGCTTGACCAGACGCTTGATGAGGGCGCGCGAGTCGCCCGAGTCGTAGATCGTGAACGACTTGGTGAACCCGAACTGCTGGGCCTCTCGGCGGAGGATGCGCACACAGGCGGAGTGGAAGGTCGAGATCCACATGCCCCGAGCGGCGTCGCCGACGATCGCCTCGACGCGCTCGCGCATCTCACCGGCCGCCTTGTTGGTGAAGGTGATCGCGAGGATCTGGCTGGGCCAGGCCTCTCGCGCCCTCAGCAGCGAGGCGATGCGGCGGGTGAGAACGCTGGTCTTGCCCGAACCGGCTCCCGCGACGATCAGCAGCGCGGGTCCGCGATAGGTCACCGCCTCGAGCTGCTGCGGGTTGAGGCCGGCGAGGAGGTCGTCCTGTCCCTGCGCTCCCGTGGAGCGGGGGCCGACGGATCCGGGAACGATGAGGGGGGCTTCGGTCATGGCTCTATGAGTCTAGGCCGCGCCACCGACACTGCCGTCGGGTGGAAGTCCCGCAGGGACGACGAGGCGCGGAACGCCCTCTCCGACGGTGCGCGCGAAGACGGCCTGGCGCACGAGTCATCGTGCACCAGGCCGTCCGTCGTGCGGAGGCGTCGAATCAGGCCGAACGACGACGTCGGCGGGCGACCAGCGCGCCGACGACGACGAGCATCAGCGCCAGCGAGATCATCGCCACGGGCACTTCGACGCCGGTTGCGGCGAGCCCGCTCGGGTCGGTGACGTGGTTGTCGTCACCGGAGTTCTCACCTGGGTCCTCTCCCGGGTTCTCGCCGGGGTTCGCTCCCGGGTCCTCTCCCGGGTTCTCGCCGGGGTTCTCGCCAGGGTTCTCACCGGTGACCCCGGGGAGGGTGCCGACGCGCAGCGCCTCCGAGGCGAAGCCGTCGGCGAACCACCAGACCGGGCGCTGACCGTCGACCGACAGCGAGGCCGGAGCCGTCGCGAAGCCCTCGTTGTTGATGTCCGGCATGCCGGCGGGGCGGGCGAAGTGCGCGAGTCCGGGCTGGGCCGTGCCGTTCAGCGTGATCTGCGCCGACTGCCCCTGGCAGCCGTCATCACAGACCGCCCACAGCACGTCGAGCACGCTGTCGTAGTCGAGCGCCATGACCCCGGCGAGTCCCGGTGCGATCTCCGAGACGAGGGTCGCCTGGCCGTCAGCGCCGAGCGCGAACGCGTAGACGTGGCCGTTGTCCTCCACCGCTACGAAGAACAGACCGTCACCGTGGCCGGCGTAGTCCGCCGGGTCGTAGGCCGAGCCGCTGTTGGCATCGAAGAGCGCGCCCTCGAGCGCGCTGTCAGGCACCCACTGCACCGCCTCCATGCCGAGGTTCGCTCCCACGGCAGGAAGCAGCGCGGTCAGATCCCACTCCTGCTCGGCGACGAGATCGCCGGCAGAGGCGTCGGGATCGACCTTGAGGAGGGTGTTCTGGTTCACGCCCTTGGCACTGTTGTCGCGCTCCGAGGCGACGTAGACCGCCCCGTCGCCGTCGACGGTGATGCCCTCGGTGTCGGGGCCTGCGGCGCCCGGGTCCGAGGCATCCTTCTGGAACCGCACGCGCTTGCCAGATTCCCAGCCGGGGATCTGCGAGAACGAGCCGTCGGCATGGGCCTCAAGCTTCCAGATGCGTCCGTCGCCGTTGTCGACGGCCCAGAGGAACGATCCGTCGGCGGTCTCCTGCACGTCGAGCCCCGAGCTGTCCTCGAGGAAGGTCGGCGCGGTGTCGAGCACCCGGACCTCGGCAGAGCCGGGCCAGGGAGAGACCTCGATCTCTCCTGCACAGGTGTTGGCCTGGCCCTTGGTGCTCTCCGCGGTGACGGCGAATGCGCCGGTCGCATCGGGGCAGCGGCCCCAGGTGGTCGCGGCGTGCCCCGCACCCCAGGTGGTCGAGTCGACGAGAAGACCGCCGTCGAACAGGCGCACGGTGTCTCCGTCGCCCAGACCGAAGCCGAGGTCGGCACCCTCGATGACGAGGTGTCCGCCGGCGCTGATGGTGGTGCCGGCCGGGATCGCGTAGGAGTGCGTGTCGTCGTCGTCCTTCACGACGATGCCGGAGACATCGAGGTCGGATGCCGTCGGGTTGACGAGCTCGACCCAGTCACCCGGCGAGCCGCCGTCGGACTCGACCTCGTTGATGCGCACCGCGTTGCCGCACGCGTTGCGCTGCCCCTTGGTCGAGACCGCGATGTCGACGAAGTCGCCGCTGCCGTCTGCGCAGCGGGCGAGGACGCCTGCCGCGTGCGCGTCGTACACGTGCTCGTCGACGACGTTGAGGTTCGCGTCGCGCACGGTGACCGCGTCGCCGTTGCCGAGGCCGAAGACGAAGTCCGTGGGCTGGTCGAAGACGAAGTACGCGCCCGGTTCGAGAACGGTTCCCACGGGCAGCGGAGTCGTCTCCGCGGCGTGGCCGACCGGATCGCCGTCCATGAGCGTCCAGCCGGAGAGGTCGACCGCCGTGCTGCCGGAGTTCACGACCTCGACCCAGTCGGTCGCGTCGCCGTTGGACTCGATCTCGTTGATGACCACATCGGGCATCACGCACGAGTTCGCGCCGCCCATGGTCGGGTGGGCCAGCACGAAGGCGCCCTCGCCGTCAGGGCAGCGTGCGAGAGTCGCGGCAGCGGCGTCGCCGTCGATCGCCGCGTGGCCCTCCCACGGAAGAGTGTCGTCGATCTGCGCGCCGACGGCGTCGAACAGTCGGATGCGGTCTGCGCTGCCGATCCCGATCGGGTCGCGGAACGCGGTCTCGGCGCCGTCGACGAGGCCGATCGTGCCCTCCTCGACCACGAGGAATCCGCCGGCGGCGATCTGCGTCCCCGGCAGGAACTGCCAGCGGTGGTCGTCCGAGTTGTCGCGGATCTCATAGCCGGAGATGTCGAGCGCGGCGTCTCCGGAGTTGTGGAACTCGACCCAGTCCGCGGGTTGCGAATCGACCTCGTTGATGACGATCGAACCGCCGACAGGGGCGTCCGGGGCGAACACGTTGGCCGCGCCCTTCGTGGACTCGGTGGTCTCGGCCCACTCGACCGTGCCCGCGACCTCGCGGCCACCCCAGGTGACAGCGGCGTGAGCGGTCCAGGCGGTCTCGTCGACGAGGGTCGCGCTCTGGTCGAACAGGCGGACCTGGTCGTCCTTTCCGAGACCGAAGGCGAAACCGCCGACGCCGTCCGCTGCCTCATCGAGCACGAGGTGGGCGCCGGGTTCGACGAGGGAACCGTCGGGGAACACGTACGACTCGTCGTCGCCGTCGTCCTTCACGACGAACCCGCTCAGATCGACGACGGCGTCGGAGGTGTTGACGAACTCGATCCAGTCTCCGGGAACGCCCCCGCTGGATTCGACTTCGTTGATCCGGATGCCGAGTTCGGCTCCGGTGGCGGCGAGGGGCACGGCGAGCAGAGCGGCAGCGCTGAGCGCGCAGACCGTCGTGACCGCAGCCGCGGATTTCAAGCGGGACATGGGGCTCCTGGGGGAATCAGACGGGTATGACTCCACATCAGCGATGCCGCATGGCCGCCCGACGACCCGCAGGTGCACGGATGGTGAACGAGCGGTGGCGGTTCACATCCGAGCAGCGGGTCGCCGGTCAGGCGATGCGCGTTCCCGGAGGCAGCCGCTTGGCCGGCGTCCGGGTGCGCGACCACGCTCCGGCGAAGAGCCCACCGGCGATGAGGATCTGCACGCCGAGGCCCACGAACCAGCTCGGGACCGTGCTGGCGATGATCCTCTCGGGGGTCGGATACTCGAACACCTCGTTGGAGCACTCGTCCCAGCTCTGCTCGACCGGCGGCTGCTGGGCCGTGCGGACCCCGAGCTTGATCTGCCCGAACATGTCGACGGGGTAGCCGTCGGCGTTGAACTCGGTCGGTGTGGCGTCGGCGAGGACCACGAACGGGTTCGCGGCGAGAACCCACCAGACGTAGTCGAAGCGCGGAACCTCCTGCGTGTAGGTCTCCCAGGAATCGCAGTCCACGATGCCGTTCGCGTCGTACGGACGGCTCTGCTGCTCGACGTCGGTCCGCACCGCCAGGCCGCCGAGCGCGAACACGACCAGAGTGCCGATCGTGAGGCCGGCGACGACGAGGTACGTCGTCGCGACGGAGAAGAGCGGGCGGGCGATCACGCCGCTCAGCCCCACACCGATCGCCGCGACGACGATGATCTCCACCACGAGCACCAGCAGCGAGACGAGCAGCACCACGGCATTCGCTCCGCCGCCCAGCAGCGAGATCGCCAGGAAGGGAATCGCGACGATCAGGAACGCGAATCCCGTCGCGACCGCGGCGGCGAGCTTGCCGAGCATGATGTCGCCGGTTGAGGCGGCCGTCACCTGGACGGCCGCCAGGGTCGCGGCGTCGCGATCCCCGTTGATGGCGTTGCCGCTGAGCGTGGGCGACACGAGCACGACGAGCAGGAGCACCATGTTCACGACGATCGAGAAGACGCCTGCGCCGACGAAATCGGCCCAGGAGTAGACCGCGAATGCGAGCACGGTGACGCCGAGAAGGAGCACCCCGAAGATTCCGAGGAGCACGTACCAGCCGACGCTGCGGAGTCTCTGCGTCAGTTCGAGACGGGCGATGATGCGGATGTTCGAGATGCTCATGCGCCTGCCTCCCCGTTGTCGGTCGCTGCGGGCGGGGAGGGCGGCGCCGTCGGAGGAGCCTGCGCCGCAGATCGCGCTGCGGCCGCAGCCGGGTCGTTCAGGGTGAGGAAGGTGTGCTCGAGCGCGCTCTGCGCGGGGGCGAATTCCGAGATCTGGAGACCCGCCCGCACCAGGGAGCGCAGGCCCAGTGCGGCCGCCTCCTCGGAGTCGAAGCCGACGAGCACTCCCCCGCGATCGGCACCGAGCGATTCGATCGGCAGCCCGAGGGTCTGAGCCACCTGCCAGGAGTCCGCGTTCTGACGTGCGGCATCGGCCCCCAGCAGCCGGACGCGCCAGGCACGCCCCGTCGACTGCCCCGGCGCGGCATCGACCACCGAGCCCGCGACGAGGAACACGGCGTCGTCGACGACCTCCTCGAGCTCCGACAGGATGTGACTCGAGATCAGCACCGTGCGTCCCTCGGCCGCGAAGCTCCGCAACAGCGTCCTCAGCTGGATGCGCGCCTCCGGATCGAGACCCGATGCGGGCTCGTCGAGCAGCAGCACCTGCGGATCGTGCACGAGCGCGCGGGCGAGGCCGAGCTTCTGCTTCTGGCCGCGCGACAGCACTTTGGCCGGAGAATCGGCGAGATCTCGCAGACCGACGAGCTCGAGCAGCTGCGCCGCCCGGGCGGCTGCGTCCGGCACCGGGATGCCGTACAGCCGTGCCGTCGTCGTGATCGTCTCGCGAGCGGTCAGCGACGGCCACGCGCCGAGGGCGTCCGGCATCCACCCGAGCAGCCGTCTCGCCGCGAGCGCGTCCTCCGACGGGTCGACTCCGGCGATGCGAATCGTCCCCGCGTCCGGAGCCAGGAGCGACGCGAGCATCAGCAGCAGCGTGGTCTTGCCCGCACCGTTGGGGCCGACGAGTCCGGTCACCCGCCCTGGCTCGGCGCGCAATGTCGCGGAGCGCACCGCCTGCACGCTCCCGAACGATCTGCTGACACTGTCGACGATGATTCCGGTCATCGGGGCAGTCTCGCATCTGTTCTCGCCGGATCACGGGAGGCCGAAACGGATACACAGCGAATCGGCAGATGTTCAGGCTGCGGTGCGAGGATCGAGACGTGCGAACGATCCTCAACATCATCTGGCTGATCTTCGCCGGATTCGGTCTCTTCCTCGGCTACATGCTGGCGGGCATCCTGCTGTGCATCCCGATCGTGACGATCCCCTGGGCCATCGCCTCCTTCCGCATCGCCCGCTACGCGATCTGGCCGTTCGGACGCGAGATCGTCAGCAAGCCGACCTCGGGAGTCGGCTCGTTCCTCGGAAACGTGCTGTGGGTGATCCTCGCGGGCTGGTGGCTGGCGATCGGCCACATCGTCTCGGGTCTGCTGCTCTGCGTCACGATCATCGGCATCCCGATGGGCATCGCCGACTTCAAGATGGTGCCCGTCTCGCTGATGCCGCTCGGCAAGGAGATCGTGTCTCGCAAGGGCGCATTCGACCGCACCCTCTGACGGATCGCACCGTCCGACCTAGACTGGCCGGAATGGATGCCGACCGCCTGATCGCCTGGGACGAGGAACTGCGCCGGGCCCACACCCGACTCCGAGCGGCCCTGGAGGCGACGCGAGCGGCTCTCGACGAGGGCGACGACCGCCCGGATGCCGCCTCCGATCTCGCCCTCTTCTGCATCGGCTTCTGCTCCGCGCTCGACGGCCACCATCTGAGCGAGGACCGCGCCCTGTTCCCGGCCCTGCGTGCGGAGCACCCCGAACTCGGCGACGTGATCGACAAGCTCATGCAGGATCACTCGATGCTCGCGCACCTGCTCGGCGCACTGCGAACCGCCGTCGAGGACGGCGAGAGGGCCGAGACGATCGAACGACACCTCGGCGGTGTCGCCGCGATCATGGAGTCGCACTTCCGATTCGAGGAGCGCGAGATACTGGCCCCGCTGCGCGCACTGCATCTCGATCGCGCGGTGCCGGACGTGCTCGGCCCGCTCTGAGCACGCCGCTCAGTCTCGGAAGAACCCGACACCGAGATCGGGGTGGTCGACGAACACCCCATCGACGCCGGTGCGCGCGATCGCGCCCCACTCCGCCTCGTAGTCGCCGTAGGCGCTCTTGCCTCCGGCACCGCGGTACTCCGCCGAGAGGAACGCGTTCTCGGGGCGGCACGTCCACGTGAAGACCGTGAGCCCTCGGGCATGGGCATCGGCGACGATCGAGTTGCCGGCGGCGAGCAGCATCCGCTTGTTCACGCTGATGCCGTCGACCTGACCGACCAGTCCGTCGAGCCCCTTCGGGGTGACCGTGGCCTTGTAGGTCAGCGCGTGCTTGCCCTGCGCGACCAGAAGGTCGTAGGGGCGCCCGGAGGCCTCGATCAGGTAGATGTACGAGGCGGCGATGCCCCGCGCTCTGAGGTCGCCGAGAATCGTCGACTCGAAGCACTCGATGATCAGAGGAAGCTCGTCGCTCGCCCATCCGGCAGCACGCAGGTCGCGCTCGATCAGCGGCGCGAGGTCGAGGCCGATCCCCGCGAAGTACGTGGCGTGCTTGACCTCGAGCACGACGCCGATCTCGCGCCCGTGCTCGACCGACCCGGCGCGCACGATGTCGAGCACATCGGTGAGCCGCAGAATGGCCTGCGAGCCGTTGAAGGTCGCGCTCGACAGCCGCACCTCTGGCAGTCGTTCGCGGCTGCGCAGCGTCGAGAGCTCCTCCCATGTGAAGTCCTCGGTGAACCAGCCGGTCAACGCCTGACCGTCGACGCGCTTGGTCGTCTTGCGGTCGGCGAACTCGGGGCGCTCCGCGATGTCGGTGGTCCCCGAGATCTCGTTCTCATGCCGCACCACGAGCACGCCGTCCTTGGTGGCGACGACGTCGGGTTCGACCGCATCCACCCCCATCGCGAGGGCGAGCTCGTAGGAGGAGCGACTGTGTTCCGGACGGTAGCCGGGCGCACCGCGGTGCCCGATCACGAGAGGCGATTTCCTGGGCACGCTCTCAGCGTAGGACACCCTGATGACCCGGCATTCCGGGTATCGTGGAGGAAAGCGACCTACAACCCACTTTGGAGTGAGGCCCACATGAGCAACTTCGCCTTCAACAACCCGGCGTTCCAGCAGCAGGATCCGCGCAACGTCGCGACCTACCCGGGTGCGCCGCAGGGCGCTCAGGGTGCGCAGGCCGCGTCGCTCCAGCACGGAGCGATGGATGCCGCCGCCAACGCGCAGCTGGAGGGCATGTACGCCGCTCCCCCCGCTGGCGCGATCGAGACCGACCGCATGTCCGTCGAGGACACCGTCTGGAAGACCGCCGGACTCTTCGCCATCCTGCTCGTCACCGCGGCCGTCGGCTGGTTCGTGACGCTCGGCGGCGTCGTCGCTCCTGAGCAGAACCCCTACGACCAGTTCCAGCCGAACATGCTGCCCTGGATCGTCGGCGCGCTCGGCGGCTTCGTCCTCGCCATGGTGATCTCGTTCACGTCCCGCAAGAAGGTCCGCCCCGCGCTGATCTTCGCCTACGCGGCGTTCGAGGGCCTCTTCATCGGTGGCATCTCGGCGTTCTTCGAGGTCATCTGGCCCGGCATCGTCGTCCAGGCGACGCTCGCCACCGTCTCGGTCGTCGGCGTGACGCTGGCGCTCTTCGCGAGCGGCAAGATCCGCGCGTCGAAGAAGGCCACCAAGATCTTCATGATCGCCATGGTCGGCTACCTGGTCTTCTCGCTGCTCAACCTCGTCCTGATGTGGACGGGCGTGCTGCCCCAGGGCCAGGCCTTCGGTCTCTACAGCGCTGAGATCATGGGCATCCCGCTCGGCCTGATCATCGGCGTCCTGGTCGTCATCATGGCCGCCTACTCGCTGGTGCTCGACTTCGACCAGATCCAGCAGGGCGTGCGCAACGGCGCTCCCCGCAAGTACGGCTGGCTCGGCGCCTTCGGCATCATGGTCACGGTCGTCTGGCTCTACGTCGAGATCCTGCGCATGATCGCGATCGTCCGCGGCAGCAACTGACGCGAATCGCTTCGCCGTGAGGCCCGTCTCCCCCTGGGAGGCGGGCCTTATTGCATATCCGGGGGCCGCAGCGCAAGGGGTTGGCTGATAATCAGCTGGGAGGGCACTATGGGTAACACGAGCCCTGGCACCCCGGGGCTCACGAAATAAAGGAGCTGAACATGAGCTTTCTCGGATTCCTTCTTCTCGGCCTCATCGCCGGAGCAATCGCAAAGCTGATCCTGCCCGGAAAGCAGGGCGGCGGATGGCTCATCACGCTGCTGCTCGGCGTCGTCGGCGCCTTCCTCGGCGGCTGGCTCGGAAGCCTGATCCTGAACCGTCCTCTGACCGAGTTCTGGGACCTCGGCACCTGGCTCCTCGCCATCGGCGGCTCGATCATCGTGCTGCTGATCTACGGCCTGGTCGTCAACCGCGGCAGCAAGGCCCGCAGCTGACACACCGCAGTACCGGAACCGCCCTCCTCTCCAGCGTCGCTGGCGAAGGGGGCGGTTCTCTGCGTATGGGGGCTGTGCTCAGCGCCCTTCGGCCTTGGCCCGCAGCAGTGCGCGCTCTCGATCATTGCCCGCGAGCGACGCTGCCACCGCGAATTCGCTGCGAGCCTCGTCGTCGCGCCCGAGCCGCAGCAGCAGCTCGGCCCGCGTGGCGGGAAGAAGGTGGTACCCCGCGAGCGCGCCCGAAGATGCGAGACGGTCGATGATCTGCAGGGCGGACGCCGGCCCCGTCGCCATCGCGACGGCCGCCGCACGATTGAGTTCGACCACGGGCGACGGAGCGATGCGGCCGAGCGCCTCATACAGCACCACGATGCGATCCCAGTCGGTCTCGTCCAACGATGCGGCGACCGCATGGCATTCGGCGATGGCGGCCTGAAGTCCGTACGGGCCACGACCCGCGCCGAGGGCGTCCGCTGCCCCCAGGGCTGCACGCCCGCGGGCGATGCGGCCGCGATCCCATCGACGACGGTCCTGATCGGCGAGAAGAACGGGATCGCCGTGCGCGTCCACCCGTGCGGGAAAGCGTGCGGCGGTCAGCTCCATGAGGGCGACGAGGCTGTGCGCGTCCCGCTCCCGCGGCATCAGCGCCGCCAGCACGCGTGCGAGTCGGATCGCCTCCAGACTCAGCTCAGGGCGCATCCAGTCGGGCCCGCTGCTGGCCGCATGACCCTCGTTGAAGATCAGATACAGCACGCCCAGGATCGCTCCCAGTCGTGCCGTGTGCTCTTCGCGAGGCGGCATCTCGAAAGGGACGTTCGCCGCCGCGAGGGTCTTCTTGGCCCGCACGATGCGCTGCTGCACGGTCGCCGTCGGCACGAGGAAGGCCCGGGCGATCTCCTCGCTCGACAGACCGCCCACGACGCGCAGGGTCAACGCCACCTGGGCTTCGCGCGAGAGCACCGGGTGGCACGAGATGAAGATCAGCCGGAGCACGTCGTCGTCGACGGCATCCGGGTCCCAAGGGGGCGCGTCCGCCGCCTCGGCCTGCTCCCGCTCGAGGTCGTGGGCGAGCACGGCCATGCGGTCGTCCAGCCGTTCGCGGCGGCGCCAGCCATCGATCGCCTTGCGCTTCGCGACCGCCGTGAGCCAGGCCGCCCCGTTGCGAGGCACACCGTCGACGGGCCACTGCTGCAGAGCATCCAGCAGGGCTTCCTGCGCGAGGTCCTCTGCAAGGCCGAAGTCGCCCACCACGCGCGTGAGCGTCGCGACGATCTTCGCCGATTCGATGCGCCACACGGCGGCGACGGCTCGCCGCGCACCCTCATCAGGTGCGGAGCGAGCCGTCTCGCGGTGCGGTGTGTCGGTCATCTCACTGCTGTGCGCGACGCGCCTCTTCCTCTTCGCGCCAGCCCTTCTCCTTCTCGATCCACTCGTTGTCGGCCGGGAAGTCCGACTCATCGGTCACGCGTCGCACCTCGAGGAACGACCCGGGTCCGAGCGGCGCCCTGCTCGCCCACTCCGCCGCCTCTTCACGGCTCGAGACCTCGAGGATCCAGAAGCCGTTGAACAGCTCCTTCGTCTCTCCGTAGGGCCCGTCGGTGATCAGCGGCGTCTCGGCGCTGAAGTCGACGACGAATCCCTCAGCGGCGTCGCTCAGGCCCTCGCCTGCAGCCAGCACGCCGGCCTTGATCATCGACTCGTTGTACTTGCCCATCGCCTCGATGACCTGCTCGAACGGCATCTCCTTGTACGCCTCGACCGCATCGTCGTTCGAGCGCATGATCAGCATGTACTTCATGGTGTTCTCCTTGGTGGTGGGGCCGCCTGTCGACCCTCTCATTGAAGACGTCGAACGGGGAGGCCTCAGATCGACATGGTGCCGAAAAAACTTCGAGAGTCTCCCGAGGCCGATCAGCCGAGTTCCTCGACCGCCACGCGGATCGCGTCGGCCGAGGCCTGCAGAAGGGCTTCCTCGTGGTCGCTCATCGGTGTCTCCGCGAGCGGAACAGCGCCAGCCGCGCCCACGACCGACGGCACCGACAGAGCCACTCCGTGGATGCCGTACTCGCCGTCGAGCACCGTCGCGACCGGAAGAACGGCACGCTCGTCGTGCAGCACGGCCTCGGCGATCCGGGCGCAGCTGACGCCGATCGCGAGGTTCGTCGCCCCCTTGCCGCGGATGACGGCATACGCCGCGTCGCGCACCTCGATCGCGATGCGGTCGAGCTCCTCGGTGGTGAACGGGTCGTCGGCAGGCCAGTCCAGGATCGGCACCGACCCGATCGTCGCGTTCGACCACAGCGGGAACTCGGTGTCGCCGTGCTCCCCCACGATGTCGGCGTGCACGCTCGCGGTGCTCACGTTCGCGCGATGCGCGAGACGCCAGCGCAGACGCGAGGTGTCGAGCACCGTGCCCGAGCCGAACACCCGGTGGGGCTCGAGCCCCGAGACGCGCTGCGCCACGACCGTCATCACGTCGGCGGGGTTCGTGACGATGATGAACACCGCGTCCGGAGCGCGCTCGACCAGCTGCGGCATCAGCGTCTCGAGCAGTCGCGCATTGATGCCCGAGAGCTCCATGCGGGTCTGCCCGGGCTGCTGCTTCGCCCCCGCCGTCACCACGATCACGTCGCTGCCCTCGACGACGGCGAGATCAGAACCGCCGCTCACCGCCGCCGACGTGAACTGCGTGCCGTGGGCCAGGTCGAGCACCTCGGCGTCGACCTTGTCCGTCGCGATGTCGTAGAGCGCGACTTCGGCCGCACTCCCCCGGATCAACGCGGCATAGGCCACGCTCACCCCCACGCTGCCTGCACCGATAACCGTGATCTTCGTCCGTGCCTTGGTCATACGCTCATCCTGCCCGAAGTACCGCGAACGGGCACGGACCGCGATGGTCCGTGCCCGTTCATGGTCATGCGAGCAACGAGCTCACTCCCACTCGATGGTTCCCGGCGGCTTCGACGTCACGTCGAGCACGACGCGGTTGACGTCGCGGACGCCGTTGGTGATGCGGTTCGAGATCTTCGACAGCACGTCGTAGGGCAGACGCGTCCAGTCGGCCGTCATGGCGTCTTCGCTCGACACCGGGCGCAGCACGATCGGATGGCCGTAGGTGCGGCCGTCTCCCTGCACGCCCACCGAGCGCACATCGGCGAGCAGCACGACGGGGCACTGCCAGATGTCCTGGTCGAGGCCGGCCTTGGTGAGCTCCTCACGCGCGATCGCGTCGGCTTCGCGAAGGATCTCGAGGCGGTCCTGTGTGACCTCGCCGATGATGCGGATGCCCAGGCCGGGTCCGGGGAACGGCTGACGGCCGACGATCGCCTCGGGGATGCCGAGCTCGCGGCCGATCGCGCGCACCTCGTCCTTGAACAGGGCCCGCAGCGGCTCGATGAGCTCGAAGTCGAGGTCGTCGGGGAGCCCGCCGACGTTGTGGTGCGACTTGATGTTGGCCGTGCCCGCACCGCCACCCGACTCGACGACGTCGGGGTACAGCGTGCCCTGCACGAGGAACTTGACCGGGGCGCCGCCCGAGGCCTTCGCCTCGGCGACGAGGTCGAGCTGCACCTTCTCGAAGGCGCGGATGAACTCGCGACCGATGATCTTGCGCTTCTCCTCGGGGTCGGTGACGCCCGCGAGGTGACCGAGGAAGACATCTGCCGCATCGACCGTGATCAGACGCACGCCAGTGGACTCGACGTAGTCCTTCTCGACCTGCTCGCGCTCGCCCTTGCGCAGGAGGCCGTGGTCGACGAAGACCGCGGTCAGCTGGTCGCCGATCGCCTTGTGCACGAGGGCGGTCGAGACCGCCGAGTCGACGCCGCCGGAGAGCGCTGAGATGACTCGGGCGTCGCCCACCTGCTCGCGGATGCGCTCGACCTGCTCGGCGATCACGTTGCCGCTGTTCCAGTCGGATGCGAGACCCGCGCCCTTGTGCAGGAAGTTCTCGATCACGCGCTGGCCGTGGTCGGAGTGCTTGACCTCGGGGTGCCACTGCACGCCGTAGAAGCCACGCTCCTCGTTCGCGAACGCCGCGACCTTGGTCGCATCGGTCGTGGCGAGCACGTCGAAGCCCTCCGGTGCCTTGGCGACCTGGTCGCCGTGGCTCATCCACACGTTCTGCTCGGCAGGCTGGCCGCCGAGCAGCGTGCCGCCGTCACCCGAGACGACGGCATCCGTCGCGCCGTACTCGCGGAGGCCGGTGTTCGCGACCTCGCCGCCGAGGGTCTGCGCCATGTACTGGAAGCCGTAGCAGATGCCGAGCGTGGGCACGCCGAGCTCGAAGACCGCGGGGTCGAGGCGCGGAGCGCCCTCCTCGTAGACCGACGACGGACCACCCGAGAGGATGATCGCGACCGGGTTCTTCTCAGCGATCTCGGCGGCCGTGGCGGTGTGCGGCACGATCTCGCTGTAGACGCCGGCCTCACGCACCCGACGGGCGATCAGCTGAGCGTACTGCGCGCCGAAGTCGACGACGAGCGTGGGGCGCTGCTGGGTCTCGGACTGTTCGGTCACCGGACACCTTCCGTGGCAGGGGCGGGGGCCGAGGCGGCCTCCCTAGAAGCGAGGTAGGCCTTGACGTCGCGAGCGACGATGGCCTCCATGAAGAACGACAGCAGCGGGATCACGCCGCCGAGCGCGAGCAGGATGAAGCGCAGGAACGGCCAGCGCATGAGGCTCCACATCCGGAAGCACGCGAAGAGGTAGACGACGTAGAACCAGCCGTGCGCGACGAGGATCGAGAGGGAGATGTTGAGTCCGTCGCCGGTCGATTCGAGGCCCTCGGGCCCCTCGACCACGGGTGCGAACCACAGCAGACCGCCGGATCCCCCTGCGAAGAGCTCGAGTCGGATCGGCGTGTACTTCAGCACCATCTCGGCGACCAGCAGGAGCAGCATGACTCCGGTGATGATCGACGCGATCTGGTAGAACTTCAGCGCACCACGGATCGCCGGAAAGCTGGCGACTTTCGGTTCGGGCATGACTCCAGTCTACCCGGGCGGAATCCGCGTCGATTCCGGCCTCAGGGCGTCGGTGGGCGCGCCACGAGCAGCTCGCCGACTCCGGTCGCGTCGAGTGCTCCGGCCGCGTGCGGAACGACGAGAGTGGCCCCCGTATGGTGCTCGACGCCTCCGATCACGACGTCGCCCGCGCTGACTATCAGTACCGAGAAGCCCTGGTCGATGACGGTCGGGCCGTCGACGGGGACACGCTCGAGACGGAAGTACTCGTCGGCGGGGTGAGGGAAGACCGAGTCGGATGCCGGAGCGGGGCCGATGAGCTCTCCGAGGTCGCTGCGCGACCGCCCCCTGCGGTTCACCGCGGCGAGCGCGACCTCGAAACCGAGTCCGAGGTGACCGACCGCGGCTCCGTCGATCGCGTAGTCGTGCCACTCGAGGAGGATCGAGAGATCCTCGGGCTGCTGCAGTTCGAGCAGCAGGATGCCGGCGCCGATGGCGTGCAGCTCACCCGGGGGCACCCAGACGACGTCGCCGGGGTGGACGTCCACCGCGTGCAGCAGGTCGAGCAGCGCCGCCGAGTCCTGCCGATCGACGAGGTCCGCCAGCACGTCGGCCGCGACGTCGTCTCGCAGTCCGACGTGCACCGTGCCGCCCTGCAGGATGTACCAGGCCTCCGCCTTGCCGTATGCGGTGCCGAGGTGCGTCGCCGCGAAGTCGTCGTGCGGGTGCGCGTGAACCGGCAGGCGTTGCCCCGCGTCGAGGAGCTTGACCAGCAGGCGCGTGTCGGCGCCCCATCGTGCGACGTGGCGCTCACCCAGCCACGCGATCGGGTCGTCGGCGACCGCCTCACGCAGCAGCCGTCCGTCGGGGAGTCTGGTGAGTCCGACGAGCGCCTCGCCGTTGACCGTGGTCGTCGACGCGATCCAGTCCTCGGGTTCGCGGGGTGCGGAGGCCCGCTCTCCCCGGAAGCCGCTGATGCGCGCTCCCCCGCGGTAGAAGCGCTCGGCCGGTCGGTTCGACGGCAGCAGGATCGGATTCACTCGGTCTCCCTCGATCGCACGGCTCCGGCGAGGAATCCCCCGACGAACGTGTCTCCGAGGCCGACCGTGGTCGGCGATGCGACATCGAGCGAGAACGCCGCGACGCCCACGGCATCGGGCAGCGCATCCTCGACGGCGGCGACGAGCGCCTGCCCTCCCCCGTGGCGGGGCAGGTCTGAGGTCTCCTCGACGTCGCGCTCGGTCAGCCGGTCGCCGATGCGGTAACGGGTGGCGGCGACACGCACGGCGCTGTCGAGCGCGGCACGGTGCCGACCGGCATCCGGCCCTGTCGCGATCGCCCAGTAGCGCGTGTGCACGACCAGGGCGCGCGCGGGGATGATCATCTGCGCTTCGTGGAGGGCTCGGATGACGTCGGACTGGTCGAGCAGATTCACCGACCGGCCGACGTACTCCTGCAGCTCGTCTTCGTTCATGCCGTAGACGTCGATCTGCGGCAGCAGGCGAGCCCGGACCGTCTCGGCGAAGCTCCGCGTGTAGAAGCCCGCGTCTTCGTAGTAGACGAGAGAGTCATCGGGCAGGCTCTGCATCGCCGTTCGCACCTCGGCGAGCCGGAGCTCGAGCAGATCATGATCCTGCATCGTGTTGAACCCCGAGACGAGGAACACCCCCGCACCCGCGAGGGCGTCGGCGAGGTCGGGCGCCAGCAGCATGCGCCGATTCGGCGGGTCATTCGCGAAAATCAGGCGGTTGGGTGCGGGCGACAGGACGTCGCCGTCTGTGAGCCGCACATGCGCGCCGACCGGGTACTGCACGATGAGGTGCGGATCGAGGGTGTCCTCCGTCGCCGAGCAGATGTACGACATCGACTCCGGAAGCAGCCGGCGCACGTTGTCGTCGATGCTCACCAGGTGCTGCACGCTCGGGATGCCGAGGGCATCGAGCACGAGACCGGCTCGCACCCCGGTGCCTCCGAGCGTGATCGTGTGCGCGAAGTGCGACACGAACGCCTCGATCACCTCGGACGAGGCGACGAACCGCTCCGCCCCGGTTCCCGAGGCGACGAACGCGAGCACCGCCACCAGCAGCGAGCGTTCGTCGATGATCGGCGCCGTGGTCGTCAGTTCATGCCGGCGCACACCGTGCGCGTGCGCCAGCCTGTCGAACACCGACGAATCCCAGGTGAGCTCGTAGTCGACTGTCCCGCCGAGTCCGAGTACGAGCGTTCTGTCCACGTCGCCGATCATCCTTCCGAGGTCCGAGGTTCAGTACAGCGACGCCTTGCCGTCTGCGCCGAACAGGTCGATCTTCTCAGCAGCCGTGGCCTTCATGGCCTCGAGGGCCGCCGGCTGGATCGCGTTGGGTTCGCGCAGACGCTGATCGGTGCCGAGGATCTCGCGCATGCGGTTGTGGTACGAGACCTTGATGTCGCTCGAGATGTTGATCTTGTTGACGCCCAGCTCGACGGCGCGGCGGAGCTCGGCATCCGGGTTCGAGGAACCGCCGTGCAGCACCAGGGGGATGCCGACCGCGGCCTTGATCTCCTCGAGCAGATCGTGACGCAGCTCGGGGTTCTTGTCGCTCGGGTAAAGGCCGTGCGAGGTGCCGATCGCGATGGCGAGGCTGTCGACGCCGGTCTCCTCGACGAAACGCACCGCGTCTTCCGGGTTCGTGTAGATGATCTCCGCGGCACCCGACTCGCCGTAGCTGTCGTTGGCGCCGATCGTGCCGAGCTCTCCTTCGACCTGGATCCCCACGGCATGAGCCGCATCGACGACCTTGCGGGTCAGCGCCACGTTTTCGTCGAACGGCAGCAGCGAGGCGTCGATCATGACCGAGGTGAAGCCGGCCTTGATCGCGGTGATGATCTGCTCGTAGCTGCCGCCGTGGTCCCAGTGGATCGCGACGGGCACGCTCGAGCGGTGTGCACGGGAGTGCATCGCCGCGATCAGATCGGTGGTGATGTGAGACACCTCGTCGGGGTGGATCGCGATGATGACCGGGGCGGCCTTCTGCTCGCTGATGTCCATGACCCCGTTGAACATCGCCCAGTCGCTGATGTTGAACGCCGGGATGGCGAAGTTGTTCTCGTTGGCGACATCGAGGATGGATTTGCCGGTGTAGAGCACGTGTTTTCTCCTGTTTCGTGGTGGTCGGTTGTCCGTCGGCGCGACGTCAGCTCTTCACGGACCCCGCCGTGAGACCGCTGATGAAGTACCGCTGGAAGATGAGGAAGAGGATCAGCACGGGGATGGACCCGAGCACGCTCATCGCCATGATCTGGTTCCACTCGTATGAGTGCTGGCCCATGAGCAGCTGGATGCCGATGGGAACCGTGCGCATGTCGATGGTGCGGGTCAGCGTCAGCGCGAACAGGTACTCGTTCCACGCGATCATGAACGTGTAGATCCCGACTGAGACGATGCCGGGAACCGAGATCGGCACCAGGATCCGCCAGAGGGCGGTCATGGACCCGGCGCCGTCGACACGGACGGCCTCGTCGAGCTCCTTCGGCAGGGTGTTGAAGTAGCCGGTCATCATGATGATCGCGTAGGGCAGCGTGAACACCATGTAGGTGAGGATCAGGCCGAGGTACGAGTTGTACAGCCCGAGCGCAACCATGAGTCCGAAGTACGGGATCAACAGCGTGATCGGAGGCACGGCCTGCACGCTGACGATCACCACGTTCAGGATGCGCTTGCCTCGGAACTCGAACCGGCTGAACGCGTAGGCCGCCTGGATCGCCACCAGCAGGGTGAGGATCGTAACCGACCCCGCCACGATGTAGCTGTTCAGGAAGAACCGCATGGTCTCGGGGTTCGTGAAGATCGCGATGTAGGCGTCGAACGAGAACGTGTCGGTGATCAGCCGCGGGGGAAGCTCGAAGATCTGCGTGTTCGACTTGAACGAGCTCGACAGCATCCACAGCACGGGACCGGCGGCGAAGACCGCGCCGATGATGAGACCGATGGTCAGGCCCGTCTTGGCGACACGGCGCTGGGCGAGGGCGGTGAGAGCCATGATCAGTCCCTCGCTTTCTGGTGACGGACGTAGAACACGGCGAGCACCATCGACATCAGCAGGACCAGGACCGCGGAGGTCGCCGCGAGCGAGAAGTCGTATTTGGCGAAGGCGAGCTTGTAGGTGAAGGTGCTGAGCACCTCTGTGACATCGATCGGTCCGCCACCCGTGGTCATCCAGATGAGGGCGAACTGCTGCGAGGTCCAGATCAGGTCGAGCAGCACCAGGCTGATGATGATGGGACGCAGCTGCGGGATGGTGACGTTCCAGAACCGCTGCACGCTGTTCGCGCCGTCGACGGTCGCAGCCTCGTGCAGTTCGGCCGGAACTCCCTGGAGGCCCGCGAGCAGGCTCACCATGAAGAACGGGTAGCCGGCCCAGATGTTGATGAAGATGATGGTGCCCAGCGCGAGCTGCGGAGAGGCGAGCCACTCGATGTCGGTGTTGAGCAGGAAGTTGACCACGCCGTTCGGGGCGAGGAGCATGCGCCAGAGCACGGCGATCACCGCGACGGTGAAGAGCCACGGCAAGACATAGAGAGCCCGGAAGAGCGAACGCGAGAACCGACCGAGCAGGGGGCTGTTGAGCATCATCGCGAACGCGAGACCCAGCACGAGGTGCGCTGCGACGCTTGCCACCGTGAAGAGGATGGTGTTGCCCGTCGCCTTCCAGAAACCGGGATCCGAGAGGATCTCGACATAGTTCTGGATTCCGACGAACTCCGGCGACTTGTTCAGGATCACGTTGTCCTGGAACGAGTACCCGATCACCATCACGATCGGGATGATCATCAGCACGAACAGCAGGATGATCGTCGGCGAGAGGAATCCGTACGACTCCGTGGTCTTGCGCAGCTGTCGGCGTCGCCGCGACAGCGCGACCCCTGTGACGATCACCTCGGTGTCGTCTGACATCTTCAGGCTCATGGGAACCGGTGCTCCTTGGTTGGTCGGGTGCCGCACCGGACTCGTCGCGATGCGGCACCCCGTTCAGGTGGGGAGGCGGAGGATCAGAACTCCGCTTCCCAGGCCCCTTGCGCGGTCTTGAGCGCGTCGTCGATCGACTGCTGCCCGTCGAAGGCCGACTGCAGCTGCTCACCGAGCAGACGCATCAGCTCTTCGGCGACGGGGAGTCCGGTGAACTCGTTCGCCGGGTAGCCCGCCTGGTAGATGTCGAACGCCTGCTTGAACAGCTCGTCGTCGTTCACGAAGTCGGGGACCGACTTCGAGTTGCCGGGGAAGGCCTTGGCCATCGTCGAGAGCTCGGAGTTGGTCTGCTCGCTCATGAGGAACTCGACCAGCTTGAACGCGGCGTCCTTGTGCTCCGAGTTCTCGGCCACGCCGATGCCCCAGGATGCGTACGGGATGCCCCGCTCGCCGTCGTATCCGTCTTCAGCCGGAAGCGCCGAGATCGAGAACTGCAGATCGGGGTTGGTCTCGCGGATCAGGTTGATGTGCGCCAGCGAGTCGATCATCATTCCGACGCGGCCGTTCGTGAACTCCTCGACCTTGTCCTGCTCCTTCATCGTGAAGGAGCCCGAGGCGATCGAGCCGTCGTCCCACATGCCGCCGATGAAATCGACCGCCGAGGTCACGTCGTCGTTCGTCAGATCGGGCTGGCCGTCCTTGAGCATCGAGCCGCCAGAGGCCCAGACCCACGACATGACGTCGTTCTGCACGCCGTTCGGAGCCTCCAACGAGAGCGGGAGGACCCAACCCGAGACGTCGCCACCGAGGGCCGAGACCTTCGAGGCTGCGTCCGCGAACTCCGTACGGGTGGTGGGTGGAGCAGTGACGCCCGCGTCGGCGAGCAGGGTGTCGTTCGTGAACATCGGGTAGACGAAGTTCACGACGGGGATCATGTAGGTGCTGCCGTCGACCTGGATCTGACTCGCCAGCTCGCTGTCGTCGTAGTCGTTCTCCTCCATGAGGGCGGTCAGGTCGGCGATGACGCCCTGCGACGCGAAGTCGTTGACCCATGCGCCGTCGAGGCCGACGACGTCGGGCATGGTGCCGGATGCCGCGCCGGCGAAGAGCTGCTCCTTGGTCGATGCGTACGGTCCGCTCACGAGTTCGACCGTGATGCCGGGGTTCGCGTCTTCGAACTCGTCGATGAGCGCTCGGAACTCGCCGTCGGGGAGCTCCGGCTCCCACCACTGCGCGAATTCGATCGTGACGTCTCCGCCATCCCCGCCGTCGGTTCCGCTGTCGCCTGCCGCGCACCCAGCCACGGCCAGGACTGTCACGGCTGCTGTCGCGGCGCCGGCGAGCTTGAGAATGCGTCGCCCTCGTCCCACTGTGATCATCACTTCTCCTCTTCGAGATCGTGCCGCACACGCGCTTCGATGCTTGTTCATGCGGTTTTGAGCAATGTTATGCGTTCATTTGCCGGAACGTCAAGCACTTCTTTGCACTATTCGGTGGATGTAATCACAGATTCGTTCCCGAATCGCCGTCACGGTGCGGGCTGCGGACACGATCCGCGCCGCAACGAATCTGCAGTTTTCTGCTGAACTCTGCCGAATTTCTCGCTCGTATGTGCTAGAGATGGGTGCATGGAAGCAACCGCACCGTCGCCCAAGCGCCGCCTCCCGGCGGGTCGGAAGGCGGATCTCGCCTCGTATGTCGAGCAGGTGGGAGAGGTGACCGTCGGCGGCCTCGCCGAACATTTCCACGTCTCCATCGACACGATTCGCCGCGATCTCGACCAGCTCGACCGTGAAGGCGTCGTCATCCGCACACACGGAGGAGCTGTCAGCGCGGAGGGGCAGCTGAAAGACCGGGCGCTCGACGTCCGCCTGCGGATGCAGACCGAGGAGAAGGAGACGATCGCGCGCCTCGCCGCGGGACTCATCGACGATGGAGCAGTCGTGATGCTCAACGCCGGCACGACCACCCTGGCCCTCGCCCGGGCGCTCCGCAACCATCGGGATCTCACGATCGCGACGAACAACCTGCGGATCCCTGCCGAGATCTCCCCTTCCGCCTTCCGCGACCTCTACGTGTTCGGCGGCGCTGTGCGAGCGATCACCCAGGCCACCACCGGACCCGTCACGTTCATGATGACCCCGGGGGGACCCGAGGTGGACATCCGTTGCGATCTGGCACTGATCGCCGTCGGCGCCATCGACGAGGCCGGCTTCTCGACGTCGAACATGGGCGACGCGAACATGATGGCCGAGATGATCCAGCGCGCCGATCGCACCGCGATCCTCGCGGACTCGTCGAAGTTCGGGCGGCGACTGTTCGCCCAGGTGACGACTCTGGACCGCGCGGATTACCTGGTGACGGACACTCCCCCGGAATCGGCGTTCGCGACCGCCCTCGCTCAGGCCGAGGTCGAGGTCATCTCCGCCTGAACGGCGACCGCGCCCACGTACGACGAAGGCCGCCGGGATCGCTCCCGACGGCCTTCTTGTGTGTCAGGCGGGCATACCGCCTGTCGAGGTCAGAACCAGCCGTTGATGAGATCCCACAGCCAGTCGATGATGCCACCGATGATGCCGCCCGCACGGTTGACGGTGACCGTGGCTGTCGCCTCGTCGCCGTCCGCCTGCGACACGGCGACCGTGTACTTGCCGGGCTGAGTGCTCTTCGGCACTGTCACGGACGTGGAGAAGGTGCCATCGGCCCTGACCTGGACGGTGCCGACCTCGACGGCCGAGCCCTTCTTCGGTCGCAGCTCGACGGTCACGGTCTCGCCGGGCTCGTAGCCCTCACCGGTGATCTTCAGCTTCTTGCCGGCGGCCACCTTCGAGGATCCGAGGTCGATGGAGCCGGCGAACTCGACCGGCTCCTCACCCGCGATCGTGAACGGCACCTGCACGGTCGTCCCCGTACCTGCGACGGCCACGGTGAGCAGCTGCTCTCCGAAGACGCCCGAGGGAACCGCGAAGCTGAGCGACGCGCGCCCCACCTCGTCGGTCGTGTCGACGATGGTCGGGTCGACTGCACCCGAGGCGAGCTGAGTGCCGCCGAGCGACAGAGTCACCTCACCCGGCGCCTGCTCCCCCGCGCTGAACGCCAGCGACGAGAGTGCGACGGTCACCTGGTCGCCGGCGCTGTAGCCGTCGGCATCCGGCGCGCTGACCGAGACACCCACCGCACGCTGCGCGAGATCGGGCGTCGCCGTCTTGTTCGCGTCGAACCAGTCGACCATCGACTGCAGGTCGATCTTCCCGGTGTCGCGCTTGCCCGTCCCCTCCTTGAAGGTGAAGAAGTTGTCTCCACCCGCGGCGAGGAACGAGTTGGCTGCGACCGTGTAGTTCGCCGCCGGGTCGATCGCGGTTCCGTTGAGGGTGATCGACGTGACGCGCGAGCCCTGGGCCGCGGCCGGGTCGTACGTGTAGACGAGCCCCTCCGAGACGCCGAGCTTGAGGAACGGACGGGCCGACCCTGCGGGCTGCCATTGCTCCTCGAGGACGCCCTTCAGCTGCACACCGGTGAGCGTCAACGTCACCAGCGTGTTGGCGAACGGCTGCACCGTCGCCGCCTCGCGGTAGGTGACGTTGCCATTCGGGTCGCTCGCATTCGACGACGCGTAAGTCAGGTTCGCACGGATGCCACCCGGGTTCATCAGCGCGATGTCCGCACCGGTGGACCACTTCTGCACGTCGGCGACGAAGTTGCCGATGGTGGACTCGCCACCGCGGTTCTCCGAGCCGTTCGTCTGGCGAGCCCGGTTGAAGTCGGCCGTGATGTCTCCGACCTTCACCGCACCGAGCACATCCGCCTCGGCCTTCGCCTTCGCCACGATGTCGGCGACCTCCGGAACCGCTGGGTAGAGCGGCTGGCCGGCTGCGGTGAGGGGCTTGATCTCGTTCGTGATCGAGATCAGGTCCTTCGTCTTCGGGTCGACCTGGAGGTTCATGAGCCCCAGGTTCTCGCCGTACTGACCGGCCGAGACGACGGGACGACCGTCGATGACGTGGTTGTACGCGAGGTGGGTGTGCGCCGACACGATCGCGTCGACATCCTCATCGACCCCGTAGACGATCTCGCCCAGAGGCGAATCCGGAGTGATGCTCGACAGTTCGACGCTGGACGCGCCCTCGTGGACGAGGAGGATGACGACATCCGCCTCACCGTTGGAGGAATCCCCGTCACGCAGGTCGTCGGCCACGGCGTTCACCGAGTCGACGATGCTGCGCACCTCGAGATCGGCGATGCCCTCGGGGGAGACGAGCGAGTCGAGGTCCTCCGTGACAGCCCCGACGAAACCGACGCGTACGCCGTCGAGTTCCTTGACCCAGGCCGGGGCGAGCGCGGGCTCGCCGGTCTCCGTCACGAACACGTTCGATGAGATGTACTCCCAGTCCGCGCGGTCCTGCACACGGTCGCGCAGGTCCTCCCAGCCCTGGTCGAACTCGTGGTTGCCCGCCGCGCTGACGTCGAGACCTGCAGCGTTGAGCGCGTCGATCGTCGGGTTGTCGTCGTTGATGAACGAGGTGAACGTCGACGCGCCGATCAGGTCGCCGGCTCCGGCGAAGATCGTGTTCGGGTTCTCCTCACGGAACTGCTTGACGGCGCCCGCGACCACCGCGGCACCGGCGGCAGCACCGTCGGCTTCGATCCGACCGTGGAAGTCGTTGATCGTGACGACGTCGATGCTCACCGGCGGGATCTCCGAGGAGACGCCGACGATGATCGGGTCGTGGTCGCTGGAGCGGAACGGCGTGCCCGCCTCGGTGGCACCGAACGCGTAGCCGCGATCGCTCCACTCCGGAGAGTTGATGCTCCACACCCCCGCGCCCGTGATCGACGCTGCCAGCGACGGCGATGCGAGCACGTGGTCGAGCGAGCCGAGCTCACCGTCGAACGAGTAGGTGTGCTCGTCTGGTGCCTTCTCGCGCGCGACATCGCTCCAGCCCTCGCTCGTGAAGACCTCGATCGGGTCTTCCTTCGCGTAGGCGTTGAAGTCGCCGATGAGCAGGATGTCGCTGCTTCCTGTGGTCTCCTCGATCTCCGCGGTGAACCCCTTGAGCGAGTTCGCCTGCTTCACGCGGTCGGCGTTGAAGAAGCCCTGTCCGTCTGCGGGCTCTGCGCCCCCGCCCTCGGGCGCCGACTTCGACTTGAAGTGGTTCGCGACCACGGTGACCACACGGCCGTCGATGTCGAAGGCCTGCGCGATCGGCTCGCGGGCGTTGCCCCACACCGTCTCGTCCGTGACAGTGAGGCTCTCACCCACGGTGCTGACGTCGTCCTTCTTGTAGATGATCGCGCTGGTGATGAAGTCCGTGGTCGCCGAGTCGTTCAGCTCGTCGGGGGTGCGGACGTAATCCCACTCCTCGCTGCCCAGAGCATCGTTGAGTCCGTCGACCAGATCGGCGAGCGCCTCGTCGAGCGAGCCGCCGAGCTTGATCGAGTTCTCGATCTCCATGAGAGAGACGATCTCTGCGTCCAGCCCGTTGATGGCCGCGACGATCTTGGACTTCTGGATGTCGAACTGGGCCGCGTTCGCCGCGCCCCGAGCGTTCGAGTTCTCGCTCTTGAGCGTCGTGAAGTAGTTGAACACGTTGAACGACGCGACCTGCACGTCGCCGCCCACGGTCGGTGCCGTGTCGGTGCGGGGGTTCGTCGCCTCGAAGCCCGCCTTCAGGTCGGCCGACGACGTGCTGTCGATCGGCACGACCGGCTGCAGACGCCAGTCGTCGAAACCGTACTGGAGCACATATCCGCTGTCGCTGAAGTCGACGGTGTCGCCGTTGCGGACGACGACGTCCTTCGTGAAGTACGGCTGGTCGTTCGGGTGCCCGCTGTTCGAGACCTGGATCGACCATCCGTCGTCGAGCAGGATGCGGTTGGCCCGATTCGCCGCCGCGATCGCGGAAGCCTCGGCGCCGGGACGCACGGTCTCGGTGCTCTTGACGTTCAGGTCGGCTCCGGCGTTCAGCCAGAGCGTGCCGAAGTTGTAGAGCTGGTGGCTGGACGCGAGGCGGTAGGTGCCCGCGGGCGCCACGTACATGTTCTCGTACTGCTCGCGATCGGTGCCGACCGTGATGTCTGGCAGAGGTGTGGCCTCGGGAACACCGGCCGCTGCCTGCACCACCGAGATGCCTGACAGCGCAGCCGGGTTGATCTGGGTCTGGCCGAAGTACTCGCTGACCGAGCCGGTGATCGAGACGAGGTCGCCGATCGCGAGCGTGGGCGCGAGCGCGTTGAGGAAGACGAAGACGCCGTCCGATGCTCCCGGCGTGGCGTCGGTCGCTCCGCCGGATCCCTCGGTCTGGATGACGATGCCCTTGTAGCCGCCGGTCCGGTAGTCGGCCGTGACGACGCCCTCGACCGTGACGGTCTGGCCGTTCAGCGGCGAGACGTCGGTCGTGCCCTGCACGTCGGCGATGGACACCTCGGTGGGCTCGGGTTCGGGCTCGGGGTCGGGATCGGGAACCGTGCCGGCGTTCTGCGGCGTGATGGTCGGCAACAGGCTGAAGTCGGCCTTGTTGTCGTCGGTGTCCTTGCCTCCGGTGCGGTTGAGCGACTTCACGTCGGTGTTGCCCGTGGGCGGCGTCGCCGCTGCGGTCTCGAAGGTGTTCGAGGTGCCGTAGCCGAGCACGTCGATGACGCCGTCGACCCCGGTGACCGAGCCGGGGGTCAGCGTGACCGCCGCCGTGCCCTCGACCAGTGCGAGCGTGCCGTTGGTGCCGCTCGGGTTGAGGGTGCTCACGGCATCGGCCGCGGGGAGGGCGGCGCCGTTGGCTCCGTTGCTGCCTGCCTGCACGAGATAGTGGCCGCCGGCGGGGATGACGCCGGTCAGCGGTGCGACGCCGTTGGAGCCTCCCGTTCCCGTCGCAGATCGGTACTGCAGCGAGAGCCCGTCGAGGGTGACGGGCGCGGCCGTGGGGTTGTAGAGCTCGATGAACTTGTTCGTGAACGTCGCACCGGCGCTGCCTCCGGAGAGGTACGCCTCGTTGATCACCACCCCCGTCCCTGAGACGTCTGCGGAGGCTGGCGCGGCGATCAGGGCGCTGGCGCCGAGAGCTGCGACGCAGGTGGCGGCGAGGACGCCGAGACGCCCCCGACTTCTGCGATCTGACCCGGGAACCTGCTGGTTCGCGGCGTCGGGAGCGGACATCATCTGTGTTGTCTCCTCGGGTATGGTCTGGCGACGGCTCTCGTGAAACCGCGTCTGTGCGAGCTCTCAGCCGACGCACATGTGAGCGAGCATACGGACGCCTTCGGACATCCTCAACGGAGTTTTCCGATTGGTAACCAAGCCCTCACCGAACGTCCCGAGGGGCCCCTGACGAAGGTGGAATATCGCGTGGAGAAGCGCTCAGATGCGCGCGGCCGATCGCGCGAATGCGCGGTGACTCAGGCCGTCCCGCCGGTGCCGGCGGCTGCGTCCTCGAACTCCTCGACCTCGCGCTCCCACTGGTCCTTCGCGAGTCGGTACCAGAGGTAGAACGCGAACCCGGCGAAGATCGCCCATTCCGCCGCGTAGAAGATGTTCAGCCAGTTCACCGGCGACTGCTCGTCGGGCGCCGGTGACGAGATGTCGGTGAGACCCGCCGTCGCCGTGACGGAGGCCAAGTACGGCCGATAGACATCCAGGTCGTCGACGTCGTGCCAGTGGCTGAGGAGCGCCGCGGTCGACATCCGGTCCATGCGCTGCGGATCGTCCTTCGGCGGCAGGGAGGGGCCCTCGTCCGAGATGACGCGTCCGACGATCGATGCTTCTGCGTCGCCCTCGTTCAGCTCCGCCACGGCCGCATCGGCGACCGCGCGGTCGGCGGTCCAGCCGATCGCGACCGCTATCGACGTGCGCTCCGCGACTCGCAGCTGACCGGTCACCCAATAGCCTTCGACATCGTCGTTGAATCGGCTCGACACGATGAGGAAGTCATCGGGGATCCACGTTCCGGTCGTCTCGACCTTCTGCCCGACGAGCGGCTCCGGCAGATACTGCCCCGGCTCGACGACATCGGTCAGCGGCCGCACCTGCTCGGTCGCTCCGGCGGGCGGCGGATCGGTCTCGATGGCGCGTTCGAGCTGCCATTGGCCGAGCCACGCGAACACGCCGGCGACGACCAGGCACAGCACGAGCATCCCGATCCAGCGTCCCCGGAGCATGACCTCTCGGAGGGTCGGCGGGAACAGAGCAGGAGAAGTCACAGCGTCGTGCGTGCCTCAGGCCTCGTAGGGCGCGAGGACGACCTCGACCCGCTGGAACTCCTTGAGGTCGGAGTATCCGGTGGTGGCCATCGACTTGCGCAGCGCCCCGATCAGGTTCGACGTGCCGTCGGCGACGGGGGCAGGACCGTAGAGGATCTCCTCGAGCGTGCCGATGCCGCCGACCTCGACGCGGCGGCCGCGCGGGAGCTTGGGGTGGTGCGCTTCGGGACCCCAGTGGAAGCCGCGACCCGGTGCGTCCGTGGCGCGGGCGAGCGCGACGCCGAGCATGACCGCGTCGGCGCCCATCGCGAGCGCCTTGACGATGTCGCCGGAGGTGCCGACGCCGCCGTCTGCGATCACGTGCACGTAGCGTCCGCCGGACTCGTCGAGGTAGTCGCGACGGGCCGCGGCGACGTCCGAGACGGCCGTGGCCATCGGGGCATGGATGCCGAGCGTGGCCCGGGTGGTCGATGCCGCTCCCCCGCCGAATCCGACGAGGACGCCGGCCGCGCCCGTGCGCATGAGGTGCAGTGCCGCGGTGTAGGTGGCGGCTCCGCCGACGATGACGGGCACGTCGAGGTCGTAGATGAACTTCTTGAGGTTCAGCGGTTCGTCGACGCTCGAGACGTGCTCGGCCGACACCGTGGTGCCGCGGATGACGAACAGGTCGACGCCGGCCGCAGCGACGGTGTCGTAGAACTCCTGCGTGCGCTGCGGGGTCAGGGATCCGGCGACGGTCACGCCGGCCTCGCGGATCTCGGCGAGGCGCTGCGTGATGAGCGCCGGCTTGATCGGCTCGGAGTAGAGCTGCTGCATGCGGGCGGTCGCCTCGCCCTCGTCGAGGGCGGCGATCTCGGCGAGAAGCGGCTCGGGGTTCTCGTAGCGGGTCCACAGGCCCTCGAGGTCGAGGACGCCGAGTCCGCCGAGCTGCCCGAGCATGATCGCCGTCTGCGGGCTCACGACGGAGTCCATCGGGGCGCCGAGCACCGGGATGCCGAATCCGAAGGCGTCGATGGTCCAGGCCGTCGACACGTCCTCCGGGTTGCGGGTGCGCCTCGAGGGCACCACCGCGATGTCGTCGAACGTGTACGCGCGACGCGCACGCTTGCCTCGGCCGAGCTCGATCTCCATGGTCACCACTCCAGACTACCGGGCGCACGCGATGACACCGACGGCTGGGAGACTGAGAAGGAGCTCGGGAGGCAATATGTCGGATTCGATGGAGGTCGCCGTCATCGGCGGCGGCGTGATGGGCCTCGCGACCGCGTGGGAGCTCGCCCGGCGAGGGCTGAAGCCTGTCGTGTTCGACCGTTTCGCCCGCGGACACCACCAGGGGGCCTCGCACGGCGCGACACGCAACTTCAACAACGCCTACGACGAAGAGCACTACCTCGACCTGCTCGTGCGCGCGCGTGAGGGGTGGAATGCCCTGGGGCAGGTCGACGGCGAGCCGCTGCTGCGCCTCCATGGCCTCGTGACCCACGGCGATGTCGACGTCGCCGTGATCGAGCGGCGTCTGATCGATCGCGGCATCCACGCCGAGACGCTGACGGCCGGCGAGGCATCGTCTCGCTGGTCGGGCATGCGCTTCGGCGATGATGTGCTGTTCTCCCGCGATGCCGGTGTCGCCCGTGCATCCGCCGCGCTGGGTGAACTCGAACGACGCATCGTGGCCGCGGGAGGCGAGGTGCGCTGGGAGACCCCGGTGGCGCGCATCGAGGAGACCGACGAGGGCGTCGACATCATGCTGTCCGAAGAGCGGATGCGGGCAGACGTCGCCGTCGTCACGGTCGGCGCCTGGACAGAGCGGATGCTGCCCGGCATCCGCCTGCCTCGGCTGGAGGTCACCGAGGAGTTCCCCGCGCACTTCCGCCCCAGAGGGGACGACGTGTGGCCGTCGTTCAATCACTACGTCGACCCCGACCTCCACCCGGCGACGGTCTACGGCATGCCGACGCCCGGCGAGGGCGTCAAGGTCGGCTTCCACCGCGTGGGCGACGTCGTCGACCCCGATGCCCGTCCGCACGCGGTCACGCACGCGGGGGCTCTCGCGGACTACGTGCGCGAGTGGATGCCGGGTCTCGACCCGGCATCCGCCGTTCCCGTCAGCTGCACCTACACCTCGACGGATGACAGCGCCTTCGTGCTCGATCGGCGCGGACGGATCGTGGTGGGTGCAGGCTTCTCGGGTCACGGGTTCAAGTTCGCACCGGGGGTCGGCGCGACGCTCGCAGACCTGGCGCTGGACCCGACGGCACTCGCGGCTGCGCCCTTCCGCCTGTCCTGACTCAGCGCGCCCGCGCCACCCGACGCTCATCCCACACCGGAGCGTCGGACTCGTACACCTCTCCGTCTGACCCGAACACGAGGAACCGGTCGAACGAGCGCGCGAACCAGCGATCGTGGGTGACCGCGAGCACGGTTCCCTCGAAGCGCTGCAGGGCGTCTTCAAGGGCCTCCGCCGACTCGATGTCGAGGTTGTCCGTCGGCTCGTCGAGCAGCAGCAGCGTCGCGCCGGAGAGCTCGAGCAGCAGCACCTGGAACCGCGCCTGCTGCCCGCCGGAGAGCGATTCGAAGGCCTGCTGCGCCTGGCGGACGAGTCCGTACCGGTCGAGCGCCGAGCTGGCTGCGTCCCTCGGCATCCCCGCTCGCCGCTCGTCGCCTCTGTGCAGGATCTCGAGCAGAGTGCGGCCGACGAATTCCGGATGCGCATGCGTCTGGGCGAACAGCCCCGGCACGACGCGCGCGCCGAGCGTGGCCCGCCCGCTGTGATCGACGGGAGCCAGCTGCTCCCCCGTGGATGTCACGTGGCCCAGCGACGGATCCGGGTCGCTGCCTCCGCGCGCGAGCAGGCGGAGGAAGTGCGACTTGCCCGAGCCGTTCGACCCGAGCACCGCCACCCGATCGCCGTACCAGACCTCGGCATCGAACGGCCGCATCAGGCCGCTGAGCTCGAGCCGCTGCGCGACCACCGCGCGTTTGCCGGTGCGTGCTCCGCGCAGTCGCATGTCGAAGTCCTGAGCCGGCGGCCGCTCCTCCGGCGGGCCCGCCTCCTCGAACTTGCGCAGACGGGTCTGCGCCGCCTGATACCGCGACGCGAACCCGTCGTTCGCCGATGCCTTGACCTTGAGGTTCGCGACGAGGGTGCGCAGCTTCTCATGCTGCTCGTCCCACCGACGGCGGAGCTCGTCGAGCCTGTCCATGCGGTCGCTGCGCGCCTGGTGGTAGGTTGCGAACCCGCCACCGTGCACCCATGCCGAAGCACCGGCACCGCCGGGTTCGAGAGTGATCAGGCGGTCGACCGCCCGCGCCAGCAGCTCCCGATCGTGCGAGACGAGCAGCACGGTCTTCGGCGTCTGTCTCAGCTGCTCCTCGAGCCAGCGCTTCGTGGGCACGTCGAGGTAGTTGTCGGGCTCGTCGAGCAGCAGCACCTCGTCCGGTCCGCGCAGCAGCGCCTCCAGAGCGAGCCGCTTCTGCTCGCCGCCCGACAGCGTCGTGAGGTCGCGGAACCGCGCACGCTCGTAGGGCACGCCGAGAGCGGCGACCGTGCACTGATCCCACACGGTCTCGTGCTCGTACCCGCCGGCGTCCGCGTACTCCGCGATCGCCGTCGCGTAGGCCATCTGGGTGTCGTGCTCATCCCGTTCGATCAGCGCGTCCTCCGCCGCCTCGAGAGCCACCGCCGCCTGACGGATGCGCCGAGGCGCCACCCTCACGAGCAGCTCGTGAACGGTCTGGCCGGCCTCGCCGTGGCCGACGAACTGATCCATCACACCGAGCCCGCCGTCGATCGTCACGACCCCGGCGTCTGCGGCCTGATCGCCTCGGATGATGCGGAGCAGCGTCGTCTTGCCTGCCCCGTTGGGTCCGATGAGCGCGCTCGTCGAACCGGCTCCGACGCGGAACGCCGTCTCGTCCAACAGCGGTCTGCCGTCAGGAAGGGTCAGCGA
The DNA here is from genome assembly GCF_059803615.1 of Microbacterium sp. SWDP-B6. Lineage (NCBI taxonomy): Bacteria > Bacillati > Actinomycetota > Actinomycetes > Micrococcales > Microbacteriaceae > Microbacterium > Microbacterium sp. SWDP-B6. The sequence continues at coordinate 34,675 of NZ_JAPFGV010000012.1, read as the reverse complement.
GACCCCTGCAACATCTATGTATCCCACCGTGCGTGGCCGTCCTTCCGCCCGCATGGCGAGCCGACCAGGCTATCAGCTGCCGGAGCCGACGGCGGGTCAGGAGCGACGGCCGACCACCTGGATCGCCTCGGTGCGGGGCGCCACCGGGAGAAGCATCCGGAACTCGGTGCCGACGCCCTCCCTGCTCGTCACATCCATCGAGCCGCCGTGGGCGAGCACGATCGCCCGAGTGATCGTGAGCCCCAGCCCGACGCCGGGCACCGCGTTCCGGGTCGCGGTCGACGCGCGGAAGAACCGGGTGAACAGCATGCCCTGCTCGTCTTCGGGGATCCCCACGCCGGTGTCGCGCACCGCGAGCTCGACGGCTCCGTCGACCTCGCGCAGGCTCGCGGTCACCCGCCCTCCCGCCGCGGTGAACTTGATCGCGTTCGACAGCAGATTGTCGAGGGCCTGCCCGATGCGTCCCGAATCCACGGTCATCAGCACCGGACTCGTCGGGACCTCGGCGAGGATCTCGATGCCCTGCCGCTGCGCGTGCGGCCCCGAAGACGCGACGGCGCTGCGCACCAGCTCGGCGACGTCGGCTTCTCGGCGTTCGAGCGGGAAGCGACCGGACTCGACCTGGGCGGTGAAGAGCAGGTCGCCGACGAGATTCAGCAGCCGCTGCGCGTTGCGCTCGATGATGTCGACGAACTCCTGCTGATCCGACGTGAGCGGCTGGGCCGGATCGTTCTGCAGGAGGTCGAGGAATCCGATGATCGCGCTCAGCGGTGTGCGCAGCTCGTGCGAGATCATCCCGACGAACTCGTCCTTCATGCGTGCGACCTCGACCGCCCGGGTCTCGTCCGTGATCACCAGCAGATAGCCATGTCGCGAACCGTCGGAGTCCTGGTAGGGGGTGACGGTGACACGGGCGGGGACCGTCGACCCGCCCTCCCTCGCCACGTCGATGTGCGAATCCACCGGCAGCCCGGCGTCAGCGTCGTCGAAGAGTGCGCGCAGCCCGGGGTGGAGCTCATCGCCCGGCGTCGACCCATGCTCGGGGACGAACGGGGCGAGCGCGTGCGAGGGGAAGAACCGGTCGACCTGCACCGCGGCGAGCGCATCGGGCACCTCCATGCCGAGCAGCCGCACAGCGCCCGGATTCCAGGCCGTGATGGTTCCGTGGTTGTCGGTGGCGATGACGGCCTGTCCGGTGATCGAGTTCCACAGGCTCGTGAAGGACTCGGAGAGCGCGCGGTACTGCTGCTCGCTCGACTTCAGCTGCTCGAGGATCTCCTCGTTGGCCGCCAGGGCCGCCGTGCGCTCGACGACGTGGGCCTCGGCCTGGGTGGTGCGAAGACGCTGCTGGCGCGACAGCTCGTTGACGATGGCCCCCACCGTCGCGAAGACCAGCGGACCGATCACACCGCGCAGCCAATCGGCCGGGGCCTCCGGCGGGTCGATGAGGTTCGGCATGACCAGGGCGATCGACGAGAGGACCCCCACGATGACGACCTGCCTGCGACCGGGAGCGGCGGCGATCCAGACCACGGGGAGGAGGACGAACGAGGAGAAGAGCGATGCCGGCCCTCCGGTGCCGGTCCGGATGGCTCCCAGTGCGACGATGTCGATCATCGGGATGAGCATCACGATCCAGCCTTCGTACACACCTCGCACCGAGAGCACGGCCGCAAGCGCTGTGACGGCGGCGATGGTGACGAGCCCGAAGATCGCGACCGCCGTGTCCGTCACCGGGATCCCCGGGACGGTCCACATGAGCACGGCCGCGATGGCGACCGCGATCGCCGTCGGCCCCTGCTTCATCAGCGGCGTCGGGTTGTCGAAGTAGCGGCGCCAGCTGCGCTCCATCGACTGCTGCACGGTGCTGGTCGGAGTCATCGTGTCGCTTCTCGCAGGAGCGCTCGCAGATCCGCACCGATGATCGGCTTGGGAAGCGCGGCATCGGCGTCGGGGTAGTCCGCGACGTCGAGCACCGAGCTCACGATGAGGAAGCATTCGGGGAAGCGGGTCTTGATGAGACGCGCCAGCTCCGTCCCGCTGATGCCGGGGAGCAGCAGGTCGAGCACCGTGACGGCCGGAGAGATCGTCGCGAACGCAGCGATCGCCGTCTCGGCATCCGCCGCTGCGAACACGTCGAACCCCTCGCGGTCGAGGTAGCGCTTCAGCAGCGCCGTCTGGTCTGCGCTGTCCTCGACCACGAGGGCCAGCGGCCGCGCGGTCATCGCAGGAACAGCTCTCGCACGATCACGATGACGACGACGATGCCCATGGCGAGGAGCGCCTGCGGGATCAGGAGCTTCTCGCGGCGGGCGTCGGCGGCGATCTCCTCCTCCTCGGCGCTTCTCGAAGGTGCTTCGGTCATGAGTCGACCCGTCCGATCTTCTCGGTCTTGATCCATGCGGCGTCGGCGTGGCGCCACTCTTTGATATACGAATCCACGGTGATGGCGCACAGAAGCGACCCATACCCGCAGACGTGGAGCAGGAGGCCGGCGAAGAAGCGGCCGCCCGGCAGTCGCTCCACCGCGCGTGCGAGCCAGATGCCGAGCATCGAGATCGGCCCCCAGAGATAGAAGATGACCGCCCAGGTGAACCGGGTCTCATCCGTAACGGCGATTCCGAGGTCGCTCAGCCCCGCCTCGAACAGCCAGGGGAACAGCGCGATCGCCATCAGGATGAGAGCCCCGAGTCCGGGGAACATCAGCGCCTCGCGCCACGATTGACGGCCGATCCGCCCGTCGAGCTGCACCGCGTAGAGCATCGAGTACAGATAGATGCAGGCTGCGGAGATCCACATGAACCGGAAGACGAACTCGGCGACGTCGCTGTGCAGGACGAGCAGCACGAGCAGCGCCGTGGCGGCGAGGATCATGAACGCCGGCAGCAGCAGGATGGTGAACCACGCGAGACCGAACGCGAAGCTGCCCAGGTTGTGCACGCGGCTGGGTCGGAACCAGAGATGGCGGTAGATCGAGGTCAGCTGCACGTTGCCTCTCGCCCACCGCAGGCGCTGCTTCCAGAGGCTGTCGATGGTGCGGGGCTCCTCGGCGAGCACGACCGCGTGGGGCTCGAAGACCATACGGCGCCCCGCCAGCTGACCCTCGAACGTCGTCATCGTGTCTTCGGCGAGCGTGCCGGTCGGGATCCGACCGCCGATGGCTTCGAGGTTCGCCCGCGAATGCAGCTGCGCGCCGCCGGCCAGGCACGCGATCGCTCCCCCGACGTTCTGGGTGCGCCGGGCCGAGAGCTGTCCGATGACATACTCGATCGCGATGAACCGGGTGAGGTAGTTGCGGTCGCGGCTGCCCTCGGCGATGTAGGCCGTGACGGCCCCGACCTTCTCGTCGGCCAGGTGCCGGCTCATCTTCCGCAGCGAGTCCCGCGCGAAGATCACGTCGGCGTCCATGATCAGGACCGCTTCGGTCCACTCGTCCGCGAGCACGATGTCGAGCCCGTGATTCAGCGTGTGCGCCTTGCCCTCGCCGCCCTTGTCGCGACGCAGGTGCACGACGCGTCCGGGGTACGCCGCAGCCTTCGCCGCGACCACCTCCGGGGTGTCATCGGTCGACGCATCGTCGATGACGAAGATCCGCAGCCGGTCGGCCGGGTACTCCAGCTGCGTGAGGCGTTCGATCGCCTGCCCGAGCACGAGCCCCTCGTTCCAGGCGGGGATCAGCACGGCGATGCGGGGGTGGTGCGGAGCTGCCTTGCCGTAGTGGTTGCGGAAGGCATGGATCGGGAGCACGAGGAACTGCAGGCCCGTGTTGATGACAGGCAGCGTTCCGACCAGCACGCAGAGGAGCAGGAACACGACGACGACGGTCTCGACCCAGTTCAGCTCGGGCATCAGCGAGCCCTCCATCCGTCGAGGATCTCCACCACGCGCGAATAGCGTCCGACATCGGAGGCCACATGGCTGTCGGTCGACGCGACGATCTCGGCGCCGGCGCCGTGCAGCGCGTCGAGAAGCGGGATACCGGGGCACCCCCACTTCTCGTTCACCTCGACGATCGTGTCGGTCTCGGCCGCCGTCTTCGCCCAGGCCGCGATGCGATCGGCACCGAGGTCGTTCTCGGAGAGACCGATCTTGGGCAGGATCGAGAAGCAGTGCGCCAGCTGGTTCCCCGGGTGGCGGCGCATGGCCGAGATCAGCGCGGAGACCAGCTGATCGAGCGCGTCCTCCAGAGCCCAGCCGCCCTCGATCCGCTCTCGGACGACGCTCGGACCGAGCGGTCCGTCGACGCCGGGGAACTGATGATCGGCGATCAGGATGCGGTCGATCCCGGTGGGCAGCTCGGGGATGTCGAGGTCACCCGAGGCATCGAGGATCTTCGCCTCCACCCCGGTCAGCACGGTGAGACCGTCGGGCACCTGCAGCGACCGCACGGCCGCGAGATAGTCGGGCACCCAGGGTGTGGATCGGCGCACATGGTCGACCAGGCGCACGGTGGCGAGCCCCGCCGCGGATGCCGCCGCGACGTTCTCGGCGAGAGTCGAGACCGCGTCGTCCGAGAACGTCGAATGCACGTGATGATCGCCTCGGAGCAGCGCGTGAGTCACAGCTCCTCCTGATGCCCCGCGTGCGCGGAGACGAGGACCTCGTCGACGTCGAGGATCACGTCCTCGAGGAACCGCACCGAGGCGACCTCGCGGAAAGGGATCGTCGACGGGATCTCACGCCCCAGGAACAGATCGGCGACGAGCGAGGGGATGTCGACGCCTGCGGCGATCGTGAGCGGAAGAGCCCCCGGGAACCGCGGATTGACCTCGAGCAGCACGGCACGGCCTGCGCGGTCCCGCCGGAGCTGCACGTTGGCGACGCCCACGAGTCCGATGGCACGCGCGATCGACGCCGCGGCGCTCTCGAGCTCTTCGTCGTGCACCGTGCGTCCGGCGATCGCGACACCCGAGTCGACCCTGGCGCGGGTGCGCGGCACAGCCGCCACCACCGCACCCGAGGCGTCTGCGATCACATCCACCGAGTACTCCTCGCCGGGGAGGAAGTCCTGCACGATGAGTCCCTCATCCTCGGGCAGCGCGTCGAGCGCCGCGCGGTCGGGGACGACTCGCACGCCACGGCTGCCCGCACCCTGGCGAGGCTTGGCGAAGGCCGGGAACTCCCAGTCGACCGCCCGGGCGTCGGGACCCGCGAGCACGGTGCGCGGGGTGAGCCCCGTCGCCTCGCAGCGCTCGGCGAGCAGCAGCTTGTCGAGCGCCACCGAGAGCGTGTCCTGCGAGGGCGCGGCGAGCACGGCCGGGGCCAGCTCGTCGCGTCGGCCGGCGAGTGCCGCGAGCTCGACATCCACCGTGGAGATCACGAGGTCGAGTCGGTCCTCCTCGACCATGCGGGCGATCGTCGAGACGAATTCCTCGTCGCGCCCCGGTGGCACGAGACGCCGGTGCGTCGGCGGGACGAGGTAGATCCCGCTGGCCCAGCCGTCCATGTCGGCCGCGAAGACCTCGAGGTCGGATCGGCGCAGGAGCGAGCGGATCACGGCCACGCCGGCAGGGCCTCCTGCACCGGTCACCAGCACGCGCGCGGTCATCAGCTCTCCCTTCGAGTGAGCTCGTGGGCGCCGATGAACTCGGCGGTCTCGCGCACGACCTCGAGCGGCTCCACGGCCGCTCCGCCGCCGAAACGCGACCAGTATCGAGCGGTGGCCGTCACGAAGTCGGGGTCCAGGTAGTCGCGCGTCGCCGTCTGCGAGCCGAAGCACTCGAGCAGGCGCAGCTTCTGAGCGATGTACTGATCGATCCGCACGAAGCGCGTCGGACGGAAGTCGATGGTGGCCGAGGGGCTCTGGTAGCAGGCGACGGTGCCGACCCTGCGGGTCGCGGCGATCGTCGCCTCGCTCACGGCGCGGTGATCCTGGTGACGGTCGTTGGACGAGTGGGTGTAGACGATCGTCGGCTGCACCTCCTGAACGACCTCCTCGATCAACCGCACGGTGGCACCGCCGCCGGAGATCTCGGTGTCCACGAGGTCTTTCACGAACAGGCGCGCGTCGAGGATCTCGGCCGAGGCGAGCGACTCGTGCTGCCGACTGTCGGCGTCTCCACCGCGCGCACCGCGCGAGAGGGTGAGGATGGTGATCGAGTCGCCGGCCTGGGCGTGCGCCGCGAGGATCCCGCCCACGCCGATCTCGACATCGTCGGGGTGCGCGCCGATGGCGAGCACGACCTCTTTGGTGCGGCCGGCTTCACGTCGCGCGCGGCCCTCGGTCGCCAGCCGCTGCACGGCCTCGACGAGCTTCAGATTGTCGAGCGGCTTCGTGAGGAACTCGTCGGCCTGCGCGCGCAGGGCCGACACCGCGTACTCGACCGAGACGTGCGCGGTCATCACGATCACAGGCAGCAGGGGATCATTGCGACGCAGCTCTGCCAGCAGCTCGAGCCCGTCGAGACCGGGCATCTCGATGTCGGTGACGACGACGTCAGGGGTGAAGGTCTCGAGTCGCTCGACGGCAGACTGCCCGTCGTGCGCGACCGCGACCTCACAGCCGGCCCGCCTCTCGAGCACGGTCTTCACGAGCAGGGCGACGTCAGGGTCGTCATCGACGACGAGGACGCGGGGAGCATCCTGGGGCATATCTGCGGCTCTCATTGGGGAAGTCCCCTGCCGATCAGCGTCCGGCATGTCACTCCCTGCGCCCTTCGCGCCGAGAGCTCGAGGGGAAGTCGAGCGGGTGTCTCTAAATACTGGCATATCAATAGACCGCAACGACCGCGCAGCACGACAGAGGGCCGGATGCTGTCGCATCCGGCCCTCTGTCTCTTCTGTCTCAGCGCTTGTAGTTCGGCGCCTCGACCACGATCTGCACGTCGTGCGGGTGCGACTCCTTGAGCCCTGCCGCGGTGATGCGCACGAACTTGCCGCGCTGCTTGAGCTCTTCGATGGTGCGCGCACCGACGTAGAACATCGACTGGCGCAGTCCGCCGACGAGCTGGTAGGCGACGGCCCCGACAGGACCGCGATACGGCACCTGACCCTCGATGCCCTCGGGGATGAGCTTGTCGTCGCTCGGCACGTCGGCCTGGAAGTAGCGGTCCTTGGAATACGAGGTCTGCTTGCCGCGTGTCTGCATCGCTCCGAGCGAGCCCATTCCGCGGTACTGCTTGAACTGCTTGCCCGACTGGAACACGATCTCGCCCGGCGACTCGTCGGTGCCGGCGAGCAGCGAGCCGAGCATCACGGCGTCAGCACCGGCGACGAGGGCCTTGGCGATGTCGCCCGAGTACTGCAGTCCGCCGTCGGCGATCACGGGCACACCGGCGGGGCGTGCCGCGAGCGATGCCTCGTACACGGCGGTGACCTGGGGCACGCCGACGCCCGCGACGACACGCGTGGTGCAGATGGAGCCGGGTCCGACGCCGACCTTGACGGCGTCGACGCCCGCGTCGACGAGCGCCTGAGCGCCCTCGCGGGTCGCGACGTTTCCGCCGATCACATCGATGTGCGCGAAGCTCTCGTCGGCCTTGAGCCGCTTGACGAGGTCGATCACGCCCTGAGACTGGCCGTTGGCCGTGTCGACCACGAGAACGTCGACGCCGGCATCGCGCAGCGCCTCCGCGCGCTCCCAGGCGTCTCCGAAGAACCCGATGGCCGCGCCGACGCGCAGGCGACCCTGGTCGTCCTTCGTCGCCAGCGGGTACTTCTCGCTCTTGTCGAAGTCCTTGATGGTGATGAGGCCGGCGAGCCTGCCGTCGTCGTCGATGAGCGGCAGCTTCTCGACGCGGTGGTGCGCGAAGAGCGCGATGACCTCGCCCGCGGCCACGCCCACCGGTGCGGTGACGAGTCCCTCCGACGTCATGACGTCCTTCACGAAGGTGGTCTGACGCTCGAAACCCGACACGAACCGCATGTCGCGGTTGGTGATGATGCCGACGAGACGGCCGTCGGGGTCGACGACAGGAAGGCCCGAGATGCGGTACTTGGCGCAGAGCGCGTCGACCTCTTCGACGGTCGCATCCGGCGACGTCGTGATCGGGTCGGTGATCATGCCCGACTCGCTGCGCTTGACGCGGTCCACGTGCGCGGCCTGATCGGCGATCGAGAGGTTGCGGTGCAGGATGCCGATGCCGCCCTCTCGTGCCATCGCGATGGCCATCCGAGACTCGGTGACGGTGTCCATCGCGCTGGACAGCAGCGGTGTCGCGACCGAGATCCGGCGGGTGATCCGCGACGAGGTGTCGGCCTCGCTGGGGATGACGTCGGTGTGCCCCGGGAGGAGCAGCACGTCGTCGTACGTGAGTCCGACGAAGCCGAAGGGGTCGTGCTGGTCCATGGATTGTCCTCCTGCGGGCGCGATCTGGGGGCGAGGGTGTACCAATTCTAAGCGTCGGGACCCTGAGGAAATTCCCGGCCGTCGCGCGCTCCCGCGCAGCACGACACGCGGAGACGCTCCGGATTCGCAACTTCGTGATGGGATCGTTCTCACCGTGAGCAGATCGTGCCTTGGTTGAAACAGAGCCGACACATTACGCTCATACCGTCGTACATCAGGGCCGATGCACAACTCCGTCATGGCCTGTGTACTGGGCTGGAGGTTCTGTGCGTCCGACGATCTCGGCGAATCGAAGCGGAATGCGGTGGGTCATCATCCTGCTCGCGTCGCTCCTCGCCATCGCTTTCCTGTGGTTGCAGCCTCCTGCAGCGGCCTCCGCCGAAGAGACGGACGACGGGCAGGAGATCACCGACTTCTACTTCGCCGGCGTCATCACCTTCGACGACGACCCGGTCGAAGGCGTCGTCATGACGATCGAGGGCGGCGGCTTCGAGGGCGAGACCGAGACCGACGCAGAGGGCAAGTGGCGCCTGTACGTGCCCGAGAAGGACACCTACACGCTCACCGTCGACGAGGAGACGCTCCCCGACGGTGTGATCGTCGACGCGGCGCAGCTGCCGGAGGGCACTCAGCCCATCGCCGGCACGACGGCGTCGTTCGAGGTCGAGTTCGGTCTGACCGGCACCAAGATCCTCAACCTCTTCCTCGGCGAGGGCGAGAGGATGACGACGTCCTTCATCGATCAGCTCCTCTCGCGTCTCGTGGGCGGTCTGAACTTCGGTCTGCTGCTCGCACTCGCCTCGATGGGCGCCGCGCTCATCTACGGCACCACCCGGCTGTCGAACTTCGCGCACGCCGAGATGGTCACCTGGGGCGGCCTGGTCGCCCTCGTGACGACGAGCTTCTGGCATCTGCCGCTGTGGCTCGGGATCATCGCGGCTGTCATCGGCGGCGGCCTCTTCGGCTGGGCACTGGACGCCGGCATCTGGCGTCCCCTGCGAAGACGAGGGCTCGGGGTCGTGCAGCTGATGATCGTCAGCATCGGCCTGTCCCTCGCCCTGCGCTACGCCTTCCAGTACATGATCGGCGGCGGCACCCGTCAGCTTCCCGGTGCCAGCCCCGAGCCCTTCCGGTTCGGTCCGATCTCGCTGTCGTACATCGACCTGATCGGAATCGTCGTCAGCATCGTCGTGATCGTCGGGGTCGCGTTCTTCCTCACACGCACCCGCATCGGCAAGGCCACCAGGGCGATCTCCGACAACCCGCAGCTCGCGGCCGCGTCGGGCATCGACGTCGACAAGGTCGTTCGCTACGTCTGGATCCTGTCCGGCACCCTCGCGGCGATCTCCGGCATCCTCTGGGCGTACTTCCGCCCCGGTGTGAAGTGGGACATGGGCATGCAGATGCTGCTGCTCATCTTCGCCGCCATCACCCTCGGCGGCCTCGGCACCGCGTTCGGCGCGCTCGTCGGCTCCCTCATCGTCGGCATCGCGGTCGAGGTCTCCACCCTCTGGATCCCCTCGGATCTGAAGTATGCGAGCGCCCTGGTCGTGCTCATCGTGATCCTCCTCGTCAGACCGCAGGGCCTGCTGGGACGCAGGGAAAGGTTGGGCTGATCGCCATGGATTTCGGAAGCATCTTCTCGAACACAGCCGCTTATCTGTTCAGCCCCGTCACCCTGGCGTACGCTCTGGCGGCGACCGGTCTGGCCGTGCACTTCGGATACGCGGGACTCCTCAACTTCGGTATGGCCGCCTTCATGGCCATCGGCGGTTACGGCTACGCCATCTCGGTGCTGACCTTCGGTCTCCCCTGGTGGATCGGCATGCTGATCGGCCTGCTCGGCGGCGCGCTGTTCGCCGTCCTCCTCGGCATCCCGACGCTGCGGCTGCGAGCCGACTACCTCGCCATCGCGACGATCGCGGCCGGTGAGATCGTGCGGCTGCTCTTCACCACCCAGATCTTCGACGAGTACACCAACTCGGCCGACGGTCTCGCGCAGTTCAACGGCGGGTTCCGCGATGCCAACCCCTTCCCACCGGGCACCTACGGGTTCGGGCCGTGGACCTACAGCGCGAACGACCTGTGGAACCGCGTGTTCGGACTCCTCGTGCTGCTCGTCGCGATCCTGCTGGTCTGGTCGCTCATGCGCAGCCCGTGGGGGCGCGTGCTCAAGGGCATCCGTGAGGACGAGGACGCCGTGCGCTCGCTCGGCAAGAACGTCTTCGCCTACAAGATGCAGGCGCTCGTGGTCGGTGGTGTGATCGGCGCGGCCGGAGGGATCGTGTTCGTCCTCCCGTCGGCTGTGGTCCCCGGCAGCTACACGACCTCGCTCACGTTCTTCCTGTGGACCGCCCTGCTGCTCGGTGGAGCAGCCACGGTGTTCGGCCCGACGCTGGGCGCGATCCTCTTCTGGGTCGTGTTCGCGTTCATGGCCAACCTGCTGCCGTCCATGGCGAAGGCGGGAATCCTGCCGATGTCCGACAGCCAGGCCTCGACCCTGGTGTTCATCTTCGTCGGCATCGCCCTGATGCTGCTCGTGATCTTCCGACCTCAGGGCATCCTCGGAGACAAGAGGGAGATGACCTTTGTCAAATGAACTGACCCCCGACGAGAGCGCCGAGACGGCGCCCGCAACCGGGAGCATCCGACGCCCCAAGACCACCGGTCTCGCGAAGGGCCCCGCCGCCCCCGGCGTGCCGAAGGTCGATCCGATCCTCGTGGCAGACGCCGTGCAGCGACGCTTCGGCGGCCTGACCGCCGTCGACGTCGATCACGTCGAGATCCCGCGCGGCGCGATCACCGCGCTGATCGGTCCGAACGGCGCGGGCAAGACGACGCTGTTCAACCTGCTGTGCGGGTTCGACAAACCCAACGCCGGCACCTGGTCGTTCGACGGGGTGAGCCTCTCGGGCGTCCCCTCGTTCAAGGTGGCGCGCATGGGACAGGTGCGCACGTTCCAGCTGACCAAGTCGCTGTCGCTCCTCACGGTGCTCGAGAACATGAAGCTCGGGGCTCCGGGCCAGCGCGGCGAGGGCTTCTGGTCGAGCCTCTTCCCGTTCCTGTGGCGCAAGCAGGACCAGGAGATCGAGGGCAAGGCGCGCGAGCTGCTCGCCCGCTTCAAGCTCGATGCCAAGGAGAAGGACTTCGCCGCATCGCTCTCGGGCGGGCAGCGCAAGCTCCTCGAGATGGCCCGCGCTCTGATGAGCGACCCGACCCTGGTGATGCTCGACGAGCCGATGGCCGGTGTCAACCCGGCCCTCACGCAGTCGCTGCTCGACCACATCCTCGATCTCAAGGGCCTCGGGATGACCGTGCTGTTCGTCGAGCACGACATGCACATGGTCCGCCACATCGCGGACTGGGTCGTGGTCATGGCGGAGGGTCGCATCGTCGCCGAGGGACCCCCGGACGAGGTCATGGAAGACCCCGCGGTGGTCGACGCCTACCTCGGCGCGCACCAGGATCTCGATCTCGGTGCCGTCACCGGTCGCATCCCCGTGATCGAGAATGCCGCAGCCGCCAAGCTCCGCGAGCAGATCGAAGCAGAAGCCGAGGCGGAGCTCGAAGCGACGAGCACCCGCGATTCCGACCAGAAGGGCACCGCATGAGCGCCGCCACCCCCGCAGCGTCGTCGCCGTCACCCGACGACATCGTCGTCGAGCTCAAGGACGTGCACGCCGGATACCTCCCCGGAGTGAACATCCTCAACGGCGCGAACCTGGTCGCACGTCAAGGAGAGCTGATCGGCATCATCGGCCCCAACGGCGCGGGCAAGTCGACCCTGCTGAAGGCGATCTTCGGCATGGTCAACATCCGCGGCGGCGACGTCACCCTGAACGGGGACAGCATCGTCGGGTTGAAGGCAGACAAGCTCGTCAAACGCGGCGTCGCCTTCGTGCCGCAGACGAACAACGTCTTCCCCTCGCTCTCGATCGAGGAGAACCTGCAGATGGGGCTCTACCAGAACCCCAAGATCTACGCAGAGCGCCTCGAGTTCGTCACCGGCATCTTCGCCGAGCTCGGCAAGCGCCTCAAGCAGCGCGCGGGCTCGCTCTCGGGCGGTGAGCGCCAGATGGTGGCGATGTCGCGGGCGCTCATGATGGACCCGTCGGTGCTGCTGCTCGACGAGCCCTCCGCCGGCCTCTCCCCCGTGCGCCAGGACGACGCGTTCATCCGCGTCTCCGACATCAACAAGGCGGGAGTGACCACGATCATGGTCGAGCAGAACGCACGTCGCTGCCTGCAGATCTGCGACCGCGGCTACGTGCTCGACCAGGGCAAGGACGCGTACGAGGGCACAGGGCGCGACCTGCTGAACGATCCGAAGGTCATCGGCCTCTACCTCGGCACGCTCGGCACCGACGCCGCCTGAGGCGGCAGACAGAGAGAAGGGGCGGATGCTGCGGCATCCGCCCCTTCTCTCTGTCTGCGGCTCTGTCCGGGTCTCAGTCCGGGCCTGCGGGACGGGGGGGTCGGCCACGCTCGGTGGCCCCCGTGCCCTTCGCAGGTGCTCGGGACACGACGAAGGCCCCGGATGCTGAGTCCGGGGCCTTCGCTCGTGATCAGTTGGTGCGGGAGATCAGGTTCTCGGCGTCGTACACGTACGTGCCGATCGAGGCGCCCTGCGGGTCGCCGTTCTCGTCGAACGTGATCTCGCCCGAGTATCCGTCGTAGTCGGCCGTGCCGCCTCCGTTGATGATCTCGGCGCAGTCGGCGAAGCTGGTGCACTTCTCTCCGTCGCCGGTGCCACCCGAGACCTCAGCCATCTTCGCTGCGATGTCCGCGCCCTCGGTCGAGCCGGCCGCGAGCGACGCGAGCGAGACGAGCACGACGGCGTCGTACGCCTCAGCCGCGTAGGTGAAGTCGTTGACCTCGGGGTTGCCCTCGCCGGTCCAGTACGCCTGCAGACGGTCGGTGAAGTCATCCTCGAGTGCCGGGCCGGGCTTGGTGCCCTGTGCGCCCTCGAGCGAGAACGGGAAGTTCGTGTCGGGCGAAGAGCCGTAGTCCGACAGGTTTCCGTCGACGAGGTAGAACTTGTCCGGCGAGATGCCCGCGTTCACGAGCAGCGGAGCGATCGTCTTGAACTGGTCGAACGACACGATCGCGACGGCGTCGGGGTTCTGCGCCTTGATGGTCTCGACCTGTGCGTCGAACTGACCGTCACCGACGTTGTACGACGCGTCGGCCACGACCTCGCCACCCGCGTTCTCGAACGTCGACTTGATGTTCTCGAAGAGACCGGTGCCGTAGGCGTCGTTCTGGTAGATCACGCCGAGGGTCTTGTGCCCGTCTTCGGCGATCAGGTTGCCGAGCACCTCGCCCTGCAGCAGGTCGCTGGGAGCGGTGCGGAAGTAGAGTCCGTTGTCGTCCCAGTCCGTGAAGTCGGGGCCGGTGTTCGAGGCCGAGATCTGGAGGATGCCTGCGCTGACGTTGCCGTCGAGGATCAGACGCGAGACGCCGGACGCCGCGGCACCGACGATGGCCGTGACGCCTGCGCTCTGCAGCTTGCTGATCGACGTCTCGTAGGCCTTGGTGTCGGTGTCGCCCTCGTCTTCAGCCGTCAGGTTGATCGTGATACCTGCAGCAGCGTCGTTGACCTCCTTGACGGCGAGGCCGACGCCGGATTCCATGGGCGGGCCGAGGAACGACAGCGAACCGGTCTGCGGCAGCAGCGAGCCGAGCTCGAGCGTGAGGTCGGCCGTCGATCCGCCGCCTCCGCCGTCGGACGGCTCCTCGGAGGGCGTGCTGCTGCAGCCTGCGACGACGATCGCCGAGGCGCTCAGCAGCGCGACTCCTGCGAGAATCTTGGCGCTGCGCGAGCGCGTGAATGCGGTCATGATGCTCCCTTGCGTGACTGGCCGTGGATTGTGACCACGGTCGGGTGCTCTAACACTAGGACTGAAAGGCTTCGCGTAGGGGTCGCCGATGTTTCGGTGCGTTAACGATCCGACACCGAGTTCCGCAGGCGTGAACCGGGAGTTCAGACCAGTGCCGGCTGAGCGATCCGACGCCCTCGCCGCGCGGCGAGCAGCAGGTCGATCACGAACACCAGGATGGCGACCCAGACGATGATGAACCCCGCCCACCGCTCGGGAGGCATCGGTTCGCCGAGCACGACCGCGCCGATGATGAACTGCATGATCGGCGTGATGAACTGGATCATCCCGATGACGGTCAGGTTGATGCGTCGGGTGCCGGCGGCGAACAGCAGCAGCGGCACCGCCGTCGCCACTCCCGCGAAGGCGAGGAGCACCGCGTGCCAGACGCCGTGGGAGCCCATCGTGATCCCGTCGGGGGTGGCGGCGACGAGGATCAGCTGCACGACGGCGATCGGGATCAGCCAGAACGACTCGAGGGTGAGTCCGCTGACCGCGTCGACAGCGGGGCCGATCTTCTTCTTGATGAGTCCGTAGACCCCGAACGAGGCCGTCAGCGAGAGGGCGATCCACGGGAACTCGCCGTAGAAGAGGACGATCACGATCACCGCGACGGCGGCGATGCCGATCGCGGCCCACTGCAGCCTGCGGATGCGCTCCTTGAGCACGAACACCCCGAGGAGCACCGTCGTGATCGGGTTGATGAAATACCCGAGGCTCGTCTCGACGATGTTCTCCGAGAGGGTGCCGATGAGGAACACCTGCCAGTTGACGTAGATCAGGACGCCGGCGAGAGCAGTCCATGCCAGCAGCCTCGGCTGCCGGATGATCGCGCCGAACGCCGCCCAGCCGCGCATCACGGTGAGAAGCAGAAGACAGAAGACGAGCGACAGCAGCACCCGCCACGCGACGACCTCCCACGGCCCCGTGGGTGCGAGCAGAAGGAAGTAGAGGGGCAGCACGCCCCAGAGCAGATACGCACCCCCTGCGTACGCGACTCCCGCCGTCTGAGTGGCTCGGGAGGCGGCGTTCGTCGGGGTCACCGCACAACCCTATGCCCGTCGGTGAGCGGCATCGCACCCGAAGCCGTCGCCGACCGGACATTGGCAGGAATCGATGCAACGGTGGCGCCTCCCCGGCCGTTCAGCGGCCTCGCCGACCCCTGAGCACGACCGCGACGAGGAGGGCGGTCGAGAGCGCCATCGCCGCATTGAGTCCGATCGCCATCAGCAGCCCGGCGAGAAGACCCGCGCCGGCGAACGCCGCGACCACAGCCGCCATCACCGGCGTGCCCAGCGCGATGCCCACCTGCTGGCTCATCGTGACGAGACCGGTCGCCAGGCCCTGCTGCTCAGAGGGAACCGACCCCGTCGCGGTCACGACGTAGCCGACGATGGCGACGAGATTCGCCACGCCACCGAGGAACGTCAGAACGAGGAGCGGAATCGCCCAGGCATGCTCGTCCGATGCGAAGGCGAGCGGGAACGTGGCGCCGGCCTGCACGATCAGCCCGACGACGATCGCGCGCGACGATCCGACCCTTCCGATGACGCGGGGCGCGAGAAGGCCTCCGAGCACGGTGCCGATACCGAGCACTCCGAGCATGAGTCCGGCAGCGATCGGGGTGTACCCGAGGATCTCCTGCAGATAGATGGTCAGCAGGAAGACGAGTGACGTCTCAGTGGCGAAGGCGAGGAGACCGGCGAGGTTGCCCCAGGCGATCTCGCTTCTCCTCAGCAGCGAAGGTGCGATGAGCGGTTCGATCGCTCTCTTCTCGGCGAGCGCGAACAACACGAAGAACACCGCGGAGACCCCGAGCGGCATCCACGTGCCCGGTTCGCCCCAGCCGACGCGCCCCGCGGAGTCGATGCCGAAGACGAGTGCCACCAGAGCGGCTGTCACGGTGATCGCGCCGACGACATCGAGCCGAGCCCGTGCGACGCGACGCGGCTCGTGAAGGACGAACGCCCCGACGAGCAGGGCTGCAGCGGCCACCGCGACGTTGATGAAGAACGCCCAGCGCCACGAGACGCCTCCGGTGAGCAGCCCGCCGAGCACCGCTCCCGCCGTGAAGCCCGCCGCCATGAGCGCGCCGTTGAGCCCGAGCGCCCGCGAGCGCGCCCGCCCCTCGGGGAACATCGTGGTCATCAGCGCGAGAGCCGCCGGAGTGACCATCGCCGTCGCGACGCCCTGGCCGACGCGAGCGGCCAGGAGAACACCCGGTGTGGTCGCGAGTCCGCCGACGACCGACGCCGCACCGAGCAGCGCGAGCCCGGCGATGAACAGTCGTTTGCGCCCGAGCAGATCGGCCACCCGCCCGAAGAACAGGGTGAACGACGCGGCGCACACCGCGAACGCGGTCACGATCCACTGGAGCGACGCGGTGTCGAACCCCAGTTCCCGCCCGATCGGAGGCAGCGCGACGTTGAGGATCGAGAAGTCGACGGCGAGAGTGAAGTTCGCCGTCAGAAGGACGCCCATGGCGAGCGCCTGCGACGGGGTGAAGCGATCGGTCGCCGGCGGCGCCGTGGCGGGGAGAGTCGAGTCGGAATGAGTCACGCTGCTCAGACTCCGCCCGGGGGCACGGGGCAACCAGTCCCCTCTCGTGACTAGCACCGCCAGGGACAGGCTGCGCGTGCGGCGGTCGTGGAGAATGGCTCCATGGATCCGCACCCCGCGTTCACCAGGCTGATCGCCTCAGAACGGCCGGCGACCGAGCTCGGCGAGTTCCTGCGCTCCCGGCGGGATCGCGTCACCCCCGACGACGTCGGGGTTGCCAGCTTCGGCCGTCGCAGGGTTCCGGGCCTCCGTCGCGAAGAGCTCGCACGACTCGCCGGGGTCTCGGTCACCTACCTGACCCGCTTGGAGCAGGGCCAGTCGCAGAACGCATCCGACGCGGTCATCGACAGTCTCGCCCGCGCGCTCCAGCTCGATGCCGACGAGCATACGCATCTCCGAGCGCTCGCACGCCCGCGATCAGCCGCTCCCCGCCGTCCCCGAAAGACCGAGCAGCCGCATCGAGGCGCCTCGCAACTGCTGCACGCCATGGGAGTTCCTGCTGTGCTGCTGGGCCGATTCAACGACATCCTCGACTGGAACAGCGCCGGCCACCTCTTGATGGCGGGCCACATCGAGGTCGATGCGCCGTCTCGACCGGCCGGGCGCCCCAACCACCTCCGGATGCTGTTCCTCGATCCGCACACACGAGACCTGTACGCCGACTGGAACGAAGAGGCCGCGTTGGCCGTGGCATCGCTGCGCTACGTCGCCGCACGATTCGTCGACGACCGACAGCTCGCCGAACTCATCGGCGAGCTCAGCCTGAGCAGTCCCGACTTCGCGAAGCTCTGGGCCGGGCACATGGTCAAGCTCTGCACGAGCGGCAGCAAGCGCTTCCGCCATCCTGTCGTCGGCGAACTCACGCTCGGCTACGAGGTCCTTCACCTGCCCGAGGGAGACGGCCAGCGGATCCTCGCATACAGTGCGGCTCCCGGCAGCGCTGCCGCGGCGGCCGTCGATCTGCTCCAGTCGCGCTGAATCCGGCCGCGGTCGTCTGACACGGTCCGGACACGCAGGAAGGCCCGGATGCGTGATGCATCCGGGCCTTCCGAAGACGTTGTCTCAGCGGACGACGACTGCGAGCACGTCGCGAGCCGACAGGACGAGGTACTCGTCTGCGCCGAACTTCACCTCGGTGCCGCCGTACTTGCTGTAGAGAACACGGTCGCCCACGGCGACGTCGAGCGGAACGCGGTTGCCGTTGTCATCGATGCGGCCGGGGCCCACGGCCACGACCTCGCCCTCCTGGGGCTTCTCCTTGGCGGTGTCGGGGATGACCAGGCCACTCGCGGTGGTCTGCTCTGCCTCGACCTGCTTGATGACGATGCGATCCTCGAGCGGCTTGATGGAAACCGACACGGTCTACCTCTTCTTTCTTGACGCTGACAGGAAGACTTTTCGCACTCTCAACCCGAGAGTGCTAATTCAGTCTAGGCGCTCCGCTGGCACTCACGCAATGCGAGTGCCAATCGGACGAACTGGCCGCCGCCTAAGCTGGAGGCGTGGAGATCTCCGAGCTGCGCGCCCTGCTCACCCCCGAAGGCCTGAAGGCGCTGGACGAGCTCGGCCCCGTCGATGAGATCGCCGACGTCGCTCGGATCGTGTCTCGGCTGCGCGCCGCAGGGCACTCCCCCGAGCTGGTCTCCGCCGTGGTGGGGCAGGCACGTCTCCGCGCCAAGGCGAGGGGCAAGTTCGGCGACTTCGCGGCGCGGATGCTGTTCACCCGCGCCGGGCTCGAGCAGGCCACCCGGCTGAACGTCGCCGCACGGCACGCGCAGCGGCTGCGGCGGGTCGGCATCACCCGTGTCGCCGATCTGGGCTGCGGCATCGGCGGAGACGCCCTCGCGTTCGCGGGCGCCGGACTCGACGTGATCGCCGTGGATGCCGACGAGGTGACCGCAGCGATCGCCGCCTACAACCTGGCGCCCTTCGGAGACAGCGCGGTCGTGACGCACGGCACCGCCGAGGCCCACGTGCCCGCCGACGGCGACGAGACTCAGGCGATCTGGATGGACCCGGCCCGCCGCACCGCGGGTCACAGCGAGACGCGGCGGGTGTCGTCCGATGACTACTCTCCCCCGCTCGACTGGGCATTCGACGTGGCCTCCCGCACCTCGACCGGCATCAAGCTCGGGCCCGGCCACGACCGGGACTCGCTCCCCGTCGACGCCGAGGCGCAGTGGGTGAGCGCAGAGGGCAGCGTCGTCGAGCTGGTGCTGTGGACGAGAGCGCTCGCTCGCGACGGCATCCGCCGGTCCGCTCTCGTGATCCGCGGCGAGCGCTCGCACGAGCTCACCGCAGGAGCAGATGCGGAGGATGAGCCCGTGCGTGAGCTCGGCGCCTTCCTCCACGAGCCGGACGGCGCGGTGATCCGTGCGCGCCTGATCGGCGACGTCGCGCGCAGTCTCGACGCGGGGATGCTCGATGAGCGCATCGCGTACCTCACCTCCGACACGGCGCTCACGAGTCCGTTCGTGCAGTCGTTCCGGGTGCGTGAGACGATGCCTGCCAATCCCAAGGCGATCAGCGCCGTCCTCAAGGCGAACGATGTCGGGTCTCTCGAGATCAAGAAGCGCGGTATGGACATCGACCCCGCCGCCTTCCGCAAGAAGCTGACGCTGCGGGGCGATCAGGCGGCGACGCTGATCCTCACCCGCATCGGCGATCAGCGCCGCGCGATCCTCGCCGATCGGGTGCCTGCCGCCGAATAGCGCCAGGCGAGGCCGCCCTAGCCCTCGGAGTCGTCGGACGGGATCTCGACCTGGATCGGATCCTGCTTCTCGCCGCCGAGCTCGAGCGTCTCCCCCGGCTCCACCGTCTGCTCGGCGGCTACTGCTGCGCTGTCGCCGGAGACGACGAGGTATGGCGTACCGCTCGGCGTGTAGGCCAGGCGCACGCTCCACTCCGCGGCGACGGTCCCCGTCTCGTCGACGGTGACCCCTCGGGTCTCGATGCCGTCGCCGGAGAACTGCTGGTCGCCCGACACGCGGCATTCGACGCTCTCGACGGCGTCGATGATCAGACAGTCCTGGATGTCGTCGCTCTCGAGGCGCTGTGCACGCCAGACAGGGGCATCGCGGAAGTAGCCGACGACCGAGAACGAGTACTCCTCGAAGCCCTCCTCGATCAGCTGCTCGGCCCGTTCCCGCTCGTCCCCTTGGAACTGCGACAGCCAGGAGTTCTGGTCCGAGCGCCAGCGCTGGATGATCCCGACGACCTCGCCGTTCATCGCCCGCGCGGCGGATGCCCAGATCTCCTCCGGACTCTCCTCGCCCTCGCCGGGTGCGGTGACACTCGCGCTGATGCCGATGCCGTTCCCGTTGTCGAGATCCGCAGCCGGCTGACACTGATCCGCCGACTTGCCTGCCGCGTCGAGCGTGATGCAGATCGTCTCGCCGTCTTCCTTGGTGGCGTACCAGACGAGGGCGTCCTCGTCCCGTCCGATCGCGCGCAGGCTGCCGGGATCGAACCCGCCCTCCGCCTGCAGCTCGGCGCGACGCTGCTGCTGCTCGGAGGTCAGCGCCACGGCGTCACCGGTGTGCCCGAAGACCGCCCATCCGACGCCGAGACCGATCACGAGCATCGCGGCGGATGCGGCGACAGCGGCCTTCCAGTGCTGTCGGATCGCTGTGCGAAGTCCGCCGGCCTCGCGAGGCTGCTGCCGGCCGGCTTCCTCATCGGCGGGGCTCCCGCTCGGTGGGCCGGAGACGGGCGGCTCGGCATGCGGGAGCGGAGCATCCTCTGCTCGACGCGGGGCGTCGACCGCGTCGGCGCCCGGGCCGGCCGCAGCTGCGGCGAGGACCGTCGCGTCCGGTTCGACGCGCATGGACTCGAGTTCGCGCAGCCTGGCCGCTTCGACCTCGGTCAGGCCGCCGTCGCGACCATAGGCCTTGCCCTGCAGGGCGCGCAGCTCGGCAGACTCACTCTCCTGCAGCATCGTCGCTCTCCCAGCCCCTCGTCACGGTGAGGTACTGCTGACCGTAGCCGAACTGGTACTCATAGCGGGTCGTCTCGCCGTCGTCTGCGACGTCGAGCACGAGCGTCCGGTCCGCATCCGCGAGCATCAGGCTGTCGTCGCACACCATCGGAGGGTCGGGCATGGACCCGTCATAGACGAGACAGTATCGCTGGGTGGAGGTGTCGATCCCGGTCCAGATCGGCACCTCGTCGTCATAGCCGACGACGAGGATCGTGCGGCGATCCAATCCGGTCTGCGCGGCGAGCGTCGTCGCGGCTTCCGCCTCCGCCTCGCTGGCGAACATCGACGTCGACTGCGACGACGTGATGTAGCTGCGGGTGATGACCGCGGGCTCGCCATCCTGCGTGAGGAACATCTGCGCCTGGATGTCGTAGGTCTGGGCCTCGCTCACGGGCTTAGCGAGCGTCGCGTTCACACCCTGGATCGTCGCCTGCTCCCGCGTCGTGCACGCGGGAGCCGTCGCGTCCTCGTGGCCGAGCACGAGGCACACGTCCGCGCTCTCGTTCTTCGTCGCGAACCAGATCACGACGCCCTCCTCCTCGGCGACGGCTCGCACGGAACCCGGGTCGAAGTCGCCCGACGCGACGATCGCGCTCTGCCACCCCTCCTGCTGCGCACTGAGCTGCATCGGGGCAGGACCACGATCGGCGAAGATCAGCCAGCCGAGCACGAGGCCCACCACGATGAAGGCTGCGGTGATCGCGACGGCAAGACGCCAGTGCCGTCGCAGCGCGGCGAGGGCGGAGTCGCCGTGGGGCGCCCCGGTGGTGCGGTCCTCAGACACCGCGGTCCCGGCTCCCTCGACGACGGTCGACGCGGCGGGCTCGATGTGTGCGGGCTCGATGTGTGGGGGTGCAGGCGCAGCCGGCTCCGGTTCTCTCGGTGCGGGCGGCTCCGTCCGGCGGAGCTTGCCGGCCTCGAGTTCGCGCAGCCGCGCGGCCTCGACCTCATTCAGCGCACCGGCTCGACCGTAGGCCCGCGCCTGGAGAGCCCTCAGCTCGACGGATTCATCCGCGTCGAGCATCCGCTATCCGAGTCTCTCGAACTGCATCCCGGCCCAGACGAGCCAGCCGAGGCTGTAGACGGTCGCGCACAGACCGAGCACGAGCGCCCAGCGTGCGATGGCGCGGCTCTCGACCGGTCGGCGCAGCGACATGATCGACGCGATCACGGCGACGATGGCTATCGGTATGCCCCAGCCGACGAAGAAGGACGAGACCAGGGCCACGATGGCGGCCATCAGAGCCCAGGGCGCGAGGCGGGTGTCGTCGACGACGGACGCGTCGGTCGACGGCGCCCAGTCGGTGCCGCGCCCGATGTCGTCTGCCACGGGCCCGCTGACGACCACCGGTTCGACTCCGACCGGTCCCGTCGGCAGCTTCGTGTATCCCTCGCGGCGGGACCCCGGTATCCGCGCCGAACCGGACGGATGCTCGACCTCGCCGCTGGGGCGCTCGATCCTGGTCGGAGGCAGCACGGCATCGGACCCTGGTTCTGCGCCCACGGGATCGGGCGTGCGTGGCGCGTCGCTCATCACATCACCGCGACGCGCTCGTCGACCTGGATCTCGGTGACCGGAAGAGTGGAGTCGGCTCCGAACGCGAGCGTCGACGGGCGTCGGCCCGACGAGATCAGCTCCGCAGCGAGAGCCGCGATCATCGCCCCGTTGTCGGTGCAGAGCGACAGCGGCGGGATGCGCACGGTCACGCCCGCCTTCTCGGCCCTCGCGAGCGCGACCTCGCGGAGTCGTCGGTTGGCGATGACCCCGCCGCCCAGAAGCAGGCGCGGCACGCCGAGGTCTGCGCACGCGGCGAGCGCCTTCGTCACGAGCACGTCGACGACCGCCTCGCGGAAGCTCGCGGCGACGTCGGCCACCGGCACAGGCACGCCGTCGGCCTCGCAGCGTTCGACCCAGCGTGCGACGGCCGTCTTGAGCCCGGAGAACGAGAAGTCGTAGCGGTGCTTCGCCAGGTCGGATGCGCGAGACAGACCCCGAGGGAACCGGATCGCTTCGGGGTCTCCGTCGAGTGCCGCTCGGTCGATCTCGGGGCCACCCGGGTACGGCAGCGACAGAAGTCGGGCGACCTTGTCGAACGCCTCCCCCGCAGCGTCGTCCATGGTCTCGCCCAGCATCTCGACGTCGGTCGTGAGGTCGCGCACGTGCAGCAGCGACGTGTGCCCACCCGACACGAGCAGCGCGATCGTCGGGTACTCGAGAGGCTCGGAGTCGGGGGTGAGGATGTCGGCGGCGATGTGGCCCACCAGGTGATTGACCGCATACAGCGGCCTGTCGAGCGAGACGGCGAGGCCCTTCGCGGCGCCGACGCCGACCATGAGCGCCCCTGCGAGGCCCGGCCCGCTGGTCACGGCGACCGCATCGAGGTCGTCGAGCCGCACCCCGGCCTCCGCCAACGCGGCGTCGATCGACGGCTGCAGGGCTTCGAGGTGGGCTCGGGCGGCGACCTCGGGCACGACGCCGCCGTAGCGGGCGTGCTCGTCCATGCTGGACGCGATCGTGTTCGACAGCAGCGTGCGTCCGCGGACGATGCCGATGCCCGTCTCGTCGCAGCTCGTCTCGATGCCCAGCACCAGCGGCTCGGTCATGCGGTGGCCTCCTTCGCGGCATCCTCGGCAGGCTCGTCACGATGCGCCGAACGCGGATGCTGCAGCACGAGGCGCATCACGATCGCATCGACGTCATCGGGCTGGTAATAGCGAGGGCGGCGGCCGATCTCCTCGAACCCCTCGGAGAGGTAGAGGCCCTCGGCGCCGGGATTGTCGGCGCGCACCTCGAGAAAGACCTCTCGGGCTCCGCGTTCGGCTGCGGCGTCGAGAAGCGAGCGCAGCAGCGCGCGCCCGCGACCGGCGCCACGGTGCTCGGCGTCGAAGGCGATGGTCTGGATGTCGGCATCACTCGACCCGTGCAGCGCGCGGACTCCGCCGTAGCCGATGATGACGCCGTCGTGCTCGTCGACCAGATACAGGCCGTGCGGGCTGGCGAGCTCCAGCGCCATGGCCTGGGAGCTCCACGCGTCGGTCGGGAACGAGCGATGCTCTATCGCCATGATGGCGTCGAGGTCGTCGGGCGTCGCTGCACGCAGAGTCATCGCCCCACCTTCTTCGGCGCTCCGGGCACGGTGACATCGGGCTGTCGCAGATACAGCGGCTCGGCCCCCGCGAGCGTGCGCCCCGCCGCCACCGCTCGGGCGCCCACGCGGGCGAGGTCGACAGCCGACAGCGTCTCGACATCGATGCGACGGATGCCACCGAGGTGCTCGTCCGCATCGACCCGCGCGACCAGCACCGTGTCGGCGACCATGTTCGGGATGCCGTCGGCATCCGTCCCCTCGAACACGGTGACGGCCACCTCCCGCCGGCGGGCGTCCGTGACGATGGCGAACGGGCCGGTCACGTCGTCTCGATCGATCGCGGTGAGCGCCGCGGCGAAGTGGCTCGGCACGGGAACGACCGGGATGCCGCGGCCCATCGCGAACGTGCGGGCGGTCGCGATGCCGATGCGGAGTCCGGTGAAGGGGCCAGGGCCCATGCCCGCCACCACGTGGTCGATCGATCCGCTTCCGGTCTCGCCGAGAGCTCGCACGAGCAGCTCGCCGATGACCTCCGCGTGACCGAGAGGGTCGGCGGCCGAGGCGTCGGACAGACGGGTGCCGTCGTCGTCGATGAGGGCGACGGCGGTGCCCAGGGAGGTGTCGACGGCGAGGATCACCTCTCCAGGGTAGTCGCCGTTCAGCCGGTGATCGCTGAGCGCCCTGCGCGCGCGATCGTCACGTGCCGCGGGGCATCCGCGTCGAGCTCGGAGGGGTCGAGATCGTCGTCGCCGCCGACCGGGCGCTCGAACTCGATGTCCCACCAGGTCTCGGCCAGGTCCTCAGCCATACCGCGTCCCCACTCGACCACGACCACCGATCGTGCGAGGTCGAGGTCGAGGTCGTCGAGCTCGGCGCCCGAGCCGAGGCGGTAGGCATCCACATGCACCAGGGGGGCCCGTCCGACGAGCGAGGGGTGCGTGCGTGCGATCACGAACGTGGGGCTCTGCACCGGACCCCGCACTCCGAGTCCTTCCGCGAGCCCACGAGTGAACGTCGTCTTCCCGGCCCCGAGGGGACCGGTGAGGATCAGCAGATCTCCGGCTTCGAGCTGCTCGCCGATGCGGAAGCCGAGCTGCTCCATGGCATCCGATGTCTCGATCTCGATGCGCCCGAGGAGGGCCGGGTCGACGCTCATGCCGACCGCCGGGGCACGCGCGGGCCGATGCGCGTGACGATCTCGTAGTCGATGGTCGACGCGGCGTTGGCCCACTCGGCTGCGGAGGGAACCCCGAGGGTCGGGTCGCCGAACAGCACGACCTCGTCTCCGATCGACACCGGGGAATCGCCGACGTCGACGACGAACTGGTCCATGGCGACCCGGCCGACGTTGGTGAACCGACGACCGCCGATCGACACCGGCAGGCGTCCGGAGGCGTGGCGCGGCACCCCGTCGGCGTAGCCGAGCGGCACGAGCACCAACGTCGTGTCGTGCGGGGCGCGGTGGTCGTATCCGTACGACACCCCTGCGCCGGCGGGCACGCGGCGCACAGCGGCGATCGCGCCTCGCAGGGTCATCGCAGGACGAAGCCCCAGCTCGGCCGACGAGCGGTCCTCGAAGGGCGAGAGGCCATAGATGCCGATGCCGATGCGCACCGCATCCAGTCGCATCTCCGGCAGGTCGATCGCGGCCGCGGTCGCCGCGATGTGCCGGATCTCGGGGTGGATGCCGAACGAGGCCGCCGCGGCGACCGCCTCCTCGAACTTCGCCAGGGCCTCGCGGTCGTCCTGAGGCGAGGTGTTCGAGAGGTGACTGAAGAGCCCGATGATGCGCAGCCGTCCGATGCGCTCGAGACGCGCGGCCTCGGCGAGTACGCGCCGCCAGTCGGCCGGTGCGATGCCGTTGCGCGAGAGCCCCGTCTCGAACTTCAGGTGCACGCCGACCGGACGATCGACCGACGCGACGGCACCGGCAGCCTCGAGCTGGTCGAACGACGAGATGCCCACCTCGACGTCATGAGCTGCCGCCTGATCGAACCGCTCGCCCGGAGCGTGCAGCCACGCGACGATCGGGGCCGTGATGCCCTGGCGGCGGAGCTCGAGAGCCTCGGGGATCTCGGCGACACCGAGACGGGTCGCGCCGCCGGCGAGGGCCGCGACGGCTACGGCCGCGGCGCCGTGACCGTAGGCGTTCGCCTTGACGACCGCGATGACCTGCACGCCGGTGAGACGGCGGAAGTGGCGGACGTTGTCGCTGATGGCATCGAGCTCGATGCGTGCCTCGCGGAACGGAACGGTCACAGGGGCTCTCCTTCGGCGACGACGAACGCGGCGGCGAGTCCTGCGTCATGGGTGAGGGTCAGATGCAGTCGGGTGATTCCGCGCTCGGCGACGACGTCGGCGGTGGATCCAGACAGCACGAAGTGCGGGCGGCCCGATGCCTCGGAGGCGATCTCGATCTCGATCCAGTGCACCCCGTCAGAGCCGCCCAGGGTCTTGATCAGGGCCTCCTTGGCGGCATACCTCGCTGCCAGGGACGGAAGGCGCAGTGCCCGCTCCCCCGGCGCGAACAGCCGCTCCAGCAGCCGCGGCGTGCGCTCCATCGTGCGCTCGAACCGCGGGATGTCCACGAGGTCGATGCCGGTCCCGATGATCACCCGTTCAGCCTAGTCGCGGCATCCGCTTCGTTCGGCTCCTGCCCCGCCCCGACACCCGAGACGGGGTCTACTCGACGGTGACGGACTTGGCGAGGTTGCGCGGCTGGTCGACGTCGAGGCCCTTGGCCGTGGCGAGGGCCATGGCGAAGATCTGCAGCGGGACGACAGCGAGCAGCGGCTCGAACATCGCTCCGGCGAGCGGAATCCGGATGACCTCGTCGGCGAACGGCAGGACCGCCGCGTCGCCTTCTTCAGCGACCACGATCACGCGCGCTCCGCGAGCACGGATCTCCTGGATGTTCGAGACGACCTTGGAGTGGACCACTGCCGAGTGGCGCGGAGACGGCACCAGGACGAAGACCGGCTGCCCCGGTTCGATCAGGGCGATCGGACCGTGCTTGAGCTCTCCGGCGGCGAAGCCCTCGGCATGGATGTACGAGATCTCCTTGAGCTTGAGCGCACCCTCGAGCGCGATCGGGAAGCCGACGTGTCGACCGAGGAACAGCACGGAGCGGGTGTCGGCCATCCAGCCGGCGAGCTGCGTGACGTGCTCCTGCTCGCTCTCGAGGACCTTGGCGATCTTCTCGGGGAGGGCAGTGAGCTCTGCGACGTCGACGGATGCGTCCTGCACCGATCCGCGCACGCGCCCCATGTGCAGACCGAGAAGCAGCAGAGCGGTGATCTGCGCCGAGAACGCCTTGGTCGACGCGACCGCGACCTCTGGGCCCGCATGCGTGTAGACCACGGCATCGGACTCTCGCGGGATGGTCGCACCCTGGGTGTTGCAGATCGACAGGGTGCGCGCTCCGCGCTCTCTCGCGTACTTGACGGCCATCAGCGTGTCCATGGTCTCGCCGGACTGGCTGATCGAGATGACGAGCGTGTCATCGCCGATCACCGGGTCGCGGTAGCGGAACTCGTGCGCCAGCTCGACATCGACGGGGATCCGCGCCCACTGCTCGATCGCGTACTTGCCGACGAGCGCCGAGTACGCGGCCGTGCCGCACGCGGTGATGATGATGCGATTGATGCCGATGAACAGCTCGTCGAGGCCGTCGAGCTCGGGGATGACGACCTGATCTCCTCTGATGCGACCGCGGATCGTGTTGGCGACCGCCTCGGGCTGCTCGGCGACCTCCTTGGCCATGAAGCTGGACCATCCGCCCTTCTCCGCGGCGGCGGCGTCCCAGGAGACGTCGAACGGCTCGGCCTCGACCGGCGTGCCGGCGAAGTCGGTGACCGTGACGGCATCCGGCGTGATCGAGACGATCTGGTCCTGCCCGATGGCGAGCGCCTTGCGCGTGTGCTCGATGAATGCGGCGACGTCGGAGCCGAGGAAGTTCTCGCCCTCGCCGAGGCCGATCACGAGCGGCGAGTTGCGTCGCGCGCCGACGACGAGTCCGGGGTGGTCCTGGTGCATCGCGAGCAGGGTGAACGCACCCTCGAGGCGGTTGACCACGGCGCGGAACGCACCCTGCAGGTCGCCGCCGTTGGTGCGGTACTCACGACCGAGCAGCGCTGCTGCGACCTCGGTGTCGGTCTCGCTGCGGAACGCCACGCCGTCGGCGAGCAGCTCGTCACGCAGCGAGGCGAAGTTCTCGATGATGCCGTTGTGGATCACGGCGAGCTTGTCGTCATCTGCGAGGTGCGGGTGCGCGTTCTCGTCGGTGGGGCCGCCGTGGGTGGCCCAGCGGGTGTGCCCGATGCCCGTGTTGCCGTCGGCGAGGGCCGCATCCTTCAGCGAGTCGCGCAGCATCGCGAGCTTTCCCGCCTTCTTGCGCATGCCGAGCGAGCCCTCGCCGTCGATGACCGCGACGCCTGCGGAGTCATAGCCCCGGTACTCGAGACGGGCGAGCCCTGCGAGCAGGATGTCCTGGCTGGGGCGCGGGCCCACGTATCCGACGATTCCACACATGTGGTCAAGAGTAAGGCGGAACTTTTGCGAAGGTTCCGAACGAAACCTCGTGCCTGCTCAGAGCTTGCGGAGAAGCACGCTCTCGACGCTGTGATCGACGCCCTTGTTGAGCACGAGACGCGCTCGGTGCTTGGTCGGCATCACGTTCTCGACCAGGTTCGGCATGTTGATCTCGTTCCAGTAGCCGAGCGCGGTCGTGATCGCCTCCTCGTCGGTGAGGTGCGCGAAGACGTTGAAGTACGACGACGGATTCGAGAAGGCTCCCTGGCGCAGGGCGAGGAAACGGTCGACGTACCACTTCTCGATGTGCGAGGTGTCGGCATCGACGAAGATCGAGAAGTCGAAGAGATCGCTGACGGCCACATCGTTCGGTGCCGGCGGCGGCTGCAGGACGTTCAACCCCTCGACGATCACGACGTCAGGACGCCGGACGACCACGTGCGCATCGGGGACGATGTCGTAGCGCATGTGCGAGTAGAACGGCGCCCGCACCTCTGCGGCCCCGCTCTTCACCTCGGTGAGGAATTCGAGCAGCGCCCGCCGGTCGTAGGACTCGGGGAACCCCTTGCGGTCCATCAGACCTCGGCGCTCGAGCTCGGCGTTCGAGTGCAGGAACCCATCCGTCGTGACGAGCTCGACGCGCGGGGTGCCCGGCCACCGACTCATCAGCTCACGCAGCAGACGAGCGATGGTCGACTTGCCGACCGCGACGGAGCCTGCGACTCCCACCACGAACGGGGTCGTCGAATCATCCTCCTGCAGGAACGAGCTCGTCGCGGCCCCCAGGCGCTTCGTGGCCGTCGCGTAGAGGCTGAGCAGCCGGCTCAAGGGCAGATAGACCTCGCGCACCTCGGCGAGGTCCAGGCGGTCTCCGATGCCGCGGAGCTCGACGACCTCGGTCTCGGTGAGCGGCTGATCGAGGCCCGCCGCCAATCGCGCCCATTCGTCGCGTCCGATCTCGCGATACGGAGACAGAGGCAGCGTGGGGTCGGCGGTGGTCACGGATACATCGTAACGGCGCACGAGTAGTCTCTATCCGTGCGCCTCGGAGTCCTCGACATCGGTTCCAACACCGTCCACATGCTCGCCGCCGATGTTCGCCCCGGGGGTCGGCCTCTGGCGACGACCAGCGATCGCACCGTCCTGCGGCTGATGCAGTACCTCACAGACGACGGTGCGATCTCCGAAGAAGGCGTACGAGCACTCGAGGCGGCTGTGGTTCGGGCGCGAGAGGTCGCGGAGGCCGAGCGGGTCGACGAGCTGCTCGCCACCGCGACGAGCGCAGTGCGCGACGCCCGGAACGGGGCCGACGTGATCGCCCGCATCGAGGCTGCCCTCGGCCAGCCGTTGCAGGTGCTCGACGGAGAGACCGAGGCCCAGCTCACCTTCCTCGCCGTGCGGCGCTGGTTCGGCTGGTCGGCAGGACAGCTGCTGCTCCTCGACATCGGCGGAGGATCGCTCGAGGTCGCGGCGGGCGGGGATGAGCTGCCGGATGCCGCGGCATCCGTCCCCCTCGGAGCCGGCCGGATGACAGTGCAGTTCTTCCCGCATGATCCGCCGGGTGAAGACGACGTCGAGCGTCTTCGGGAGCACGCGACCGCGACGCTCGCCGAAGTGCTCCCCCAGTTCGCCGCGCTGCCTCGCCCCGATCACGTCGTGGGCTCGTCGAAGGCGATCCGCTCGCTCGCCAGACTCGCGGGCTACCCGGTGCCGGGGTGGTCGGGAATCCAGCGCATGGTGCTCCCGCGGGCGTCGCTGGGATCGTGGATCCCGCGGCTAGCCCGTCTGCCCGCGTCCGCGCGACAGGAGCTCCCCGGCATCACCGCGGATCGCACGTTCCAGATCGTCGCCGCGGCGGTATCGCTGCACACCGCGATGACCGCGCTCGATGTCGACGAGCTCGAGGTGTCGCCGTGGGCGCTGCGCGAGGGGGTGCTGCTGCGATACATCGAGCAGCTGAACTGGAGCGCGCCGCGCGGCTGACCTGTGGTCAGTGCCGCGCGGCGCGCTCGACGGTTCAGAGGGAGAGTCGCTCCCGCACGACGGCGACCAGCCGGTCGGCGTACGCCTGAGCGGATTCGGCATCCGCCGCCTCGACCATGACCCTGACGAGGGCCTCGGTTCCGGACTTGCGGAGCAGCACGCGACCGGTCTCGCCGAGTTCGGCTGCGACCTCGCGCACTGCCGCCTGCACGACGGCGTCGGACTCGAGCGCGTCCTTGTCGACATCGCGCACGTTGACGAGCACCTGCGGGTACACGGTCATCACGCTCGCGAGTTCGGCGATCGTCTTGTTCTGACGTGCCATCTCGGCAACCAGGTGCAGCCCCGTGAGCAGGCCGTCGCCCGTCGTGGCGAACTCGCTCATGATGACGTGGCCCGACTGCTCGCCTCCGAGGGCGTAGCCGCCACGGTCCATGTCCTCGAGGACATAGCGGTCGCCGACCGCGGTCTGGCGCACGGTGATGCCGTGCTCGCGCATGGCGACGTGCAGGCCGAGGTTGCTCATCACCGTGGCGACGAGCGTGTCATCGGTCAGGTGACCGCGCTGCTTCATCGACACCGCGAGGATGGCCATGATCTGGTCGCCGTCGATGACGTTGCCCTGCGCATCGACAGCCAGGCACCGATCGGCATCGCCGTCGTGGGCGATCCCGATGTCGGCCCCGAGCCGCACGACGGCCTCGGCGAGCTGGTCGAGGTGGGTCGACCCGACGCCGTCGTTGATGTTCAAGCCGTCGGGGTCAGCACCGATCACGGTGACATCGGCACCCGCATCGCGGAAGGTCTCGGGAGACACCCCCGATGCGGCGCCGTGGGCGCAGTCGAGCACGACCTTGATGCCGTTCAGCCGGTTCGGCAGCGAGCCGAGCAGGTGCACGACGTAGCGGTCTTCGGCGTCGGAGAATCGATCGATCCTGCCCACGCCCGCACCGGTGGGGCGCAGCTTCTCGCCCGCCATCGCCTCTTCGATGCGCTGCTCCACGACGTCGGGCAGCTTCACACCGCCGCGGGCGAAGATCTTGATCCCGTTGTCGGGTGCCGCGTTGTGCGAGGCGGAGATCATCACACCGAAATCGGCGTCACGGTCGGCGACGAGGAACGCGAGCGCAGGAGTCGGAATGACACCGGCCTCGAGCACGTCGACGCCGGAGGAGGCGAGTCCTGCGGCGACCGCCGCCGTGAGGAAGTGACCGGAGACACGGGGGTCACGGGCCACCACTGCGGTGAGTCGCTTGCCTTCGGCTTTGCGGGCCTCCGCAGTACGGCCCTGGCCCAGGACGACAGCAGTTGCCTGGGCCAGGGTGAGCGCGAGGTCGGCGGTGAGGATGCCATTGGCGAGTCCTCGCACACCGTCCGTGCCAAAGATCGGCATCGGAGCGGTTGACCTTAACGCTTCGAGTACTGAGGCGCCTTACGGGCCTTCTTGAGTCCAGCCTTCTTGCGCTCCTTGACGCGAGCGTCGCGCGACAGGAAGCCGGCCTTCTTCAGCGTCGGACGGTTGTTCTCCTCGTCGATGCCGTTGAGCGAACGGGCGATGCCGAGACGCAGCGCGCCGGCCTGACCCGAGGGGCCACCACCGGAGATGCGCGCGATGACGTCGTAGCCGCCGGCGAGGTTGAGGATCGTGAACGGGTCGTTGATCAGCTGCTGGTGCAGCTTGTTCGGGAAGTAGTCCTCGAGCGTGCGGCCGTTGACCGTGATCGTTCCCGAGCCGGGGACGAGACGCACGCGGGCGATGGCCTGCTTGCGACGGCCGACAGCGGCACCCGGGACGCTGAGCACGGGGCGGGGGGCCGCCTCGACTGCGTCGGTCTCGGGAGTCGAGGTCGAGAAGTTCTGGGGGTTTTCGGTGGTGTCCTGGATGTCAGCCACGAGTATGTCCTTAAGTCTTTACGGCGCTTACTGGGCGACCTGGTCGAGGGTGTACGTCTGCGGCTGCTGCGCGGCGTGCGGGTGCTCGGCACCGACGTACACCTTGAGCTTCGACAGCTGCTGACGGCCCAGGCTGTTCTTGGGGAGCATGCCACGGATGGCCTTCTCGACAGCGCGGATCGGGTTCTTCTCGAGGAGCTCGGCGTAGGTGACCGACTTCAGTCCGCCCGGGTAACCCGAGTGGCGGTAGGCCAGCTTCTTCTGGAGCTTCTGACCGGTGAGCGCGACCTTGTCGGCGTTCACGATGATGACGAAGTCACCCGAGTCGATGTGGTTGGCGAAGGTGGGCTTGTGCTTGCCACGCAGGAGCGTAGCGGCGTGCGAGGCCAGGCGGCCGAGAACGACGTCAGTGGCGTCGATGACGACCCAGTCACGCTGGACCTCGCCGGCCTTCGGGGAGTAAGTGCGCGTCACGATAGTGCTGCTTTCTTGTTCGAACGGAGAAGTTCGTGAATCCCACTCCGGGGTGGTTCTTCCCTACAGGGATGAACACGCCAGTGGAGGGCTCACGTTCGTTAGTGCTCGGCAGTCGAGTACCAAAGTGACAGCTTACGTCATTCCGGGCGTTCTCCCAAACCGAGCCGGTCGGCGATCAGTCGAACCGGGTCGTCACCAGGATCGGACGATGGTCGCTCATCCCCTGCGGAAGCGTGGTGACCCGCTGGATCTCGAAGCCGACGGACGTCGCGAAGTCGTAGTGTCCGCGGAACACGCGGTACCGGGTGTAGGTGTGGTCGTCGCTCAGCGTCAGCGCGTACCCGTGCTCGCGGATCGTCTGACCGAGGTTCTCCTTGAACACCGGGTAGTTGTAGTCCCCGACCATCAGCTGCGGCAGCTCTTCGCCGAGAGTCGCCAGCTCGGTGAGGGCCGCCCGGATCTGGTGCCGACGCAGGGAGTTCAGCGCTGTCAGCGGCGCCGCGTGGAACGACGCGGCGATGAACTCGCGCCCCGCGTCGATGTCTCTCAGCCGCGCACCCAGAACCCGCTCATGCGCGGGCTTCGCGATCCGGTCGTGCAGCGACTTCTTCAGCTCGATCGTCTTGACCTCCTGAAGATGGAACTCGCTGGCCCGATAGAACATCGCGAGTCCCAGCCGATTCCCCTGCGTCGCGTCGGCGATGGTGAGGTCGCCGATCGCCTCGGGCAGATCCGCGACATCGCACTCCTGGAGGCACAGGATGTCAGGATCGTGCACCGAGACCAGCGCCGCCAGTTCTCCTGCGGCGCGGTGCTTCTGCAGGTTGTATGAGAGGACCTTCATCGCACCTCACGCTAGTGGCTCAGTCTTGGATTCCGGTGGAAATCGCCGTTCGATCGGTGGAGTTCACCCGTTCGGCATCACTCGTCGTATCCCCATCGGAGCCCCAGGATCCCTGGGCCGAACCCGTGCCGAGCGAGATGGACCGAGCCCCCGTTCGTCGAGCGCATCACCGAGATGTACTCCCCCTCGGTCTCGATGTACTCCTCGCACCAGCTGGGGAGGGCGTCGGGATGGAAGCGCACCCAGATGAGGCTCTCGCGAGCCGATCTCGACGTCGCATGCCAGGCCGACTGCCGCGGCGGATATCCGGGCGGGAAGGTCTCGGTGAACTCGAACAGCGTCGTTCCGCCGGTGGTGATCGGCTCGTCGAGCGCGATGACCACGCCAGACACGAGCCGGCCCCGCTGCAGGTATTCCCGATCGATCCTCCCACCGACGACGTCGGAGATCGCCGACATGACATCGGTCTCGATCGGCGCCACGTCGATGAGGGGCACCTCGGTGAGCGTGCCTCTCGTCGCCTGCACGAGCGAGCGCATGATCGTCTTCTCGACCGCGCCGTCGGCACCGACGAACACCGTCATGTGGGTCGAGAGGTCGCGCAGCGCGTCCTGCGGCGCGGCACGCAGCTCTCGCAAGGTCTCCTCCGTCTCGCGCTGCTCGCGCTCCTCGTCGAACGGCAGACGCGGAGGTGCGATCGGCCCCAGACGAGTGGTCGGGATCAGCAGGCTCCCGAGGTGTCCTCGATGCAGACCGAGGCGATCCTCTATGCCGTCGACGACGCTCAGCGATTGCGGGCCTTCGGGCTGCCGATCACCGGAGCGCCAGTAGCTCAGGGTCGCCATGGATACCGGGTTGCCGTCGTCGATCAGCTGGCTCCGCAGCCGCGCGAGGGTGATTCCCCGGTCGGAGATCGCCGCACGGAGCGCAGCGGCGAATGCGCCGCCCTGATCCTCCAGCCGATCCGTCACAGTCCCCCGCCGCAGTGTGAAGATGCCCTTCGTACGATCAGCATACGGTTCAGCAGTGTCACACCCCTCCGGCCTGCAGGAGTCGTCACCGCCGCGCCCGGCCTGGGGACCCGCCGTCCGCGGCGGTGCTGCCGCGGGGGGGGGGGGGGGGGGGGGGGGGGGGGGGGGGGGGGGGGGGGGGGGG
>NZ_JAPFGV010000011.1:0-110412 GCF_059803615.1 Microbacterium sp. SWDP-B6 | reverse complement strand
GTGCCGCGCGGCACGACGGTGACGCCGAGCACAGGCAGTCAGCCCGCGCTGGCAGGCTGAGAGCTCGTCAGCGGTAGTCGCGGTCGCGGTGCTGTGCGGCCTCGTCTCCTGAGGTCACGCGCTCGGCCTCTCTGGCGCGCAGCTCGACGCGGCGGATCTTGCCCGAGATCGTCTTGGGCAGCTCGGGAACGAACTCGATGATCCGCACCCAGAGGTGTGACGACAGGCGGTCGTGGGCGTAGGCGAAGATCGAGCGGGCGGCGTCGGCTTCGGCGCCGACCGCGTCGGGGTGCAGGCACACGTACGCCTTCGGAACCGAGAGTCGCGTCGGGTCGGGGCTCGGGATCACCGCCGCCTCGATCACGAGGTCGTGCTCCAGCAGCACCGATTCGAGCTCGAACGGCGAGATCTTGTAGTCGGAGGCCTTGAACACGTCGTCCGCCCGGCCGATGTAGGTCAGGTATCCGTCGGCATCCCGCTGGGCGATGTCTCCGGTGTGATGGAAGCCGCCGACGCGGGATTCGGCCGTCTTCTCCGGATCGTCGTAGTACCCGGCCATGAGCCCGACCGGAGGGTGGGCCAGGTCGAGCGCGATCTCGCCCTCGTGCTCGGCGATCTCTCCGGTGGCGGGGTCGAGCAGCACGACCGGGTACCCGGGCAACGGGCGTCCCATGGAGCCGACCTTCACGACCTGACCGGGGGAGTTGCCCACACAAGCCGTCATCTCGGTCTGCCCGAAGCCGTCGCGGATCGTGCCGCCCCACGCCGCGCGCACCCGGTCGATGACCTCGGGGTTCAGCGGCTCGCCCGCTCCGACCAGCTCCCGCGGCGGGTGGGTGAGTCGCGCGAGGTCGGCCTGAATCAGCATCCGCCACACCGTCGGCGGAGCGCAGAACGTGGAGACGTGGTGGGTGTCCATGACCTGCATCAGGGTGTTCGCGTCGAACCGGTCGTAGTTGTAGACGAACACCGTCGCCTCGGCGAGGAACGGCGAGTAGAAGCTCGA
This sequence comes from Microbacterium sp. SWDP-B6, assembly GCF_059803615.1. Classification (NCBI taxonomy): domain Bacteria; kingdom Bacillati; phylum Actinomycetota; class Actinomycetes; order Micrococcales; family Microbacteriaceae; genus Microbacterium; species Microbacterium sp. SWDP-B6. The sequence goes on along the minus strand of NZ_JAPFGV010000011.1, from coordinate 109,406 downwards.
CCACGCATGCTTCGCCCAGCCGGGTGACGAGATGTTGAGGTGCACGTCATCGGGTCGCACGCCCAGCCACCACATGGTCGACAGGTGTCCGACGGGATACGAGACGTGTGTGTGCTGCACGAGCTTCGGGCGGCTGGTCGTGCCGCTCGTGAAGTAGAGCAGGGCCGTGTCGTCGGCCGGTGTGGCGGCGTCGGGCTCGAAGGCCGCAGGGGCGTCGGACGAGCCGTCGAAGCGCGTCCATTCGGCGGGGATGCCGTCGCCCACACCGATGCGCAGCACGTCGGCGTCGATGTCGGCGATGCGCTCGGCGAGGCTGCCGAGCGTGACGATCGCGCGCGCTCGGCCGTGCTCGACGCGGTAGGCGAGGTCGGATGCCGAGAGCAGGGTCGACGTCGGGATCGACACCGCGCCGATCTTGGTGATGGCGAGCATCACCTCCCACAGCTCGATGGTGTTGCCGAGCATCACGATGACGTGGTCGCCTCGTCGGATGCCGAGGCCGGTCAGCCAGGCCGCGACCTGATCCGAGCGGGCCGACAGCTCTCCGTATGTCCACGACTCGAGACTGAGATCGGCCGAGACGATCTGCACGGCCGGGCGGTCGGGCGTCTCGCCCGCGATGACGTCGAACCACTCGAGCGCGAAGTTGAACTCCGTGGGCGTCGGCCAGACGAACCCGTCTCGCGCCGCCGCGTAGTCGGTGGCATTCGCGAAGAGGAAGTCGCGCATCTCTCTGATCGCGGACGTGGCTGCGGTGGCGCTGCGGCTCATTCTGGGCTCCCTTGCTCGGCAGACGTGTCCATCCTCGCCCACGATCCGCTCAGCGCGCGAGCAGGCCGGCGCCGTCGCGGAGCTCGAACACCAGCTGCGTCTCGGTGCCGCGGACGACGGGGTGGATCGTGATGTGCTCGAGCACGATGTCGCGCAGGGCGGTGGCATCCTGCACCGCGACGTGCACGAGGAAGTCGTCGACGCCCGCGACGTGGAACACCTGCAGCACCCGCGGGATGGCCGCCAGCGCGTCGAAGAGCGCGGTGACCTTGGGGCCCGTGTGATTCGCGAGGCGCACCTTGATGATCGCCTGCAGAGGCAGTCCGAGAGCCGATCCGTCGACGCGGATCCGGGTGTCGCGGATGATCCCGCGCTCGCGCAGCGCGCGCACGCGGTGGGCGCATGTCGACTCGGCGAGACCCAGCCCGTGCGCGAGCGCCTTGTTCGTGACCTCGGCGTCGCGGGTGAGCACGGCGAGGATCTCGAGATCGATCTCGTCGAGCTGTGCTTTCGCCAAGGCCCGCACCTCCTGGTATCGCTTCCTTGCTCAGAATATCGAGAACGAGCCAGAATCCGATGGATGCTGTCGAATCTCTGCGCATCCATCGTGCTTCGGGCAACGTGGCAGGCATGACTGCACCGTTGCATCCAGACACCGTCGCCGTGCACAGCGGCCGCTCAGACCTCGAGGCACTGGGAGTCCACGCACTGCCGATCGACCTGTCGACGACCAACCCGCTGCCCGACATCAAGCGCGGTGGGGACTCGTACGAGGCGATGGCGACGGGTGGGCGTCCGCCCGCCGACGGCAGCATGGTCTACGCGCGGCTCTGGAACCCCACCGTGGGGCGGTTCGAAGACGCCCTCGCCGAGCTCGAGCACGCCGAGGCCGCCGTCGCCTTCGCATCGGGCATGGCGGCGATGACCGCGGTGATCCTCGCGCACGGCCCCGCAGCGGGGAAGAACCACGTCGTGGCGGTGCGTCCCCTCTACGGCGGCACCGATCACCTGCTCGGCTCCGGCCTGCTGGGTGTGGAGACCACCTATTGCCACCCTGCCGAGGTCGCCGCATCGATCCGTCCGGACACGGGACTCGTGGTGGTGGAGACTCCCGCCAATCCGACGCTCGAGATCGCCGACATCGCCGCCGTGGTGGCGCAGGCGGGAGTCGTGCCGGTGGTCGTCGACAACACCTTCGCGACGCCCGTGCTGCAGAATCCCCTCGACCACGGTGCGGCGATGTCGCTGCACAGCGCCACGAAGTACCTCGGCGGACACGGCGACGTGATCGCGGGCGTGGTGGCCTGCGACGAGCAGACCGCGGAGGCGCTCCGCCGTGTGCGTGCCGTGACCGGCGGTCTGCTGCATCCGCTCGGCGCTTACCTGCTGCACCGTGGGCTCGCGACCCTCCCCGTGCGCATGCGCGCGCAGCAGGAGAGCGCTCGCCGCATCGTGCAGTGGCTGATCGACCGCCCCGAGATCGCCGAGGTGTTCTATCCCGGACTCGACGACGACCCGCAGGGCGTCATCCGGCGTCAGATGCGGGGCACCGGGGCCATGATCGCGATGCGGATGCAGGGCGGGTATGCCGCGGCATCCGCCGTCACCTCATCGACGTCGCTGTTCACCCACGCCGTCTCGCTGGGCGGGGTCGATTCGCTGATCCAGCATCCGGCCGCGCTCACGCACCGGCCCGTGCCGGCGGAAGCGCGCCCCGACGCCGATGTGCTGCGACTGTCGATCGGTCTCGAGAACGTCGACGACCTGATCGCCGACCTCGCGCAGGCATTCGCTGCACTGTCGCGGGTGGAGGGCGCCGTGGCATCCGGCCGTCCGTGGGCGTGAGGTCGCGACGTTTGTCGAACAGCTACAAGGAACTGAGTCTCACTATGAACGGGATCTAGTTCCGAGGAGCAAACCTGTGCGAATCCTGAGAACCCGCCCATACACTCGCCGGTGGCAACGACGCCACTGACCCCGGGAGTCCTCAATGACGAGTGCAAAGCCCCACGCGCACGGAATCGGAATGCGCATAGCCGTGATCGTGCTCAGCCTGCTGCTGGCCGCGATGGTGATCCTGTTCTTCCTGACCACGGGCAAGATCGCGGCCGGTGCCGCGGAACTCGCCGACGGCACCACCACCGCACGAGACGGCTCGGCCGACCTCGCCGCAGGTGCGGGTGATCTCTCTGCGGGCGCCGACGAGCTCGCCGCCGGCACGGAGCAGCTCGCGGCGGGAGCGACGAGCGCCCACGTCGGCTCCGAGAAGGTCGCCACGGGTGCGCAGAGCGCGTCCACCGGCGCCGCCGCGCTCGCCGTAGGTGCCGACACTCTCGCGATCGGCGCCTCGAACGCCGCGTCCGGGGCTGCTCGGCTGAGCGCCGGAGCACTGTCGGCGCTCACAGGCGCCGAGCGTCTCGAATCGGGACTCACGACGGCGGATGCCGGTGTGCAGTCTGCGCTCGACGGTGCGCAGAAGGTCTCGGCCGGTGCGCAGCAGATCGACTCAGGAGCCCGGGCCGCACTCGACGGCGCTCAGCAGGTGGCCGCGGGAACGCAGCAGGTCGACGGCGGAGCCCAGTCGCTGGTCGACGGCGCTCAGGACCTCACGACGGGCGCGCTGCAGGTCGACGCGGGCGCCCAGTCGGTGCTCGACGGGGCGACGAATCTCGCTGCCGGGGTCGCCGGCGCGCATCAGGTCGCGGGGCAGGTGCTCGGCGGGGCGAACCAGCTCAGCTCGACGATCACCGGCGCCGTGACGCCGCAGCTTCAGGCGCTCGCCAGCCCGGAGAACGCCGCGGCGATCATCGAGGCGGCCAACGGTGCCCCCGCGAACGCGCAGCAGCTGGCCGATGCGCTCTCCCAGCTCGCTGCGGCAGACCCGACGAACGCGCAGATGCAGCAGCTCGCTGCTCTCGCCGCCGGAGTGGATGCTCAGGTCGACGGAATCGCCGGAGCGGCCGCCGCGGCACCCGTGCTCGCGCAGGGGACGATCCAGGCCGCCGCCGGAGCGCAGCTGGTCGCCGGCGGTGCGAATGCGCTGGTCAACGGCGATGCGGCGCAGGGATGGCCGGGAACGGTCGCGCTGGCAGACCCGACCGCAGGGGCCCCGGCATTCGTCGTGGGGGTGCAGCAGCTGAAGGCCGGCACTTCCGGTCTCGCCGCCGGCGCCTCGACGCTCGAGTCCGGTGTGGGCACGCTCAAGGCAGGCGCCTCAGCGGTATCCGCCGGTGCGTTGAAGCTCGCCGACGGCGTGCAGCCACTGAGCGACGGAGCCTCGCAGCTTTCGGGAGGCGCGCTCGCGCTGGCCACGGGACTGCAGCCTCTGAAGGCGGGCACCGCAGAGCTGTGGGCCGGCGCGGATCGGCTCGCCGCTGGTCTCGACACTCTCGCCGATGGCGCCGTGTCGCTGCAGGACGGTTCGGCGCGACTCAGCGCCGGTGCGGCCAGCCTCGACGAGGGCGCGACCGCGCTGGCCGAGGGCACCGAGACGCTGAAGGTCGGTGCGTCAGACCTGAGCACCGGCGTCGGCGAGCTCTCCGAGGGTGCTGCCACTGTGGCCGAAGGCACCGGCGAACTGGCGGAGGGCGGTGACAAGCTCGAGGCGGGTGCATCGGAACTCGCAGACGGCAACGGCCTGATCGCCGACGGCTCCGGCACGCTCGCGACCGCGACGGCGGGCGCTGCGCCGTCGATGCTGCCCTGGATGCTCGTCGTCACGCTGGCAGGACTCATCGCGGTCGGCTTCTGGATCGGCCACCGCGTCAGTCACCGTCGGAACGTCTGAGCGGCATCCCGGACTGACGCCGCACGCATCGAAGGAGACCTCTCGTTCCGAAGGACCCGATCCGCACGATCGTCCTTCGATACGGGAGATCTCCTTCCGCGCGCGTGAGACGCAGGGCGAGAGGATGCCGGAGCCTGGCTCTACGGCAGGCGGATCGTGCCTGTGGCGATCCGCTCCGTCGGCATCCGATCGCGGTTGTAGGTGATCTCGTCGTACCCGTGAGGGGTCGGCGTGCCGTCCTCGTCGAGGCTCACGAACACGATCTTCTCGATCGTGAGGATGCGCTTGCGGGTGATCATGTTGCGGGCGACCGCGCGCATGGTCAGCGAGGTGGTGCCGAAGTGGGTCGCCTGCAGCCCGATCTCGATCAGGTCGCCCTGCACGGCTGAGGCCTCGAAGTTGATCTCCGAGATGTGCTTGGTCACCGCGCGGTAGTTGCCCAGCTGCACGATCGCATAGATCGCGGCCTCCTCGTCGATCCACTTGAGCAGGCTGCCGCCGAACAGCGATCCGTTCGCGTTCAGGTCCTCCGGCTTCACCCATTTGCGGGTGCGGAAGTTGATGCCGTCTTCGGACCACTGCCACTCGGGTGTCTGCTGTTTCGCCATGCTTCGAGGGTAGGAGCATCGTGAGTCGGTGGTGTTACGCGTGCACATCCGTGCATGTCGACGGTCGCTCAGTCCCGAGTCGCTCTGCCTCGGGTCGCTCTGCCTCCGGCGGATCTGCCGAGGGCGGATTCGGTTCCGAACGGACTCGACACGGCGGATGCTGAGGCCATGAGCGAAGAGACCCCCATCCCGCACTTCGGACCCGAGGCCAGGCGAGCGCTGTTCCACGAACGCGTGCTCGTGCTCGACGGCGCCCTCGACGACGACAACGGCACGCTGCTGATGACGCAGCTGCTCACCCTCTCGGCCGAGGATCCGACGACCGACATCGCCCTGTGGATCCACTCGCCCGGCGGCTCCGTGCCGTCGATGCTCGCGATCCGCGACCTCATGACGCTGGTGCCGAACGACGTGTCGACCCTCGCGCTCGGACTCGCGTGCAGCGCCGGGCAGTTCCTGCTCTCGGCGGGCGCGAAGGGCAAGCGCAGGGCGCTGCCCCACGCGCGCATCCTCATGCATCAGGGTTCCGCCGGCATCGGCGGGTCGGCGGGCGAGCTCGAGACCCAGGCAGACGACCTGCGGCACATGCGCGACACGGTGCTCGGGCTGATCGCCGCCGACACCGGGCAGCCCGTGGATCGCATCTTCGAGGACTCGCTGCACGACCGCTGGTACACCGCAGAGCAGGCGAAGGACTACGGGTTCATCGATGAGGTCCTCGACTCGCTCGCCGGCCTCATGCCCCGTCGCCGGGCCCGCGTCGGGCTGGGGGCGAGCGCATGAGCGGCTACACGATCCCGAACGTCATCGCGCAGCATCCGCGCGGCGAACGCGTGATGGACGTCTACTCGCATCTGCTCGCCGAACGGGTCATCTATCTCGGCACCGGCATCGACGCGGGAGTGGCAAACGCCCTCATCGCGCAGCTGCTGCACCTCGACGCCGACAGTCAGGACGCGGGCGTGCAGTTCTACATCAACAGTGAAGGCGGCGACCCGGGGGCGGCGCTGGCGATCTACGACACGATGCAGCACATCCGCCCCTCGGTCGCGACGACCTGCGTCGGGCAGGCGATCGGACCCGCCGCACTTCTCGTCGCCGCCGGAGCGCCGGGTCAGCGGGCCGCGCTCGCCCACGCACGCATCGTGCTGCATCAGCCGGCGGGCCAGTCGCGGGGGGCCATTCCCGACCTCATCCTCGCGGCCGACGAGGTCGTGCGCGTGCGGGCGGACATGGAGGCGATCCTCGCCAGGCACAGTGGGCGCTCGCTGAGCGAGCTGCGCGCCGACACCGACCGGGATCGCGTCTTCACGGCATCCGCCGCTCTCGACTACGGGCTGATCGACACCGTTTTGGGGGAGCGGGCCGTCTGACCCGATGCCCGGCCGTCTGCAGGATCGAAGCACGGATGCGGGGTGATTCTGCCGATCTGTTCCTGCAGACGTGCCGTGGTCCTGCAGACGGGCCAAGGACACGGGCCGGGGCCGAAGATCTGGCCGACGCCCCGGCCCGAAGACCCCGGCCGGGGATCCCGCGATGGCTCAGGCGGCGAGGGCGAAGGCCCCGCGTGCGGCCGAGACGGCAGCGGATGCCGGAGCGGCCGTCACCTGACGCAGCTCGTCGGCCACGGCGCTCGTCAGCTCGATCAGCGAGGTGTCGAGGGCTCCGGCGATCGCCGCGATCATCTCACTCGACGGTTCTTTGAGTCCGCGTTCGACCTCCGAGAGGTACTGCGGCGACACCCCGGCATTCTCGGCCGTCTCGGTCAGCGTCTCATCGCGGTCATGTCGTCGCCGCCGCAGCTGGTCGCCGAGCATCTGTCGCCACAGCGGTTCGGGCTCGCTGGGGCGAGGGCGGGAAGGACGAGGTGCACGGGAGAACGGGACGAGGTCGGCCATGCCTCACGATATGCCGCCGTCGTGCGCGGGTTCGAGCGGTTCTGCTCAGAGCAGAACCGTCGCGCTCAGGCCTCGGTGCGCTCCGGCGACACGGTCTCGGGCTCGGCGACGGCCGCGTCCGTCGCCGCCCAGCTCGCCAGCATCCGCAGCTTGTCGGCCGACGGTGTGCCCGGCTCTGCCGTGTACGTCGACATCTGCAGCCCGGCGTCGGCGGGCAGCTCGAACGCCTCGTAGGTCAGCTCCATCTCGCCCACGACCGGGTGGTTGATGCGCTTGACGCCGCTGCGATGGAAGCGCACGTTGTGAGCGGCCCACAGGGTGCGGAAGCGCTCGCTGCGCGTCGACAGCTCTCCCACGAGATCGGTGAGCTTGCGGTCGTAGGGGTTTCGTCCGGCTTCGCCGCGCATCGCCGCGACGAGCTCCTGGGTGTTGCGCTCCCACTCGGGGTAGAACTCCTGGGCGGCCGGATTGAGGAACGCGAATCGCGCGCTGTTCGGCACCGGAGTCGTGAAGAGCGGCGAGTAGAGAGCGCGGCCGAGCGCATTGGCGGCCAGGTAGTCGAAGTAGTTGTTGCGCACGATCGCCGGCGCCTCGGTCATCGCATCGAGCAGGCGCAGGATGCTGGGGCGCAGCGTCTCGACCTTCTTGCGAGGCGTGCGGGCGACCGGCGACGCATTCGCCGCGCGCGCGAGGTCGAACAGGTGCGCCGTCTCGGCCTCGTCGAGCTGCAGGGCGCGGGCGAGCGCGTCGAGCACGCTGTCGGAGACGCCGGACAGATCGCCTCGCTCGAGTCGCGTGTAGTAGTCGACGCTGACGCCGGCGAGCAGCGACACCTCTTCTCGGCGGAGCCCCGGCACCCTGCGGTTGCCGCCGAATGCGGGCAGGCCGGCCTGGTCGGGGGTGATGCGTGCGCGCCTCGTGGAGAGGAACTCGCGCACCTCGCTGCGGGTGTCCATGTCATCGACGGTACGCGCCCTCGCGCTGTCGAGGGAGGTTCTGGCAGTACCGCGAACGCTGACCGGCGTCGCCTTCAGAGCGCGGCGGCGACGCCGGGCAGCAGCTTCGTGAGGATCGTGCCGAGCTGCTCCCGCTCGTCGGCGGTCAGGGGATCGAGGATCAGCTCGCGGATCTGCGCCACATGAACGGGCGCCGCCGCACGGAGCAGCTCGCGACCGGCATCCGTCAGCGCTGCCGTCAGCGTGCGCTTGTCGGTGCTGCATGAGGTGCGCGTCACCCAGCCGAGATGCTCGAGCGAGTCGATCGCGTGGCTGAGGCGCGAGCGGCTGAGTCCGGCGATCTGGGCGAGCTCGGTCATGGGGATCGCGCGGTCTAACTGACCTGCCAGCGTCACGAGGATCGCGTAGTGCGAGTGCTTGAGTCCGGTCTCGGCCTTCAGAGTGCGGTCGAGCACCTGCGGCAGCAGCTGGACGAACCGGATGGTCGGCAGCCACGTCTGCATCTCGTCGTCGTCGAGTCGCCGATCGCTCATCGTGCCTGCCTCCCTCACGGCCGCCGCCATCACGCGGCGGAGAGGTCGAGCGTGTGCGAGGTGTGATCGCGCTTGGCCTCGAGGTAGCGGTGGTTCGCGTCCGAGAGGTGCACGCCGGTGCGCACCTGCTCGGTGACGCGGATGCCGAGCGCCTCGAGCTGCGCAGCCTTGTCGGGGTTGTTGCTCAGCAGGCGGATGCCGTCGACGCCGACCGCCTGCAGCATCTGTGCGGCGATCGTGTAGTCGCGTTCGTCCTCGCCGCGACCGAGAGCCACGTTCGCCTCATAGGTGTCGAGCCCTGCATCCTGCAGCGCGTACGCATCGAGCTTGGCGTAGAGACCGATGCCCCGCCCCTCCTGGCGCAGGTAGAGAAGGAACCCGCCCTCGTCGGCGATGCGCTCGACGGCCTCCCGCAGCTGAGGGCCGCAGTCGCAGCGCTCCGAGCCGAACACGTCTCCGGTCAGGCATTCGCTGTGCGGGCGCACGAGGGGTGCGTCGCCGCCGTCGGCCGCCCGCTCCATGGCCGCGCTCCAGTCTCCGAGCCCGAGCAGCAGGTGCTCGCGGCCGTCGATCAGACCGTCGAAGGTGACGACATCCGCCGTGGTGGAGAATCCGTCGGCGAAGCGCATCGGCACGCGCACTCGCGTCCGCTCGGTGGCGACCGGAACGACGGTTGAAGTTTCAATCATGTCGGGTGCAACGCGCCGACGTCGCCGATATTCCCGTGAGTGACTACTCGTTCGGGCGGCGCCGCACGGGCGTGAGCTCACTGGCCAGTATGCCGAGCACGACGAGCGCGCCGCCGATCAGAGCGGCGAGGGGCAGGCGCTCGCCGGCGATGCGCCCGATCACGGCGGCCCAGACCGGCTCGCCCGCGTAGATGATCGTGGCGCGGGTCGGCGAGACGGACTTCTGGGCCCAGTTCATCGTGAGCTGGATGATGCAGCTCGCCGCCCCGAGCCCGACCGCGCAGCCGACCCAGATCCAGGAGAACTCCGGCAGTCCCTCGCCGACGAGGGGCATGGTCAGAATGCCGAGTGCGCCCGCGGTGAGGAGCTGGACGATCGTGATCCGGCCGAGGTCGATCCTCCCGGCGAAGACGCTGATCAGGATGATCTCGGCCGCGATCGGCAACGTGCTGACGAGCGTCAGGATCTCACCGGATCCGAGGGTGAGCGCGAAGGCGTCGGGGCCTGCGATGAACAGCAGGCCGAGGAACGCGAGAGCGGCGCCCACGAAGGCCATAGCGGGCGGGCGCTTGCGGAACACGGCCCACTGCGCGAGCGGCACGAGCGGGATGTACATGGCTGTGATGAACGCCGACGTGCTCGAGTCGATGGTCTGCAGCCCGACGGTCTGCAGCCCGTATCCGAGGTAGATCATCACGCCGATCGCGACGCCGGCGCCGATGTCGCGCCAGCGCATGCCTCGCAGCGCCCGGCGGAAGATGACGACGCTGATCAGACCGGCGATCAGGAACCGGATGCCGACGAAGAACCACGGCCCCGAGTGCTGCATCGCCCAGTGCACGAGCAGGAACGTGCTGCCCCATACCGCGGTGACGGCGATGAGGGCGATCTCCTGCCGACGCAGGCTCATGAAGCGGAGTCGAGTGGACATGCTGTCCTTTCTCGATGGGCCGGCTCGAGCCTAGCGCCGTGCGCACCCCCGTTCCGAATCGTGAGAACAGCCCGATATGACGACGGAATACGGCAAGGTGCGTGATTCGAAAGGCCGATCGATAGCCTCGCCTCATGAGCAATTTCGTGAGCGCCGCCGAACTGGACGAACTGCTGAGGTCCGAGGCGCCCCTTCGTCTGATCGACGTGCGGTGGCGACTCGACCGGCCGGACGGCCATGCCGACTATCTATCAGGGCACATCCCCGGGGCGGTCTTCGTGCCGCTCGCGACCGAGCTGGCCACGCACGGAGAGCCGTCTGAGGGCCGTCATCCGCTGCCCTCCACTCAGACGCTTCAGGATGCTGCGCGCCGATGGGGCGTCAACCAGGGCGACATCGTCGTCGCGTACGACGACGCGAAGGGACTCAGCGCATCGCGCGCCTGGTGGCTGCTGCGCCAGGGCGGAGTCGATGTGCGCGTGCTCGACGGAGGCATCCGCGCCTGGACGTCCGCGGGCCTCCCGGTCGCAGACGATGACGTGCAGGCGGAGCCGGGTGATGTGGTCCTCGACGAGATCGGCGGCGACGCGATCTCGGTCGACGAGGCCGCCTCGTTCGCCGACTCTGGTGTGCTCCTCGACGTGCGCGCGCCCGATCGCTATCGCGGAGAGCACGAGCCTCTCGATCCCGTCGCCGGACACATCCCCGGAGCGCTCAACGTGCCGATGGCCGCTCATCTCGACGCCGAGGGCCGGATCCTCGACATGCACACCCTCCAGGCGACCTTCGCGGCCGTCGGCGTGACCGAGGGCACCCCTGTCGCGGCGTACTGCGGCTCGGGCATCACTGCGGCGCATACCGCTCTGGTGCTCGACGAGATCGGTATCGAGGCGAAGGTCTTCCCCGGCTCGTGGAGCCAGTGGTCGAACACGCCGGGGCGCCCGGTCGCGGTCGGCGATCAGCCCGGCTGAGCGGTCAGGCGCCGGGGTCGGGCGCGCGGGGTCAGGCGCCGGCGGTCAGGTGTCGGCGGTCAGGCGTCGGCGGTCAGGTTCCGGGGATCAGCGTCGTCCGCGTAGCTCCAGGCGACGCCGAGAAGCCCCGGGCCGAACGCGCGTCGCACCTGGTGCACGGACGTGCGGCCCTCCAGAGACAGTTCGGTGAGCTTCGAGCCGTCCGGGGTCTCGACGCGCTCCTCGATGCGGTCGGGGAGTGCGTCGGGGTGGAACCGCGTCCACACCAGCAGCTCTCGGCACTGCCGGGCGACGGCGTGACCCGTCTCCCGCTGCGGCGGATAGTCGGGCGGGTAGGCGACCGACCACTCCACCATCGCGGTGCTCGGCGCGGTCAGTGGCACGTCGAGCTCGAACAGGACGCCGTGCACCTCGCCGTTCGGATGCGAGTAGCGCGCGGAGATGCGTCCCCCGGCCACAGCCTCGATGAAGGGGGCTGGCGTGCTGATGCCCGGCGTCATCTCCAGGAACGGGATCGACACGACCGTCCCGACGGTCGACTGCACGATGCTGCGGGTGATGGAGTACGACACGTTGCCGGCGGCATCCACGTCCGTCACGGAGTGCGTCGTGAGTTCGCGTGATGTGTCGGGGTACTCGGCGCCGAGGGCGGCGAACGCCTCTTTGACGGCCTCTTCGAGTTCCCGCTCGTCGAGGGGGAACAGATTGGGACCGAGGGGGCCGGTGCGGTTCGTCGTGCCGAGCAGGGCGGTGAGCGAGCCGGGCTCGAGGTGCAGAAGCTGCTCGATGTCGCCGAGGGCGGCCATCGACTGGGCACCTTCCGGGCGGCGTGCTCCGGAGCGCCAGTAGCTGAGCGTCGCCATCGACACGCTGTTGCCGCGAGCCCGCAGCTGTTCATGCAGCCGAGCGAGAGTCAATCCACGTGCATTGATCGCGTCTCGGAAGGACGCCGCGAATACATCGGCATATCGGCGAATGCCACTTTCCATGCTCATCACAGCACCCCCTCCGGTATGTGAAGAATCGCGTTCTAGAGTGAGCTTACGACCACACCAGCATCGCGTAGGGGACGAGGTGCTATTTCTGGGGTCTACTGGGCTGAGTAATCGTGAGCAGGGTGCCCGACCTCACGGCGCCTCGGTCCACAGCGCAGTGTCGCCCCCGTCGCTGCGTTCTGTCGCGGGGCCTGGTGATCGATCTGGGGAGATCCATCGGGCCCCGCGAACACCTCTCCGGTGTCGGCGCCCACTCAGCGCCCCCGCGTAGACTGGGGGGAACACCCCCGGAGGATTCTCGATCTTCATGTCTGCCCCTGCCCGCGCGTTCACCGTGCGTCACGTTCAGCTGCTGCGCGCGCTCTTCGCCGCCGCCGCAGCCGTGATGATCACCTTCTCGCCCGATCACTCGGCGGCCGTCGGTCTCTCCGTCTTCAGCGGGTTCGTGCTCACGACCGGCCTCGTGATGATCGTCGCCACGTGGCTCGTCTATCCGGCCGGCCAGCGCTGGCCGTCCGTCGTCTTCGCGCTGCTGAGCTTCGTCGCCGGCATGATCGCCGGTGTGCCCGCATGGCGAACCGAAGACGTCTTCTTCGTCGTCGTCATCGCCTGGTCGGTGACGACCGGCATCCTCGAACTCGTCGTCGGGCTGCGTGCGCGCAGAGCCGGCGAGGCGAACGCACGCGACTCGATCACCCTCGGCGCGTTCGGGCTGCTCTTGGCCGTGCTGCTGATCGCGATCCCGGCCGGCTTCGTGCAGCCGTACGAGATCGACGGAGCCGGTGCGTTCCAACTCACCGGCATCATCCTCGGCGTCGGCATGTTCGGCGGATATGCGGCGATCGTCGCCGTCTTCCTCGGCATCGCCGGTCTCACCCCGAAGCGAGCGGATGCTGTCGCCGAGGGGCGCACGACCGAGAACGACCCCGCCCCCGCCGGGCACGGAGGAGAGCGATGAGCGACGAGAAGCCCACCCGGCGCGACATCCTGCGCCCTCTGCACCTGCTGGGAATCGCCCTCGGCTGCGGAATCTTCGCCGCCGTGGTGACGCTCGTGTCGACGGGAGCGTTCACCGCCCGCGTCAACAACGCGATCGCCAGCGGCACCTACGACGGCCTCACTCCGATCGCGCTCGGTCTCGTGGTGGGCGGCGGGGCGTTCATCGTCACGCTGCTGTTCCTGGCGATGCTGATCCTCGTGGTCGACCCCGCCGACGTCGCCAAGACGGTCGACCGTCCCGTGCTCTTCGACCCTGAGTCGTCAGACGAACCCGACTCCGACAAGCCGGACCGCACGTCGTCCTCCTCCTGACATGATGATCGCGGGTTTCTCCTACCCGACCGGAATAGCCCCGGGCTGATGCGTGGCCCGCCCGATGCGTGGTCAATAAAGCGTCCGAATCGTCCGATTGCGATGCGTTTTTGACCACGCGCCGACTATGCGGTGCGTTTTCGACCATGCACGGTGCGGCGCACTCCGCAGAGCCGCGCCCGTAGCGTTCGGCGGGTTACTTCGCGAGCTGCTCGGCGATGCCGGTGTACGACGCGGGGGTGAGTGCGAGCAGACGCTGCTTCGCCGCATCCCCGATCTCGAGCCCGTCGACGAACTCCGCCAGCTCTGCAGCGCCGACGCGGTGTCCTCGGGTCAGCTCCTTGAGCAGAGCGTAGGGGTCGGTGATCGACGAGCGACCGGCGACGACCTCTGCGCGGATGACGGTCTGGATGGCCTCTGCGAGAACCTCCCAGTTCACGTCGAGGTCGGCGAGCAGCACGTCGCGCGAGAGCGAGATCGCGTTCAGTCCGCGGCGCAGGTTGTCGATCGCGAGCAGCGAGTGACCGAAGGCGACGCCGATGTTGCGCTGCGTCGTCGAGTCGGTGAGGTCGCGCTGCAGGCGGCTCGTGACGAGGGTCTGACCGAGCGATGCGAGCAGAGCACCCGAGATCTCGAGGTTCGCCTCGGCGTTCTCGAACCGGATCGGGTTGATCTTGTGCGGCATCGTCGACGAGCCGGTCGCACCGGCGACGGGGATCTGTGCGAAGTAGCCGAGCGAGATGTAGGTCCAGATGTCGGTCGCGAGGTTGTGCAGGATCCCGCCGGCGTGACGCACCCGGTCGTAGAGCTCGACCTGCCAGTCGTGCGACTCGATCTGCGTGGTCAGCAGGTTGAAGCCGAGACCGAGACCCTCGATGTACTCACGCGAGATGGTGGGCCAGTCGGCGTCGGGGTCGGCCGCGAGGTGCGCAGACCAGGTGCCGGTCGCGCCCGAGAACTTGGCGAGGTAGTCGGATGCCGCGATCTGCGCGCGCACGCGCTCGAGACGCCACGCGAAGACGGCGATCTCCTTGCCCATGGTCGACGGGGTGGCCGGCTGTCCGTGGGTGCGGGAGAGCATCGCGGCATCCGCGTGCTCGGCGGCCAGTTCACGCAGCTTGGCGATCACGACGTCGAGTGCGGGGAGCCAGACCTCTTCGACCGCGCGCTTCACGGTGAGCGCGTACGAGGCGGAGTTGATGTCCTCACTCGTGCAGGCGAAGTGCGTGAGCTCGGCGATGCTGTCGAGGCCGAGCGCGCTCAGGCGATCGCGCACCAGGTACTCGATCGCCTTGACGTCGTGCTGGGTGACGGCCTCCTTCTCGGCGAGCCAGTCGATCTCGGCCTGTCCGAAGTCGCGGTAGAGGGCGCGCAGCCGCTCTTTGTCGGCATCCGACAGCGGGCTAGTCTCGAAGAGCGAGCGGTCGGTGAGCGCGATCAGCCACTCCACCTCGACCTCGACCCTGGCGCGGTTCAGACCCGCCTCCGAGAGGAAGTCGGCGAGGCCGGTGACGGCGCCGCGATAGCGACCGTCGAGGGGGCTCAGGGGCTGGGGCGGGAGCGAAGGCTGGAAAGTCAGGGGAGTCCTCCTGATCGGGCCCCGGGAGTGCGGGGCGTGCGGGGCTGGCGAAGAGCCGGCTCGAGCTGGCGGAACAGCCCGCGAGTCGCGGTCTCAATCATACCGAGCACCGAATCGAACATCTCGGCGCCGGCGTAGTAGGGGTCGGGCACATCCTGACTCCGGGCATCGGGGTCGAAGGCGAGCAGCAGGGTGACTTTGCCCTCTTCGTCCTCATCGTGCGCCCACTCACGCAGGATGCGCTCGTGCGTGCGGTCGAGGGCGACGACCAGATCGTTCTCCGAGAAGGAGGCGAAGGTGAACTGCTTCGCGCGATGCTGCGAGCCGTCGTAGCCACGGCGGGCGAGGGAATCGAGCGTGCGATGATCGGCCCGTTCGCCGAGATGCCAGTCACCCGTTCCGGCGCTGCGCGACACGATCCGCGAGCCGAGTCCCTGCCGCTCCGCGAGATCGCGGAACACCACCTCTGCCATCGGAGAGCGGCAGATGTTCCCCGTGCACACGAAGATCACGCGGAAGGGATCCGGGGATGTCACCGTCCTATTCTGCCCGTCGAAGGCCGATCGTGCGATGCCGGGTATCCCGGCCGGGCGTGGTGCACCCGTTCTGCACCACCGCAGGGGTCGAGCGATCCCCCCACGGTCTCCGCCGATCCGGGCGACTCCGATCTCGGACTCGGCGGGCCATGGCGGATGCTGGGCGCATGTACTCCTTTGCACTCACGCAGACCGGCGCGGGCGAGACCGCCTGGGCGAGGGCGCAGACCCTGGCAGCCCTCCGCACCGCCGTCGAGGCGCTCGACGACGTGCGCGCGTCGCTCGCCGTCCTCGCCTCCGACACCGACTGGCACTCCGACGGAGTGCGCGCGATGCAGCGCTCGCTCGACGAGCTTCGACAGGGCGCTCGTGTCGAGGCGTCCGAGATGCGCAGCCGCGAATCCGAGGCTGAGCGGATCGACGCCTCGTGAGCGGGCTGACCATCGATCACGGCGGAGCGATCTCGGTCGACCCCGACGCGCTGCGCGACGTCGCTCGACGCGTGGATGCCGTCGCCTGCCGCTATGACGATGCGCACTCCGCGATCATGCGGGCGCATCGGATCATCGTCGACACTCCGGGCTTGAGCGCGCACGTCGACACGGTCGGGCTGTGGGCGTCGGGTCAGCATGTGTCTCGCCTGCACTCCGAGTGCCGGGAGACCGCCAGCTCCACCCTGCTCATGGCCGATGCCTACGAGTACGTCGAGCTGCGAGCCGAGGCCGAGATGCTCGCGCAGACCGATCCGAGCACGGCGCAGCGGCTGTTGCGCCGTGCAGATCGGCTCGCGGCGTCGGATGACCGCATCCGGGCGACGGCCGATGAGGTGATCGCCCAGTGGCGCGCCGAGCGCTTCGAGGGACTGACCGGCAACCTCGTGACACCCGCGCTGTATGACGAGGTGTTCAGGACCGTGGCGATGGTGGGGGTGGTGTCGGGCTTGGGCAAGGTGCTCCCCGGCGAGACTCTGCGGGGCAAGGCCGACCCCGTCTCGGTCTCGCCGGTCAAGACGTCGTCACCCACCGGTGCGCCGTCGGGCCTGGCGGGAGCCTTCGGGCGCATGCCGACCACCGCGGGGGCGCAGGTCGCCGTCGAGAAGTACTCCTTCGCCGACGGCACGACGAAGTTCGTCGCCTATCTGGAGGGAACGCAGAGCGTCGGGTGGGGAGGAAAGGAGCCGTGGGACTCGAAGTCCAACCTCCAGCTCTACACCGGGCAGCGATCGGCGTCGTATCAGTCGACCCTCGACGCGCTCAAAGCTGCGGGTGCCGAGCCGGCAGACGAGGTCGACGTCGTGGCTCACTCGCAATCGGGGATGGTCGCCGCGCACCTCGCGATGGAGAGCGAGTTCGATGTGCAGATGCAGATCACCGCGGGGAGCCCGGTCGAGCCGACCCTCGACGACGATCAGACCATCATCCAGCTGCGTCACACGAACGACCCGGTCTCGGCGCTGGCCGGCGGAGGGTCACCCGAGGGCACAGGGTCGGACGGCAGCGTCACCATCTCGACGGAGGCGAACCCGAATGACACGCTCGATGACCTCGTGGTCGACGCGCATCACCTGGAGACGTACAGAGACACCGCGAGGTTCGCAGACGACCTGAGCGATCCCCGGATGGACGCGGTGGACGAGTTCTGGAGAGAGCTCGACGCGGCCGAGGTGATCGAGCGCACCGAGTATCAGGCCGAGCGCATCGAATGAGGGACGCGCCGGGGATGCGCGGGTCTCTCCGTCAGTCGCGGCGCTGCTTCTTGCTCTGCGGGCGCAGGATGAAGCCGAAGACGCCGTTGATCAGCGAGATGATGAGCGCGGCGAGCACGCCCCACCAGAAGCTGCCGACCGTGAGACCCCAGTCGAAGCTGCTCGTGATCCAGGCGGTGAGCCACAGCAGGAACCCGTTGATCACGAACCCGATGAGACCGAGGGTGAGGATGTACAGGGGGAACGCGACGATCTTCACCACCGTGCCGATGAAGGTGTTCACGAGCGCGAAGATCGCGGCGACCGCGAGCAGGGTAAGCACGAGCTGCAGGGTCTCGCCCGGCGCGAACGCCGTGATCTGCACCTGCAGGGCGGGGATCAGCGTCACGACCCACAGGGCGAACGCGTTGACGACGACTCGGATGATGAAGCGCATAGTCATCCCAGTCTTCCATGCGAGGTGCACGAAGACACTCGCCGATCTCTCGACCGCTATCGGTCGCCTGCGGCACCGGGAAGGCGCAGAATCTAGACTCATCCTTGTGACCGACCCGATCCTGCCGCGCATCCGCCCCGCCATCGCCGCCCTGGCGCCGTACCGACAGGGCAAGCAGGCGGGCCCCGACGCCTACAAGCTCTCGAGCAACGAGAACCCGTTCGAGCCGCTTCCCTCCGTCGCCGCGGCGCTGCAGCACACGACGCCGATCAACCGCTACCCGGATGCCACCGCCGGTCGGCTGCGCGAGCGGCTGGGCGTCCGCTACGCGGTCGCTCCCGAGCAGGTGCACGTCGCCGCGGGCAGCGTCTCGATCCTCCACCAGCTGATCCTCGCCACCTCTTCGGTCGGCGACGAGGTCGTCTACGCGTGGCGCTCGTTCGAGGCCTACCCGAGCCTGCCGCTCGTCGCCGGTGCGACCGGAGTGCAGGTGCCGCTGACCGCCGACTCGCGCCACGACCTCGACGCGATGGCCGATGCGGTGACCGAGCGCACCCGCGCGGTCATCCTGTGCACCCCGAACAACCCGACCGGGCCGATCATCACGAGCGACGACTTCGCGACGTTCGTCGAGCGCGTCCCCACCGACGTGCTGATCATCCTCGACGAGGCCTACGCCGAGTTCGTGACCGCGCCGGGCGCGGTCGACGGCCTCGCAGAGCGCGTCTTCGAACGGCATCCGAACGTCGTGGTGCTGCGAACCTTCTCGAAGGCCTACGGTCTCGCTGGCCTGCGCATCGGCTACGCGATCGGCAACGAGAAGGTGCTCGACGCCGCGCGCACCACCGGTATCCCGCTCTCGGTGACGTCGGCGGCCGAGAACGCCGCGATCGCCAGCCTCGATGCCGAGTCCGAGCTGCTCGAGCGCGTCGCGGTGATCGTCGAGCGCCGCACCCGTCTGGTCGAAGGCCTCCGCACGCAGGGCTGGGACGTGCCCGACAGTCAGGCCAATTTCATCTGGCTGCCCACCGGCGAGCGCACGGTCGAGGTCGCGGCGGCCTTTGCGTCGGCCGACCTCATCGTGCGCCCTTTCCCGGGCGACGGCATCCGCATCTCGGTCGGCGAAGAAGCATCGGTCGATCGCGTTCTCGAGGTCGCCGCGACGCAGCTCTGACGGGCTCGGGGCGCCCTGTTCTCCGGTTTCCCGGCAGATGCGAGGACGTCCTAGGTATGCGTGACCGAGCATGCGCACGGCGGTAGCGTGGCACCGTGACCTTGCCAGAGACTGAACTCGTACGCGTCCTGGATCAGGACGGCCGCTTCACGCCGAGTCCGGCTGCCGAGCAATACCTGTCCCTGATCGAGGCGATCAGCGACGCCGAGCTCGAGCAGTTCTACCGCGACATGGTGGTCATCCGCGCGATCGACACCCAGGCGACCAACCTGCAGCGTCAGGGGCAGCTCGCCCTGTGGCCGCCGAGCCGTGGGCAGGAGGCCGCTCAGGTCGGTTCCGCCCGCGCCGCCCGCGCGCAGGACACCATCTTCCCGTCGTATCGCGAACACGCCGTGACGCGGATCCGCGGCGTCGACCCCGTCGACATCATCAAGCTCATGCGCGGCGTCTCGCATGGCGGCTGGGACCCGACCGACCCGAAGAACGGCAACACCCGCCTCTACACTCTCGTTCTCGGCTCGCAGGTGCTGCACGCCGCCGGATTCGCCATGGGGCTCAACTTCGACGGGCGATCCGGCACCGGCGACCTCGACAAGGATGAAGCGGTCATCGTCTACTACGGCGACGGGGCATCGAGCCAGGGCGACGTGCACGAGGCGATGGTCTTCGCGGCGAGCTACCAGGCGCCCACCGTGTTCTTCCTGCAGAACAACCACTGGGCGATCTCCGTGCCCGTGTCGACGCAGTCGCGGGTGCCGCTCGTCGAGCGCAGCGCCGGCTACGGCATCCCCAGCGTGCGCGTCGACGGCAACGACGTGCTCGCCAGCTACGCCGTCTCGCGAGTCGCCCTCGACGAGGCCCGCAGCGGTGGGGGTCCCCGTGCGATCGAGGCGGTCACCTACCGTCTCGGCGCGCACACCACCAGCGACGACCCCACGAAGTACCGCGGCTCCGACGAAGAGCAGTCATGGGCGCAGCGCGACCCGATCGATCGCATGCGCGCGTTCCTGGAGAACAGGGGAGCGGCCGGGCAGTTCTTCACCGATGTGGATGCCGAGGCGGCAGACGCCGCCGAAGACCTGCGTTCGCGCAGCGTCGAACTCGGGTCGCCCACCGCAGACCTGATCTTCGACCATGTGTACAGCGACCCGCATCCGCTCATCGCGGAGGAGAAGGCCTGGCACAGGCAGTACGAGGCATCGTTCGAAGGAGACAGCAAGTGACCCTCGAGACGATGCCCCTCAGCAAGGCCCTCAACTCGGGCCTGCGCCGGGCCATGGAAGACGACTCCAGAGTCCTGCTCATGGGCGAGGACATCGGAAAGCTCGGCGGCGTCTTCCGAGTGACCGAGCACCTGCAGCGCGACTTCGGCGACAAGCGCGTGCTCGACACGCCGCTCGCCGAGTCGGGGATCGTCGGAACGGCGATCGGGCTCGCGATGACCGGGTTCCGCCCGGTGATCGAGATCCAGTTCGACGGATTCGTGTTCCCCGCGTTCGACCAGATCACGACGCAGCTCGCCAAGCTCACCAACCGGCACGAGGGCAAGCTGAGCCTGCCGATCGTGATCCGCATCCCCTACGGCGGACACATCGGTGCCGTCGAGCACCACCAGGAGAGCCCGGAGGCGTACTTCGCGCACACCCCCGGACTGCGGGTGGTCTCGCCCTCCACGCCGAACGACGCGTACTGGATGATCCAGGAGGCCATCGCGTCGAACGACCCGGTCATCTTCATGGAGCCCAAGAGCCGCTACTGGCAGAAGGGCGAGGTCGAGCTCGACGCCTCGGCCGCCCCGCTGCACTCGTCTCGCGTCGTGCGCACCGGCTCGGACGTGACGCTCGTCGGACACGGCGCCATGGTGACGACGCTGCTGCAGGCGGCCGCGCTCGCCGAGGCCGAGGGCACCAGCTGCGAGGTCGTCGATGTGCGTTCGCTGTCGCCGGTGGACTACGAGCCGATCCTGAGCTCGGTGCGCAAGACCGGACGCATGGTCTATGCCCAGGAGGCGCAGGGCTTCGTCAGCATCGGCAGCGAGATCGCGGCCACGGTCATGGAGCGTGCCTTCTATGCACTCGAGGCCCCGGTGCTGCGGGTCTCGGGGTACGACACCCCGTTCCCGCCCGCGAAGCTCGAGGGCACCTACCTTCCGGATGCCGACCGCATCCTCGAGGCCGTCGACCGCTCCCTCGCCTACTGATCTCACCCCGATCTCGCCGTTCCGAAAGGACCGCACATGAGCACGCAGAACTTCAACCTCCCCGATGTGGGCGAGGGCCTGACCGAGGCCGAGATCGTGGCGTGGAAGGTCGCGCCCGGTGACACCGTCGCCATCAACGACGTGATCTGCGAGATCGAGACGGCCAAGTCGCTCGTCGAGCTGCCCTCGCCGCACGCCGGCGTCGTCGGTGAGCTGCTCGCCGCAGAGGGCGCGACGGTCGAGGTCGGCTCGCCGATCATCACCTTCGTGACGGATGCCCGTGACGATGCCGGTCCGGGCGTGATCGCCACGGCCGAGGCTCCCGCGCCCGAAGAGGGTGGCGGCTCGGTGCTCGTCGGCTACGGCACGGGCGGCGGTGCGACCTCGCGTCGCAAGCGACCGGCCGAGCGCCCCGTTCGCTCGTCGGTCGGTGTGATCGCGAAGCCGCCGATCCGCAAGCTCGCTCGCGACCTGGGCGTCGACCTCACGACCGTCACGCCCACCGGCGCCGATGGCGAGGTCACCCGGGACGACGTGATGACCCACGCACAGCAGGCCAGCGTCTTCCGCAACATCGAGACGCCCGAGTGGGGTGCCGTGCGCGAGGAGACCGTGCCCGCGCCGCAGAGCACCCCGTCGGGTCTCGCCCGCGGGCTGTCGCCGGCCCCGGCATCCGCCTCGGGCCGGAGCGATGATCGCACCGAGTCGATCCCGGTCAAGGGAGTGCGCAAGGCGACCTCGTCGGCGATGGTGCAGAGCGCGTACTCCGCCCCGCACGTGACGGTGTGGAAGGAGATCGACGCGAGCCGCACGATGGAACTCGTCAAGCGTCTCAAGGCGTCGCCCGACTACGCCGACATCCGCGTCTCCCCGCTGCTGATCATGGCCCGTGCCGTGATCTGGGCTGCGCGTCGCACGCCGATGGTCAACGCCGCCTGGATCGAGACCGAGGGCGGCGCCGAGATCGCCGTGCGCCACTACGTGAACCTCGGCATCGCCGCGGCCACGCCTCGCGGTCTGCTCGTGCCGAACATCAAGGACGCGCAGGATCTCAGCATGAAGGACCTCGCCCGCGCGCTGAACCGGCTCACGCTCACCGCCCGCGAGGGCAAGACGAGCCCGGCCGACCAGCAGGGCGGCACGATCACGATCACCAACATCGGTGTCTTCGGGATGGATGCCGGCACGCCGATCATCAACCCCGGCGAGGCGGGCATCGTGGCGATGGGCACGATCAGCCAGAAGCCGTGGGTCGTCGACGGCGAGGTGCGCCCCCGCTGGGTCACCACGGTCGCCGGATCGTTCGACCACCGCGTGATCGACGGCGACGGCATGAGCCGCTTCATCGCCGACGTGGCATCGGTTCTCGAGGAGCCCGCGCTGCTCGTCGAGTGATATGAGATGACCTTGAACCCGCGCCAGTGGAGCCTCCAAGTTGCTCCTGAAAACCAGATCTGCTCCAGATCCGGTAGTTGCTCCATGGGATCACTGGGATCGCCACCAGACGCCACAGGAGGGCGCTGATGTCAGAACGAGTTCCTCGTAAGCCGCCCGCGGCTCTCGTGGATCAGTGGCCGGACACGCCGACCTCCGATCCAGCTGGTGAGGCTGTGAGAGGCTTCGTAGTCAACCTTCGCGAAGCACTCGGAGATCGAAGCGTACGAGCCGTGGCACGCGATGCGGGCTTGGACGAGCGCACCATCCGGCACGTGATGGCCGGATCTGTCTGGCCCGACCTCTTGACGGTGTCGCGACTTGAACACGTTCTCGGCGTGAACCTGTATCCCGGGGCCAATTAGCTGCGCTTCGCCCCCGAGTCACCTGCGGTTTCCTTTGGCCCTTGCGTTGGAGGCTTGGCGGACTGGTTCGGCTTCATCATGGTGGGCTTTGCGCCGAACTGACCGTCACTCTTCGGCGGACGGCGCTGCTGAGGATCGTTAGCCATGGCTTCTACTTCTTGGAAGCGCCGGAGTCGCCGGCTCCACCGGACGGTCCGCTCGACGGAGGCTTGACTGCCTGGTTAGGGTTGCTGCCGTTCGTCGGCTTTGCGCCTTCACCACCGCGGCGGGGCGAGCTGCCTTTCGAGAACGGCTCTGATTGGCGACCTTTGTCGGGCATAGCTATCCCTCTTCCTTCTGTGGTGGAGCTGCAATCCACTCCACGTGGCAATCGTCGGTGATGGGAACCCATACGCCGAGCGAGTCGTGAATGGGTTCCAGGAACTGCCCCCGTTTGCCCATGCGCCATTGATGCGCGATGAAGATGTCCCTCTCATACGGATACGTGCTCACGTACCCTTCGACATCGAACCATCCACCTACGTAGACGCCGGAGCTGGTCTTCACCCGGACAAATCGCGGTGTCTCGGCGCCGTACGCCGACAGGTCCCATGCTCTGGGCAGACTCTGGTTTCGATTCACGCGACGTCGCTTGCGGGTGACCTTGCCGTCGTCGTCCACCTTCGTGATGAGTCGGCTCCAGCTCATCAGTGCGGCTACGCCACCCGGGATAACCACGAGCAGCACAACGGTGACGAGCCCGATCCACCATGCGGGTGTATCTCGCCACCCATCGTTGACCCAGCGTTCGAACGATCCGAGGGTGACCATCCCGGTCCACTCGCTCGCGAGTCCGAATACAGCGAGTCCCAGTCCCACGTAGACGATGACGAAGATCGCGCTCACGTAGAGGGCCTCGAGAATACGAGAACCCGCTCCATAGTCCGGGGTCCGCCACCCGACGTACCAGGTGCGGACACTTACGAAGCTGACCCCCGGCACCAGCATGGCGATGAAGATCAGCACCTGCGGCAACGACTCGGGCACGGTCACAGCGTCAGGGTACACGCGACCAGCGACGTTGGGCCTCAAGGTCATCGACGCCCTTGAGTTGACGCGCAGCGTCGGGGAACGCTGGGCCTTCTCCAGTGGAGATCTCGCCGATTGCGCGCAATTGGTTGCCGATATCGACACAATTACTGGATACGGGTGTACTCTGACCTTGTGATGAACCGAGATGACGTCCTAGAAGCCCTCCACGGCACCAACGCTGTCGCTGGCCTCTCCTGGGCCTTTGGCGTCGCATGCGAGCAGATCCTTGAAGACTTCACCCGAGGCTCCGGCGACGGGGCACTCACTGTTGGTGTCGGCCGTTACGAGGTGCTCGCGAACCGGCTCGACCGTGTCTTCTCTTGCGGTGACTACTCAGTCGACGCAGGCATGGAGTCCACCGGACTGGACTTCCTGTTCGAGGGGCTTTCTGAAAGGGCCCGCACGACGATGCCCCTCATCCCGGCAGGCGTCGTGACTCGCTCCAACCTCAACGGGAGCAACGGTTGGAGTGTCGGAGGTTTTCGGTTCATCACCCACGCCTTCGAAGTCGGAGAGCGAGCCAAGCTCGACTGGACTCGTGCGACCCCCACCGTGAGAGCCGTGTCGCGCCAGATGCCCGGGGTGTTTGTCCCCTCCACGCTGCTCGACCAGATTCTGCCGGCCGATGAGCGAGAAGAACTCGCCGCGCAAGACGCGCTCCCCGTCATCGGGATGCCCACCTACGTCCTCGGCCATGCACTGAATCTCGCGACGTTCGAGCGGGAGCTCATCATCGGGCATTCCCGGTACAACGACGATCTCGGTAACCCCTGGCACTGGGCAGAGCCGCTGAGCGGCGGCGTTGACGGAGACCCCATCGCCCGCCCGAAGCCCGGGTCAGTTCCGCCTCGTGTCGACGAGCCCGACGTCGCGGTTCGTCTGCGCCCGGCCGCCGCGTCGGAGAACACCAAGTGACGCTCTTCGCACCAGAACGACTCACCCTGGCGCGCCAGCTCGAAGGTCTTCGTAAGAGTGAGCTGGCAGCGCAGATCGGCAAGAGCTCGACGGCGCTTGCTGCCTGGGAATCGGGGGCGAAGCGTCCGACGCCGGCAAACGTTGCTGAGCTCGCCATGAGCCTGGGCGTGACCCCGGACTTTTTCAGTCCTCGGGGTGCGTCCAGACAACATGAAACCGCTGTTCCTCACTTTCGCTCTCTTCGCTCCACGAGCCAGCGCGCCCGCGACCAGGCGTTCGCGTTCGGGCTTCTTGCCGTCGACATCGCCGAGGCGGTGGAGAAGCACGTCGAGTTCCCCGAAGTGAACGTTCCATCCTTCGAGGTGTCATTCGATGATGAGGTCGATGCGCCGGAGGAAGCAGCTCGCCGTCTGCGACGCGAGTGGGGCCTGGAGGCATGCCCGCTGAAGCATCTGGTCCGCCTCCTCGAGTCCCACGGTGTTCTTGTCGTGTTTAGTCCGCCGCAGACCTCGGCGGTGGATGCGTACTCGTTCGAGTCCACCGAGCGGCCGGTGGTTGTCCTCAACCCGACAAAGCGTGACTACTACCGTCAGCGGTTCGATGTGGCTCATGAGCTCGGGCATCTCATCATGCACCGGGATGCGGAACCGGGAGGTCGAGTCGTCGAAGAACAGGCCAACAGGTTCGCCGCTGAGTTCTTGATGCCGGAGGATGAACTTCGGCCGCTACTTCCTACCGCGATGAACTCGCGCGCCTGGGACACACTCGGGGCGCTGAAGGAACAGTGGGGTGTCAGCATTCAGGCCCTGCTGTTCCGCGCTCGGCGACTTGGATCCATCAGCGATGTGACCTACCGGAATGCAGTCATCACGCTGACGCAGCGTGGTTGGCGGCGTCAGGAACCTGGTCTCATCAGCGCGACGGAGCAGCCTTCGATGCTGCCTCGGTCGGTTGAGCTGCTGGATTCCGCTGGCATCGAACGTGAGTCACTCATCGACCAGGCTCGCGCCCCGCGCGACCTCTTCGAGGTTGTTGTCGCGCGAACGCCTTCGGCTGCGGGGAGTGCACCGTCGGAGGCTGTGCGGCCGTCGAATGTAATCCCACTGCTCACCGGCTCACGCACGTAGGCGGCGCGCGGGGCGCCGAGGGCTATACCCCCGGCGGGAGCTGGATCTCTGGATCGCTGTGTTCCTTCGCGGTGAACTCTCCACCGTGCCCGCCGATGGAACCCTGTGGCCGTCGACCTTGGTTCGCGTTCTGTCGAGGCAGCGGAGTGGGGCGGGGAGGCTCCGTGCCCGCCATCTTCGCGGCGTAGAGCGAAGCTCGCCTCAGCGCCTGGGCTGCTCCCAGGCGAACGTCCTCGCGTCCTGTGGTGAGAGTCATGCTGTCTTCGCCGAAGACGGAGTATGCGAGTTCGACAATCTCGTCGGGGTCCGTGATCTTCATGTCCAAGAGGAGGCGGCTGATGTCGCTCTGGTCCTTCTGGCGCGCCGCTGCGATCTTCATGGCCAGGAGTACTCGCTTGGAGGCAACGGCAACGCGGTGGCCGCCGACGTGTGTCACCAGCGCGTCGCTGTCGTCGGCTGGGTCGAACGCGATGAACCCCGCGGCATGTGTGTTGACCCAGTCCGGGTGCAGGCCGAGTTCGTCCGCCATCGCCTGAGCCTCTGCGAGTACTTCCGCGCGTGGCTGGAAGAACCCATCCACGTCAGGGGTCAGTTCGTTCCGGCCCAGCTGGATGGCAATGGCTGCACCGCCGATGATGTACGCGTCTACATCGATCTCACGCGCGGCGAGTCGATCCAGCGGGATCTCGAAGTAGCCGGCCAACTCGTCAGCGGTCAGCAGCTGTTTGGGAATGCTCACAGGATCCTCAGGTCGCGGTCGCGGAGCAAATGCCCCTTGGCGAGGAACATGGGAGGAGTCTGCCTGCGGATGTACTCGCGATACTCGGGCGGAGGGTCAGGGTCCTGGTCCCAGACCCATTCCACGCTGAGCGGGGGGACTTCGTCCATCCATGCGGCGGGAGGGAGACCATGGGTCTTGAGTGCGTAGGCGAGTCCGACCGCGAGAAGGGTGTCGTAGCGCGCGTCGCCAGTGCTCCCCGGGCGGGCGAGGGCTTCGGCGGGGATCTCTCCGGATGCGTTGATGACGCGACCGAACAGCTCCGTGATGAGGCGGTCGGCGGCCTCGATGTTGTTCTGCCCCAGCGCGGTGCGGATCGCCGCGGCGGTGTTCGGAGCAGTGGGGAAACGTCGTTCAGACATCTCGTGCCTTCCTTTCCTCGGTAGTCTTTCACTCCTATGCGCGGTCCATCCGAATCTCAAGGACAGCGGCGATGGTGGTCGGGGGTCGCCCGAGCGATCTGCCATGGTCGTCGCTCACGCCAGGATGACTATGCGGTTGAACCCGAATCCTCGGATGCCGCCGTCGCCGATAGCGCGAAGGATCGCGTCGTCGCTCACGCCGAGCTGCGAGAGTCTGCCGACTACAAGGCGCAGATCACTCGCCTCGAACGTGTCACACGAGCCCTTATCGACATCATCCGCATGTCGTGGGCGGAGTCGAGTCGGAGCGCTCCGATAGTCGACGGACTGCTGCTGTACACATCGACTGACGACACCCTCGAGTCTGTCGTCGCCATCCTTGATCTCGTGAAGGTCGGGGTCCATAACGCTGCCCGACGAGAACTGCGCTACCTCCTAGAGTCATCGGTCAAGCATGTGTATGTGGACCAGCAGCTTCCTGATGTGAAGACGCACAGCCGGGAGGACCGGATCGCCTACCTCGCTTCCGCCGTGCCCCGTTCGTCCATCGACGTCGTGAAGCAGGTCGATGTGCTCTTCGGCAAGCCGGACGACCTGTGGAACTACCAGAACGATGTGAAGTCTCTCTGGTCTCGGATGAGCGGGTACGTCCACCCATCCGTGGCTCAAACGTCACAGCGACTGCAGCGGGCAGAGCGCGGCGCCTTCATCGGCTTCGAGGACGAGAAGGCTCTCCGCCAGATCGTCGACGACATCGTGAAGGCCTACGACATGCTCGGGGTCATGTGGCTGACCGGTGCCGGACCGCCGGCCGCCGGCGACATCCTCACCGCGTTCGAGACGCCGGACTGGGCATTCGCCAGGACGAAATGGCTTCCGGCGATGTCCCGCTACTACGACTACAAGAGCGAACGGAAGAAGTCGACCTAGAGCTTCGCCGTGCGCTCACTCGTCCAGCGGGGTCAGCCCCTGCTGGACTCGGGGTCGTTGCCGTAGGAGTTCTGCTGAGTGACCGCGCCATCGGTGCGGGTGATTCGGTGCTCGACCTTTCGCTCGCGCGCCATGTCGCGTCCAACGGCCGACTGTTCGGCCTTCGTTCCGCCGACGTGCGCGGCGCGGGAGCTGCCGTCCACCTTCGACTTCCACTGACCGTCTTCGTAGTACGTCCGGATGTCTCCGTTTGCCATTGCTGATCCTTCTCGAAGGCCGGCCTCGTTGCCGACATCGTCAGTACTAGCACCAGGCACCGACATCGACGACCTCAGTCGTCGTCGTCGACGGTCACGGCGTTCCCCCAGACCCAGCAACGGAACACCCGCTCTTCTGCGTAGAACTCGATCCCCGCGGTGAGTGGTGTCGACCTCGCGAGCTTCGCGTTCACGCGGATCGTATCTGCCCCGAAATGAACCCAGGCACGAACCGCCCGGTATGGCTGCGGGTAGGTGGTCAAGGGGAGTTGGGTGTGGCTCACGCTTGCCGGTTCAAGCGAAGAGTGCGTCGGATCCGATCCGAGTCCCTGGATAGCATCAGGTCGTGAGAGAACAAGAAGGCCTCACGTACCTGGCCGAAACCATCTGTGTTGAGCATCTAACCGATCCAGGGCTCACATCGTCTGTAGCGTCCAGCGTCGAGGAACGAGAGTGCAGCTACTGCGGTCGACAGGTCGACGAAGGCGAGGCGCCGTTCGCGGTCTCGATGAACGTCGTCGGAGGGATTGTGTTCGACACCGTAACCTGGCTCTTC
This sequence comes from Microbacterium sp. SWDP-B6, assembly GCF_059803615.1. Lineage (NCBI taxonomy): Bacteria > Bacillati > Actinomycetota > Actinomycetes > Micrococcales > Microbacteriaceae > Microbacterium > Microbacterium sp. SWDP-B6. The sequence goes on along the minus strand of NZ_JAPFGV010000011.1, from coordinate 80,531 downwards.
ACTGAAGGAGAGGACAGTGAGCCTGAGTATTTTGGTGACTACTACTTCGAGGCGTATGACACCGACGTGGTCGTGGACACGGTTCTCGCAGGAGCGCTCGATGACAAGGTCGCGGCAAAGGTCATAGCCGATATCAGCAATGCCATAGCCTCGCCCACCAAGTGGGCGGACGCTCAGCTCCACGACGAGTTCCTCTTCTCGTGGGACAGCTTCGCTGACACCGTCAAGCACCGGTCACGATTCGTCTACATCGGGGCGGAAGAACGAAAAGGGCGGGAGAACGAGCCTCCTGCGCGAGTGTCTCAGTTCCTCGAGGGGCTAGACGCCTTCGTGCATGACGACATGCTCAGCGAGTTCGCTCCCGGAGACTACCTGTACCGCGCGCGTATGGTCGATGACGGCTTCGGTTTCATCGAACGCGCGCGGAGTGACCCAGCAAAGCACCTCGGACCAGCTCCAGCAGGCAAAGCATCTGCGGGACGTCCTGAACCCTGAGGGCGTCGGGTTGTTCTACGGTGCAACAACAGCGGAGCTGGCAGTCAAGGAGACAGCGCTCCATAGTCAGTTTGACGACGCGGTCGTCGGAGGCTTTCAGGTGAAGCGTCGACTCACGATTCTTGATTTCACCAAACGTCCGAGCCTCCCGAGCGTTTTCGACGAATCTCACCGCAGGCAGTATGTGTACGCGACCTTCGCCGACGACTTCGTCGAACGACTTACTCAGTCCGTGCGCCTTACAGGAGCGGAGCGCGTCGAGTACGTCGTGACCCAGGTCATCTCGGAGTACTTCCGCTGGGCCCCGAAGCGCAGGCTTGACGGCATCGCGTGGGGCAGCCATCTTGTTGACGAGGAAGAAGGCGGGAAGAACGTCCTCGTCTGGGCGAGCGCGGATGATGTTCAATCTGACCCGCCCGCGAAGGACGACCTCAGGGCCTCGCGACTATGGAACCGCTCGTTCGAGACGCCCGTGCCGACGTTAACTCTCGCTCGTCGGGACGTGACCGCCTACACGGCGAAGCGGTCGGTGAAGGCACTCTACGCCGGGATCCCGGGTGACGATGACCCGGACCCAATGTTCATGTCGGCATAATGACGAGAGTGCGAAGGTACCGCGATCTCGCCACCTGACTCACGGTGACCGCGTCGCACTCCACTGATGACGGTCGCGCCAGCGGCGTGTGCGGTAACAACGGCTGCCGAGTCCGCAGCGCCATCCGTGACCAAGATCGCGGCAGCGCTGAGAGGCGCGATGTTCAGCACCTTGGTTGGCATTGGATCTGGATTTTTCTGAGATCCGCTGAAAAGGGCCCTGATCTGACGCAGGGTATGACGTGAGAAACAGTCGCGGAGAACACATCCCCGGCCACGCAGTCTGTGAGCTGCTGGGCGGCCGCGACGCCCGCAGGAGGGCTACCTCGCGCCGGGGCCCGTGTTCACCCCCTGAAAACTACAGAGAGACTTCAGCTGCTCCACGACCAGGCGTCATGACGTGCATCGCGCAGCGCCTCCTCGAGGCGGCCTTCGTAGAGCAGTGTGATGTTGCGGGGTGGATCCTTGTCGGGCAACGCGACGTTCAACCACTGCGCCCACGTCCATCTGCCCGCGGTCCCGGTCTCGAGAACACGGAGGACGTCCTGCAGCCCGTCGACGATCTTCCCGCCCTGGAACTGGAACGACGGGAATAGGTCCACGTCGTCGTCGGTGGTCAGCATGAGGAGGCGGAGATCCTTGGGCATCAAGTACCTCGTTCTCGGTCCAACCGAGGGCGCCGGCCATGCTAGCCACGGTGAAGCAGGGCCCGACGACCTTGGCCCACGGGTTCGGTTGCGTCTCGGTCATGGCCTCTCGTCGGGGTTGCGAGTGTGGCGCCGACGGACGTCTTCGAGGATCTCCTCGAGGTTGCGAAGTCCGTCGATGTAGTCCTGGGCATCGCGGAGGGCCCGAGGTGTGGGCTTGAGCCCGTCCAGGACTCCTGAGTACAAGGACTCGGCAACGCTACTCGCACGCTGCTCTCGAGTGCGACGAGAACCGTCGTCGTCGTTGGCGTATCCGCGGAGGGTCGCCAGGCTCGGCGTGGTCATCCTTAGGGTGCGCATGTCGAGGATCGTGAGATTCCCCTCGTGACCCTCACGCCCGAGACTCGCAACCCGCCGGCCGTCCTCAGTCATGCCGCCCGCAGCGACGTGCATGTGACCATGCGCAAGCAGCTCGGGGCGCACCGCATCCCAGACCTGGCCGACCCGCGCGCGCGAAGCCGCGGACGCCTCCAGCGCCGCCTTGGTGAACCAGTGCGGGTTCGAGCGGAGAATCTCCCGGACCGCGCGCACAGGAGTACCGGCGGGCGACTCATGGGTGAGCATGAGGTCTGCGGGGCCGCCCGCCTCGGCCGCCTTAACACTCTCGTCACTGACGGCTTCCTCAGGCCACCAGGTCACCCCTTCGGTCCTCGACTCACGGTCGACAGACGATGCGCCTCCGAGCGAGAGAACACTCCGGTCGCCGATGGACAGACGAGCGGGTCTCGGCAGGATCCAGGTCAGGCGCGACACGCGAACGGCTGCGCCCGGATGCTTGTCGAGCAGCGGCACGAGCTTCCCATACGGTTCGTGGTTTCCCAACGTGACGAGGATCCGCTCGACGCCGGTGTCGGCGAAAGCGTCATCGACGTCATCGCCGTTCATCCAGAAGTCCCCGAGGTGCAGGATCGGTGTCACATCAGGGGCGAGACGCGGCAGCGCGCGACCAATCATCCGCGCCCAGCCAGCGTTGCCATGCCAGTCTCCGCAGACTGCGACACCCGCGTCAGGTAGCACGATGCGGTCAGTGTGCTCGCGTGCCTTCATCGGGCGCTTCCTCTCGCGTAGCGGTGTGCTTCTGCCGGCCTACGGTGGCTGCACCATACTCCGAAACGGTCAGGGCGGCAAATACTCCGCATGCCGTCGTCTCGTCACGGGAGAGGTGTCACCTCGAACGGACTCAAGCCGCGCATGTAGATGCTGAGAGGGCATGCGCTCGGCGGCCCTCATGATCAGAAAGTCGTCATGCGTCTTCACATCACTCCCATCTCTCAGATCTCGGCCGACGGCACCCCCGCGTGGACGAGGTTCCACGGGCCGCTCGACACGGAGGTGACCTCCGACGGGGACATCGTCATGGACCTCCTCGACCTCATCGAGATGGGGAACGCCACCGCCCGAATCCGAAGCTGGGTACGAGCCCGTGGTCTCCGCGTCCAAGGGGCCGACATGACCACGGCGGTTCTCGTCCTCTGGGCGTGCTCGGTCGGGATGGCTCTCGATGAAGAAGCTGGCCAGGACCAGATCCATGACGTCGCCGAAGCGATGATGGAATCCGGCATCGACTTCCGAGTGCTCATGAACGGCGATTTCGCCATCGCGCAGTTGAACGACTACTTCGATGGACGGTTCGCCACCCCCGAGGGTCAGGCGGCGAAGGGCGCGCGGCGTCTCGGACGTGTCAGTCAGGAGAGGCTCGCCGAGTACGTCGCCGCGGCCTAAGTCAGATGCTGGCCGAGAGCTGACTCCAGGTCGGCCATGGACGAGGCGCCATCCATCGTCGCGACGACCTGGCCGCCGCGGAGAGCGACGAAGTGGGGGACGACGTCGTTCACGTACTGGCCGTTGAGCCTCGGGTTGTCGTCCGACGTCACGGTGAGCACCTTGACGTTCGGGGAGTGCTTCGCGGCGAAGGCCTCCAGCATGCGCTGAACGTCCTCCCAGTGTTCGCCCTGCCAACTCGGTGCCAGGCCTACGACAACGACGCCTTGATGTGCATGGATGAGCTCGTCGAACGTGGCGTCCGTGGCCTTCTGCGAGTACCTCTTCGGGGATGGGCCTCCGGTGTGCGGATTCAACTTCGGGTCACGTGTCCGCTCAAGGAACCGGAGCTGCTTGCGGCCGGTCAGCCGTTCGGGCTCCGCGCTAGCGAAGCGGAGTCGAGGCGGCCACACATAGGTGACGGACTCGTCGCGCCAGGGGAACAGCGGCGACAGCCATTGCACCGTGACGAAGAACCCGTCACCGCGTTGCAGCGGAACCCGAAACTCATCGGCGCGAGCAGGGGATCCGAAGTGCGTCGTTCCGGCTTCGAAGGCCTGCACCAGGAGTGATTCTCCACGGTTGAGAGGATTCGACACAGGGTCGCCGGAACCCCACATGGCGAACCCGTTGTCATCCACGGCTCCGTAGGAGATGGTGGCATTCCGCACAGCAGATGATCCACTCGACGTCGCCACGATGTTCAACGACGGCGTGAGCGACGCCATCACGGACACCGAGAACGCCAGTTTCGGCCGGCCAGCGATGGCCCAGGCAACGCCGGCGATGGCGATGAGCCCGGCGATGACGGTGATGATGTTCGCGATGAGGCCGAACCAGAACATGAAGTCGTTCATGGCTCGAGCCTGGCATATGACGTGTGCCGCCAATCGGAGAGACGGTTCCGGGGCTATCCGGTGGGGTTGGTTCTCCCGCCAAGCTGCGCGAGCGCCGCGAACTGTTCAGGGACGAGCGCGGCGTCATCTGGATGGTGGAATACTCGCTCGCTCGCGTTCATCACGGTGCGAAGGTTGAACTCGCCCTGGTGATGGGGGTGACCGGAGATCGAGGTGTCGCGCGCGCCGCCGATGACCTCTTCTAGTACGCCGGGGCGAAAGTGTTCAGGCCGCGGCCGGAACATCTGCAGGCCCAGACGGCGATTCAACGGGAAGAGCAGCGCGTACGCGTTCTCCAGGCCGAGCGGACCGTCGTCCTCGGACATCGGGTCAGGCATCGGTGTGACCGGCGCGTCCGACGTGATGAGGGCAGGTTCGTCGAACCGCACCAGCCGCCAGCGACGGATGACGAAGAGGTAAGCGATCTCAGCCAGTCCGGTGGACATCTCGCTCAGGTGGCCATCGAGGGCCTGGGACTCGTCCAGGCCCTCGGTCAAGAACCCCAGCCCATCGGGCGCGCCTCGGAGGCTCATTAGCCGGGCGAGCTCGTCTGGGTCTGTGGCTGCGAGTTGGCGAACGACAGTGTTCATGGCCTGATGTAATTGACGGCGGTGGTCGGGACCACGCATGAACTGCAGGGCGAGGTAGGCGGCGAACACCGCGCGCTCCTCTGGCGCGAGTGGCCAGAGTCCGTTGTCGATCTTCGTGAGGAGCGGCTTCGCTCGGTCTTCAACGGTGGAGAGGGCGTCCTCGAACCCGTTTGGATCCTCGGCGCTAGGCGACGAGTAGAAGTACCTCTGGGTCGTCGCGTCCTTGATGGATATACCGTGAACCTTCGAGGTTCGGACGTTGATGGCGGTCATCCTTGGGCCATCTGCGAACCCTTCGAGGTACATTCGCGGCACCGTGTGGTGCTGGATCTGTCCAGGCATCGAGCCACCTCCATCTGTCCCGTTCTTACGCCGTGATCCTGCCGACGTTCAGGTCGGCGCGTGTGCGTCAACGACGGCATGCTAACGGCGAACTGACGAAAAGAGGGGCTTGCGCGTGTCGCAAGTGCGGCATAAATTCCGCTCATGATAATGACGACGGCTCGACCAGAGCTGCTAGTCGGTGAGAGGGGGTGGCTGGGGCGGTCGCTGACCGGCCTCCATCCTCGCGCGCCGTTCCTGCGTCATTCGGTCCTCGATCATGCGCACGACGTCGGCGGATTGGCCTCGAAGCATCCAGTAGTCCAGACGCGCACCGATCAGGACTCGCGGTCGACCGATGTCTTCGAGTTGCATGACGACCCGCCCCGACAGCATCTTCTGGAGACGGTCATAGGTCATGTCCAGCGCCGCCGCGAGCTTGATGATCCGAGTGTTGCTCGACTCCGGCATGTAGAGCTTCAACACCCCACGGCAGAGCAGGTGCTGGAGTTCCGCGGCATCCCTCTGAGCCAGCTCGCGAGGTGTGGCGTCTGCGGGAACGGCGGTCCACTCGAGGTTCTTCTTGCGCCCGAACTCGCCCGGATCCACGGCAAAGTCGCGCGGAATGTAGCGGGGATTCGTCACCTGATTCATTCTAACGAAACTGGATCGAGCCAAAAGACTTGATTCCTCCACAGGCCTCGAAGGTGCCGCGCACACGACGATACGTGAGCAAGAAAAGGAATCTCCCGGACCGTCGGAGACGGATTCGACCGCATCGAGTGGCTTGATGCCCAGCAGCGCAAGCGCTCCATCCGCGCCTATGACCCCGTCGCGGCTGACGCCGTCGTCCCCGGCAACCGTACCCGGCGCCCGGGCAAGGGCGTGGGACAGAAGACGTTCCAGGGGCACTACTGGTGCGCAGGTTCGAAGGGCGGCGGATGCCAGGACTGCCTGCGGAGCGTATCGAGCGAGAGCGGGAGCAGGTGCGTGCGGCAACAGGGGTGTTGTCGCCTTCAATGATGCTGGGTCGACTCGAGCGTACGTCTCGGCAACGCCAAGCGCCTCCAGCGGGCGCCTGAACGCGATCTGGTCGCGCAGGTCTTGGAACTCACGGTTCACGTGACGGCATCTCAGTATGGGGCGCACGGTGGACGGCGCCGGCTAGAGACAAGGTCGCCGACCTGATGCACAATGAAGACATGGAGAGTCAGGTTGTTGTCGGCCCCCGTGGGCCAGCCGCCGAACTCCACATTGCCAGCCCGCCGCCCTCTACGGATGTGGATGCGTGGCGGCTTCATCTCGGTAGCCAAGACCTCATCCGTGTCGCCGGGTTCGCGGTCGCAGATGGCTTCCGACTGGTTCGGTTCTACATCGCTGACCGCTACCTTCAGCCGCTGGACGCGCACGAAGAAGACGAGATCTCCGATGAACTCGTGCGTATCTTCGAGCAATACGACGCTCGCGAAGTTCGTTCCGCGTTGCACGATGACTTCGAAGGGCTATACGTCGTCGGCATTGAGCTGCTCTCGGTCGCCAGCGGGTTCAGGATTCACCTTCGACGCGAGGGATTCATCGACACCTCGGTGCCCGAGGAGGCAACGGGTCTGCTTTCGCGAGCCTGGCGTAAGCTGCGGCTCGCGTGAGCCGGTTCTTGTCGACCCTCGTCGAAGCGGCGAAGGTTGGTCTCGTCGCATGGGGCGTTCTCGCCGTTGACCCTCTGCTCGAAACGCTGCTCCCCACGTGGCCGCTGCTGGTGCGATACCTCCTTGGAGTTTTGGTCGGCGCGCTGGTACTCGAGTTCGTCATCGCGGTCTTCCTCGGTGTTCCCCGCGTACACGTGCGTTGGTTCGTTCCAGGGGATCCGAAACCGCTGAGCAGCATTGACATCACCACGACTCGACGAGCGAAGGCGTCGGGCCCGTTCACCGTCAAGGTACTGATCCCGCCCACCGGGTGGCTTGGCCGTTGGAGCCTCCGGAAGCTCCTCGTGCCAGAGCTAGTCCTCCGCATCAAGGTGCAGACTGCGCCACTTCGACCTTTCGTCGACGACTCGGACGAGTACAACGAGTTCCCGACCGTGTTGCCGAACGACGAGACGCGCGGCTTCGACATTGACCTCGGCTCTGCTCTCCCCCGCGTTGGCGAGTGGCGATGGGCCGAAGTCCGGTGGGATCTGACGCACGTCCCAGAGAACAGCGAGTTCACCGTTGAGTACGAGTGGCATCACCCGCGCACGCTGATTCGTGGACTCATCGCCGCGCTCGTCCGTAAGCCGGACATGGTAGAGACCCTGCGGGTGATAAGAAAGTGACATGCCTGTACTGAGCAACGAGTCCGTCAAAGTCTTCCCGCTGACATCGCGAACGACAATGACACTCGAGCAGATCCGCGACAAGCTCGCCCAACTGCCGCCGCAGTTCGCGACGTTCACCGGCGGCTGGGCGAGTACTGACAACGCGGGTTCCAACATGGGAGTGGCGAACGTCGCGCCTCCGCATTCAGAACCTGAATTGCTTCCCGCGGACGGTTACCTTCCTCGCATGGTTCGAGCGCGGTACTACTACTGGGACAAGCTCTACACGCCTCGCGCGGTCGCAAGCCCCGCTCAGGCTGACATCAATGTGCTCCATGGTCTTGACGTAGTCATCACCGAGGCGGCCGCCGGCCTGATCTCGATCCTGGTTTCTTCGCGGAACGCGACTTTGGTGCGTCGTCGAAACGGCGCCGCGAAGTCTCTCGAAGCCGTTCTTAGGGGCGGTGATGACACCATCCGCGTTGACTACAAAAGGTCTGCCTTCGCGCTCAAGGACACCGACATCTTCCTCTGGCTGGCCGTTCAGAAGGCGGAAGACCCGCAGATCGATGGCGAGATCAAGATCGACCTCTTGTCCGGCATCAGCGGTACAGATGCCTCGATGCGCACGGCCGACCTCCGCGCGGGCGTGGACTTCGACCGACCGAACTTCCTCACCGCTGTAGCCGAGACTGACACCCTGGGCCCGATTCAGCTTTCGTTCGTCCGTCACGTGGGTAGCGAGCGGAGCAGTTTCAAGCTGCGGCTCCACGCCGACGGTGGCTTCGAGATCAACAAGGCTGGAATCAGTTATGGCGACTTCCAGAGCAACGACGCAATGATGCTTCGCGCTTCCTATCAGCTGGCGTTCGAGCTCATCCCGCGCCTGAACAAGCTCTACGCTGACGACCAGGGGTGGTCGACCAAGCGCGTCGAGGTCATCTCCGAGGCTATGCAGACGCTGACGGAGCGTTACCAGAAGATGCTCACAGCGCTCCAGGAGAAGTTGCTCAATGCGCCAACGGAGGACGAAGAGACCCAATAGGGATCTAGTCTGCGCGCGCGGAGGAACAACGCGAGCGTGGAGGCGTCACGATATCAAGCGCGGAGGCCGCTCGCTTCTTAGGAAGTCTCGTAACGCGTTCATCCAGTCTTCGAGCTCGACCTTAGTCACGCCTCCGCCATGGAGGTAGTTGTCGTAGTCGTCGGCGAGAGCATAGGCGAACCTGAGATAACCCTTGTCAGCGAGGAGTTGGGTCAAGCCCAGCACTCTTTCTTCGCGCTCGTGCTCTTCGGCTAGCCGGCGTCGCTCTCGGGCATCAGCGCGGGCGGCGCCGATGCTCTGGACGCCCAACATGATGGCCGCACCACCGATTCCTCCGAGGCCAGCCGAGGCGAGCGCGTCAGCATGGGGGAGGACGTTTAGGGCTGCATCACTGCCGCCGAGCAAGAACGCTCCTCCAAAGGTCGCGGATGCTTGGGCGCGGGTTGTGATCCAGCCAGAAAGGCGGTTGAGAATCGAGGACCCCTCGTCCGCCGCGGTCACTGGTACGTTCCCCAATCCGTGTCGCCACGCCGTTCGAGCGTCAGCCGTCGCAGGTCGTCGAGTCGTTCTCGTCGAGCAATGCGTGCCTCGTCTATGAGGGCTCGGAACTCATCATCCTCACCTGAGTCAGGACTCTCGCGCTCGACCACGCGGGATCCCAGAAAACTGCGAATCACCGCCACGGTTGCAAGTACGCCAACTACGACAGCCCAGAACACCAGGCCATGAAGATCGTCGCCGTCGCCCGATGTGAGCATCATGACGACGAATCCGCACGCCAGGGCAAGCGGGAGCCCAAAGGCGGGCACCGCAGTCGGCCGGCGGCTCGAGAGCACTGAAGTATGGGGCTGCACGACTGGAGCATATCGTTCGAGAGGGAACGGGCGCTGCGACCGAGTCGCTTACTGGAGTGCCGGTGTCGTGCTCAGGAGATCACCATTCAGACGCACATGGAAGGTGCCTGAGATTTTCTTCGCACTGGAGCAACTTTTCTGACTTACGATCCTCCGTGGTCGGGACGTTGATCCGAGTTCCCCCATGGAGCAACTGTGTCAGTGTTGGCGCAGGTCCGAAGTCACCCTATAAGTGAGGTCCTCCGGCGTCCGCGCAGGGGAGACCAGGAGCATTCGCGCGGATGCCGGTGCCTCGAGCCCCGACATGTCGGCGGCTGCTAGACCGCTTCCGTCCTCGGAACGCGTGCCCGCTAGAGCCGTAGCTCCGCGAGGGTCGTGACGGCGGCGACGTCGGGGTCCCAGCGCCGCACCGCATGTGCGTGACCGTGGATGTCGCCGCCGATCAGGTCGAGCGCCGCCGCGAGGTCCGGGACCCGCAATCTGCGGGCGAGCGCGACATGCGGCATCCACTCGCCCGGCGCGGTGCGCGGGGCATCATCTCCGGGCCCGACGGCGGCGAGGATACTCTCGCGGAGGTCCAGCAGTTCCGCACTGGGAACGATGCTCCGGGCCAGCACGCGACGCTCGCCGCTGCCGAAGAGCACGGGCGCCCCGAGTGTCAGGGGGAAGGACGCGATGTCTGCCAGGCGCCCCAGGTCCACTTTCGACAGGCCGATGCGTGCGACCAGCGTGACGTGAGGGCGGTTGCTCGCGGATGTGTGCCCCGCGAGGCTCGAGAGCCCGCGTGCGGCGAGGGCATCCCACTCGGCACGGACGGCGGTCTCCGCATCCGGGTCGAGGAGCAGCTCGATCGACGAGGGGGAGCGACGAGGCTCTGGTTCCTGCACTGCGCTCAGCCGACCGCGCTGAGTCGCCGCTCCGCCAGCAGCGGCACGGCCACCTCGCGGGCGGCCATGCGGGCGGTGGTGACGGCCCCGATCGAGACGACCTCGGCACCGAGCGTCGAGGCGAGGATCTCGGGTGCCGGCAGGTGCAGTTCGGTCGGCACGACCTCGCGCGCGGCGGCGATCACGGGAGCGACGCTCTCGGCGACTGCGCCGCAGACGATCACGCGCGTCGGGTCGTACATGCTTCCCAGAACGCCGACCACTCGAGCGAGGGTGGCGCCGACGCGCGAGGTCGCGAGCAGCGCATCGGCATCGCCCGACGCGGCGGCTGTCAGCACGACGCGCGGATCCACGCGGTCGTCGTCGGCGAGGCGTCCGATCGGCGAGTCCGCGTCGACCTCGCCACTCGCGACGGCGGCACGCACCTCGTCCTGCAGGGCGTAGCTCAGACCGAAGGCCGATCCCACGCCCACGATGTGGTCGAACACGATGCCCTCGCCGACGCCGCCGTGCGCGCCGTGCAGCACGTGGCCGTCGACGACGACGCCCCCGCCGAAGCGCTCGCCGGCGAGCAGCGCGACGTAGTCCCGGCATCCCACTGCGGCCCCGACCGAGCCCTCGGCGATCGCGGCGAGCTGAGCGTCGTTCTTGATCTCGACGGCCGGCGCCCAGCCGGCCAGTGCGTCGGCGAGGCCAGGGTTCGTGCGCTCCCAGAAGCCGTCGGGATGCGGGGGAGAGACCCCTGCGCGATTCACGGGAGCGGCGACGCCGACGCAGATCGCGAGGATGTCATCCTTCGAGACACCCGCCTCGGTGAGTGCCTGCTCCATCCGGCCGAGCACCGTCGCGCGCCGCGCCGCCGCCGATTCGGTCGAGTCGATGTCCGTGCGGTGGTGCACGAGTGTGCGGTCGAGCAGATCGGAGACGGTGACGGCGACATGGTTGTCACCGGCGTCCACGCCGAGCACGACACCGAGATCGGATGCCAGCACGAAGCGTCGCGCGGGGCGCCCTGCGCGATAGCTGCCTGCGGCCCTCGCGTTCGGAAGCTCACGCAGCACGGCGGCGCTGACGAGGGTGTCGATCGCGTCGATGGCCGTCGAGCGCGTCAGAGACGTCGAGGCCATGACGTCGGTGGCGGTGAACTCGCCCGCCGCCCAGGCGAAGTCGAGCACGGCGCCGACGCTGGCTCGCCCGGTGCCCAGACCTGCGGAGACTTCTGTCACGGGTCTTGACCTCACTCTCGTTCACATGAGACAGTACCGTTCATCGAGGTAAATTCGCTCACTAGATTTAGTCTGCGGATCTACAGGACGAAAGGACAACGGTGTCTGTGAAATCCCCCTCCGTCGCACGAGTGGCCGGTGCTGCCATGGCGCTGGCGCTCGTCGGCTCCGCCCTCACCGCCTGCGCACCCGGCGGCGGCACCGAGACCATCCGCTTCACGTTCAACAAGCGTGAGGCGATCGGCTTCATGACCGACCTCGTCGCCCAGTTCAACTCGTCGCAGAGCGACGTGCGGGTCGAGATCGACACCTCGGGGCCGGACGTGATCTCGGCCAGCTTCGTGCGGGGCAACCCGCCCGACCTCATCCTCGGCAACTACAACTACGAGATCGCGCGGTTCGTGCAGCGGTGCACCCTGACCGATCTCTCCGACACCGACGCCGCCGCATCCGTCCGCGACGATCTGCAGCCGCTCATGGACCAGTACGGGTCGTGCGAGGGCCGCACCAGCGCCTTGCCGTACTCGGTGATGGCGGCATCGGTCATCTACAACAAGGAGATCTTCGACGCCCAGGGGCTCGAGGTCCCGCAGACCTGGGACGAGCTGATCGCGGTCTGCGACCAGCTGAAGGACGCAGGGATCGACCCGTTCTACGCGACGTTCAAGGATGACTGGACCGTGGGCCAGGGGTGGTACGACTACTCGATCGGAGGATCGGTGGACACGATCGAGTTCTTCGACGCGATGGCCGACGAGGGTGCCGCCGTCGGCCCCGACTCGCCCGTCTCGTTCGAGAAGGACTTCGCCGAGCCCATGGATCAGATGATGCAGCTCGCGAACGACTACACGAACGAGGATGCCGAGAGCCGGGGATACGGCGACGGCAACCTCGCGTTCAGCAAGGGTGAGGCTGCGATGTACATGCAGGGCCCCTGGGCGTTCAGCGAGATCGCGAAGACCGCGCCCGACCTCGAGCTCGGAACGTTCCCGCTGCCGATGACCGATGATCCGGCCGACCTCGGTGTGCGCGTGAACATGGACCTCGGCGCGATGATCCCCGAGGGATCGAACCACCAGGAGGCGGCACGCGAGTTCCTCGAGTACCTCTATCTGCCCGAGAACATCGAGGCGTACAACGCATCGCAGCTCGGCTTCACCCCGACGAAGGGTGCACCGGCTCCGGATGATCCCCGGATCGAGGGGATGATCGAGTACTACGAGAACGGGCAGATCTACCAGGGCCCCTCAGTGCTCGTGCCGAAGACGATCCCGGTGATGAACTACGCGCAGGCGATGGTGCTCGGTGCCTCGACCACTTCGATGTTGCGCACGATGGACGCGGACTGGGCTCGCATCGCCTTCCGCGCACCGATCCCCAAGACCGATGATGCGGCAGCCGGCGAGACAGAGGAGTCCGCACCGTGAGCACCACCGCAGCCGCGAATGTGACGCGGCCGAACAGCCCGACCACCGACACGACCTCGATCGTCACGGGACAGGGCCGCAAGCTCCGTCGTCGCAAGGGGCGGGTCGAGCCGATCTACTACCTGTTCCTGCTTCCGACCCTCGTGATCTTCACCCTGGCGATCACCGTGCCCGCGGTCATGGGCATCTTCTTCAGCTTCACCGACTCGATCGGCATCGGGGAGTGGAGCTTCAGCGGTCTGACGAACTACATCGCGATGTTCAGCGATCCGGCCATCCTGCAGAGCTACCTGTTCACGTTCGGCTTCTCGATCGCCACGGTGATCGTCGTCAACGTGATCGCGTTCCTGCTCGCGGTCGGGCTGACCTCCCGCATCCGCTTCAAGACGGGGCTGCGCACGATCTTCGTGATCCCGATGGTGATCTCGGGCATCATCATCGCCTACGTCTTCAACTTCCTCTTCTCGAACTCCATCCCGGCCGCGGGCGCCGCCACCGGCATCCCGTGGCTGTCGACCAGCCTCCTCGCCAACCCCGATCTCGCCTGGGTCGCGATCGTGATCGTGACCGCGTGGCAGGCCGTTCCCGGCACGCTGCTGATCTACATCGCAGGTCTGCTCTCGGTGCCGAGCGAGGTCTACGAGGCGGCGAGCATCGACGGGGCGAGCAAGAGGCAGCAGCTGTTCCGCATCACGCTGCCGCTCGTCGCCGGATACGTGGTGATCAACGTGATCCTCGGGTTCAAGGGCTTCCTCAACGCCTACGACATCATCGTCGGCCTCACCAACGGCGGTCCCGGCACCGCCACCCGCAGCGTCGCGATGACCATCATCGCGGGCTTCAACGGCGGCGACTACGCCTACCAGATGGCCAACGCGACGATCTTCTTCATCGTCGCCGTGCTCATCTCCCTGCTGCAGCTCTCGCTGACCCGCGGAAGGAACGCACTCTGATGTCGACGCAGACACTCACCACCATCCCCGCCTCGGGCAAGAAGCCGAGGGTCCGCATGGAGCGCGTCAACTGGTCGGGCACGATCATCCTGATCCTGTGCGCCGTCACGGTGCTGCTCCCGCTGTACGTGACGATGTCGATGGCGTTCAAGACCACGGGCCAGGCTGTCGACGGCAACGCCTTCTCGCTGCCGGCTCCGTTCAGCATCGACGGCTTCGTCGAGGCGTGGAACCTGACGAAGTTCCCCGTCGGAGCGGGCATCTCGCTGCTCGTCACGGCGGGCACGGTCATCGCGACCATCGTGCTGGCCGCGTTCGCGTCATATGCGATCGTCCGCAACTGGGACCACCGCCTGTTCCGCTACTCGTTCTTCTACCTGCTGGCCGCGATGTTCATCCCGTTCCCGGTCGTGGCGCTGCCGCAGATCCAGCTGACCGGCTGGGTCGGTCTCGACAACCCGTTCGGGGTCATCATCCTCGCGACGATGTTCCAGCTGAGCTTCAGCGTGCTGTTGTTCACCGCGTTCCTGCGCTCGATCCCGATCGAGCTCGAGGAGAGCGCGCGCATCGACGGCGCCAGCACATGGCAGACGTTCTGGCAGCTGATCTTCCCGCTGCTCGCGCCGATGAGCGCCACGGTCGGCATCTTCGCCTTCCTCTACGCGTGGAACGACTTCATGATGCCGTCGCTGATCATCTCGGACCCGGCCATGCAGACCCTCCCGGTGCGGCAGAACCTCTTCCAGACCCAGTTCAGCAACAACTACAACGTGTCGTTCGCCTCATACCTGATGGCGATGGCCCCGGCGATCCTGGCGTACCTGTTCACGCAGCGCTTCGTCATGGAAGGCGTCACCCAGGGCGCCGTCAAGGGCTGACGCCATCGCCATCGCGCGGACCGGCGAGAGTCGGTCCGCGCGCACCCCAGACCGCAACACGAAGGAGCAAGACCCCTCATGACCGATGCGCTTCTCACCGAGACCCGCGACGACAAGACGGCAGCATGGTGGCGACAGGCCGCCGTCTACCAGATCTACCCCCGCAGCTTCGCCGATGCCAACGGAGACGGGCTCGGCGACATCCCGGGCATCGTCTCGCGCGCCGACTATCTGCGCGACCTCGGCATCGACGCGGTGTGGCTGAGCCCGTTCTACCCGTCGGCGCTGGCCGACGGCGGATACGACGTGGCCGACTACCGCAACGTCGATCCGCGTCTGGGCACGCTCGACGACTTCGACGAGATGGTCGCCGCGCTGCACGAGCGCGACATCCGCGTGGTCGTCGACATCGTGCCGAACCACTCGTCCGACCTGCACGAGTGGTTCCAGGAGGCGCTCGCCGCCGGCCGCGGTTCGGCCGCCCGTGAGCGGTACATCTTCCGCGAGGGCAGCGGTCCCGACGGCTCCGAGCCGCCGACCGACTGGACCGCCGCGTTCGGCGGATCTGCATGGGAGCGCGTGGCGGACGGGCAGTGGTTCCTGCACAGCTTCGCTCCCGAGCAGCCCGACCTCAACTGGGACCACCCCGAGGTGCGCGAGGACTTCCTGAAGACCCTGCGTTTCTGGTCGGACCGCGGAGTCGACGGGTTCCGCATCGACGTCGCCCACATGCTCACGAAGGACCTCACCGAACCGCTGCCGAGCACCGCCGAGCTCGAGCTGCTGCCGCACGACGGCAACCACCCGCTGCACGACCGTGACGACGTGCACGAGGTGTACGCCGAGTGGCGTCGGGTCTTCAACGAGTACGACCCTCCTCGCACGGCTGTCGCCGAGGCCTGGGTGAGCACGCCCGAGCGTCGGGCGAAGTACGCCTCGGCTGAGGGGCTGGGTCAGGCGTTCAACTTCGATCTGCTCGTCGCCGACTTCGACGCGACGCAGTTCCGCACCATCATCGCCGACAACCTGGCGCAGTCGCAGGCGACGGGCTCATCGACGACGTGGGTGCTGTCGAACCACGACGTCACGCGTCACGCGACGCGCTACGGACTGCCGCAGCTCGGGGGACGCACCGGAGTGAAGCAGGGTGTCGAATGGGTCTCCGCCGGGGGCCCGGAGGACCAGCTCGACCGTGAGCGCGGCCTGCGCAGGGCACACGCCGCGACATTGCTGCTGCTCGGCCTTCCCGGCAGCACCTATCTCTATCAGGGCGAGGAGCTGGGGCTGCACGAGGTCGCCGACGTGGCGCCCGAGCAGCGTCAGGACCCGGCGTTCTTCCGTGGGGCCGTCTTCGACGGCCTGGGAAGGGACGGATGCCGCGTGCCGCTGCCGTGGACGGCATCCGGTCCCTCGTTCGGATTCGGCTCCGGCGACGCGCACCTGCCGCAGCCCGCCTGGTTCGCCGAGTCCGCGGTCGATGTCGAGGCGGCCGACCCCTCGTCGACACTTGCGCTGTACCGCGAGGCGCTCCGCCTGCGCCATGAGCTGCAGACGGAGGAGAGTCTCGAGTGGATCGAGACCGGGCGCCCCGACGTGCTGCGCTTCGCTCGCCCGAACGGCTGGCAGATCGTGACCAACTTCGGCTCGGAGCCGTTCGACCTCGGCGCGGATGCCGCAGACGTCGTGCTCGGCTCGGTCGTCGACGGCGCCCTGCCCGGCGACTCCACCGTCTGGATCGCGCCCGGCCTCATCGGCTGACCAGGTTCCACTGAGTCGTCTGCAGGACGGGAGCACGGATGCAGGACGAGAACACGGCTTCTCGTCCTGCATCCGAGCTGCGGTCCTGCAGACGGCGCTGTGGCGAGCCGACCCGGCGTCGAGGCGGCGTGCGGCCGATTTGATAATGGTTCTCATTAGCGTTTAGAGTGAGAGCATGAAGAAGCCGTTCGTCGCCCTCGCCCTCGCATCCGTCGCCGCGCTCTCGCTGGCCGGATGCTCCACCACTCCCGCGGCGGGAGAGGGTGCCGGTGACACCGTCACGGTCGCTGCGAGCACCAACGTCTACGGCTCGCTCGCCGGGCAGATCGGCGGCGACCGCGTCGATGTGACCTCGATCATCACCTCGGCCACGCAGGATCCGCACTCGTACGAGGCATCGGCCCGCGACCGGCTCACCGTGCAGAAGGCCGACCTCGTGATCGAGAACGGCGGCGGCTACGACGGCTTCACCGACACGCTGCTGCAGGATGCGCAGGACGTGCACGTGGTCAGCGCCGTCGAGTTCTCGCACGACTTCCCCGGCAACGAAGGCCACTCCGACGAGGAGGGCGCGACCGAGGAAGACCACGACCACGATCACGATCACGATCACGCCGAAGGTGAAGAGGGCCACGAGGGTCACAACCACATCGAGGGCTTCAACGAGCACGTCTGGTTCGACCCGCACACGATGATCCACGTCGTCGAGGCCATCGCAGACGAGCTCGCCACCATCGATCCGGACGGCGAGGCGGAGTTCACCGCCAACGCCGAAGAGATCGTCGCCGACCTCGAGGGCTTCGAGGCCGACCTCGAGACGCTGAAGGCGGATGCCGCCGGCGCGAACGTGATCATCACCGAGCCGCTGCCCGGCTACATCGCCACCGCCGCCGGACTCACCGACGTCACGCCCGAGGGGTTCGCCGAGGCCGTCGAGGAGGGCAGCGATGTCGCCCCCGCGACGCTGCTCGACACCCTCAACGTCGTCGACGGCGGCGATGTGGCGGCCGTGCTCACGAACGCGCAGACCGGTGGAGCCGAGACGCAGCGCGTCGAGGATGCCGCGACCGCGGCCGGCATCCCTGTCGTCGCCTTCACGGAGCTGCTGCCCGAAGGATCGTCGTACTCTGAGTGGATGAGTGACGCGATCCAGAGCCTCGCCGACGCGCTGCAGTCGTGAGCGCCGCCGCCGACGCGCGGGCAGGAGCCGAGAAGTCGAACCCGGTGCTCGAAGTGCGGGGAGCCGCGCTGCAGCGCGGTGACCGCGAGCTGTGGTCGGGACTGGACCTCACGGTCGAGCCCGGCGAGTTCATCGCCGTGCTCGGTCCGTCTGGTTCGGGCAAGACCACGCTGCTGCGCAGCATCCTGGGCCTGCAGCCGCTGTCGGCCGGCGAGATCACGGTCGCGGGCGAACCCGTGCGCAAAGGGAATCCGCGCATCGGATACATCCCGCAGCAGCGCTCACTCGCCCCGGACACGAGCATGCGGGCCCGCGACCTCGTCGCGCTCGGCGTGCAGGGCAGCCGCTTCGGATTCCCGATCCCGCACCGGGGCGACCGGGCCAAGGTCGATCAGCTGCTGACCTCGGTCGGAGCCGCGCACTATGCCGATCGCCGTGTCGGGCTGCTGTCGGGCGGTGAGCAGCAGCGGCTGCGCGTCGGCCAGGCGCTCGCCGACGAGCCGACCCTGCTGCTGTGCGACGAGCCGCTGTCGAACCTCGACCTCGCGAATCAGGTCGCCATCACCGACATCATCGACCGCCAGCGTCGCGATCGCCGCGCCGCCGTGCTATTCGTGACCCACGACATCAACCCGATCCTCGGCCGCGTCGACCGCATCCTCTACATCGCGGGTGGCCGCTTCGTGCTCGGCACCCCCGAAGAGGTGCTGCAGACGCGGGTGCTCACCGAGCTCTACGGCACCCCGGTCTTCGTGCTGCGAGCGGGCGACCGACTGGTCGTCGTCGGAGTGCCCGATGCCGAGCCCCACCATGAGCACGCGCACGATCACGACCACGGAGGTGCCGCATGACCGTCATCACCGGCATCGTCCCCGCGGTCGACTGGAGCGACGTCTTCTCGTTCCAGGACTACGGCGAGCTCGTCGCTCTGCTCGCGAACTCGATCATCGCGGGAGCGGTGCTCGGCATCGTCGGAGGACTCATCGGCGTCTTCGTGATGCAGCGCGACCTCGCGTTCGCGGTGCACGGAGTGAGCGAGCTGTCGTTCGCCGGGGCCGCCGCGGCGCTGCTGTTCGGCGGCAGCGTGGTCGTCGGGTCGCTCGGCGGCGCCCTGGTCGCGGCGATCCTGATCGGCATCCTCGGCGCCAAGGCCCGCGACCGCAATTCGATCGTCGGAGTGCTGATGCCGTTCGGCCTCGGCCTCGGCATCCTGTTCCTGTCTCTCTACGACGGGCGCAGCGCCAACCGGTTCAGTCTGCTCACCGGGCAGATCGTCTCGGTCTCGAGCCCCGACCTCGGCTGGCTGCTCGGCATCAGCATCGTGGTGCTGCTCGGCCTGCTGCTCATGTGGAACCCGCTGCGCTTCGACTCGCTCGACCCCGAGTCCGCGGCCGCCCGCGGTGTGCCCACGCGGGCCGTCAGCCTGCTGTTCATGGTGCTGCTCGGCCTGATCGTCGCGGTCAGCGTGCACATCATCGGCGCGCTGCTCGTGATGGCGCTGCTCGTGACTCCCGCCGCCGCCGCCATGCGCGTCTCGGCCGGGCCCGTCGCCGTGCCGCTGCTCGCCGCACTGTTCGGCTTCGTGTCCGCCGTCGGCGGCATCCTGCTGGCGCTCGCGGGCACTCTGCCGGTCAGCCCGTACATCACGACCCTGTCGTTCACGATCTACGTCGTGTGCTGGATCATCCAGCGCGCCCGCGGCGGCGTGCGACGAGTGCGGGCCTGACGTTCCCAGGGCCCGGCAAGGGCGACGCGCCTAGAATCGTGGGTATGGCTCAGCGGAACACCTGGCAGCGCGATCGCGTGCGCGAAGCCCTCGCCGACGCGCGAGGGTTCGTCAGCGCGCAGAACCTGCATGCCTCGCTGCGCGACGACAACACCGGCATCGGCCTCGCCACGGTGTATCGCGCGCTGGCCGGGCTCGCCGCCGCGGGCGACGCCGACTCGCTACAGAGCCCCGAGGGTGAGGCGCTCTACCGCGCCTGCACGACCCAGGGTCACCACCACCACCTGATCTGCCGCAACTGCGGACTCACGGTCGAGATCGAAGCGACCGACGTCGAGCAGTGGGCGCACCGCACCGCGGCTCTGCACGGCTTCACGGATGCCGCACACGTCGTCGACATCTTCGGACTGTGCGCCTCCTGCACCAACAAGCGCGACGCCGAAGAGGCAGCGAACGCGTGACCACCCAGGCCGCTCCACGGACGGTGCACGCGCACCGACCCTCCCGATCGCCGCGCTCGCCGTGGATCGGAGTGGGCCTCGGCGCGGCGATCGTGGCCGCGCTCTTCCTGGTCGACCGGTTCCTGCCGACGCTCTTCACCGCGAGCCTGCCGAGCAGGGCGCAGGACGGGCTGACGCTCGCGCTGAGCGTGCTCATCGAGGCTCTGCCGTTCGTGATCCTCGGCGTGCTGCTGTCGATCGTCGTGCAGGTGTGGCTGCCGGCCGATGTGATCCACCGCTGGCTGCCGAAGCGCGCATGGGCGCGTCGTGCCGTGCTGTCGCTGCTCGGCATGCTGATCCCGGTGTGCGAGTGCGGCAACGTGCCGTTCGCGCGCGGACTGATGATGCGGGGTCTCGCCCCCGCCGAGGCGCTCACCTTCCTGATCGCCGCCCCGATCGTCAACCCGATCGTCATCCTCACCACGCATGCGGCCTTCGGCTTCGACGACGGCATCCTGGTGGCGCGTCTCATCGGCGGCTACCTGATCGCCAACCTGATCGGCTGGATCTACAGCCGGCACCCCTCGCCCGACTCCCTGCTCACGCAGCGCTTCATCGACACCTGCGACCGCGTCACGCACGAGCACGGCACCCCTGTTCGCCGCAGCCTCACGCAGTTCCTCGTCGAGCTGCGCGCGGTCATGCCGGCCCTCGTGATCGGCTCGGCGCTCGCCGGGGCCGTGCAGGTGCTGATCCCGCGCGAGGTGCTGCTGGCCATCGGCTCGAACCCGGTGCTGTCGATCCTCGCGATGATGGCGCTCGCGATGACCGTCGCGATCTGCTCGAACGTCGACGCGTTCTTCGCACTCTCGTTCGCCTCGACCTTCTCGTCGGGCGCTCTCGTCGCGTTCCTGCTCGTCGGCCCCCTCGTCGACGTCAAGATGCTCGCGCTCATGCGCACGACATTCACCACCCGCACGCTCGCCGGCATCGTCGGCGTGGTGGTGTTCGCCGCCTTCGCGATCGGGATCGGGGTGAACGTCCTTGTCTGATCACACACCCACCTCTGACGCGCCTTCGCGCGCCCGGGCACTCGGCACCCGCTGGCTGGGCATCGGCCTCGCCACGGTCATCTCGGTCGTCACTCTCGGACTCGGCCTGACCGGACGACTGAACCTCTACATCAGCCCCGAATCGGTGTGGTTCGCGTGCGCCGCGGCCGTCGTGACGCTCGCGGGCGCGATCTGGTCGTGCACGCTGCCGCTCGGCGAAGAGGGCGACCACGGTCACGACCACGGCGACAGCCACGAGGCGGATGCGGCGCCGACGCCGCGCCGTTCCCTCGCCCTGGCCGGCACGGTGACCGGAGGTGTCGTGGCCAGTGGTGTCGTGATCGCCGCGCTCGTGCTGCCTCCCGCATCGCTGTCGGTCGAACTCGCGATGTCGAGGGTCGGAGAGCAGACCGCCCTGTTCGCCGGGGCCGACGACGTGACCCTCGGCGTGGCCGACACCGCCACCTTCGGGGTCGGCGACTGGGCGAGCGTGTTCGCCACGGCGACCAACACCGCGGCCTACGACGGAAAGACGGTCACACTGACCGGGTTCGTCACCCCGACGGATGCCGACGGCGTCAACCTCACCCGCCTGGTCATCACGCACTGCGTGATCGACGCGCAGCCGGCGACCCTGCCCGTGACGATCGACGCCGGAGAGTTCGACACCGGCCAGTGGGTCGAGGTCGAAGGCACGGTCAAGGCGGATGCCGACGGCTCGCTGCACGTCGAACCGACGACCGTCACCGCGATCGACGAGCCTTCGGATCCGTATGAGTACTGACGACGAGCGCCGCGACGAGCCGGCGGTGCCGCGCACCCGGGCCGAGCTGCGTGCCGCGCGCGAGGCCGAGGCGGCAGCTGCCTCCCGTGCGTCGAACGGCGAGGGCGGAGCCGACCGAGACGAAACGCCTCCCCGGTCGACACCGCGTTTCGTCTCGCCTGCGGCTCGCTCAACGACCAGTGAAGAAGCCGTTTCTCCCCGTTCGTTGAGCGAGGACGGCGGAGCCGACCGAGACGAAACGCCTCTCGCGACAGGGCCGCGTGCCGTCTCACCCGTGGCCCGCTCGACGGGCGATGAGCGGCCGATGCGCTCGACCTTCGTCCCGCCGGATGCCGAGTCGACGACCACGCTCGCGGCGCACTCCTCGACCGACTATGCGCCCCCCGCGCCGGAGAAGCCCAAGGCGGAGAAGAAGCCGAAGCCCGCGAAGGCGCCGAAGCCCGCGAAGCAGCCGAAGCCCGAGAAGGCCGCGAAGCAGCCGAAGCCCGAGAGGGCCGCGAAGGCGCCCGCGCCTGAGAAGTCCGCCACCTCGAGCGACCGCCGATTCCTGCTGGCGCTCGGCGCCGTGCTGGGCATCCTCGTGCTGGTGGGTTCCGGACTCGGCGTCGTCAGCCTCACGCAGGGCCCGCGCATCACCGAGGTGCAGGTGAATCCGACCGAGGCGATCGAGGCCTCCGGCAGCCGTGTCATCCTCACTGCGAACCAGTCGCTGGCGGCGATCGACGAGTCTCAGGTCACGGTCGAACCCGCGGTGCCGTTCACCCTCGACGCCGCAGGTCGTGGCATCGGCATCCGCTTCACCGTGCCGCTCGATGACGACACCGAGTACACCGTGAAGGTCGCCGATGCCGTGGGCGCCGGAGGCGGCCCCAGCGCGACGCTCTCGACGAGCTTCTCGACTCCGGCGTCGAACATCTTCCTGCTGCGTCGAGATGCCGATGGCGACGACCAGATCTTCCGCACCGACCTGACGGGCGAGAAGGCGCAGCCCGTCTTCGCCGCCGACAGGATCAACGACTTCCGCGCGACCTCCTCGCAGCTCGTCGTCTCGGTCGAGGAGGATGAAGGCTCGAAGCTGCTCGTGATGGACCGTGACGGCCAGAACCCGCGCGAACTCGAGCTGCCCGGCGTCGGATACGTGGGCGCGATCCAGGTCTCTGACCGCGGGGGCCTGGTCGGCTACAGCTACTCCGACAAGGAGCTCAGCGACACCGAGGGGCGCGCCAGCGTGCTCGTCACGCAGTCGCTGAGCGGCGACGACGAACCGGTGGTGACCGAGGTCGGCGACAAGGAGGCGAACATCTTCGTCTGGCAGTTCGTGCCCGACAGCGCCGCCGTGCTCTTCATCGACTTCGACGGTGCGCTCTCGCTGGTCGATCGCACGACCGACGCGGGGGTCCAGTCCCTCGGACTCGCGACGACCATTCAGGGCATCTCGCGAGGAACCTACACGGCGATCGTCGAGCGACTCGACGGTTCGGTGGTCGAGCTGAACCTCACCGACGGTTCGGAGGTGCCGCTCGAGGCGTCGACTCCCGACTACGGCTCCGCGATCACGATCACGCCCTTCCCCGGCGGCACGCTGCGCCACGTCGTCTCGCGCGACGAGAACGGGCTGCCCATCGGGCAGGCGGTCATCCGGGTCGACGAGGAGGGAGCCGCGACGCCTCTCGTCGAGGTGGACTCGACCGACTCGATCCTGCAGGCCTGCGCCTCACCCAGCGGCCAGTACGCCGCGGTCGTGATCGCGCCCGATCTGGCAGACAACCCTTACGACCAGATGCTGCTGCCACTGCCCGAGAACCTCGAGACGCACCTGCTCGACCTGCGCACGGGCGACGAGATCGTGGCGCTCACCGGCTTCGACGCGTCGTGGTGCCAGACGGCGCCGCAGTTCTGACCGCATGTCGACGGATGCCCTGCACCGAGCGACCCGCACCGAGCTGAGCGGGCTGCCGGTCGAGGTCGCACCACTTCTGCTCGGCGCCGAGCTGCGCACGGTCGTCGCGGGCTCCGAGGTGCGACTCCGGCTCACCGAGGTCGAGGCGTATCACGGCCAGGGCACCGGGCCGGAGGCCGATCCGGGCTCCCACGCCCGCATGGGCCGCACCGCACGCAACGCGACGATGTGGGGCGAGCCAGGCCATCTGTACGTCTACCTGAGCCACGGCATCCACTCGTGCGTGAACGTCGTCTCGGGGCTCGAGGGCCAAGCCGGCGGAATCCTGCTGCGCGCGGGCGAGGTCGTGCACGGGGCGGATGCCGCGGCCGTGCGCCGCCGCGCGACGACCCCGCTGACGGCGACGGCGCTGCGTGACCTCGCGAAGGGGCCGGGCCGATTCGGCCAGGCGGTGGGGCTGCGGCATCCGATCCACGACGGGATCGACGCGATCACCGGCGAGGAGTTCGAGGGTGCTCGCGCCGAGCTGTGGCTGCGCGACGAACCGATCACCGACGTGGCGACCGGCCCGCGAGTGGGCGTGGCCGGCGTGGCCGGCACCGCGGCGTTCCCCTGGCGCTTCTGGATCGCGGGCGACCCGACGGTCTCGACGTTCCGGTGGGGGAGAGGCGCTCAGGCCGAGTCTCTCGGCCCCGCCTGAGGCCAGCGCTCAGGCAGAGTCTCTCCAGACGACGGGCGTCGGCAGCATGATGCCCTCCCGCGGGCGCTGATCGTCGCGCAGCTGCGCGAGGACGGATGCCGCGGCCGCGGCCCCCAGCCCTTCGGCGGGCTGATCGACGGTCGAGAGCAGCGGGGTGGTGCGCGTCGCCCAGCTGCTGTTGTCGAAGCCCACGACGCCCACGTCGTCTGGCACCCGGCGTCCGGCTTCGCGAAGCGCCCACATCGCACCCGCGGCGACGGCATCCGACGCGGCGAAGACCCCGTCGATGTCCGGCGCCCGCTCGAGCAGTCGCGTCATCGCCGCGGCTCCGTCGGCGTAGGAGTACAGCGGCACCTCTTCGACGAGGTCGGGGTCGAAGTCGTCGCCGAGCGCGTCGGTGAAGCCCGCGAGGCGGTCGGTGCCCGAATCCCGGTCGAGGGCGGCCGCGATCATGCCGACCCGTGTGCGCCCCGTCGCCAGGAGGCGTGAGGTGACGGCCTGCGCGGCGCCGCGGTTGTCGACGCCGACCCACGCCGCGTCGACATCGGGTGGGTGGCCGACATAGGTCACGGGCAGGTCGAGTCGCATGACGGCCTTGGTGATCGGGTCCTGTGCTCGCGCCGAGACGATGACGGCTCCGTCGACGAATCCGCCGTTGAGGTAGCGGGCGACGCGCTCGGTGTCGCGCACCGAGTCCACGACGAGGCACACCATCTGGTAATCGGCCTCGGAGAGGGTCTCGTTCGTGCCGAGCATGATCGCGCCGATGTTGGGGTCTTCGAGGAACAGCGCATGCGGCTCGTGCACGATGAACGCGATGGCCTGCGTGCGCTGACGCACGAGGTTCTGCGCGGCGGTGTTGGGCACGTACCCGACCTCGCGGATCGCGTCTTCGATCGCGGTCCGGGCGGAATCCGAGACGTAGCCGCCGTTGATCACCCGGCTGACGGTTCCTCTCGAGACCCCGGCCACGCGCGCCACGTCGTGCACGGTGCTGCGACGACGGGCGGAAGTGCTCATGATCGACAGCCTAGCGACCCGGACTTGACGGGATTCACCGCGACATGCGACGATGTGTGCACGTTCACAGAAATTCCGATCGCTGTTCTCATGCCGCGAGCTGTGCACGTGCACACATGAACCGCAAAGGAGCGTCACCGATGGCCGCCGCTGTGTCCGACCGCATCGCCACCCTCTCCGCAGGGCGCGGCCTCGTCTTCGGATGCGACTACAACCCCGAGCAGTGGGATCGCAGCGTCTGGCCCGACGACGTGCGGCTCATGCGGCAGGCCGGCATCGGACTCGTGGCGATCAACATCTTCGGCTGGTCGTCGATCAACCCCGCTCCGGGGGCCTGGGATTTCAGCGCACTCGACGAGATCATCGAGCTGCTGCACGCGGCGGAGATCCGCATCAATCTCGGCACCGGCACCGCATCTCCTGCTCCCTGGCTCACCGCCCGCCACCCCGAGATCCTCCCGGTCGGCGAAGACGGCACGGTCTTCCACCAGGGCGGCCGTCAGGGCTACTGCCCGAGCTCGCCGCTCTTCCGTGACTACGCCGCCGAGGTCGTCACCCGCGTCGTCGAGCGCTACGGGAACCACCCCGCCGTGTCGCTCTGGCATGTGTCGAACGAACTGGGCTGCCATAACGCGCTCTGCTACTGCGACACGAGCGCCGAGGCGTTCCGCGGCTGGCTGCGCGACCGCTACGACGACATCGACGCGCTCAACCGCGCCTGGGGCACGACGTTCTGGAGCCAGCGATACAGCGACTTCGACGACGTGCGCGTGCCGGCGCAGGCCCTGTCGCTGCGCAACCCCGGCCAGATCCTCGACTTCCAGCGGTTCAGCTCCGACGAACAGCTCGCGCTCTACCGGGCCGAGGCCGAGATCCTGCGCGAGCACAGCGAGGTGCCGGTCACGACCAACTTCATGGTCACCGCGCACATCCGCAACCTCGACTACTGGACGTGGGCGGGCGAGATGGATCTGATCGCCAACGACCACTATCTCGACCGCCGCCTCGACGATGCACGCGGAGAACTCTCGTTCGCCGCCGACCTCACCCGAGGCCTCGCGCAGGGCGCGCCGTGGCTGCTGATGGAGACCTCGACCGGCGCCGTGAACTGGCAGCCCTACAACCTCGCCAAGGCCCCGGGTGAGCTGCAGCGCAACATCGCCGCGCACGTGGCACGCGGCGCCGACGGCATCTGCTTCTTCCAGTGGCGGGCCTCGACGCAGGGCGCCGAGAAGTACCACACGGCCCTCGTGCCCCACGCGGGCGAGGACTCCGACCAGTGGCGCGAGGTCGTCGAGCTCGGCGGTCTGCTCGACCGCCTCGGCGACGTCGCCAGCACACGAGTCGCCGCCGATGCGGCCCTGTTCTTCTCCTGGGAGAGCTGGTGGGCGACCGAGAACGAGGGCCGCCCGAGCGAGGGGCTCACATACCTCGGGCAGGTGCACGCCGCGCACGCGGCACTGGCGGATGCCGGTGTCACCACCGATGTCGTCCGTCCGGGCGCAGACCTCGACGGGTACCGCCTGCTGGTCGTGCCCGCGCTGCACCTCATCAGCGACGCGGATGCCGCGGCGATCGCCCGCGCGGTCGAGAACGGCGCCACGGCTCTCATCACGTTCTTCAGCGGCATCGTCGACGAGGAGGATCGGGTGCGCACCGGCGGCTACCCCGGCGCGTTCCGCGAGCTGCTCGGCATCCGCTCGGAGGAGTTCGCACCGCTCCGTCCCGACGAGTCCGTGACCCTCAGCGACGGCACGACGGGAACGATCTGGAGCGAACGGCTCAAGACGACGGGTGCCGAGGTCGTCGCGTCGTTCGTCGACGGCCCCGCCGCCGGCGGCCCTGCGATCACACGCCGCGCGGCAGGCGAGGGCGAGGCCTGGTTCCTCGGAACCCAGCCCGCTCGCGACGACTACCGCCGACTGATCGCGCGGCTCGCGGCATCCGCCGGCATCGCCCCGACGCCGGGCGCCGGACCCGACGTCGAGATCGTGCGCCGCACCGGCGACGCCGGGTCGTTCCTGTTCGTCATCAACCACGGATCGACGGATGTCGAGATCGCGACCTCGGGCCACGACCTCGTCACCGACGCCGCCGCCACCGGGCTCGTGCCGGCGGGGGCCGTCCGCATCATCAAGGAGGATGTATGACCACCACGCTCACCGCTCCGGCGGTCGCCTCAGCGCCCCGGGCGCCGGGCCGCCGCCGACGGATTCCGCACAAGGGCGCGATCGCGTTCCTCATCGTGCCCTTCGGCGTGCTGTTCGCGCTGTTCTACGTCGTGCCGATCGCCTACGCCTTCTGGCAGTCGCTGCTCGTCGTCGAGCGGGACGGCACCTTCGGCAAGGCCGAGCAGGTGTTCGGCGGCTTCGCCCAGTACGTGCTCGTCTTCCAGAACGAGGCGTTCTGGAGCTCGATGGGGCGGATGCTGACGTTCGGCGTCGTGCAGGTGCCGGTCATGCTCGGCCTCGCCCTGCTGTTCGCGCTGCTGCTCGACTCGCCGCTCGTGCGGGGCAAGCGCTTCTTCCGTCTCGCGTTCTTCGTGCCCTACGCGGTGCCCGGCGTCATCGCCGCGATCATGTGGGGCTCGCTGTTCTCGCCCAACCTGTCGCCGTTCACCGCGATCACCAAGAACATCGACTTCCTCGGTGCCGACCTGGTGCTGTGGTCGATCGCGAACGTCGTCACCTGGGTCTACGTCGGCTACAACATGCTGATCATCTACTCGGCGCTGCTGTCGATCCCGCAGGAGCTCTACGAGGCGGCCATCCTCGACGGCGCAGGCCAGTGGCGCATCGCCTGGTCGATCAAGATCCCGCTGGTGCGCCCGGCGATCGTCATGACCGCGATCTTCTCGATCATCGGCACGCTGCAGCTGCTCGCCGAGCCCCAGGTCTTCCGCTCGTTCAGCTCGGCGGTGACCAGCACCTTCACCCCGAACATGACCGTGTACGCCACGGCATCCATCCCGAACACCAACCTGGCGGCCGCCTTCTCGGTCGTGCTCGCCGTGACGACGTTCGTGCTGTCGTTCGGGTTCATGAAGTACATGCAGCGCAAGGAGCAGAACGCATGAGCACCATGTCGATCGTCGCCCCTGGCCGGGGCACCCGCGGCAAGGCCCCGCGCGGAAAGGCCGCTCGCGAGTCCGGCATCTCGCGCACCGGCGCCATGCTGATCATGGCCGTGTTCACGGTCTACTTCCTGCTGCCGCTGTGGTGGCTGCTCGTCGCGTCGAGCAAAGAGACCGGCGACATCCTGACCACCGCGCCACTGTGGTTCGCCGACTTCCACCTGTTCGACAACATCGCGGAGCTGTTCGCCTACCGCGACGGCGTCTACCTGCGGTGGCTGATGAACTCGGTGCTCTACGCGGCACTCGGCGGCGCCATCGCGACCCTGCTCGCCGCCATGGCCGGCTACGCCCTGGCGAAGTACCGGTTCCCGGGCCGCGACCTGATGTTCGACATCGTGCTCGGCGGGGTGCTCGTGCCCGCCACCGCGCTCGCGCTGCCCCTGTTCCTGATCTTCAGCCAGGCGCAGCTGACCAACACGTTCTGGTCGGTCTTCCTGCCGTCGATCGTGAGTCCGTTCGGGGTCTACCTGGCACGGATCTTCGCGGCCTCGTCGGTGCCGGACGAGCTGCTCGAAGCGAGTCGACTCGACGGCGCGGGGGAGATCCGCACGTTCTTCACCGTCAGCATCGGGCTGATGACCCCGGCACTGGTGACGATGTTCCTGTTCCAGTTCGTGGCCATCTGGAACAACTTCTTCCTGCCGATGATCATGCTGCGATCCGAAGACCTCTTCCCGGTGGTCTTCGGTCTCTACAACTGGAACAACCAGCTGAATCAGCTGCCAGAACTCCGTGGTCTCGTGCTGATCGGCGCTCTGCTGTCGGTCATCCCGCTGATCGTCACCTTCCTCCTGCTCCAGCGCTTCTGGCGCAACGGACTGGGCGCCGGCGCCCTGAAGTGAGCAGGCAGCCGCCCGGACCGACCGGGCGGCGCACCACCCGCACCACCCGCACCACCCGCACCACACACCCGCACCACCCCATCGCATCCACGAAAGGATCGAAATGCAGCATTCGAAGATGAAGGCAGCCGCTGTCATCGCCATCTCGGCGTTCGCGCTCGCCGGTTGCTCGGCATCCGGCGGAGACAGCTCAGGCACCGGCGGCGACGCCGCCTCGTGCACCCCGGCCGACGGCGACGTCACGCTCGAGTTCACCTCCTGGATCCCCGGCATCGAAGACGTCGTGAAGATCTGGAACGACGCCAACCCCGAGATCCAGGTCGACGTGCAGACCGGCCCCAACGGCAACGGCGGCACGTACCAGAACTTCTTCAACCAGATCAAGGCGGGCGACGCTCCTGACCTCGGGCAGATCGAGTACGACGCCCTGCCGAACTTCCTCGTGCAGGACGGTCTCGAAGACCTCAGCGCCTGCGAAGACGTCGTCGCCTCCGAAGACCAGTTCGTCGACTGGGCCTGGGGTCAGGTGACTCTCGGCACCGAGGGCGTCTACGGCGTGCCGCAGGACACCGGCCCCATGGGGCTGTTCTACCGCGCCGACCTGTTCGAGCAGAACGGCATCGAGATCCCCACCACGTGGGACGAGTATCGCGAGGCCGCGGTCAAGATCCGCGAACTGGGCGGCTACATCACCAACTTCTCGCAGTCCGACATCAACCAGTTCGCCGGCTTCGCCTGGCAGGACGGCGCGCAGTGGTTCTCGAGCGACGACGAGGGCTGGACGGTCTCGCTCGCAGACGACGCCACCACCACGGTCGCCGACTACTGGCAGAGCATGCTCGACGACGACCTGGTCGCGACGGTTCCCGCGTGGACCGACGAGTGGAACAACGCCTACAACTCCGGTCAGGTCTGGACCTGGAACTCCGCCGTCTGGGGCGCCAACTCGATCTCGAGCGGCGCACCCGACACCGCGGGCAACTGGGCCGTCGCTCCGCTCCCGCAGTGGGAGGAGGGCGGATCATCCGCCGGCAACTGGGGTGGATCCTCGACCGCCGTGCTCAAGGGCAGCGAGCACCTCTACGAGGCGACGAAGTTCGCGCTGTGGCTGAACACGTCCGATGAGGCGCTGACCGCGCTCGCCGAAGCGGCCAACCTCTACCCGGCCACCACCGCAGGACTCGACCTTCCGGTCTACGCCGAGGGCGTCGAGTTCTACGGCGGCCAGAAGATCTATGACGTCTTCGCCGACGCCGCCACCCAGGTCTCGCCCGACTTCGCGTGGGGCCCGACCATGACCCAGACCTACTCGGACGTGTCCGACGGGTTCAAGGCCGCGGTCTCGGGCAGCGGAACGCTGCTCGACGCGATCGAGAAGGGTCAGACGGCGACCGTCGACGCGCTCAAGGCCGCGTCGATCCCCGTCAAGGAGTAACACCCTCCGGAGGCCCGCCCGTATGCTCACGGGCGGGCCTCCTGTTTCGTCTGCGACCCGTCTGGAGCGGCAATGAGCGCACTCGTCCACCTGACCTCCGGCGGCGTCAGCGTCGTCATCGACACGACCACTGCGCGCCTGCTGCACTGGGGCGCGGCGCTCGATCCCGCCGACCTCGAGGCGCTCGCCGGGTCATCGACCGGCTCGGTGACGTTCAGCTCGTTCGACGCCCCCCGGGTCTTCCCGCTGCTCGCCGTCGAGGCCGACGGGTGGTCGGGCACACCGGCACTCGCGTGGCATCGCGGCGGACTGCACAGCGCGCCGCTGCTGCGGTGTGTCGGGTGGGAGTCGACGGCGACGTCGGTGCGGGCGGAGTTCTCGGATGCCGGGGCCGGGGTCACGGTCGTGCTCGACCTCGCGTTGGATGCCGGGGGCGTGCTCACCGCGCAGGTGTCGGTCACGAGCACCGCCGACGGCGTTGAGCCGCTGGATCTGCTCGCGGCCCGCATCCTGCTCCCGATTCCCGCACATGCGACCGAGGTGCTCGACCACACGGGTCGCTGGACCGGCGAGCGGCACCCGCAGCGGGGCGAGCTGCGGCACGGGGCGCACCTGCGACAGGTTCGTCGAGGCCGCGGCGGACACGACGCTCCCTACCTGACCGCGGTCGGCACCGGCGGGTTCGGCTTCCGACGCGGCGAGCTGTGGACCGCGCACGTCGCGTGGAGCGGCGACCTCGAAGTCGGCGTCGAGAGGCTGCCCGAGGGCGCAGGTGTGCACGGGGCTGTGCTCGGCGGAGGTGAGCTGCTGCTGCCGGGCGAGATCCGGCTGGGGGCGGGGGAGACCTACGTGTCGCCGCAGGTGTTCCTCACCTATGGCGAGAGCGGACTCGACTCGGTGTCTGCCCGACTGCACCAGGCGGTGCGTTCGTTCGCCGCGCACCCGACCACGCCGCGCCCCCTCGTGCTGAACACCTGGGAGGCCGTGTACTTCGACCACGACCCGGCGAAGATCGTCGAGCTCGCGGAGGCCGCGGCATCGGTCGGGGTGGAGCGGTTCGTGCTCGATGACGGCTGGTTCCGCGGGCGCCCCGACGACCGCTCGGGGCTCGGCGACTGGTTCATCGACGACGCGAAATGGCCCGACGGACTGCGCCCCCTCGCCGATCACGTGCACGGGCTCGGGATGCAGTTCGGCCTCTGGTTCGAGCCCGAGATGGTGAATCCGGTGTCGGACCTCGCCGAACGGCATCCGGACTGGGTGCTTCAGGCGTCACCCGACTCCGCGACCTGGCGGCACCAGAAGGTGCTCGACCTCTCGAACCCGGATGCCGCCGCCTACCTCTTCGAGCGCATCGACGCTCTGGTCGCCGAGGTCGGCATCGACTTCATCAAGTGGGATCACAACCGCGACCTGCATGCCGCGGTGTCGCCGCGCACCGGCCGCGCGTCGGTGCACGCGCAGACCACCGCGTTCTACGCCCTGCTCGATGCGCTGCGCGAACGGCATCCGTCGGTGGAGATCGAGTCGTGCGCGAGCGGTGGCGCCCGCGTCGACCTCGGCGTGCTGCAGCGCACGCAGCGCGTGTGGGCGTCGGACTCGAACGACCCGATCGAACGGCAGCGGATCCAGCGCTGGACCGGCACACTCGTGCCGCCCGAGCTCGTCGGCTCGCACGTGGGCCCGCCGATCGCCGAGACGACGCACCGCGCGGCATCCCTGCCGTTCCGCATGACGACCGCGCTGTTCGGGCACGCCGGCATCGAGTGGGACATCACCCGGTGCACGTCGGAGGAGCGCGAGATGCTGTCGCGGTGGACCGCCCTCTATCGCGAGCTGCGGCCGCTGCTGCACTCGGGCGTCACGGTGCGTAGCGACGAGGTCGACGACGAGACGCTGCTGCACGGCGTCGTCGCCGGGGACGGCTCGCGGGGCGTGTTCGCGTGGGTGCGTCTGGGCACCTCGGTCGACGGGTTCACGCCGCGCACTCGGATCCCGGGGCTTCAGGCGGGGGAGCGGTACCGGATGCGGGTGCGCGAGGAGCTCGGATCGGTGTCGCGCCATCAGGTCTCGGACCCCGCGTGGCTGGGGGCCGGCATCGAGGCGTCGGGTTCGCTGCTCGGATCGGTGGGGGTGCCGCTGCCGCTGCTCGCTCCGGGGGCGGCGCTGCTGCTCGAGGCCGTGCGAGTGTGACGGAACGGACCGTGCTAAACTGACTCTTTGTCTGCGCACACTCCTGTGCGTAGTTCGCGTGCTTCCCCTTCTTCTGCCGAGAGATCGGCGCTGCGGGGTGGCGCGCAGACAAGGGATCTTGGGTGAGGCCGTCCGGCCTCACGGTATAGAAGGAGTCACCATCATGGCAGCAGTGTGCCAGGTGACCGGAGCTGTTCCCGGCTTCGGTCACAACGTCTCGCACTCGCACCGCCGGACGAAGCGCCGCTTCGACCCGAACGTGCAGAAGAAGACCTATTTCGTCGCTTCGCTCGGTCGTAAGATCACGCTCAACGTGTCCGCCAAGGGCATCAAGGTGATCGATGTCCGCGGCATCGAGAACGTGGTCAAGGACCTCCAGGCGAAGGGTGTGAAGCTCTAATGGCCAAGAAGGCTCAGGACGTACGTCCGATCATCAAGCTGCGTTCGACGGCAGGTACGGGCTACACGTACGTGACCAAGAAGAACCGCCGCAACACCCCCGACCGCCTCGTGCTCAAGAAGTACGACCCGGTCATCCGTCAGCACGTCGAATTCCGAGAGGAGCGTTGATCAATGGCTAAGAAGAGCAAGATCGCTCGCAACGAGCAGCGCAAGGTCATCGTCGAGCGTTACGCAGAGCGTCGCGCCGAGCTGAAGAAGACCCTCGTCGACCCGAACGCCACCGACGAGGCCCGCGAGGCCGCACGCGTCGGCCTGCAGAAGCTGCCGCGCAACGCGTCGCCGGCTCGCGTGCGTTCGCGCGACGTCATCGACGGCCGCCCCCGCGGTGTCCTCACGAAGTTCGGCGTCTCGCGCGTCCGCTTCCGTGACATGGCACACCGTGGCGAGCTGCCCGGTGTCACCAAGTCGAGCTGGTAAGTCTCAGCAGACAAGCCTGAAGGGGCGAGGATCTTCGGATCCTCGCCCCTTTTCGCGTGCCCGGGGGGCTTCGCCCCGGCATCCGCTCCGCCGCGGCATCCGCCCTTGCGCGGCATCCGCTCGGCCCCGGCATCCGCCCTTGCACCCGCGGCATCCGCTCTTGCGCCCCGGCATCGCCTCACTCCGTTCTGTCTCCTCTGCGCCTCGGGAGGAGATCTGCGCTCGGGGAGGAGTTTTCTCGAGAATTTCTCCTCCCGAGGCGCAGTCCTCCTCCCGACGGATGTTCACGTGTGGGGGCGTGGGGGGTGAGTGGGGTGTGTGGGGCGTGTGGGCCGGGGGCTGCCGCGAGGTCCCGTCGAATGGTCGGGTGTCACGACGTACCGGGCAGGTGCCGAGGGCGGCGTGACCTCTTCTGCACGGATGGGGGTCTGAGGCGGCTGGGCACGAATCGTGGATGCCGTGTCGATCGCGGATGCGGGCCTGAGTGATCCTCGACGGGTGAACCCCAGACAGGCGCTGACGCAGCGCGACGGCGTGGCCCGCACCGAGACCCTGAGACGGCTCGGGGTCAGCAGGCACGTGCTCCGATCGTCGGTCCAGAGAGGTGACGTCATCGCTGTTCGCCGAGGGTGGGTCGCGCTGCCGGATGCCGACCCGATGCTTCTCGCGGCTGCCCGCCGCGGAGTGTTCCTGACTTGCGTCACGCTCGCGTCGCGGAAAGGGGTGTGGGTGCTCGGCGACTCACAGCCGCACGTCGCTGCGCCGGCGCGATCGGGCCATGTGAAGGTGTCCCGCGGCACGGTGCATTGGAACGAACCGGTGTTCCCGCGGGATCCGGACTCGCGCGAGGACTCCCTCGAGAACGCGCTGATCCTGATCGCGGGGTGCCAGCCGTATGAGAGCGCGCTCGCGACCTGGGAGTCGGCCATGCGTCAGAATCTCATCGCCCCCGGCATCCTCGAGCGGGCTCCGCTTCCGCCCACTGCTCGACGTCTGCTCGCGGACGCGCGGCAGTTCGCCGATTCCGGTACCGAGAGCATCTTCCAGGTGCGGCTGAGATGGCTGGGGATCCCCGTCGTGCCGCAGGTCTGGATACTCGGCCATCGGGTCGACTTCGTCATCGGTGAGCGACTGGTCATTCAGATCGACGGCGGCCATCATGTCGGTGAACAGCGGACGAGCGACATCGCCCACGACGCTCTTCTGAAGCTGCACGGCTATCACGTGATCCGCATCGGCTACGACCAGCTGATGAGCCGATGGGCGCAGGTGCAACAGGTGATCTTGACCGCGATCGGGCAGCGACTGCACGTCGCGGAGTGAATGATCCGCATCCCTGTCACTGCTGCATCCCTCGGGAGGAAGACTGCGCTTCGGGAGGAGAGAATCCGCAGATCTCTCCTCCCGAAGCGCAGTTCTCCTCCCGAGGCGCTACCCGAGGTGGGGCGAGCGCCGCGGCCGGCCCCGTCGCGAAGGGCCCACCCCTGCACGAGCCCGACATCAGGCGGCGGATGCTGTCGCGTGCTCCACCGCCCAGGTCAGTGCGTAGTCGGCGATTTCTTCCCAGCCGTCCTGGCTGACGAGGCGGTGGGTGCGGCCGGCATACTCCTTGTACTCGACGACGGCAGGGCTGCCGCTCGACCGGTACTTCTTGACGATCGCGCGGCCGATGGCGGGCGGCACGACGTGGTCGATCTCGCCGGTGATGACGAGCAGCGGAGCGCGGTCGGCACGAGCGTAGTCGACGTGCGTGACGCCCCCCTTCTCGTTGAGCACCGAAGTCACGCCCTCGAAGAAGACCCGGTTGTAGGAATTCACGGCATACTCCTCCCAGAGCTCGTCGGATGCGGCGCGCGACAGGTCGTTGCCGAATGTGAAGTGGAAGTGGCGCTTCGAGAGCGGCTTGGCGCCGTTGCGGCCGAACGGGTTCGAGAGGATCGGCGTTCCTGTCCAGAGGGTCGATAGGGGGAGTGCGGTGACGCCGGCGGTCTGTCCGGGGGCGACGCCGACGTAGGCGGCACCGAGGCCGCGGTCTGCCAGCATCTGCGTGATCACGCCGCCGAACGAGTGGCCCATGATGATCGGCTTCACCGGAAGCGCTCTGATGATGCGCTCGTAGTTGTCGGCGATCTGCTTCAGGCCGATGCCCTTGAGCGCGGACGGATCGCGGCGGATGTCCTCGACGGAGCGGTCGTCGATGCCGGGCCAGCCCGGAATGATCACCTCGTGACCCTGTGCGCGGAAGCGCTCGGCCCAGGTGTTCCAGCTCTTCGGCGTCATCCAGAGTCCGTGGATCAGGACGATCGGGGTCTTCTCGGTGCTGTTCATGGTCTCTTCTCCTGTTTCTGCTCCCGCCCGGTGCGGATGCGTTAGGCTGATAATAGACCGAACGTTCTATCTACTGCAACCTATTCCCGAAAGTCGCTTTCGGATGACACGATGAGAGGGATCACCATGAAGACCACGACTCCCACCCCGGCTCCGGCGAAGACTCAGACGCCGACCCCGAAGCGTCCGAGCGCCGCGCGCACCCGATTGATCGACAGCGCCACCAGGCTCTTCTACGAAGAGGGGATCCATGCCGTGGGCGTCGACCGCATCATCGACGAGGCCGCGGTCACCAGGGCGACGCTCTACAACCAGTTCGGTGGCAAGGAGAACCTGGTCCTCGCGTACCTGCGCAACGAAGACGAGATGCTTCGGGCGCTGTTCGCCCAGGCAGGGGCGGAGGTCACGGACCCGACTCAGCTGGTCGACGCGGTGATCGAGGGCATCGCCGCCGACATCCGCCTCAGGCACACGCGCGGCTGCCCGTTCATCAACGCGGCCGCGGAGTATCCGGA
Organism: Microbacterium sp. SWDP-B6; assembly: GCF_059803615.1. NCBI lineage: Bacteria > Bacillati > Actinomycetota > Actinomycetes > Micrococcales > Microbacteriaceae > Microbacterium > Microbacterium sp. SWDP-B6. The sequence continues at coordinate 43,713 of NZ_JAPFGV010000011.1, read as the reverse complement.
TGCCGACGGCGCCGTGCGACGACTGATCGACGAGCACCGAGAATGGTTCCGGTCGACCCTGCAGGCCGTCGCCGAGCAGGCCGGCCTCGAGAGCCCCGCCGATGTCGCAGCATCCCTCGTCCTGCTGCGCGACGCAGCGCTCGTCGGCGGCTACCTCGACGGAGACGAGCGCGTCACCCCGGCATTCGCGCGCACCGCTCGCTCGGTCGTCGAGTCCCACGGCCCGCGCTAACGCGCGCATCTCTCGGGACTGCACCTCGGGACTGAGCATCCGTCAGGAGTGCGCCTCGGGACTGTGCCTCGGGACTGAGCATCCCTCGGGACTGCGCTTCGGGAGGAACGCTTCGCTTCGGGAGGAGAGGCTCAGCAGATCTCTCCTCCCGAAGCGCAGTCCTCCTCCCGGAGCGCAGTCCTCCTCCCGAAGCGCAGTCCTCCTCCCGAAGCGCAGCGCGGAGTCGACGGTACGGACTCCTCCCGAAGCGCAGCGCGGAGTCGACGAGGTCGACCCGTCGCAGCCCGCTGCGGGCCGCGGAACGGCGGTGTTCGGCTGCCCAACAGGGCACAACAGGGGTCACTTTCGTCACTTCTGCACCACGACACGCCGCCGAAAACCCCAAAACCCGCGAAATGACGCGGAAATGTGGGTGGTGGTTGGTACATTCAAGGCGGTCACTCGACCAACGGAGGGCAGTCGCCCTTCGAACACCAACGATGCGACGGGAACCTCGTCGCTGGAGGATGACATGGCTGACAAGTCCATCACCAAGACCGAGCTCGTCGCGAGCATCGCTTCTGCCACCGGCCAGAGCCAGGCCACCGTCTCGGGTGTCCTCGACGCGCTGTTCTCCTCGGTCTCCGACGCTGTTGCCAAGGGCAGCAAGGTCTCGATCCCGGGCTGGATCTCGTTCGAGCAGGTCGCAACCGCAGCTCGCACGGGCCGCAACCCGCAGACCGGTGCCGAGATCAAGATCCCGGCCGGCCACCGCGTCAAGGTGACCGCTGGTTCCAAGCTCAAGGCTGCCGTCAAGTAAGACTGCACCTCTTCGAAGGCCGCTCCCGATCCGTCGGGGGCGGCCTTCGTGCTCCCACCCCGAATCCGCGGCTTAGGCTTGAGGGGTGAGTGCCCGCGCCGTGCAGACCCCGAGCCGCTCCGCGTATCGCGCGGCCGGAGTCGGAATCCTGCTCGCGACCGGATTGATCGGCGTGCTCATCGCCCTCGTGATCGGCGGGGGCGCGGCGCCGCTGCTGCTGCAGGATCCGGGTCCGTTCGTGCGCTGGGCCACCCCCATCGTCAAGCTCGTCATGAACATCGCGGCTGCGGCGATGCTGGGATCCCTCGTGCTGGCGCTGTTCGCGCTGCGCAGCGAGGAGAAGTCGTTCGACACCGCCCTCAACACGGCATCAGCGGGCGCGGCCGTCTTCACGGTCACCGCGGGCATCAGCGGATTCTTCACGTTCATGGCGGCCTTCAACCCGCAGCTGAGCGCCGAGCGCGAGTTCGGCGAGCAGCTCGGGCGCTTCCTGCTGCAGCTGCCGCTCGGTCAGTCGTGGCTGATCACCACGATCATGGGCTCGGTGATCACCGTGCTCGCCTTCGCGTGGCGCACGTGGACGCCCACCCTGATCACGGCGATCCTCGCCGCCGCCTCCTTCCTCCCGCTGGCGACCCAGGGTCACTCGGGTGAGCTCGCGGGCCACAACATCGCCGTGAACTCGATCCTGCTGCACACGATCGGCGCGGCGGTGTGGCTCGGCGGTCTGCTGCTGGTCGTGATCCTGCGAGACCGCTCCGGCGTGGGAACCGCGCGGCTGGTCAGCCGCTACTCGAGTCTCGCGATCGCCGCCTTCGCCGTCGTCGCGATCTCGGGCCTGGCGCGTTCCATCGTCTCCTTCGGCGACATCTCGCAGCTCTGGACGCCCTACGGCACGATCCTCCTCGCGAAGGTCGTGCTCCTGGTCGGCATGGGCCTGCTCGGCGCCTGGTACCGCATCCGCCTGATCCCTCGTCTCGAGGGCGCTGGAGCAGCGCGCTGGTTCTGGATGCTGGTGCTGTGCGAGGTCGCGCTGATGGGTCTCGCCTCGGGTGCGGCCGCCGCGCTCGCGCGCACTCCTCCGCCCACCGGCGAGGAAGCCGCGTTCGTGCAGACGCCAGCGGAGAACCTCACCCGTTCGCCCCTGCCTCCCGAATTCACGATCGACCGGTGGTTCACGGCGTGGGACATCGACGTGCTCTGGCTGGTGGCCGCCGGCTTCGGCCTCTTCTTCTATCTCGCAGGGGTGCGCCGTCTGCGCCTGCGGGGCGACCGCTGGCCGATCCATCGCACCGTGTTCTGGGTGCTGGGCATGCTGATGCTGCTGTGGGTCACGGGTGGCCCGATCAACGCCTATCAGGAGTATCTCTTCAGCGTGCACATGCTGGGGCACATGATGCTGTCGATGGCGATCCCGTTGCTGCTGGTCTCGGGGGCGCCTGTCACCCTGGCCCTCCGTGCGATCCACAAGCGCGACGACGGCACCCGCGGCGGCCGCGAATGGATCATGTGGGCGGTGCACTCGCCGTTCTCGAAGGTCGTCACCCACCCGTTCGTCGCGGCGGGCATCTTCATCCTGTCGCTGTGGGCCTTCTACTTCACCGACCTCGTGCGCTGGTCGATGTTCGAGCACCTCGGCCACGAGTGGATGGTCGCGCACTTCCTCATCTCCGGATATCTCTTCGTGCTGAGCCTGGTCGGCGCCGACCCCGTGCCGTACCGTCTGCCCTACCCGGGGCGCCTTATCACCCTGATCGCGATCATGGCCATGCACGCCTTCTTCGGCGTCGCGATCATGATGCAGGAGGGGCTGATGGTCGCCGACTGGTTCGGGTCGATGGGGCGCACCTGGGGCCCGTCGCCGCTCGAAGACCAGTACATCGGCGGCGGCATCGCGTGGTCGATCGGTGAGATCCCGACCCTGATCCTCGCGATCACGGTGGCGATCCAGTGGAGCCGCAGCGACACGAAGCTGCAGAAGCGTCGGGACCGTCATGCCGACCGCACGGGCGAGGCCGAGCTCGAGGAGTACAACGAGAGGCTCGCGGCCCTCGCCGAGCGCGACCTTCGTCAGGCCGAGCGCGAAGCACGCTGACCCTGCGCCCGCACTGCCGCGGGCGGGGCGGATCAGCCCGTCGGCTCCTCGCCGGGAGATCCGACGCGGATCGACACCTTCCCGTCCGGCAGGATCGTGATCGACCCGTTGACCTGGAACGGCACGTCTTCCGAGACCTCCTGAACCGAGCCGTCGAAGAGTGACCTGATCTCGACGTCGACGTGTGCGACCGCATCTGTCGGAGGGATCTTCCAGTGCCCGCCGTCAGGCACGACGCTGACCTGGGGCTGAGCCGTGATCGACCACTTCGGCAGTGACGCGAGGCGGTTGTACACCTCGAGGCCGAACGGGCAGGCGGTCGGCTGCAGCACCTCTTGAGCGGTGCACCCCGTGAGGAACTCCTCGACGCGCTGCTGCACCACCGCGACGAATTCGGGGGTGGGTTCGGTCTGCACGTCGATGGGGGTGGTGGCGAGCGGGGTGTCTGCGAGGACGCCGACACCGTCGGAGTCGGCGATCGCCGTGTCGACGGTGACCGAGTACAGCCCCGGCGTGAAGACCAGCAGCGGCAGGGGATCGAGCGGAGCGGCCTGCGCGCCCGCAGCCGACACCTGGCGGCGGTCCATCTCGAAGCCGTTGACGGCGAACTGATCGGCGCCGCGCAGCGTGAGCTCGACCACGGCGAGAGGGCTCGTCGTGAAGCGCCAGTTCGGGGTGACGCCCGCCCAGCCGTCCTGCTCGACCGTGAAGGTGGTGGTGCCGGCGTGTCCGCTCGCCGAGAAGGAGACGGTCACCTCGGTCTTGCCTGCGTCGTCCTGCTTCTCCGACAGCACCTCCACGTCGGTGAGTGGAGCGAGGGCCGAGTGCCGCAGCAGAGCCTCTGACGCCGTGGCTCCGATGCCGGCGACCTCGAGCGTCTCGCGATCGATCGCGACGCCCGGCACGCGGAGGGCATCTGCCGCGCGGCCTTCGGAGAGCAGATCGAGATACCGCACGACGAACGCCGACGGGCCGTAGAACTGCTGGTAGAGAGTGGCCCCGCCTGCGCCGAGAGCGGCGACGAGCACCAGGCCGACCACTGCGAGCAGCGCGAGATCGGCAGCGAGGCGGGAGCGCCGGGGCGCCTTCGTCTCGACCAGCTGCATGGCGTCAGTCTAGGAGCGCGGCCTGGGACGGAGCCGAGCGTGGGTCGCTGTGCGTCGGCGGTGATCGCTGTGTCCGTCGGATGCCGGGCGGCGGCGCCACGTAGCATGGGGAGGCACGATCTCAACGTGCACTCCCGCCTCCAGCCGTGTGAGAGAACCGTGTCGCTTCCCGCCCTGTCCGAAGAGCAGCAAGAGCTGTTCCGGATGATCGAGGACACCAGCGAACATGTCTTCATCACCGGCCGAGCGGGCACCGGCAAGTCGACCCTGCTGCAGTACTTCTCGTGGAACACCAAGAAGCAGATCGCGATCTGCGCTCCCACCGGTGTCGCCGCACTGAACGTCGAGGGTCAGACGATCCACTCGCTGTTCCGGCTGCCGATCGGTCTGATCGGCGACTCGGACATCGATCAGAACGACAACACACGACGCATCCTCAACGCGATCGAGACGCTCGTGATCGACGAGATCTCGATGGTCAACGCCGACCTCATGGACGCGATCGACCGCTCCCTCCGGCAGGCTCGGGGCAAGCGCGGCATCCCGTTCGGCGGCGTGCAGGTCGTGATGTTCGGCGATCCGTATCAGCTGGCTCCCGTGCCCCCGCGGGGCGACGAGCTGCGGTATGTGAAGGACCACTACCGCTCGTTCTGGTTCTTCGACGCCAAGGTGTGGGCCGGCGCTGCCGGCGGGGAGGAGCCGGAGGAGGACGAGGGGCTCTTCGCCGTCGACACCCGCGCCGAGCTGCATGTGCGCGAGCTCGTGCAGATCCATCGGCAGTCGGATGACGGTTTCAAGGCCATGCTGAACGCGGTGCGGTACGGCCGGGTCACCGCCGAGATCGCGGGGGTGCTGAACGCGCAGGGCGCACGCACACCCCCCGACCCGGAACCGGGCGAGGTGCCGATGATCACGCTCGCCACGCGCAACGACATCGTGAACACGATCAACAGCCGGCATCTCGCGGCGCTTCCCGGCAAGGAGCAGACGGCGAAGGCCGAGGTGAGCGGAGAGTTCGGCAGGGGCGAGGCGTCGCTGCCCGCCGAGTCGGAGCTCAAGCTGAAGATCGGCGCGCAGGTGATGTTCCTCCGCAACGACACCTCGATGTCGGGGGAGCCGCCGCGGTGGGTGAACGGCACGATCGGCACGGTCGTCCGGATCCTCGGCGAGACCGTGCGCGTCGAGATCGACGGAGACGAGGTCGACGTCGAGCCGGCCGTGTGGGAACGCTTCCGCTATTCGTACGAACCGAGCACGAAGAAGCTCTCCCGAGACGTCGTCGCGGAGTTCACCCAGTTCCCGCTGCGTCTGGCCTGGGCGGTCACGATCCACAAGTCGCAGGGCAAGACCTACGACCGCGCCATCATCGACCTCGGGTCCGGTGCCTTCGCACCGGGGCAGACCTACGTGGCGCTGTCGCGACTCACGTCGCTCGACGGGCTCTACCTGTCGAGGGCGCTGCGCCCGAGCGACATCCGGGTCGACGAGGACGTGCGCCGCTTCATGCGCGACGCATGGCTCGCGGCATCCACCCCCGAGGTCGGCAGGGCCTGAGGCGTTTCAAGCGGCGACGCGTGCGCGGTCGAGGTCTTCGAACAGCTCGGTGTTGAAGCGGTAGGCGAGAAGCACCTCGTCGATCACGCGCTCGCGCTCGGCGTCGTCCCACGGGGCTGCGTCGAGCTGCTCGCGGTAGACGTCCTTGAAGGCCGCGGGGTCGGCGATGTCGTCGAACAGGTAGAAGCCGATGCCGTTGGTCTCGAAGCCGAAGCGGCGCGCCATCACTCGTCCGATGAAGATGCCACCGGACAGGTCGCCGAGGTAGCGCGTGTAGTGGTGCGCGACGAAGCCTCCGGCCCAGGTCGCGCCGACCTGACGGATGCGCTCGACGTAGCGCTGCGTGGTGGGGAGAGCGACGATCTCGTCGCGCCAGCCGGCGCCGAGCAGGAACTCGAGGTCGGCCTCCAGCGCAGGAAGACGGGTCAGCTTGTCGCTGAGGAAGACGGATGCCACGGGGTCGCGGCGCATGCGCTCTCCCGCGCCTTCGAGGGCCTCGTAGATGAAGTAGTGCTGTGCGACGAGCGCGATGTAGTCCTCACGCGAGCCTTCGCCCTTGAGCAGGTCGGACATGAAGCCCGCCCCCTCGCTGCGCGAGTGCGAACCGGAGGAGCGCTCACGGAGGGCTGCGGAGAAGGAGAGGATCTCGGACATGTGCCAAGTGTAAGGGTTGCCTAACCTGGAGCGATAGCCCGATATCTCAGAGCGTCATGCGTGCGGACGCGGCTCGACCCCGAGCTTCTCGCACGCGAGATCGTAGAGTGCGACGACCTCGCGCCGCACAGCCGGGCGCTCGGTGATCGAGCCCGAGGGCCACGCGATGCGCAGTTCGGAGGCGACCCCCGAGCGGGTGACCTTCCAGACGCCGCCGTCGCCATCGAGGTCCGTCATCACGGCATCCGTGATCTCGCCGTCCTCGACCGCCGAGAATGCGCGCGTGATGAGCAGATTGTCGTCGGTGTGGTCGCCGTTCATGTGGTGCAGGATGGCGGAGACGACGTCGGCCTCGAAGATGTGGGGCATGCTGATCACCCTAAAGGGGCCCCGGCGATGCCTTCTTTCAGGAACGGCGTTCTAGACTCGGGAGACACGTCTTCCGGGGGTCCCCTTTCATGCAGCTTCTCTCGTCGCGCACGTTCCGCGCAGCAGCGGCCGGCGTCGCCGCGCTCGGACTCTTCCTCACCGGCTGCACCGCCGAGCCGGAGTTCAGTTACGAGCCGCCGTCTCAGGTCGAGGGCGCACTGCCCGACGACACCGTCGCCGCCATGGAGGCGGCCGTCGCCAACGCGCTCGCCGCGTCGGGGGCGTCGGGTGCTGTCGTGGGCGTCTGGGCTCCCTGGAGCGGCAGCTGGGTCACCGGCGTCGGCACGCAGGGCCCCGGCTCCGATGAGGAGATCAGCACCGACATGGCCTTCCGTGTCGCGGACATGACCCGGCTCATGACGTGCGACGTGCTCTACGGCCTCGCAGACGAGGGCGTGGTCGAGCTCGACGACCTCGTGCCGGAGTACGTCTCGGGCGTCGCCGACATGAAGGACATCACGCTCCTCGATCTGTGCAACAGCACGAGCGGGGTCGGCTCGTCCGAGGCCACCGCGCAGGCCTCGTGGTTCACCACCCCCGAGCGCGTGTGGGCGCCGCTCGAGCTCGCCTCCTACGGCCTCGGCGCCCCGCGCGCGACGCCGAAGACGACATACACGAACTCGGACGCCGGCTACCTGCTGCTCGGCCTCGCCCTCGAGCGCGCGTCGGGCCTCACGGCATCCGAGCTGATCGCCGAGTACGTGACCGAGCCGCTCGGTCTCGCCGCCACGTCGCTGCCCTCGCCGGCCGCGGCTGCGCCCTCGACCGGTCCGGTCATGAACGGGCACTACCTGACGCCCGTCGAAGGCGGATACGACTGCGCGGCTCCGACCGACATCACCACGCTGTCGTCGAGCACCGGCTACACCGACTCCGGCGTCGTGTCGACGATCGATGACCTCGGCCGCTACGCCCAGGCCGAGGCCGCACAGAAGCTGCGGACGAAGGATGAGCCGAATCGCTTCGGATCCCCGTTGCCGCAGAGCCCCGAGGCGCCCTCGTGGTTCCAGGCCACCGGAGGAGCCCTGCTCGTCGGCTCGATGATCGGACAGTCGGGGTGGACCCCCGGGTACCAGACGTCGGCGTTCTCCGACCCTGAGAGCGGTTTCACGGTCGCGGTGTCGCTCAACGACTCGACGACCGGCGGTCTGACCGCGATGTTCCTGGCGTGGGAGCTGGCCGCGATCGCATCGAAGGCTCCCGCAGCCGCAGGAGAGACGGCCCCCGAGTTCGGGCTGCCGTTCACGGCCGAGCAGTACCACCAGGAGATCACCGATTCCGCGATCGCCTGCGTCGCACCGCCCGCCGGCTGATCTCGGAGGCGCACGACCGCTCCGCGGCCCCGATCGAGGGAGGAACGCCGATGGCGATCATCGACAACGCGATCTATGTCGACGGCATCCGCACCCAGAATCCGCGGAGCCTCAGCGAGACCTTCGAGGTGCTGCGCGAACGCGGGGGCATGAGCTGGATCGGCCTGTATCGGCCGAGCGAGGCCGAGATCCGCGAGGTGGCCGACGAGTTCGGCATCCACGCGCTCGTCGTCGAAGATGCCCTCTCGGGTCACCAGCGCTCGAAGCTCGAGCGCTACGGCGAGGTGCTGTTCATGGTGCTCCGCTCTGCCCGGTATCTGGATGAGGCGGAGGAGGTCGAGTTCGGGGAGATCCACGTGCTCGTGGGGCCGGACTTCGTGGTCACCATCCGTCACGCGGAGTCGCCTGACCTCGGACGCGTTCGGCGCCGCCTCGAAGGCGACCCGGGGCTGCTGAAGCTCGGCCCTGAGGCCGTGCTCTATGCGATCCTCGACGAGGTCGTCGACGAGTACGCACCGGTGCTGGCCGGCCTCGAGAACGACATCGACGAGATCGAGAGCCAGCTCTTCGAAGACGGGGTCGACGCCACGCAGCGCATCTACGAGCTCGGTCGCGAGGTGATCGACTTCCAGCGTGCGGTGCAGCCTCTGGCGGGGATGCTCGACTCGCTGCTGCGGGGGTCGGCGAAGTACCAGGTCGACGAGGAGCTGCAGCGGTATCTCCGCGACGTGCTCGACCACACCCTGCGCGTGTCGGAGCGCGCGAACACCTTCCGCACGGTGCTCGACAGCGCCCTGACCGTCGAGTCGACGATCGTGGCGCGGCGGCAGAACGAGGAGATGCGGCGGATGACCGAGCTGAGCATCCGTCAGAACGACGAGGTGAAGAAGATCTCGGGCTGGGCGGCGATCCTCTTCGCGCCGACTCTCGTCGGCACGGTCTACGGCATGAACTTCGACCACATGCCCGAGCTGCACTGGACGCTCGGCTACCCGATGGCGATCGCGCTCATGGTGGGTATGGGTGTCGGTCTGTACTGGGCGTTCAAGCGCAAGGGGTGGCTGTAGCCACTCGGCCGGAGGTCGTCATCTTCCACCGGGGGTGACGACGACGGCGTACTCGGCGCCGGGGCCGATCAGGCCCGACTCCACGTCGACGTACCGCAGGGTCAGCAGGTGGAACCCGAGGTGGATGTCGGGGATGTAGTCGTCGGAGGTCACCTCGTCGATGGCGATGAGGTGAGGGTTCACGACGCCGTCGACAGCCACCTGCACCCATCCGCCCGGGATTCTCTCGAGGGAGACGAGCGCATCATCGCGCTCGCCGTCTGCGTCGGCATCCGCGCCGTCGAGGTGGATGCGCGACGGCCCGCCGGAGATGACCGGCACAGGGAACGCGAGGGGCCCCAACGGCTCGCTGAGGTCGATGTCACCGGTGGGGGACGTGTGTTGCGCGGTGAGGGTCATGCCCTGACGGAGGTCGTCGCCCGCGACCGAGATCTCGAACATGCCCTCGTCGTCGACCGGCACCTCGGCGAGGACTGCACCCAGCTCGTCGAGCATCGCGACCGTGCTGCCGGGGATGCCGGTGCCGCGCGCCGAGACCGCAAGGGGGTTGCTCGTGTCCCAGCCGGCCGGCTCGAGACTGAACGCGTAGGGGATCTCGACCGGTGGCTTCTCGGGCGGAGGGGTCTCGACCGGTGGTTTCTCGACCGGCGGTTTCTGGGCCGGCGGAGTCGCTGCCGGAGAGTCCACCGCGGGGGGAGCCGGAGGGGGAGGACTCTTCGTCTCCGGAACGGCTCGGTCAGTGGAGGTCAGCGGCGTGGTCTCGAGGACCGGTTCGGGCGGGGGCTCCATCGGCGCCGGAACCAGCGGGGGCACAGGAGGAGGCGTCGGAGAGGTGCCGACCGGCGTCGCGGATGGCGTGCCGGGAATCGGGTCGACGGGGTGGGCGACCGGTCCGGATGCTTCGCTGCGGTCGGTGCCGGGCGCAGGTTGCGTCCACGGAGCGGCGATCGCCACCGCGACGGTCGCCGCGAGTGCGACTGCACTGCCCGCGGCGACCCCGAGGGTGAGAACGCGCCGGGATCGCAGGACTGCGGATGGTCCGACGACAGCGGCGCTCGCCGCGGCGCCGGGTTCGAGCGCCGCGAACGCAGCGGCCCCTGCGCTGCCGAGCGCGAGGGGCAGAAGCACCGCCCGCAGCTTCGACGAGGCCGTGTCGATGTCCCGAGCGATGATCGTGCACCCCGCGCACCCCTCGAGATGAGTCTCGAGCCGCGGACGCTCGTGTCGACTGACCGGGCGGCGGGTGCGGCGCACGAGCCGTCCGCAGGCCCAGCGACACTCTTCAGGGCGGGAGGGGTCGGCGATGAGCGCGTCGAGCCACGCGTGACGGAAGCCGTCTCGCGCGCGCAGGGCGAGGGCGGATACGGCGTTCGGGGTGAGTCCCATCAGCGGCGCGATCTCTCGCGGCTTCATGCCCTCGACCTCGAGATACCAGAGCAGAGTGCGGTGGTTCTCCGGCAGGTTCTTGAAGGCGGCGGCGAGCATCGCTCTGTCCGACAGCTGCTCGATCGCGTCGGGCGCCTCGTCGGGGATCTCCTCGATGAACTCGATCGGGATGTCCTTCTGCTTGCCGCCCCACGTCGCCGCGGCGTTGCGGATGGCGGCGTACAGATAGGCGCGGAAGCCGTCGGTCGGTCCGCCGCCGTTCTGCATCGCACTGAAGGTCTTCGTGAAGGCCTCGCTGACCAGGTCGTCCGGGTCGATCGAGCGCGTCACCGCGCGGGCCGCCCGGAGTCCCGCCTCGGCGTGCCTCTGCCACAGCACGGCGAACGCCTGAGCGTCGCCGTTGCGAGTCGCGTCGGCCAGCTCGGCGTCCGACCTCGTGTCAGTGCTCGGATCTGCGGTGAGGCTCACGGCATCCCCCCGATCGTGGTGACGACGTCTGTCACCGACCTCGAGGCCGACGACACGACCTCGAGGTCAGCATACGCTCAGGGGTTGCTGTTCAGGGATATCTGTGATATATCGGCATATCCGCGGGGAGAGGGCTGTCGCCCCGCACCTGTTACCGCTCGGGTTCGTCGTCGATCTCGACTCCAGGGCCGGGGCCGGGGCGCACCGCAGCATCGGGCGCGATGTCGATGCGGGTGTTGCCGTCGTGCTCGGAGACCTCGATGCGGGGCGCGGCGTCGGCCTCGGTCGCCTCCGGTGCCGAGGTCAGCTGGTCGTGTCGCTTCTCTTCGCTGGTCATGGCGTCGTCTGCCTCGGAGGTGTGATCAGGCGTGCTCATGGTTCTCCTTCGTGGTGGTGGATGAGGGGTCTGCATTCCGGCTCTGCTTCCGGGTGCGGTTCCGCCCCCAGCGGGCGAGCAGATAGAGCACGCCGCCGACGGCCAGCAGGATCGCACCGAAGAGCCAGACGATGGGGCGCTGCTGGGTGAGCAGCAGGATGCACGACGCGATTCCCAGCACCGGGATGACGGTCCAGATGCGGAAGTGATCGTGCTCGACCCGGTCGCGTCGCAGCACGAGCACCGAGACGTTGACGCTCAGGAAGACGAACAGCAGCAGCAGCACGACGGTCTCGGCGAGCGTCGCCAGGTCGCCGACCAGCGTCAGGCCCATCGCGACGAGGGTCGTGGTGAGGATCGCCACCCAGGGGGTCTTGCGGTTCGGCAGCACGCGGCCGAGCACCGGGGGCAGCAGGTTCTGCTCCGCCATCCCGTAGGTCAGGCGGCTGACCATGATCATGGTCAGCAGGGCGCCGTTCGCGACGGCGATCAGGGCGATCAGGCTGAACAGCCACGAGGGGATGCTGGCGCCCGCCGCCTCCACGACCGAGAGCAGCGGCCCGCTCGACTCCTGCAGCTCGGATGCCGGCAGTGCGATCGAGCTGGCGACGCCGACGAGCACGTAGACCGCGCCGGCGGTGAAGAGGGCGCCGAAGAGCGCGCGTGGATAGGTGCGCCGCGGGTTCTTCACCTCTTCGATCATGTTCGCCGATGTCTCGAAGCCGACGAACGAGTAGTACGCGATCACGGCCCCGGCGAGGACCGCCATGGCTACGGGAGTCCCCTCCGGTGTCTGAGTGAGCCGCGAGGCGTCACCGCCGCCACCGGCCACGAACACCCCCACTACGACGATGACGATCACGAGACCGCTCAACTCGATAGCGGTCATCACCAGATTCGCACCGAGCGACTCGCGGATGCCTCGGGCGTTGAGCGCTCCGACGATGGCGAGGAAGACGATCGCGACGGGGATCGTCGGCAGGTCGAAGAAGGTGCCCAGGTAGTCGCCGGCGAAGGCGATCGCCAGACCCGCGGCGCTCGTCACGCCCGCCGCGAGCATGCTGAATCCGACGAGGAAGGACACGACCGGGCTGCGGAAGGCGCGCTCGGCGAACACGGACGCCCCGCCCGCGCGCGGGTACTTGGTGACGAGTTCGGCGTACGACCCCGCGGTCAGCAGGGCGAGCAGGAGCGCGAGCAGCAGCGGAGCCCACAGCATTCCACCGACCTTCTCGGAGAGCACTCCCATCAGGGCGTAGATTCCGGCGCCCAGAACGTCACCCAGGATGAAGGCGAACAGGAGGGGGCCGGTGATGGCGCGACGCAGCCGGGTCGGCTCCTCCTGCGTCTGGGCGGTGTCGGATGTCATCCTGAAAACCTATGGATTCGGCGCCTGCACGGCGACGGGGTTGACAGGACGCGGTATCGAGCTCGGCATCCGAAGTCATCCGTCCGGGGGATGCCGACGCGCGCAGAGCCGTCATAGCGTGGATGCATGCTGATCGTCGAAGAACTCCATCTGCTGCTTCTCCGGCCTGATGGCCGCGTCGAGAGTCCGGTGAGCGTGAACCGCCTCTATGGCGAGATCGCGGCCGTCATCGTCGACCTCGCCCTGCACGGACGCATCTCGGTCTCGGACGAGAAGAACCCCGTCATCGACGTCGTGTCGACCGAGCCGACGGGCAACCCGATCCTCGACACGACGCTGCAGCGCCTCGTGCCGTTGCGCGGCAAGCGACTGCAGTCGCTCGTGGTGCGGCCCAAGCTCGATCCGCTCGAGGTGGTGGTGGAGTCGCTCATCGCACAGGGCGTCCTGATCCGCGGAGAGCGCGGGTTCTTCGGCTGGGGTGCGGCGCGCACGCCCGAATCCGACTCCGCACCGGAGCAGATGCTGCGCGCCCGACTCGCCGCCGTGCTCGCCGGAACGGGCTCCCCGACGCAGGCCGACCTGGCGCTGCTCTCCATCCTGCAGAACCTCAACTGCGCGCATGCGATCCTGCGCGACGAATGCGGCGGAATGTCGGCGCGCGACCTCAAGAAGCGGATCGAAGAGCTCACGGCGGGGTCGCCGGCGGGGGACGCCGTCGCCAAGGCTGTCAACGACGCGATCACCGCGGCGATGGTGGCCGTCATGACCCCGACGATCGTGGCCGCGACCATCACCTGACGCGCCGCTCCGGCGTGGCCCGCGCCGGGCACGATTTCGAAGATCGGGGACGACCCGCCGGGGCGGCACCGGTGATGGCGGGTGTCGTCAGCATCCATCCGAATCTGTCCCGGCCGTGATGAGCCGTCAGCTCAGTGATGTGAAGACCCTTCGAGCGTTCGTGTTGGCATATATCGTCCGCGACTGGTGCGTTCTGCCTGCCTGATTCCGGGTCTCGGATCGCATTCCGATATAGCACCGCGACTTCTGCGAGCGGTGTCGGTACCTCTGCTGTGGCCGTGCCTACCGTGGTGATTCCACGAGACACGAGGAGGTGGATTATCGGTCGGGCCTTCCACCAGAACATGTTCGACTACCGTCACTCATACGTGGTCGAGGTACCTGAGGGGTGCCCACATGGGTGAGACGGTCGAGCTCAAGGGGGGCAGCGCCTTGCGTCGGAACAGGGCGTTTCAGCGGCTGGTCGTCGCGAAGGTGTCGAACGAGCTGTCGTCGGCGATAGGAAACGTGGCGTTGCCACTCATCGTCCTCGGGGTGACGGCATCCGCGACTCTCGCTGGTCTGGTTCTCTTCGCGTCGAATGCCGCTCTGATCGCCACCCAGGCCTTCGGTGGCGCGCTAGTGGATCGGCATTCACCGTCACTCGTCCTGCGTCTGTCGTCGTTCACGCAGGCATCCGGGTGGGCGCTCGCGCTGCTCGCGATCTTCTTCCCTGAGCCGGGAATGCTGCCGGTCCTGATTCTGGGGGCGGCGCTCGCGGGAGCCGCGTCGGGACTTGACGGACCTAGCGAACAGGCTCTGGTCAAGGTGATCGTTCCTCGTGGTCAACTCGGCCAGGCGGCTGCCGTTTCGCAGGGGCGGGAGGCCGGTGCCGGACTTGTCGGCGGACCTATAGGAGGCCTGCTGTATTCGCTGGGTGGAGCGTGGGCACTTGGGACTCAAGTCGCTCTCAATGTGGTCGCGGGTATCTTCACACCGCGGCCGTCGCGAGTAGCCGAATACGAATCGTCACCGAGCGGATACATCGCACAACTGCGGGAAGGGTTCGTCTTCGTCTGGAGGCAGCCGGGGCTTCGTGGCGTAGCGATCGTCGCCGGGCTCGCGAACCTTCCGATCATCGTCCTGCCGCTCACGCTGATCGCGTATTACCAGAAGAGTGGAGAACCGCCTGTTGCGATCGGAATTCTCGCGACAGCGTTCGGGGCCGGTGTCGTCGCTGGCGCACTGATGGCAGGAACGCTCTCTTCACGGTTCCGGCTTGGCCGTCTCGGGGGCACCGCGCTCGCTGCGTTCGCGCTAGGGCAAGCAATGGTCGTGTTCACGTATCCGTCGCTGCCTCTCACAGTCGTGGTGTTGTTCCTTTCCGCGCTTCCGCTTCCGGCGTTCAACGCAGCGATCAGCGCGTACACCGTGACCGTCACGCCTGCACCGTTGATGGGGAGGGTCACGGCGGCATCGGGTGTGCCGGGAATGCTGCTCATGCCGGTGGGTGCATTGGGTGGAGGGCTTCTCTTCGATCACTTCGGACCTTTCGTGCCCCTGGTGTTCTCAGCCACGGTTGCCATCGCGACTGTGGTCGTCATGGTCAGTTCAAAAGACCTCAGGCGGATTCCGAGGCTCGGCGAGCTCAGCGAGGACGGCCTCGAGGTGCCCGGCTGACGCGCGCTCAGCGCAGCACGGCCACACGCTCTGCGAGCTCGCTGATCACGGGGTTCGAGTCGACGGGGTCGACGACCACACCGGCGACGGCCTCGAGGTCGAGCACGGGGTGGCGCGACGTCGCCCCGATCTTCTCTTCGCTGCCGAGCACGTAGGCCTGCGCACAGCGGGCGGCGATCGCGCGCTTGGTGACGGCGTCGTCGAGGTTGCCGGTGGTCAGCCCGCGCACCGGGTCGATGCCGGTCGCGCCGAGGAAGAAGATGTCGGCATGGAGGTGCTGCACCGCCTCCATGGCGAGCGGGCCGCTGGCGACCATCGAGAAGCGAGCGAGCTCACCGCCGATGATCACGATGCGGGCATCGGAGTGCTCAGCGACCGCGAGGGCGATCGTCGGGCTGGGCGTGATCACGGTCAGGTCGGAGCCGCGCGGCAGCATGCGCGCCATCGCGAGAGTCGTGGTGCCGGCGTCCAGCACGATCGTCGAGGCCGGGGTGATCAGCTCGACGGCGCGACGGGCGACGCGCTCTTTGCTCTCGGTGGCGAGCAATGCCCGCTGGTCGACGGGGCGGTCGGCCGGCGGAATCGGCAGAGCACCTCCGTAGACCCGCACCATCTCACCGGCGTCGGCGAGCTCGCGGAGGTCGCGGCGGATCGAGTCCTCTGAGACGCCCAGATCGGCGGCGACATCCTTCGCCACCACACGGCCGTCCCTGCGCAGGATCTCTCGCAGGTGGTCCTTGCGCTGTGCGCCCAGCATCCCACTCCTCAAAATCTTGTTCATTCGCGAAGTTGCACGTTCTTGCACGGTTAACGTTACAGTCTTCTCCATGACAACTCCACTCCTCATCCTCATCGCCGGTCCCTACCGCTCCGGCACCGGCGGCGACCCCGCCCTGATCGCCCGCAACCTCGAACGACTCGAAGAGGCGGCGGCGCCGATCCATCGCCTCGGCCACGTGCCCATGATCGGGGAGTGGGCAGCCCTGCCGATCCTCCGGGGGATGGACGAGACGGATGCCGCCGAGGGCGACGTCATGTACGAGACCGCGCACCGACTGCTGCAGCACTGCGACGCGGTGCTCCGCCTGCCCGGCGACTCTGCCGGCGCCGACAAGGACGTCGAGATCGCCCTCGAGCGCGGCCTGCCCGTGTACCGATCTCTCGACCAGATCCCTGCCAGGGAGATCGCTGCGGCGTAGCCGGCTCCGCCGATGCGACGGCCGCGTGGATAGGCTTTCGACCATGACAGATGATGTTCGCAACGTGCACTTCGCGACGTGGTCTTGAACCCGAATGACGTGTTCGTCGTGCCGCGAGGAGTCGAGCACTGCCCGAAGGCCGAGGACGAGGTGCACGCGATCCTGTTCGAGCCGAAGGGCACGGTCAACACGGGAGACGCCGGGGGAGACATGACGGCGACCCTGCAGGAGCTCGACTGACCGACGCGCCGAGCGTCAGATCCTGAACCGCACGCCCGCCATGTGCTCGGCGACGGACCACAGGTCAGCACCCACATCGACCGAACGCACCTGCGCGCTCGCGGCGACGCGTCTCGGTGCCCCGCGGAACTCCAGCAACCCGCCGGGCCCCCAGTAGTCTCCACCCGTGGCGTCGGCGGCGACCGCCGCATGCACGATGGGCGCGGCTCCGGCATCCTTGCCCTGCACGAGCGGGCGGCTGAGTGCGGCGAGGGCGCGCGTCACTGTCGACACCTCGGCGAGGCCGTCGCGGTGCGGAGTCAGCGGGTCGACCGCGTAGCCGGGATGCGCGCACAGCGCTGACCGCGCGGAGCCCCTCCAGCGCCGATTCAGCTCGAACGCGAAGGCCATCAGCGCGGCTTTCGACCGGCCGTACTGACGCAGCGACGGACCGGTCCACGGCTGCGCGAGCGTGGCGGGGTCGATCTCCGCGAAGCGATGAGCCAGCGAACCCACCGCCACGACCCTGGCGTCATCGGCGAGCACGTCGCCGAGTCGGGCGATCAGGGCGAAGTGCCCAACGAAGTTCGTGCCCACCATCAGGTCGAGGCCATCAGCGCTGCGGGCGCCGCGATCCGCTGCTTTCACTCCGGCGTTGCAGATCACGGCGTCGATGCGCTCGCCCATGGATGCCGCGGCAGCGGTGATGCTCACGAGCGAGCCGAGATCCAGCGGGACGATTCCGAGGTCGGCGCCGGGCGCGTGCGCGCGGATCGAGGATGCCGCGACCTCCGCCCGCTCGGTCGACCGGCATCCGAGCAGCACCCTGGCACCGTGCCCGGCGAGGATCTCTGCACACCAGTAGCCGATGCCGGCGTTCGCCCCCGTCACGAGGATCGTGCGGCCGGCGAGATCGGGGAGCGCGAGCGAGGGGGACATGCCCTCCAACCTAGGCGGAGATGCCGACCCGATCGGACGTGCGGATGACGGTCGCGAATCCACGCGCGGCGAGGATGCTCTCGGTGCGTCGCATGATCTCGTCACCCGAGACGGCCGCGAGTCCGTCATTCGCCTCGATCGCCGAGGTCGTCGTGGCATCCGTCACGAACTCGACCGCGAAGCCCAGATCGGACGCCATCCGAGCGGTCGTCTCGCAGCACTGCTCCGTGCGGATCCCGCACACGACCACGCGTCCGACGCCGAGCTGCCGCAGCTGCTCTTCGAGGTCTGTCGACGTGAAGGCGTTGACGGTGGTCTTCGTCACGGCGATCTCGTCGCCCTGCGGATCGAGGTCTGAGATCACTCGGACGAAGCCGTTGACCGGGTCGAACACTCCGCCGCTGCCCGGTTCTGAGTGAGTGACCCAGACGACCTGATCGCCGATCTCGCGGGCATGATCGACCAACCGTGAGATGTTGTCGACGGCATCAGGGTTGGCGGTGGCCGCCCACTCGTCCGGCCGCTGACGGAAGGACTCCTGGGCGTCGATGACGAGCAGTGCGGTGGCGATGTCTCGGTTCATGCCCTCATCCTCGCGGTCGAGGGCGGCGTGGGCCAGACCGTCAGCGGCCATGCCTCGCGCGAATCCCGCCGACGTCGAGGCGTCGGGTCTGATCTCCTCGCGACGAATTTGTGACGAACGCGCACCCTCGCACGTCCTATCTGTGAGCGACCGACACGCTCCCGGTGAGGCCATCAGGTCTCGTAGCCGGCACCCCGTGAGACGAAGGAAAAGTCATGGCAACTCAGGACCAGAACACCCCCGCCAGCCCCGCTGAGAAGGAGCTGGCCCAGACTTCCGCAGCGCCGAAGCCGGCCGCATCCGGCTCGCGTGTCGACCGCACCTCGAGCTTCTCGTCGTCGCGGATCCCCGCCGACTCGGATGCCGCGGGCAAGACCACCATCGCCGATGGAGTGGTGGCCAAGGTCGCCGGCATCGCCGCCCGTGAGGTCGCCGGCGTGTTCGCACTCGGTGGCGGCGGAGCACGCGCCTTCGGCGCGATCCGTGACGCGGTCAACGCGACCGACCTCTCGCAGGGCGTCAAGGTCGAGGTCGGCGAGACGCAGGCCGCCGCAGATCTGACGATCGTCGTCGAGTACCCCGCCCCCATCCAGGAGGTCGCGAACAACGTGCGCGCCGCCGTCGCGGGTGCGATCACCCGCCTCGTCGGTCTCGAGGTCGTCGAGGTCAACGTCGAGGTCAACGACGTGCACGTGCCCGGCGATGACAGCAACGAGAACGAGGAGTCGCGAGTCTCATGACCCCCACCACCACCGGCGCCCTGATCGGTGCGCTCCTCGCCCTGGCGGCTCTGCTGTTCGGGTTCTGGGGGTTCCTCCTCATGGCCCTGTTCGCAGGCATCGGAGCGATCATCGGCCGGATCGCCTCCGGCAAGCTCGACGTCCGCGGTCTCGCAGACGCGTTCACGGGGCGGCGCACCTCCTGATGCGCATCGACCAGAACCTCGCCACCGGTGGCGGCTCCTCGCGGGTCGCCACCGGAGAGACCACCGTCCCTGGGCGCATCGACGTGAAAGAGCGCGTCTACCGCACGGTCACCGAACAGGCGTCCGCAACCCTGATCGGTGTGCCCCGCGGTGACGTGAAGGTCGATGTCGCCGAACACCCGGGAGGAATGACCGTGCGCATCGCGACGCCGCTTC
Organism: Microbacterium sp. SWDP-B6; assembly: GCF_059803615.1. Taxonomy (NCBI): domain Bacteria; kingdom Bacillati; phylum Actinomycetota; class Actinomycetes; order Micrococcales; family Microbacteriaceae; genus Microbacterium; species Microbacterium sp. SWDP-B6. The sequence goes on along the minus strand of NZ_JAPFGV010000011.1, from coordinate 24,327 downwards.
CGATCCCCGATCTCGACGACACCGTCGCGATCTCCCAAAGCATCCCCGTGCTCGAACGGGCCCGTCAGCTGCAGGAGCAGTTGCAGCAGCGTCTGACGGGAATCCTCGGCAGGGACGTCACCCGCATCAACCTCACCATCACCGGTGCCACCATTCCAGAGAGGAGACGAGTGCGATGAGCACCCCCGTTCTTCGCCGCGTCGTGCGACGCGAGACGCATTCACCGCGCACCGTCGCGATGTTCGTCGCGGTCATCCTCCTCGTCCTCGCTCTCGCCTACATCGGGCTCGAGATCGTGCTGAGCCTCGCGGCGCAGCCGGCGCTCCTGCTCGGACCCGCCGCGGCGGGCGGATGGCTCGTGGGCCTGCCCACCGCGCAGCCCGCCGGCCTCGTGATCGCCGGTAGCGTCGTACTCGCCCTCATCGGGATCGTCTTCCTCGTGCTCGCCCTCACTCCGGGCCGCCTGTCGAAGCACACCCTCGAAGCGGGCGACCGGGCGGTCGTCGTCGACAACGGCGTGATCGCGAGCGCTCTCGCTCAACACCTGTCTGAGGAGACGGGCCTCGCCCGTGACAACATCACCGTCGGTGTGGGCCACCGCGGAGTCGACGTCACCGTGCGCCCCGGCGCCGGCATCCCGCTCGACAAGGGCGCGGTGAAGTCCGCCGCCGAAGCTGAGCTGCAGACGTACCGACTCACCAGGAGCGTCCGTACCCGGGTGCGCATCGAGCGCCCCACCAAGCAGGAGGACGAGCTGTGAACAACACGAACCGCGCGCTGAACCGCGTACTGCTGCTGATCATCGGGCTGCTGTTCCTGGCCCTCGGCGCCGTCGGCATCGCGATCATGAGCTGGCCCACCGCGACGGACATCTGGACGTCGGCCGGTGAGAACGCCCGCTCCTGGCTTGACCAGGCGATCGCTGCCACCGCCATCGCCGGCGGCAGCCTCTCGTGGATCGGAATCGGCGCCGTCGTGGCGATCCTCGTGGTCGTCGTGCTGCTGATCCTCGCGCTCACCAGCATCGCCGGACGCCGCTCGAAGACGGCCTTCCGCTCCACCGGTGCGCAGAACCCGCTCGGTCGGGTCACCGTCACCGAGTCCTTCGTGTCGGATGCCGTGAAGAACTCGCTCGCGACGAGGGACGAGATCCTCTCGACCCAGGTCACAGCGAACGACATCCGCAACACTCCGGTGCTGCACGTGTCGGTCACGCCGCGGCAGAACACGGACCCGCGAGAGGTCGTCGATCACATCGACCGGCTTCTCACCAACCTCGCCACCCTGACCGGCCGTGACACCGAGACCTACGTCTCGATCCACACCGGGCTCCGTGCGCGTCTCGCCCACGACCAGCGTCGACTGTCTTGACGCAGAGACTTATCGTCGGTCGCGAAGAGCAACGGCGATAAGACGGCGGGAATCCTCCCACAGTCAACGATCACCCTCACGAAAGGAGCTCCTCATGGGACTCGACGACAAGATCAAGAACGCCGCTCAGGACATCGCCGGCAAGGCGAAGGAAGCGATCGGCAACGCGACCGACAACGACAAGCTCGCCGCCGAAGGCAAGGCGGACCAGGTCAAGGCCGACGCGAAGAAGGCCGGCGAGAACGTCAAGGACGCGTTCAAGAACTGACACACCCAGCGGGCGGGTGGAGGGCGATTCACACCTCCACCCGCCCGTTGCTGCGCGCGGGGAGGAGGGCATGAGACGATGCCCGAGATGGATGCCGCCGCCGACGAAGAGCTGCGCGAGCTTCGTGCTCGCGCGTACGGCCCTCATGCCGACATCGCGACCGACCCCGCCGCGGTCCGGCGGCTCGAGGAGCTCGAATCCTCACGCAGTGCAGCGGCTGTCCGGCGCGGGGGCAGCGATCACGCGGCGATCGCCGACTCCGGAGCAGATGGCGAGGCCGCCGAGCTGCGCGTCGTGCATCCCTCGGCCGATGCCGCACGAGAGAGCAGCGACCTTCTCGACCGGCTCGGCGACGAAGCCACGTGGGAGGAGCCGATCGCACGTGATGCTCCGACCGATGCGCCCCGGCAGGCTGGGCGCCTGACGCGGTGGCGGACGCCGCTGTGGGCGGCATCCGTCGTCATGGCTGCCGCGCTCGCAGCGATGATCACTTACGCGTTCGCGTCGATCCCTCCGGTGTCGTCGGCCGCGGGCGCGCCGCAGATCGCGACGCTCGAGCTGACGCGCACGGGAGCCGTACCGCCCGGGTGGTTCGGAGCGGAGGAGGACGTCGCGGCGGTCGAGTTCTACGGCCTGACGATCTTCGCGACCCCCGGGTGGGTCTCGGAGTCGGGGGATCGGTCGTCCGAGGATCGCTGCCTCAATGGCGTCCCGACGGAGGACGTGCCGCCGGAGGCGGACCCCGACGGATCGTCGTATGTCAGCGGGCGGATCTGGGGGGCGTGCAGCGTCGGATCGTTCCCGGCGACCTTCGCGATGCCGATCGACGGCGATGCTCCCGACGAGCTGATCGACCGCTACCCCGAGGGCGCCGCATTGCAGTTCGTTCTCGACGGCGACCGCGTCGCGGTCTTCCTCGACAGTGGCTCGGACTGACTCCGCCGCACCTCTTGACTCCGGCGCTCAGCGATCTAGCCTGGCAGGCATGTGCCGCAACATCATTCCGCTGAACAACCTCGCACCGCCCGCGACCGACGACGAGTGCCACGAGGCCGCCGTGCAGTTCGTGCGCAAGATCTCGGGCACGAACGCGCCGTCGCGGGCGAACCAGGAAGTGTTCGACCGCGCCGTCGCCGAGATCGAGCAGTCCGTGCGACGTCTTCTCGACGGTCTCGTGACGACGGCGCCGCCGAAGAACCGAGACGAGCAGCGCGAGAAGCGACAGGCGCGCTCGGCCGAGAGGTACGAGGCGATCCGTGTCTTCCAAGAGGCGAAGCGCGCCGCGCGGGCAGACTGACGCGGCTCGAGGATCCTGAGCGCACGTTCGAGGCCATCGCCGACAGGCTCTGAGAAGAATCTTCATCCACCTGCATCCAAAACCCGGGTTCCCGGGGAACAACTCCTATGAAGGGCCGCACAGGGCGGTCCGGGTACAGGAGGAACAGATGCGCAAGACAGTCGCCGCCGGCCTCGCCGTCGGAATGATCACCGCTCTCGGCCTGGCATTGCCGGCCGGCGCCGCCACCACCCAGGCGGCTCAGCTCTCCGTGTTGCACGCGATCCCCGACACCCCGGTCGACGTGTACGTCAACGGCGAGCTGACCCTCGACGACTTCGCCCCCGGCGACCTGGCCGGTCCGCTCGAGCTGCCGGCCGGCTCGTATGAGGTCGCCCTCACCGCTCCCGATGCCGCAGACGCGAGCGCTCCCATCCTCGGACCCGCGACGATCGCTCTCGACGCGGGCGGGAACTACACCGCCGTGGCCCACCTGACCGAAGCGGGCGAACCCGGCCTCAACCTGTTCACGAACGACATCTCGCAGACGGCACCCGGCCAGGGCAGGCTGACGGTGCGTCACACGGCCGCGGCACCCGCGGTCGACATCCTCGCCGGCGGCTCGCCCGTGATCGAGAACCTCACGAACCCGAACGAGGCGAAGCTCGACCTGCCCGCGGGAACCGTGTCGGCCGCCGTGGCACTCACGGGCACGACCGACCCGGTCATCGGCCCGGCGGACGTCGCGATCGAAGAGGGCGTCAACACGATCGTCTATGCCTGGGGCAGTGCCGAAGACGGCAACCTCGCGATCGCCGCGCAGACGATCTCGGGACTGCACTCGAACCCCGACGGAGTGCCCTCGGGCACCGCGGGCTACCTCGCCCAGCAGGACGCATCGGTGACCACGCTTCTCTCGGCGGGTCTCGTCGCCCTCGCGATCTCGGCCGCCGTGGGTGCGGGTCTGATCGTCCGTCGTCGCCAGACGGTGCGCTGATGCTCCGAGGCACGCCGCGAGAAGCCGGTCTGCGCCGCGTCATCCTGACGCTGGGCGCCCTGGTCACTGCGGCGTGCCTCGTGGCGTGCGCACCGGGAGGGGCGGGCGCGGAACTCCCTCCTTCCTCGGAGTCGCCCCCCACGACTCCACCGCCCGTCCCTCCCACTTCACCCCCCACCCCCACCCCCACCCCCACCCCCACCCCCATGAGAGACGTCGAGGTGCGGCCGGGTGCTCTCCCCACCCCGGAGGCATCCGTCGCTCCCGTGAGTCTGGCCATCCCGTCGCTCGCCATCGACATGCCGGTGACGGACGTCGGGGTGGCCGACACCGGACAGATGGAGCTGCCGACCGACCCGGCCGTCGCCGGGTGGTACCGATACGGGGCGGATGCCACGAGCACGAGCGGCCGGATTCTGATCGCAGCGCACGTCGACGCGGTCGACTATCCGATCGGACCGCTCGCTCGCCTGCGGGACGTGCCCGCAGGCGAGGCCGTCCGTCTCACCGCGGCAGACGGCACGAGTCGCGAGTTCGTGGTCCAATCCCTGACCTACTACGAGAAGACCTCGCTCCCCACGGCTGAGCTCTTCGAGCGCGGCGGGCCCTCCGCCCTGGTTCTCGTGACGTGCGGCGGCCCCTTCGACAGCCAGACCGGCCACTACCGCGATAACGTGGTGGCTGTGGCGGTCCCGCGATGAGGCGGGGTGATCACCATGGAGAGGAGACTCCGGGTGGATGAGACCACCGAAGCCGAGGCAGCGCTCGATCGACGTTTCGTCGCGGGCGACGAGCAGGCCCTCGCGGAGCTCTACCGACGCTGGTCGCCGGTCGTCTTCACCCTTGCGCTTCGTTCGCTCGGCGACCGGGGGGACGCCGAGGACGTCACACAGCGCACGTTCGTGTCGGCCTGGAACTCGCGCGCCGGATACGACTCGTCGAAGGCGCGCTTGTCGACCTGGCTGATCGCCATCGCGCGGCGTCGGATCGCCGACACGTTCGAGGCGCGGGCCAAGGTGCAGCAGCTGCAGGCCGAGATGGAGCGCCTCACTCCGCCGGACGCACTCGTCTCGGAGTCGATCGATCTGTCTGAGACGCTGCTGCTCTCGAGCGAGCTGCAGCAGCTCGCACCCGACGCGCAGGCGGTCATGCGACTGGCCTTCTACGATGACCTGACCCACGAAGAGATCTCACGCAGAATGGGGATGCCGCTCGGCACCGTGAAGAGCCATATCCGCCGAAGTCTTGCCCGAATGCGCGACCGATTGGAGGTGAACCATGTCACATCTCGATGACGAGAAGATCGCCCTGATCGCGATGGGTGAGCCGGCCGGCTCCGATGCAGACATGCAGCACCTCGTCGAATGCGAGTCCTGCGCGGCAGAGGTCGCCGAGATGTCCCGGGTGGCGCTCGTGGCGCGATCCAGCGTCGTCGAGGGCGACCTGGAAGCCCCGCCGGCAGACGTGTGGTCGCGGATCCATGGCGAGCTCGGTTTGACCGAGGCGGTCGCTGCCGATCCCGCGTCCATCGCTGGCGAGCTCGAACCCCCGCCGGAGCCCGAGCACGAGCCGGAGCCCGAGCTCGAGCCGGATTCGGAGCCGGCTGCTGCGGATGCCGGGCATCCGCGTCAGCGTGCTCGCGTGCGCTCGCGTCGTCGCTCCTCGGCATCCGTCTGGATCCTCGCCGCGTCGATGGCGCTCGTCGTCGCGATCGGCGCCGGTGTCTGGATCGCCCGTGCGCTGACGCCCTCGTCTGCCGTGATCGCCTCGGCCGAGCTCGCGGCGTTCCCCGATCACCCCGATGCGGTCGGGCAGGCGGAGGTCGACGACGACGGCGACGGCCGGCGCACGCTCACGGTGACGCTCGAAGGCGATGAGCTCGCAGACGGCGACTACCGCGAGGTGTGGCTGATCCGCGAAGACGGGCAGGCGCTGATCAGCCTCGGCGTGCTCGACGACGCGTCGGGCACCTTCCGTGTGCCCGACGGCGTCGACCTCGACGAGTACCGCCTGGTCGACATCTCCTTCGAGCCGGTGGACGGCGATCCGGCGCACTCGGGAGATTCGATCGTGCGGGGAGAACTCGACTTCGCCTGAGGGACGAGCACCACGCCGCGCGAGTTCCGAGCGCGCTGAGGCGCACTCGACTCAGGCGTGCGAGCTCTCGGCCTGCGCGAGGACGCGCTGCAGTGGTCGGTAGTGCTCGATCACGGCCGCGCGGTAGGCGTCGACGTCCCCGGCCCGCACGGCGGCGAGCATGTCGCCGTGCGCCACCGCGGTCTGATGGATGTCGTCGGGCTGATCGATGTCGAGCTGCGGCAGCACGGCTGTGTGCACGTCCCAGAAGGCGCCGACGAGCTGCCCGACGAGTCGGTTGCCGATCGCGTCGAAGAGCTTGGTGTGGAACAGGCGGTCGGCCTCGAGGAAGCGCTCGCCTCTGCTCGCCTTGTCGACCATCTCGGCGACGAGCTCGTCGAGCTCTCCGCCGGCATCGACCTGGGCGGCCGCCACGACACGCTCGGCCATCGAGAGGTCGAGCGCCAGGCGCACTTCGACGACCTCTCGCAGCGACTGCAGAGACCCTTCGGGGGAGAGGACCCCTCGGAAGACCAGTGCCTCGACCATCGGATCCAGTGACATCGGGCCGACGTAGGTGCCGTGGCCGTGCCGCACATCGACGATGTCGAGAGTCGACAGGGTGCGGATCGCCTCCCTGACCGACGAGCGAGACACATCGAGCTCTTCGCAGAGCTCGGCCTCGGTCGGAAGGGGGTCTCCGGGTGTCAGCCCGCGGGCGATGATGAGCTGCTTGATCTGATCCGCCGTCGTCGAGCGCCGCATCCGCGATGCCCTACTCGTGGTGGACTTCATCTGGTCTCCCTCTCGTCCCGACTGAAACGCTCCGATCATCTCACTCTTGTGATTCGACCGATCGTGTGTTTAGAGTACATCAGACATCAGATGTCCTCAAGATGTCCCCCACCCACCCTGGAGCACACATGAACCGACACGTCACCCGCCGCCGCGCGGGTCGATTCACGACACTGGTCGCCGGCACCGTCGCCGCCTCCGCCGTCCTGGCCGGCTGCGCCGCCGGAGCGACCCCCGCACCCGACGACGGCGCGTCCGCCGGCGCCGTCGATCCCGACGCGATCATCGAAGCGGGCATCTCGTACACGCTCAACGGCAGCTTCGACCCGATGGTCGCCTCCGGCGCCGTCACGGTGTCTGCGAACTGGCATGTCTTCGAGGGCCTCGTCGACCTCGACCCCGTCACGCAGGAGGCCGCCCCCGCACTCGCCGCCGACCTCCCGACCAAGGTCGATGACACCACGTACGAGATCGACCTCCGCGAGGGCGCGACGTTCCAGAACGGCGACCCGGTCACCGCAGACGACGTCGTCTTCAGCTACGAGCGCGTCCTGAACCCCGACAACAACTCGCTGTTCCGGACCTTCATCGACTTCGTCGACACGGTGACCGCGGTCGACGAGGACACGGTGCGGATCACGACCGACTATCCGTTCTCCCTCATCGAAGAGCGCCTCGGCGTCGTAAAGATCGTGCCCAAGGCGGTCGTCGAAGCAGACCCCGAGGGCTTCGGTGCGAACCCCGTCGGCTCCGGTCCCTACTCGCTGGTCTCCGCCGTGCCCGAGGACAAGCTCGTCTTCGAGCGCTACGACGACTACAACGGGCCGCACCCGGCACTCGCCGCGGGCATGAACTGGAACCTGCTGTCCGACGCCTCAGCCAGAGTCACGGCGATGTCGACCGGCACGATCCAGGCGATGGAGGACGTGCCCTACATCGACGTCGACTCGCTCGCATCCGCCGCCGATGTCGAGAGCGTGCAGTCGTTCGGGCTGCTGTTCATGATGTTCAACACGAAGGCCGCGCCGTTCGACGACGTCCGGGTGCGTCAGGCCATGCATTACGCGCTCGACATGGACAAGATCATCGAGACGGGGATGCTCGGCAACGCGACCCCCGCCACGTCGTTCCTGCCCGAGACGTACCCGAATTACAACGAGGCCTCGACGGTCTACAGCTACGACCCCGAGAAGGCCGAAGAGCTGCTCGCCGAGGCGGGCGTCGACGACCTGTCGATCACGCTGCTCACCACCGACACCGGCTGGGTGAAGGAGGTCGCACCCCTGATCAAGGAGTCGCTCGACGCCATCGGGATCGACACGACGCTCGACATCGGGCAGTCCGCTTCCATGTACGAGAAGGTCGACTCCGGCGACTACACGGTCGCGATCGCTCCGGGAGACCCGTCGGTCTTCGGCGTCGACCCCGACCTGCTCATGAACTGGTGGTACGGCGAGAACGTCTGGACCCAGACCCGCACCAACTGGGCCGATTCGGCCGAGTACGCCGAGCTGCGCACGCTCCTCGACGACGCCGTGCAGCAGCAGGGCGACGAGCAGCAGGCCACGTGGGACAAGGCGTACGACCTGATCGCCGATGAGGCCGTGCTCTACCCGCTGTTCCACCGCAAGCTGCCCACCGCGTGGAGCAGCCAGGAGCTGATCGGCTTCGCTCCCGTCCCCACCACCGGCCTGTCGTTCCTCGACGTCGGCGTGGCGGCGAAGTAGTCCCGGTCTCCACGGCGGGGGTGCGCGCCCGAGCGCATCCCCGCCACACCTCCCCGAACCTGGAAGGAGCGGCACGTGTCCAACACGCTCCGCCTCATCGGACGACGGCTGCTGCAGCTGCCGTTCATGATCCTCGGCATCACGTTCCTCGTCTTCTTCGTGATGTCGTTCTCGCCCGTCGACCCGGCACGCACCGCGCTCGGCGAGACCGCATCCCCGGAGGCGCTGCAGGCGTACCGGGAGCAGTACGGCCTCGATCAGCCGCTGCTCGCGCGCTACTTCACCTTCCTGGTGGGGCTGCTGCAGGGCAACCTCGGCACCTACTCGGCACGGAGCCTTCCGGTGATCGACGAGGTCGTCCGCGCCTTCCCCGTCACGCTGGCGCTGACCTTCCTCGGCCTCCTCATCGCCGTCATCGTCGCCTTCGCGATCGGCGTCCTCGCCGCCGTCTATCGTGACCGCTGGCCCGACCAGCTCATCCGCATCATCGGGGTGGCGTCGCTGTCGACGCCCTCGTTCTGGCTCGCGATCCTGCTCATCCAGCTCTTCACCCTCGGGCTGAACGTGCTGCCCGCGTCCGGTCCCCTGCCCGATCCGTGGGCCGACCCGGCAGGGTGGCTCGCCCGCATGGCGCTGCCGGCCATCGCGCTCGCCGTTCCGGTGATCGGTCAGCTCTCCCGCGTCGTGCGCACCTCGATGGTCGAGGAGCTCGACCGGGATTACGTGCGCACGGCACTCGGCGCCGGCATCCCGCGGACCGTCGTCGTCGGTCGCAACGTGCTGCGCAACGCCCTGATCACGCCCGTGACCGTGCTCGGTCTGCGCATCGGCTACCTCATCGGCGGGGCGGTGGTGATCGAGATCATCTTCGCGATCCCCGGCATGGGCACCCTGATCCTCAACGGCGTGACCAACAACGAACCCAATCTCGTGCAGGGCGTGACTCTCGCAGTGTCACTGGCCTTCGTGGTGATCAACATCATCGTCGACCTCCTGTACGTGCTCATCAATCCCCGAATCCGGGCGGTGTGACATGCGACGCAAACTGACTGAACGACTCTCGCTTCCGGGACTCCGCCTCGGCGGCCTGTCCCTCGGCTCCCTGATCTGCATCGTGGTGCTCGCAGTGATCGCGTTGGCCGCGATCGCCGCACCCCTGATCGCGCCGTTCGACCCGCTGGCATCCGGTGCCCCGGTGCAGCCGCCGAGCGCGGAGCACTGGTTCGGCACCGACCGCCAGGGCCGCGACATCTTCTCCCGACTGGTGTACGGCGCCCGGTACTCCCTGGTGATCGGGCTCGGCGCGACCCTGGTCGCACTCGCCGCGGCCTGCGTGTTCGGCACCATCGCCGCCACCGCCCCTCGGTGGATCTCCGAGACCCTCATGCGGGTGATGGACGTGGTGATGTCCTTCCCGGGCATCGCGCTCGCCGCGGTGTTCGTGGCGGTGTTCGGCAAGTCGCTGCCGGTGCTCGTGCTCACGATCGCCTTCCTCTATGTGCCGCAGCTCACCCGCATCATCCGCGCGAACATCCTCGATCAGTACGGCGAGGACTACGTCTCGGCCGTGCGCGTCATGGGCGCGGGCACTCCGAGGATCATCGCCAAGCACGTCGCCCGCAACGCGATGGCCCCGGTGCTCGTCTTCGCGACCGTGCTCGTCGCCGACGCGATCGTCTTCGAGGCGTCGCTGTCGTTCCTGCAGGCCGGCGTGCCCGACCCCGAGCCGTCGTGGGGCAACGTGATCGCCGCCGGTCGCAACCTGCTGATGAGCGGGGCGTGGTGGGCGACGTTCTTCCCCGGCATCCTCATCATGCTGACGGTGCTCTGCCTCAACATCCTCTCCGAGGGGATGACCGATGCGATGGTGTCGCCGCGGGCACGAAAGATCACCGCCGATGCCGCGAACACCGAGGAGTCGACGCACGAGCTCGAAGAGGCGGCCGCCGGCCACGACGACACGAATGTGATCGTCACGGTCGACACCGCCGTCAATCTCTCCGTTCCGAGCGGCGTGCCGGACGTGCTGGTGCCGGTGGCACCCGCGGTGCCTCTCTCCGAGCGGCTCGCCGTTCTGCGGCAGCGCGAGCTCTCCCGCACCGATCGGCTCGTCTACGGGGGCGACGAGACCCCGTTGCTCGATGTGCAGGACCTCTGCATCTCGTTCCCGCGGCACGGCGACGTCGACGTGGTCGACCATGTCAGCTTCACGGTGCGCCCCGGCGAGACCATGGCGCTGGTGGGCGAGTCTGGCTGCGGCAAGTCGATCACCTCGCTGGCCATCATGGGCCTGCTCGACCCGAAGGCCGACGTTCGAGGACGCATCCTCTTCGACGGCCAGGATCTGCTGCAGATGACCCCGAAGCGACGCAACGCGCTGCGGGGCCACGACATCGCGATGATCTACCAGGATGCGCTGAGCTCGCTGAATCCGGCGATGCTCATCCGCTCGCAGATGAAGCAGCTCACCTCGAGGGGTGGCACCCGCACGGCCGAGGACCTCCTCGAGCTGGTGGGTCTCGACCCCGCGCGCACGCTCGCCTCGTATCCGCACGAGCTGTCGGGAGGTCAGCGGCAGCGCGTGCTGATCGCGATGGCGCTCACCCGCGACCCGCGACTGGTGATCGCCGATGAGCCGACCACGGCTCTCGACGTCACGGTGCAGGCGCAGGTCGTCGAGCTGCTGATGCGGCTGCAGCGCGAGCTCGGCTTCGCTCTCGTCTTCGTCTCGCACGACCTCGCGCTCGTCGCAGAGCTCACCCACCGCATCACGGTGATGTACGCGGGGCAGGTCGTCGAGCAGGGCACGACCCGCGAGATCCTGACGCAGCCGGTGCATGAGTACACGCAGGGGCTGCTCGGCGCCGTACTGTCGATCGAGGCGGGCTCCGACAGGCTCCACCAGGTCTCCGGCGTCGTCCCGTCGCCGCGTGACTTCCCCGCCGGCGACCGCTTCGCTCCTCGTTCGTCCGACCCGGCCCGCTACGCGGGGGTCGCGCCGGTGCGCCGGCGGATCGAGGGAACCGAGCACTACTACTCGGCGCATCCGGACGATGCGCCCATCGATGCGATCGGAGCAGGACGATGAGCGAGACCGTCATCGAGCTCGAGGACGTCCACGTCCGCTACAAGACGCGTGCGTCGTCGCTGTTCAGGCCGAAGTACGTCGACGCACTGGCCGGTGTCTCGCTCACCGTCAAACGGGGGCAGACCCTGGGGATCGTCGGCGAGTCGGGGTCGGGCAAGTCCACCTCGGCCAAGGTTCTGGTCGGCCTCGAGAAGCCGACCAGCGGCCGCGTCGTGTTCGACGGCGAGACGGTGACCTCGTTCACGCCGGCAGTGCGCCGACGGCTCGGGCGGATCCTGTCGGTCGTCTTCCAGGACCCTGCCACGGCTCTGAACGCCCGGATGACCGTGCGCGATGCGCTGCTCGACCCGATGCAGGTGCACCGGCTCGGCACGCCGGCGAGCCGTGACCGCAAGGTGCGCGATCTGATCGGACTCGTCGGTCTGCCGGCCTCCGCACTCGAGGCGTTGCCCAGCCAGCTCTCCGGCGGTCAGCGTCAGCGTGTCGCGATCGCGAGGGCGCTGGTGCTGGATCCGCAGGTGATCGTCGCCGACGAACCCACCTCGGCGCTCGACGTCTCGGTGCGGGCTCAGATCCTCAACCTGCTCACCGACCTGAAGGAGCAGCTCGGCCTCGGCATGGTCTTCATCTCGCACGACATCCAGACCGTCCGCTACCTCTCAGACGAGATCGCCGTGATGAACCGGGGGAGGGTCGTCGAGTTCGGCGATGCCGCCCGCGTGTTCGAGGCGCCCTCCGACGAATACACCAGAACGCTGCTGGGCGCCGCGCCCTCGCTGCTCGAACCGACCAACTGAAACGACCGGAACACAATGACTGCTGCATCCTCCTCCGTCACCTTCACCGGTGTCATCCCGCCCGTCGCCACCCCGCTGCTGCCCGACGGCACGATCGACCACGTCTCGCTCGAGCGTCTCGTCGAGCGACTGATCGCCGAGGGCGTCTCGGGTCTGTTCGCGCTCGGGTCGACGGGCGAGACCGCCTACTTCACCGACGACCAGCGCGTCGAGCTGCTCACCACGATCGTCAGGGTGAACGCCGGTCGGGTGCCGATCATCGCCGGTGCGATCGAGCTGACTGCTCCCCGCATCATCGAGACCGCGCGTCGTCTGGTGGCGGCCGGCGCACAGGCGATCGTCACGACGGCACCTCTCTACACACTGAATTCCGCCGCAGAGGTCGCCGATCACTTCCGGGCGATCGCCGCGGCGATCGACGTGCCGCTGTGGGCGTACGACGTGCCCGTGCGGGTGCACTCCAAGCTCGGCATCGACCTGCTCGTGCGACTCGGCGCCGAGGGAGTCATCCACGGGGTCAAGGACTCCTCGGGCGATGACGTCTCGTTCCGCCGTCTGATCGCCGCGAACGACGCCGCCGGGCGTCCGCTGCAGCTGCTCACCGGCCACGAGGTCGTCGTCGACGCGATGGCCCTGGCCGGAGCCGACGGTGTGGTGCCGGGCTTCGCGAACGTCGAGGCCGCGGGCTACGTCAGGCTGTGGGATGCCACGCAGCGCGGCGACTGGACAGAGGCGCGCACCGAGCAGGAGCGCATCAACCGCGCGTTCGACATCGTCTTCGCACCGCAGGGCCTCTCGGGTGACGCGACCGGAGTGGGCGCGTTCAAGGCCGCCATGCATGCCCGCGGCATCATCGACCACGCGACGATGGCCGACACCGTGCAGTCGCTCGATGCCGACACCGTCACGCGCATCCGTCAGATCCTCTCGGAGCAGGGGATGCTGCCGGTCGTCGTCTCCTGATGGCGCATCGTCTCGTGCCAGCGCATCATGCCGGATCAGCGCATCGTGTCGGATCAGCGGAGTCGCGCGAGGTGGTGCTGGCCGTCGACATCGGCGGCACGAAGACGTCGGCGGCCCTCGCCGATCGTGGCGACATGCTGCTGTGCACCGAGACGGCGCCCACGCGAGCAGCGGAAGGACCGGCGGCGGTCGTCTCGACCGTCGCCGGTCTGGCGCAGAGACTTCTCGACGGATCACCCGCACGTCTCTCGGGCGTCGGGATCGGCGCGGCCGGGGTCGTGAACGCCGTCACCGGCACGATCGTCTCGGCGACCGACACCTTCGCCGACTGGCCGGGCACCCCCGTCGCCGAGCTGGTGCGCGAGGCGCTGGGCGACCTGCTGGTGCCCCGCGCCCCGGTCGTCGTGCAGAACGACGTCGACGCGCATGCCGAGGGCGAGCACCGGCACGGGGCGGCGGCCGGTGCGGCCAGCGTGCTCGTCGTCGCCGTGGGAACCGGTGTCGGGGCGGGGCTCATCCTCGACGGCAGCGCCGTGCGCGGCGCACACCACGTCGCCGGCGAGATCGCCCACCTGCCGACCCCGGGGGCCGAGCATCTGCGCTGCCCCTGCGGGCGCATGGGGCATCTCGAGGCAATCGGCTCCGGCGTCGGTCTGCACGCGCACTTCCGGTGGCTGGGCGGGGATCCGCACATCATCGACGCCCGCGGGGTCGCAGCCGCCGCAGCCGACGGCGACCCGATCGCCATCCGTGCCGTCGGAGAGTCCGCCGCTGCCGTCGGGCGCGCGCTCGCCGGCGCCGCGACCATCCTCGACCCGGAGCGCATCGTGATCACCGGGGGAGTGCCGAAGATCGGCGACGCGTGGTGGACGCCGATGCTGAGCGCGTACGCGGACGACGCCATCGATGCACTGCAGTCCACTCCGATCCTGCCGGGCGAGCTCGGTGACGACGCGCCCCTGCGGGGCGCCGCAGCATCCGCCTGGAGGGCGATATGACATCCATCGACATCCTCGACGAGCTGCGAGGGGGCCTCATCGTCTCGTGCCAGGCCTACCCCGGCGAGGCGATGCGCGATCCCCGCACCATGGCGCAGGTCGCGCAGGCGGCGGTCGTCGGCGGAGCCGCCGGCATCCGGGTGCAGGGCCTCGACGACATCAGAGCCGTCGCCGAGATGACCGTGCCGGTGATCGGGCTCTGGAAGGACGGCGACGCCGACGTCTTCATCACCCCGACGCTCGAGCACGCCAAGGCGGTCGCTGACGCAGGTGCCGACATCGTCGCGATCGACGGGACCCGCAGGCGCAGGCCGGACGGCAAGAGCCTCGCCGAGACGGTCGCGGCGCTCCGCGAGCACACGGACGCCCTGATCATGGCCGACTGCGGCTCGCTCGACGACGCACTGGCGGCCGAGCGGGCCGGCGTGGACATCCTCGGCACGACGCTCTCGGGCTACACGGCCGAGCGCCCGAAGACCGAGGGGCCGGATCTCGAGCTGATCTCGCTCCTCACCGCCCGCTGCAGCACCCCGATCATGGCGGAGGGGCGGATCCACTCGCCTGCGCAGGCGGCGGCAGCGGCCGCCGCCGGCGCGTTCGCCGTGTGCGTCGGCACCGCGATCACCCACCCGGCGACCATCACGTCATGGTTCGTCGCCGCACTCACCGAGGAGAGCTGATGGACGTCGTCATCGCACCCGAAGCCCAGATCGGCGAGATCGTCGCCGACGACATCGCCGCCCTGATCGCAGCTCGGCCGGATGCCGTGCTCGGCCTCGCGACGGGATCGAGTCCGCTGCGCATCTATGACGCGGTCGCCGAGCGCGTCGAGCGCGGGGAGCTCTCCCTCGCGCGCGCTCGGGGGTTCATGCTCGACGAGTATGTCGGACTGCCCCTGGGGCATCCGTGCCGCTACAGCACGGTGATCGACGAGGACTTCGTCTCGCGCGTCGATCTCGCCCCCGGTGCGGTGCGCGGGCCGGACGGTGACGCCGCCGATCTCGACGCGGCGTGTGCCGGCTATGAGAAGGCGATCCGCGATGCCGGCGGCGTCGACCTGCAGATCCTGGGCATCGGCACGGACGGGCATATCGCGTTCAACGAGCCCGGCTCGTCGCTGGCGTCGAGGACCCGAGTGAAGACACTCACCGCACAGACCCGTGAAGACAACGCCCGTTTCTTCGGCGGCGACGTCGACGCGGTGCCGTATCACTGCCTCACGCAGGGGCTCGGCACGATCATGGACGCGCGACGCATCGTGCTCGTCGCGACCGGTGAGGCGAAGGCAGAGGCCGTCGCGCAGCTCGTCGAAGGGGCGGTGTCGGCCCGATGGCCCGCGACGATCCTGCAACACCACCGACGCGTCACCGTGCTCGTCGATGACGCGGCCGCGTCCCGGCTCGCGCTCGCCGAGTACTACCGGCACACTCAGGCGCACCGCCACCTGGTGTCATGAACGAGCCGCTCGCACCGCTGCTGGTCAGCTCCTACGCGGTGTCTCCCGCGCATGCGACCTGGGATCCCGATCTCGAGGCCGAACTCCTGCCCGCGCTCTGCGCGCTGCCCGATGTCGTGGGGCTCGAGGTGCCGTGGATCGGGGGCCTGCACCCCCATGATCCGGGGTGGTTCCTGCGCCACGTGCCTGCCGCGGCCGAGCTCGCGGTGACCCCGCTGCCATGGGTGATGAAGCGGTGTGCGGCCGACGCCCGCTACGGCATCGCCTCTCCGGATGAGGACGGGCGTCGCGCCGCCATCGCCGACCTGCGCGCAGTCGCCCGAGACGTGCGGCGGATCGACCACGACACCGATGCCTCGGTCACGGTGGTCGCGCTCCACACCGCCCCGCAGGGGGGAGGAGATCGAGCGCGTCTGGCGGCATCGCTCGCCGAGATCACCGGATGGGACTGGGCGGGAGCGCGGCTCGTCATCGAGCACTGCGACGCCGCGGTGCCGGGTCACCCGTGGGAGAAGGGCTTCCTGACGCTGGACGACGAGCTCGGCGCGATGCTCTCGGTCGACGCTCCGCTGGCGCTCTGGCTGAACTGGGGTCGCTCGGTGATCGAGACGCGCGACGCCGACGCGGTGACCGGGCAGATCGCGGAGGCGGCGGCGACCGGTCGGCTCGCCGGGCTGACGTTCTCGGGGTCGGCAGCGATCGACGGCCCCTATGGCCCAGCCTGGACGGACGGGCACCTGCCGCTCGCGGCAGCGGATCCCGCATCCGGTTCGCTGTTGGATGCGGCCCACGTCGCCGCCGCGCTCGCCTCCGCCGGTCAGGTCGAGCGACTCGGGCTGAAGGTCAGCCGACGGCCGGGAGACACGACGGCGGAAGATGTCATCCGGACGGTCGACGACAATCTGCGCGAGTTGAGGGCGGCTGCCCGCGCGTGAACCCGGTCTCCGCGCTTTCTACGCAGCACGCTCCCGCACGGCAGGCCGGGTGAGGCGTGGGATCAACGAGGGCGTGCTCTCGCGGTACTCGACGTAGTCGGCGCGGTCGCCCCACTTCTTCTCGGCGCGCGCTTCGAGCAGTGGGATGCCGCTCACGCGGGTGAGCAGCAGGATCACGAACAGCGGCGACAGGATCGCGACCCACTGCCACCCCGCGAGCACGGGTGCGGCGGTCAGGAACACGCCCACCCAGATGACGATCTCGCCGAAGTAGTTCGGGTGCCGCGAGCGCGACCACAGGCCGGTACGGATGAACTCGTCCTTGTTCTTAGGGTCGGCGCGGAACGCCGACTTCTGTGCGTCGGCGACGATCTCGATGGTCATGCCGAGCAGCCACACGACGATGCCCACGACAGTCAGCCATCCGATTGGCGCTCGTGCCGCAGCATCCGTGCTGATCGCGATCCATGCCGCCGCCGCCGTGATCGACACCCACGCACCCTGGATCACCCACACCTGCAGGAAGCGCACGGGCGAGCCCTTGATCTCGTCGAAGCGGCCGTCGGATCCGGCCTTGTGCACGCGCATCGCGAGGAAGGATCCGAGGCGGGCGGCCCACAGGATCACCATCGCCGCGAGGATCCAGCTGCGCGCATCGGGCATAGGCGTCACCAGCACGAGAGTGACCGAGATGGCAAGGAAGGTGAGGCTGCCGGTGAGGTCGAAGAACCGCTCGGTGCGCAGGATCATCGCCGGGATGAACGCGATGACCTGGATGGCGAATGCCGCGGCGACGGCGAGGGCGAACAGCGGGATGCCGCCGATCGCCCCACCGCCCTGGCTCCCGGCGAGTGCGACGAGGGCTCCGATGACGAGCGCGACGATGATCGCGATGAGAGACGATCGCGAAGACTTGGGGGTGGAGGAGGTGGGGGAGGACATCGTTCTCTTTCTGCTTCTCAGAGGTACAGGTCTTCGACGGTGACGGCGGCGCGATCCAGCACGACGCTCCGCTTGAGCTTCATGGTCGGTGTGACCAGCGCGCGGTCGTCGAGGTCGGCGAAGACGACGCTGAACCGGCGCACCTGCTCGCTGCGGGCCACGAGTGCGTTGGCGGCGTCGACGGCATTCTGCAGGCGAGCGCGCAGGGTCGGGTCGGTCACGGCGCGGAGGTCGGCCTCGGCGATCGGAGGGATGCTGACGCCTTCGGATGCCGCCCAGGCCACGGTCTGCTCGGGGTCGAGCACGAGAAGCGCCGAGAGATACGGCTTGCCCTCGCCCACCATCACCGCGTGCGAGACGAGCGGATCCGCCTCGACCGCGCTCTCCCACCGCGTCGGCACCACCGTCTTGCCGTTCGAGGTCACGATCACGTCTTTGAGTCGGCCTTCGAGGAAGAGCCGGCCCTGGTCGTCGAGCCGCCCGAGGTCGCCGGTGCGGAAGAAGCCGTCGACGAAGGCACCCTCGTCGTGGGCCGGGTTGCGGTACCCGCCGAAGACGCCGATGCCGTTGGCGAGCACCTCGCCGTCGTCGCTGATGCGCACGGTGAGCCCTGGCAGCGGCGAGCCGACGCTGCCGGAGGCGATGCGACCGGGCAGGTTGCCGGTGAGCGGCGCCGTCGTCTCGGTGAGACCGTAGCCCTCGATGACGGGAACGCCGATGCCGCGGAAGAAGAGCGAGAGCTCGGCGTCGAGCGCGGCTCCACCCGACAGGATGTATCCGACGCGCCCGCCCATCACGGTGCGGAGGCGGCGGTAGAAGAGAGCGTCGAAGAAGCGGTGCCGCAGGCTGAGCCCGAGGTCTTTCGGGAGACGGCGGCCGGCGTCGATCCGTTCGGCGCGGTGGCCCCAGGCGATGGCCGTCGACCGGGCCTTCGCCCACACCGCCGAGAGCTTCTTCTCGGCGGCTTTGTCGGCCGCGGCGGCCTGGATCTTCTGCAGCACCCGCGGAACGACGACCAGGAATGTCGGGCGCAGAGTGTCGAGGGTCGCGACGACCGTCGAGGGATCGGAGAGGTGCGCGATGCGCATGCCGCTGGCCAGGCAGATCAGCTGCAGCCCGCGCGCCAGCACGTGGGCGAGGGGCAGGAAGATGACGGTGTTGCCCTGCTCGTTCACGATCTCGCGATACGCGGCGGCGATGTTGAGGACCTGCCCGAGGAAGTTCCGGTGCGTGAGCACGACGCCCTTGGGCTCGCCCGTGGTGCCCGAGGTGTAGACGATCGTCGCGGGGTCGTCCTGCGAGGCCGAGGTCCTGCGAGCCTCGAGTTCGTCGTCGGCGACGTCGACGCCCCGCGCGACCAGGTCGGAGAGCGTGCCGGATGCTGCGGCATCCATCGTCCAGGCGCCGAGAGTGTTCCGTCCGGTCTGCGTGAGCGCCGCCCGCAGAAGCACCGCGTGCTCAGTGGTGCCGCCGATCGCCAGGCGCACGCCGGCATCGGCGACGATGGCATTGACCTGCGACGGCGATGACGTCTCGTAGATCGGCACGACGACGGCGCCGGCGAACCAGGAGGCGAGGTCGGCGACGGCCCATTCGTAGCGCGTCGGCGCCATGATCGCGATGGGGTCGCCGGCCCGCACGCCCTGGGCGATGAAGCCCTTGGCCAGAGCGCGCACCTGGGTGAGGAACTCCCGAGTCGTGATCGGGCGCCACGGTCCTCGAGCATCCGCGCCTTTGACCTCGAAGGCGACGTGATCGGGAGCTGCGGCTGCGCGTGCGACCAGCAGGTCGGTGACGTTGCGGTACCCGTCGAGGTCGGCGAGCGGCGGGGTCGACGATTCGATCATCGGAACTCCTCTCGGGCGCGCGAGAACGGGCCCATCTGCTCCTGTTCGGAGCCCGCGAGGAATCGGATGGGGTGAGAAGGCCATCCGGGCGAGGGAGAGGTTCTCGTATGACCCCCGGTTACCCCTCATGACACCGGGGCGGATCCGACCTCCGTCGCGACCTAGTGTGCTGATTCACCGGGCTCGCGTCGTGAGGCCCGTTCACCGCTGTCAGAGGAGACGATCATCACTGCCCGCACATCGGCCGAGCCGAAGCCCCTCATCCTCAACCTGTTCGAGATGAACTGCGTGAGCCACATCACGCACGGGCTGTGGCGCCTGCCAGGGAACAATCGCGACCGCTACACGGACATCCGGTACTGGACGGAGCTCGCGCGCACCGCCGAGCGGGGTGGATTCGACGCGATCTTCATCGCCGACGTCGTCGGTGCGTACGACGTCTTCCGCGGTGGCCCCGCGGATGCCCTGCGCGAGGGGCTGCAGATCCCGAACAATGATCCGATGCTCGTCGTCCCGGCGATGGCGGCGGTGACCGAGCACCTCGGATTCGGCATCACCTTCTCGACGAGCTACGAGCCGCCGTTCGGGTTCGCCCGTCGGATGAGCACCCTCGACCACCTCACCAACGGGCGCGTGGCCTGGAACATCGTCACGTCCTACCTGCCGAATGCGGCGCGGAACTTCGGCCTGGCCGAGGAGATCCCGCACGATGAGCGCTTCGCGATCGCGGAGGAGTACCTCGACGTCGTCTACAAGCTCTGGGAGGGATCGTGGGACGACGACGCCGTGATCCGCGACCGAGCGGCCGGGGTGTACTCCGATCCCTCGAAGGTCAGATACATCGACCACGAGGGCGAGTACTTCCGGGTCGCGGGCCCTCATCTCTCCGAGCCGAGCGTGCAGCGCACCCCTGTGCTGTTCACCGCGACCGCGTCGCCCGCGGGCATCGACTTCGCCGGTCGTCATGCTGAAGCGGTGTTCACCGGTGTCCGCGGCCCCGGAGGCGCGGGACCGCTGATCGACCGGTTCCGTGACTCGGCGAGGCGGAACGGCCGTGACGGCAGTTCGGTGAAGATCGTCGTGCAGGCCGCCGTGATCGTCGCCCCGACACAGGAGGAGGCCGAGCGCAAGGCCCAGGAGTATCGCGAGCACGCGAGCCTCATCGGCCGGTTCGTGCATGCGAGCCTGCCGTTCGACCCCACCGCGCACCCGGCGGAGCGCACGATCGCGGATGCGCTCGCCGCCGAGGGTCTGCCGGATGACACGCTGCCTCCGCAGTCGGTGTCGGGCACCGTGGGTGATTTCATCGAACGCGTCGGCGCAGAGCTCGAGCAGGACTTCTTCGCGGTCGGCACTCCCGAGGTCGTCGCCGACGAGATCGAGCGCTGGCTCGACGAGGTGGGCATCGACGGCATCAACCTCCGCCAGTACCACAGCTACGACACCCTGCAGGATTTCGTGGAGCTCGTCGTCCCCGAGCTCCAACGGCGGGGACGGCTGCGCACCGCCTACGTGCCGGGCGAGACCCTACGCGAGCGGCTGACCGGCGGCGGAGCGCGTCTCCCTGACGACCACCCGGCGGCGCGGTATCGCGGCGGAACCGGACTGGGCGGCACTCGACCGGCGGACTCCCGCCTGATCGGAGCCTCGGCATGAGCACGGCCACCGCTCCGAGCATCTCGTCCGTCGACTCGCCCGTTGCCGCGTCGACCGACCGACTCGCTGCGGCGCGCGAGCGATTCGCCCCGCTCTTCGCGGAGATCGCCGCGGGTGCGGCGTCGCGGGAGGCCTCGCGCGAGCTCCCCGTCGACGAGGTCCGACGCCTCGCCGCCGCGGGGTTCGGCGCCCTGCGCCTCGACGTGTCGGAAGGCGGAGGCGGGTTGACCGCCGGCGAGCTCGTCGAGCTGCTCATCGACCTCGGTGCCGCCGACGCCAACCTTCCGCAAATCTGGCGCAACCACATCGCCTTCGTGGAAGACCGCCTCTGGCATCGTGAGGGCGGTGCTGACGACGTCTGGATAGCCCGCATCGCCCAGGGCGCTTTCGTCGGCGGTGCCTGGTCGGAACGCGCCACCGTGCCAGGCGCCAGGAGCAGCACGCGCTTCGACGCGTCGACGCGGCCCCCGACGGTGAGCGGCACCAAGTACTACAGCACCGGCAGCCTCTACGCCGACTGGATCACGGTGACCGCGAAGACGGATGACGGCGCGGATGTGCTCGTGGTCGTCGATGCCTCGGAAGCGGGCGTCGTGCGTCATGACGACTGGGGCGGTATCGGCCAACGGCTCACCGCCAGCGGCACGACCGAGCTCCGAGACGTCCCCGTCGCGGGTGACGCCGTGTTCCCGGACGGAGGTCGCTCGCCCCACCAGGAGACCATCTACCAGCTGGTGCTCGTCGCCGCGGTGGCGGGTGTGGCCGTCGGAGCGCGGGATGACGGTGCTGCCGCCGTCCGTGCACGGGTGCGCAACTATCCGCAGGGTCTCGCCGCTCTGCCGAGGGAGGACGCGATCGTGCAGGAGACGATCGGCGGCGTGGCGGCCGCCGCCGCGGCGGCTCGAGCCGTGGTCGTGCATGCGGCGCGCGAACTCGACGCCGGGCTGGAGGCCCTCCGTGCCGCCCGTGCGAGCGCCGAGGGGCTGCGCGCCGAGGACGCGAGGGGCAGCGACCTGCTGCATCCTGCCGCCGTCGCCACCTACGAGGCCCAGATCGTCACTGCCGACGCCGCCCTGCGCGCCTCGACCGAGCTGTTCGACGCGCTCGGATCCTCGTCGGTCGAACACAGGGCAGGCCTCGATCGGCACTGGCGCAACGCCCGTACCCTCATCTCCCACAACCCCCGTGGTTACAAGGCGAGGCTTCTCGGCGACTGGTACGTCAACGGAGCCGACCCCGATCCGTGGGCGGCTCGCCATGAGCCGCTTCCCGATCCCGCAGAGCGCGAGCCCGGTGCTGATCCTGATTCGAGGTCCGCCCCGGGAGCCGACACGCAACGTCATACAGCGACACCGACCGACGATCCCGGTCACCGCTGGTAACAGCGCGTGCGCAGGGCCCGATCCAGCCGCAGGATGGTCAACCACACGGGCACAGCAGTGGCCTTGTCGCATCCCGCCCCCCGCATCTCGAACCCAGCCTCAGGAGAATCCGCCATGTCCCGAATCACCGGACGACGAGTCAGACTCGCCGCCGCAGCCGTCGCCGCGCTCAGCATCGCGCTCGTCGGCTGCTCCGCCCAGCCGGCGTCCACCGACGCCGACGGCGGATCCCTCGTGTACCTCGACGCCGAGATCCCCACCTCCGCGCAGGTGCAGGAGTCCGGCACGTGGCAGACGCGTGCACTGCAGCAGAACATCACCGACCGGCTGCTGTACCGCAACCCCGACACGAACCAGCTGGAGCCCTGGATCGCCGAGTCGTGGACGGTCAGCCCTGACGGCCTCACCTACACGTTCGTGATCCGTGACGGCGTCACCTACAGCGACGGCACCGATCTCGACGCGTCGAGCGTCGCGAAGAACCTCGAGTGGCAATCCGCGGGCGACGAAGCGGTGGGCACCACCCCGAACGCCCAGTTCCCGAGCGGTCTGGCGGCGACCGCCGACGACGCGAGCCGCACGGTGACCGTCACGCTCCCCGAGCCGTACGCGCCGTTCCTCAACGTGCTCACCGGCTGGGGCTCCGGCCTCGTCGCGGATGCGACGATCGACGCGAGCAAGGAGGATCAGTCGAAGTTCGTGAACCTGATCGGGAGCGGGCCCTTCGTCGTCACCTCGGAGACCTACGGCAAGGAGATCGTGCTCGAGCGCCGCGACGGCTACGCCTGGGCGCCAGAGAGCTCGCCGAACCAGGGCGAGGCGCACCTCGCCCAGGTCACCGTGATCCCCGTGCAGGAGGACAGCGTTCGGCTCGGCACCCTCACGTCGGGGGAGGCCGACGTGATCCGTTACGTCCAGCCCAGTGAAGAGCAGGGACTCGCGGATGCCGGGTATGAGATCGTCTCGAAGACCGGCGTCGGCCTGAGCAACCAGTGGTTCCTGCGTCCCGGCGCCCCGCACTTCGACGACATCCAGGTGCGCAGAGCCCTGCTGCATGCGATCGACCGCGAGCAGATCATCGAGACTCAGTACACCGAGAGCTGGACGGCCGCGAGCTCGGTGCTGTCGCCGGACACCTTCGGTTACGTCGACGAGTCGGCGAAGTTCGAGTACGACCCCGATGAGGCGAACAGCCTGCTCGACGCGGCGGGATGGACGGAGCGCGACTCCGACGGCTATCGCACCAAGGGCGGCGAGCGCCTGACGCTCAAGACCTATATCGACGTCTACGACAACACCGCGAAGAGTCTCTTCCAGCAGATCCAGAACCAGTTCAAGGACGTCGGCATCGAGCTGGCGCTGAACGAGCTCGACTACTCGACCTACTGGGCGACCGCCTTCGCGGACCCCGAAGTCGGACCGCTGCGGGTGGGATGGCCGCACCCGGACGCCTCGAAGGGTCTCAGCGAGTACTACGGCTCGGCAGGCTCGGATCTGCTCGGCCTCGCCGGGTCCGACCAGACCCTGCAGTCGCTGCTGGACTCGCAGTATGCCGCGACCGACGATGAGGCCCGGACGGCGATCCTCGGACAGATCCAGGACTATCTGATCGATCAGGCGTACGTGGTCCCGATCCTGAACGACAGCCAGGTGTACGTCACCCAGCAGCACGTGAAGGGCTTCCGCCTCACGGACGGCGCTTTGCCGGAGTTCTACAACGCCTCGATCGAGGACTGACCCGACGGGAGGGCGC
>NZ_JAPFGV010000010.1:0-117853 GCF_059803615.1 Microbacterium sp. SWDP-B6 | reverse complement strand
CCCCCCCCCCCCCCCCCCCCCCGCGACTTGAGCTCGTGGCGCAGCACATCCCGGGTCACGACCTGGTTGTTGCGCTCTTCGAGCGACATCCGCAGCGCGACGATCTCTCGGGCCAGGTACTCCGTGTCGGCGAGGTTGCGCTCGGCACGCTGGCGATCCTGCTCGATCTGCACGCGGTCACGGTCGTCCTGGCGGTTCTGCGCGAGGAGGATCAGAGGGGCCGCGTACGACGCCTGCAGCGAGAGCATGAGGGTGAGGGCCGTGAAGCCGAGCGCGGCATCGTCGAAGCGCAGGTGGTCGGGCAGCAGGGTGTTCCAGCAGATCCAGAGCACGCAGAACAGCGTGAGGATGAGCAGGAACGCCGGGGTGCCCATTGCACGGGCGACCCATTCGGTGAAGCGGCCGAAGCGGTCACGCGATGTCGGCCGCTGCCGAGGGGTGCCGCGGCCCAGTGGGGCGTCGAGCTGAGGGGAGCGCGAGCGGGAGCGGGGCATCAGCGCACCTCCTTCGGGATCGACGGCTCGTCGCTGTCATGTGTGCGCCAGTCGTCGGGCAGCAGATAGTCGAGGACGTCGTCGATGCTGATGGCGCCGACCAGACGATGGGCGGCGTCGATCACCGGAAGCGAGACGAGGTCGTAGCTCGCGAGCATCCTGGCCACCTCCGCAGCCGATGCGGTGACGCGCACGGGGTCGAGGCTGTCGTCCATGATCGCGCCGAGCCGCTCGTGCGGCGGGTAGCGCAGCATCCTCTGGAAGTGCACCATTCCGAGCAGTCGGCCCGTCGGCGTCTCGAAGGGCGGCAGGGTCACGAACACGGCTGCAGCAAGGGCGGGGTGCAGCTCGTGACGCCGGATGAGGGCCAGCGCTTCGGCGACGGTCGCATCGGCGGAGAGGATGATCGGCTCGGGCGTCATGAGACCGCCGGCGGTGTCAGGGCCGTATCGCAGCAGCATCCTGACGTCCTCGGCCTCCTCCGGCTCCATCAGCTCGAGCAGCTGCTCGAGGCGATTGG
Organism: Microbacterium sp. SWDP-B6; assembly: GCF_059803615.1. Taxonomy (NCBI): domain Bacteria; kingdom Bacillati; phylum Actinomycetota; class Actinomycetes; order Micrococcales; family Microbacteriaceae; genus Microbacterium; species Microbacterium sp. SWDP-B6. The sequence continues at coordinate 116,839 of NZ_JAPFGV010000010.1, read as the reverse complement.
GCGGCAGCTGGGCGAGGAGGTCGGCGGCGTCATCCGGCTCCATCTGGTCGAGGATGTCTGCGGCTCGCTCGTCGCCGAGGCGGTCGAGGATGTGCACCTGGTCGTCCTCGGGCATCTCTTCGAGGGCGTCGGCGAGCCGATCGTCGGAGAGCTCCTCTGCGACCTCGATCATGCGCTGCTGAGGCAGATCGAGCAGGGTGTTCGCGAGGTCGGCGGCGTGCAGCTCGGAGTAGGAGGCGACGAGCTGCTCGGCCGATTGGGACTCGCCGGGGGAGTGCTGCTCGGTGACCTCGTTCCAGGCGGCGAACGTCGTCGGGCCCTTGGCGAACGGTGAGGCGCTGGTCTTCGGGCGACGGAGGAAGAGCTGGCTGACGGCCCACTCGCCCAGGCGGTTCGGCTCGATGGCGACGTCTTCGATGACAGCAGTGCCGGTGCCGTCGACGAGGCTGACCCGTCGACCCAAGAGTTCTGCGAGAACCCGCACTTCTCCGGCGCGCGGCGAGAAGCGGCGCACGTTGATGAGTCCGGTGCTGATGACCTGGCCTGCACGGATCGACGTCACTCGTCCTATCGACAGGAAGACGTGTCGTCGCCCGGGGATCTCGACGACGAGGCCGATGACACGCGGAGCAGCCGTACTTCGGTACACGATGACGACATCTCGGACTTTGCCGAGCCGGTCGCCGACGGGATCGAAGACGGCGCAGCCTGCCAGGCGCGCGGCGAATACCCGTTGTGTGCTCACTCGTCCAGCGTAGTGCGCAGGGCCCGCCCGCGGCCCCCGCGGGGCCGCAGCACGACACACTCCCGGCCCTGTCACCACAAGGCATGGAACAATGGCGGGATGAGCATGCTGAACCGTCCAGCCGACAGCCGCGATGAGGGCGAGATCGTCGCCTCCACCCGCGATTACGAAGGCGCCCAGAAGACGGTGTCGAAACTGATCGCCCAGGAGGTGCCGGCCCGAGACATCGCGATCATCGGGCAGAGCGTCCGGACGGTCGAGCGCATCACGGGGCGACTCGGCTATGCCGCCGCGGCACGATCGGGGGCCATCAACGGCGTGCTCATCGGTCTCTTCCTCTCCGCGATCCTCGTGATCGGCAACCCCGAGGTGCCGATCCAGCTCTTCGTCGGGTTCGTCTTCATCGGCGTCGCGCTCGGAATGCTCCTCAGCCTCGTCACCTATGCGATCGTGCGCCGACGCCGCGACTTCGCGAGCGTCACGCAGTTCGCCGCGGACCATTACGAGGTGCGGGTGCAGGCCACGTCACTCGCGAAGGCGCGTCTCGCCCTGGGGGCGGCCAAGCCTGCAACGGTGCGTGCGCCCGTCGATCTGGACGAGCCGCCGAGGTACGGCGAGCGCATCGCGCCGGGTGGCCAGCCCGCTCCTGCGCCTGCGCCTCCGGCAACGCCTCCCGTTTCGCCAGAGGACCCGACTCCCGGCCCGACCCCGCCGCTCGGTGGACCTGAAGCCGCTCCCGAGGAGCCGACTGTTCCGCCGCGCCCCGCAGATCCGGCCGCACCTCCGGCCGCACCGCCGATCGACACGCCCGACCCCGGCAAGCCCGGCCTCCCGCCCACCTCGGCGGGAACCGTCTGATGTCCGACGCAGACCGCGCGTCCGACCCGTCGGCGACACCCGCACACCCCGCAGTACCTCCCGTGCCTCCCGCGCCTCCCGCGCCTCCCGCGCAGGGCCCGATTGCACCGGCGCCTGTGTACGGCTACGCGCCGCCGCAGCCTCCGGGATATGCGCAGCAGCCCGCGTCGCAGTCACCGGGGTACGCGCCGCCCGCCGCTCCCGGCCAGGCTCCGGCGCCTCAGCAGCCCGTCGGCTATACCCCGCCGCAGATGCCTCCTTCCCAGGGGCATCCGGCACCCGGCTATCCGGCACAGGGCTATCCGGCACAGGGCTACCCCGCGGGGACCTATCCCGCCGCGGTACCGCCGCGCGGGCTTCTTCCATGGGCTCTCGGCCTTCTGATCCTGATCCCGTTCCCGTTCGTCGGCGGACTCGCGTCGGGGATCGCCATGGCCGTCAGCGGCGGGACATCGCGTCGCTTCGGAGGCGTGGCCGGCGAGAACGCTCGGGCGGCCGCGAACTGGGGGCTCACATACCTGCTGGTGTCGACGGTTCTGCTCATCTCGCACTTCGTGATCCTGTTCTCACTCACGGCCGATTCTCCGTCGAGCGGGTTCTACCCCATCGGCATCCCGATCACGATCTACTTCGCGCTGTCGGCCTTCCACGTCGTCCTGGTCATCATGGGCATGGTGAAGGCGTCCGGCGGCAGAGTCATGCGCGTACCGTTCGCGATTCCCTACCTGCGCGCCTGATGGTCGAGATCCTCGTCGATCTGCCCGCCGGACCGGTCGCCATCTCGGCTGACTGGTCGGCAGGGGACAGCGGATCGACCGTGATCGTCGCGCACGGCGCAGGCACCGGCAAAGACCACCCCTTCCTCACCGGCTTCGCCGAAGAGCTCGCCTCCCGTGGACACGCCACGCTGCGCTTCAACTTCCCGTACGTCGAGCAGGGACGCCGGATGCCAGGGCCGGCGACTCATGCGATCGCGACCTGGAACGCCGTGGTCGCGTTCGCGCGTGAGCAGGACCCGGATGCGGCCATCTGGGCGACCGGCAAGTCGTATGGCGGGCGGATGGCGTCGATGGCCGTCGCGCAGGGACTCTCCGTCGACGGTCTCGCGTACCTGGGATACCCGCTGCACGCACCGGGCAAGCCGGAGAAGCCGCGCGCCGAGCACCTTCCGGCCATCAGCGTTCCGCAGCTGTTCATCGAGGGCACGAACGATCCGTTCATCCAGCCGCTGGCGCAGTTCGAGGAGGTCGTCGCAACCTGCCAGGACGCGCGCATCATCTGGATCGACGGCGGCGGTCACACCTTCGAGGTGAAGGGACGCAAGCGCCCCGCATCCGAGATCGGCGCGTCGCTCGCACCCTTCGTCGCGGAGCTCGTGCACCCCTGATGAGGGGTCTGCACCATGTCGAGATCTGGGTGCCCGATCTCGACGAGGCTTCGCGAAGCTGGCACTGGCTGCTTACTCGATTGGGGTTGCAGGCGGCCCGGATCACTACGCCGGGTGGGTCGAGAACGACCAGGGATTCAAGGTCGAGATCGTTGCGGATCCGCCGGCGTAGGCATCACGTGAGCGACATCAGCTCTGCGTCGTCGAGCAGACGGCGCACCGTGGAGAGTCCGAGAGCACTCATCGCGGGACTCGAGTCCTCGTAGTACCAGCCGAGTCCCATCGCCTGCTGCAGCGCCCACCCGGCGCCCCGCTGCCATTCGACATCCGACGCTCCGACGCGCTCGCGCACCATGCATCGGCGAGACGCGTCGAACAGATGCCAGGCGGCGACCAGATCGAGAGCGCGATCAGCAGGGCCGAATCCGCCGCCGTCGAGGACGCCCACAACGCGATCGCCCGCGACCAGCAGGTTGAACGGGGTGAGATCGCGGTGGCTCATCACATCCTGACCGGAGCGCGGCAGACCGCGCAGAGCCCGCCACAGTCGTCGCACCCGGGCCGGATCGACCAGATGAGCGCTTCTCTCGATGCAAAGTGCGACCCACTCGTCGTGATCTGTGAGGACGCCACCACGCCCCTGACCGTCGAACTCGCGCCCGCGCACATCGGCGGCCCGTAGCGACGCGATCAGCGCGGCGACGTCGAGCGCCAGGGCATCAGAAGTCGCGTGAAGGTCTCGGCACGCTGTGTCGCCAGGCACCCATGTCTGCACCGACCATGCGGATGGATACTCTGCCGTCGGCATGCCGATGCCGAGAGAGCGAGGCGAAGGCACCGCGCAGACGTCTGCGAGCTCCTCCATCGCCGCGGCCTCAGCAGCGAGTGCCTCTGCCGATTCGACGACGAGGGGGAACCGCGCCGCGAACTCGTCGCCGATCCGGGTGATCGTGTTCACGGTGCCCGCGGTGCGTATGCGCTCGACCGGCAGGTGGGCGAGCGCGGGAAACCGCTGCGCGATCAGTCGCGCAGCGGTCTCCTCCGTGAGTGCGAGCTCGCCCTCGTGCATGCAGCGGGCTCAGCTCTGGATGCGAGCGATCCAGGCCTCGACCTCGTCGGCGGTGCGGGGGATGTCGGCGGACAGATTGATCGGACCGTCCTGCGTCATCAGGATGTCGTCCTCGAGGCGCACGCCGATGCCGCGGTACTCCGCGGGCACGGTGAGGTCGTCGATCTGGAAGTACAGGCCGGGCTCGATCGTGAACACCATGCCGGGCGCGAGGATGCCGTCGTAGTACATCTCTCGACGGGCCTGAGCGCAATCGTGCACATCGATGCCCAGATGGTGCGACGTGCCGTGCACCATGTAGCGACGGTGCTGTCCGCCGGCATCTGCGTCCAGCGCCTCCTGCGCGGTCACCGGCAGCAGGCCCCATTCGGCGACGCGGGCGGCGATCACGCGCATGGCGGCCTCGTGCACCTCGCGGAACCGCACGCCGATCCGTGCCGCGGCGAAGGCGGCGTCCGCAGCCTCGCGCACGGTCTCATAGACCCGGCGCTGGACCTCGCTGAAGGTGCCGGAGACGGGGAGAGTGCGGGTGATGTCCGCGGTGTAGAGGCTGTCGGCTTCGACGCCCGCGTCGACGAGGATCAGATCGCCGGGGACCACGGTGCCGTCATTGCGGGTCCAGTGCAGGTAGCAGGCGTGGGGACCCGATGCGGCGATCGTGTCGTACCCCTCGCCGTTGCCGTCTTCGCGGGCGCGGCGATGGAAGACGCCCTCGACGACCCGTTCGCCCCGAGCGTGCGCGATCGCGTCGGGAAGCGAACGGATGACGTCTTCGAAGCCCTGGGCGGTGATGTCGACGGCACGACGCATCTCGGCGATCTCGTACTCGTCCTTGACGAGACGAAGCTCCGAGACGAACCGGGTGAGGTCGTCGTCCTCGTCGAGCACGAGTTCGCCGTCAGCGCTCGTGAACTCCGCGAGGTGCTCGGTCGCGACATCGAGGTCTGCGGCGACCCCGGCGAGCGAGGGGCGCGGGCCGATCCAGAACTCCCCGACGGTGGCATCTGCGTAGAACTCGGTCGTGGTGCGGTCCGCGCGCTCGCGAAAATACAGCGTGACGTCGTGGCCTGAGTCGGTGGGATCGAACACGAGGATCGAGTCGGGTTCGGCGTCCGATGCCCAGCCGGTGAGGTGTGCGAAGGCCGAGTGGGCGCGGTACGGATAGTCGGTGTCGTTGCTGCGCTGCTTGAGCGACCCGGCAGGAATGACCAGGCGCTTGCCGGGGAATGCTGCCGAGACGGCTGCGCGGCGCACGGCAGCGAACGGCGCCTGTGCGCGGGGCGCGGGGATCGACTCGGGGCGCTCGGCCCATCCGGTCGAGATCGTGTCGAGGAACCCGCGGGGGAAGGGCTGCTTCCGGTTCGTGGTGGTGGCTTCGACGGGAGTCTCGGTCGTCGGCTCTGCGATCGTGTCGCGTTCTGCGGTGCTCATCCCTCCAGTCTGTCACCTGCGTGACGACTGCGGGATGTCAGCCTGCGGGCTCGAGCTGCACGACCAGGCCGCGGTGATCGCTGCCACCCCCGCCTCCGATCACGACCGATCCGGTCGCCGTCCAGCTGGGCGATGCCATGACGTGGTCGATCGGCGTGCTCAGCAGAGCCGGCAGCGAGCTCGGCCAGGTTCCGCTGAAGCCGTTGCCCGATCGGGTCGCTGCGTCGCGGCAGTAGCCCATGTCGCCGCCGTCGACCCCGAGGCCCGCCATGTGGTCGATCGTCGCGTTGAAATCTCCGGCGAGGATGAAGTCGCCCGCGGGGCACTGATCGGCGATCCAGCGCAGATCGCTCTGCCACTGCGCCATGTCGTCCATGCGCGGTGCGACGGCATGCACGGCGACGATGGTCGGACCTGCGCCATCGACCGGCATCAGCACCGCACTGGGAACCGAGCCGGTGTTGTTCGAACCGTCTTCCGACGACGCGATCACGGAGTACTCGCCGAGGTCGGGGGATACCAGGACGGTCGTGTGCCACGATTTCGGGCCGTCGACGACGTCGGGTTTGAACTGCACGTGGTGCACCCACATCGGGTGGTCCTGATCACGCAGCAGCACAGCGACCTGTTCGCCGACCTCCTCCGTGGTCTCGGGGAGCGCGACGATATCGGCGCCTCGATCGAGGATCTCGCGGGCGATCTCCTCGGCTGACACCTCGTCGCCGGCGGTGTTCCAGGTGAGCACGCGGAGGCTCGACTCGGTGGGGGCGGGGAGCGTGTCTGCGCCGAATCCGCGCAGGAAGCCGATGGCTACGGTCGCCCCGGCTCCGAGCAGCGCGACGATCAGGACCGATGCCGCGAAGCCACGCAATGGCTTCGCGAAGAGGAGAAGCAGTGACAGCGCGGCGATGACGAGGAATGCTGCGAGCACGACTCCACGGGCGGCGACGATCTGAGCGAAGGGGAACGTCTGCTCGAGATGGAAGAACTGAGGCCACACCACGACTGCCGTCGCGATCGCGAACAGCACGGTGAAGAGGATCCCCAGTAGTCGAAACATCCCCACCAGCCTAGAAGTCCCCCCTGTGAAGTCCCTAGAGCGACGGCATGCGCGACCGGCGTCCGCGGTCGTCGGTACGCTCGGAGCATGGCCTCCGCTCCCTCACGCCGTTTCGCCGGTCCGTCCGACCTGCACATGCACTCCAATCACTCGGACGGTACAGAGACGCCCGCTGAGGTCGTGCGCCAGGCGCACGCGTACGGCTTGCGCACCGTGGCGCTGACCGACCACGACCGCAGCACCGGGTGGGACGAGGCGGCAGCGGCCACCGCAGGACTGGGGATGACGTTCATCCCCGGCATGGAGCTCTCGGCGAAGCACGAATGGCGCAGCGTGCACGTGCTCGGCTACCTGTTCGACCCGCTCGACGAGGCGCTCACAGCCGAGACCGATCGGATCCGGGGCGATCGGATCGGCCGAGCAGAGAGGATCGTCCGCAGCATCGGTCGCGACTACGACCTCGACTGGGACGACGTCCTCGCCCAGACCACGCTCGACGCGACGGTCGGCCGCCCGCACATCGCCGACGCTCTCGTCGCTCGGGGAATCGTCCGCGATCGCACCGAGGCGTTCGACGGGATCCTGCATCCGCGTGAGGGCTACTACGAGCCTCACTACGCTCCGGATCCGCTCACCGCGGTGCGTCTGATCACGGATGCCGGGGGAGTGGCGATCATCGCGCACCCCGCGACCGTCGGCCGCGACCACATGATGCCCCTGCACTTCATCGAGCAGCTGATCGCCGCCGGTCTGGGCGGTTTCGAGATCGACCACCGCGAGAACACCGCGTCGGGCAAGAAGGCGCTGCATGCGATCGCGGCGAAGCACGACCTGATCATCACGGGCTCGAGCGACTACCACGGCACCGGAAAACCGAACCTGCCGGGCGAGAACACGACCTCCGACGAGATGGTGCAGCGGCTCATCGAGCGCGCGAGCGGAACCGCACCGCGCTACGCCTGACGCCGGGCGTTCCGTCGACCGCTCGGTGCGGTGTGCCCGGGGAGACGGCAGAGGGGGCGGATGCCGCTGCTGCAGCATCCGCCCCCTCTGAGGTCGATCAGGCTCCGGAGACCGGAGCCGCTCCCGCTCCGCCCGAACCGCCGCGACGACGACGGCGACGGCGCGCGGGAGCCGGCTTGCCGTCGTGGTGCTCCTTGCCTGCGCCGTCGTGGGTGCCGGCGCCTTCGGCACTGCGGTCGGCTGACGTCGTGGACTGCGAGTCGTCGGCTGGCGCCTCGGAGGTGCCTTCTGCGAACGTGGAACCCACCGGGGTCGAACCGCCCCGACGACGCCGACGGCGACGGGTGCCGCCCTCGTCGGTGCCCTCTGCTGCCACGTCTGCTGCACGCTCGGGGCGCGGAGCCCGCTCGGTCTTCACCGACTGCGTCTTGGGCGCAGACACCAGACGGCCCTTCGTGCCGGCGGGGATGTCGAGGTCTTCGAACAGGTGCGGGCTGGACGAGTACGTCTCGGTGGGTTCGGGCTGGCCGAACTCGAGGGCGCGGTTGATCAGCGCCCACTTGTGCAGGTCCTCCCAGTCGACGAACGTCACGGCGATACCGGTCTTGCCCGCCCGACCGGTGCGGCCGACGCGGTGCAGGTACGTCTTGTCCTCGTCGGGGATCGTGTGGTTGATCACGTGGGTGACGTCATCGACGTCGATGCCGCGGGCGGCGACGTCGGTCGCGACCAGCACGTCACGCTTGCCGGCCTTGAAGGCCGCCATCGAGCGCTCGCGCTGATCCTGGCCCATGTCGCCGTGCACGCCGCCGACGTTGAATCCGCGGTCGGAGAGCTCGTCGACCAGACGCTGCGCGGCACGCTTGGTGCGCGTGAAGATGACGGTCTTGCCGCGGCCCTCGGCCTGCAGGATGCGCGCGATGATCTCGTCCTTGTCGAGCGAGTGAGCCCGGTAGACGAGGTGCTTGATGTTCGCCTGGGTGAGGCCCTCGTCGGGGTCGCTGGCGCGGATGTGGATCGGGTTCGACATGAACCGACGAGCGAGCGCGACGATCGGGCCGGGCATGGTCGCCGAGAACAGCTGCGTGTGCCGCACCGCGGGGACCTTCTGGAAGATCTTCTCGATGTCGGCGAGGAAGCCCAGGTCGAGCATCTTGTCGGCCTCGTCGAGCACGACCTCGGTCGCGTTCGACAGATCGAGAAGGCGCTGGCCGGCGAGGTCGATCAGACGACCCGGCGTGCCGACGACGATCTGCGCGCCGGCCTTGAGCTGGTCGATCTGACCCTCGTAGGCCTTGCCGCCGTAGATCGCGACGACGCTGGTCGAGCGGTTGCTCGTGAGCAGGTCGATGTCTTCGTACACCTGCACCGCGAGCTCGCGGGTGGGAACGACGATGAGCGCCTTGACGCCGTGCTCGGGGTTGAGCCCCAGTCGCTGCACGACAGGGATGCCGAATCCGAAGGTCTTGCCGGTGCCGGTCTTGGCCTGGCCGATGATGTCCTGGCCGGGGAGGCCGAGGGGGATGGTCTGCTCCTGAATGGGGAAGGCGTCGACGATGCCCTTGGCGGCGAGTGCGTCGATGATGTCCTGATCGATTCCGAGATCAGCGAAGGTTGTCAATGTTCAGAGTGCCTGTCCGGCGACCTGCGAGGATCGCCACGTTCACGGATCCACGCCGTCTTTGTGCCACAGGCGCGGGCCCCGCTCCGACGGCGGGGACACCGACAGCCTACCCGAGGGGGTGGCGGCGCCCGGAAGGCCCCTCTCGTCCGAGTATTGTGAACCCCGTGGTGAACTGGTTCTGGAAGCGAAGGACGCCCCGGCGCACACTGACGTTGCGCAGTCGAGGGGATCAAGGCGCAGCGACGCGCGTCGACTTCGCCGAACTCGCGCCGGAGCTGCCACGATTCCTCGGACAGGCCGCGTACCTGCAGCTGGGCTACTTCGAGACGCTCACCCGACTGATCAGGGCGACGCCCGAGCTCTCCGAGAAGGAATCCCTGTCTCGCGCGGCCGGCGCCGCTCTCACGAAGCATCGAGCCATCGTCGACCTGATCGCCGAGCGCGGTGACGATCCGACGCAGCTCATGCTCCCGTTCCGCGAGAACCTCGATGCATTCCGTCGCAAGACGATCGGGGCGCGTCCACGTGAGACGCTGCTGGCCGTCTACATCACCGCAGGGATGCTCGACGACTTCTACTTCGCGCTCGCCTCGAGCTACGGAGAGACCGGCGAGCGGGTGGCAGCCATCCTGGGCGAGGACGACGCCCGTCACGAGATCGTCGCGATCATCCAGGAGACCATCGACGGCGACGGGGAGTGGCGATCGCTCCTGTCGATGTGGGCGCGCCGCCTGGTCGGCGACACGATCCTGGTGTGCCGTTCAGCCCTGCGTCAGCCCGAACTCGCGGCCATGAGCGAAGACCGCGTCGAGCTGGTCTACACCGAGCTGATGGGCGCGCACGCGCGTCGCATGGACGCGATGGGGCTGGCCTCCTAGCCCGCAGCGGTCTGCGTGCGCATCCGCTCGAGCCGCCTGGTCAGACGCCAGGCGGCGACGGCGGGGACTGCGCCCACCACGCCGAATGAGATGTCGATGAGCTGCCAGCCGAACGGGATGCCCCGGATGCTGCCGGCGATGAGCGCGAGCGGCACGACATGACACCGCTGACCACGAGGTCGAGCATCAGCACGCCGACGCTGACGCGGATCCACCGCAGCGTGCGACGCTCGCTCACGAATGCTCAGATGCCGAGCGCGGCCCTGGCCGATGCGTCCGACCGACGGCGCGACGCGACGATCGCGACCGTGAGGCCTGCGGCGACCGCGACGGATCCGACGATGCTCGCGAGCCACAGCCAGATGCTGTCCTCTCCGACGCCCAGCCACTGCATGCCCGTATAGAAGAGCGCGGCGAGGGCCGTGGCCATCGCGGGCGTCAGTGCGACCCCGCGCAGCTCCCGGCCACCGATCATGTAGTGGGCCGCGATGCCGAGCGCGCACGCTCCGACGAGAGCGAGGAGGATGTACATCGTGGCGTCAGGCGAAGAAGCCGACGCGACGAGACTCCTCGGTGCCGAGCTCGATGTACGCGAGGTTCGCGGTCGGAACCAGGTAGGAGTTGCCCTTCACATCGGCGAAGCTCAGGTGAGAGGTGTTCTGCTCGAGAGCCGAGGAGACCTGTGCGCGAACCTCGTCCGCGCTCGAAGCGGTCTCGAAGCTGAGCTCGCGGCCGGTGTTGATGATGCCGATGCGGATTTCCACGCGTACTCCTGTATTCCAGTCGACGATGCTGTGGTCGAGTCGACCTCGGAGGTCGACGACTGCGCCCAACTCTACCGGGCGGCGAGACGACGGGATCCGCCGATCGGGTGGGTTTCGCCCTGAGCGCACAGCGTCGTGAGACGGCGGCGGGCGGCGATGTCCGTGCGCCGCAGTAGCGTGGAGGACATGACAGAGGACGCCGCGCAGAACGCCGTGATCGGCGCAGAGGTGTCGGCATCCGGTGTCATCATCGGGGCGCCCGGAACGGGCAAGACCCGCACCCTCACCGAGCGTGTGGTGCATCTGCTCGACACCGTCGGGATGCGCCCCGAGCAGCTCCTCGTCCTCACGCCGAGCAGGCAGGCGGCCACCGCGTTGCGCGACCGCATCGGAGTCAGAATCGGTCAGGCCACCCCCGGCCCGCTGGCCAGGTCGCTCGGATCGTTCGCCTTCCAGGTCGTGCGCGGAGCGATGGTGCGCGCAGGAGCAGAGCCGCCGGCCCTGCTGACAGGGGCGGACCAGGACCGTCTGATCGCCGAGCTGCTCGCGGGCGATGCGGAAGACGAGCGCATCGTATGGCCGCAGGCGCTGAGCCCCGCGGTTCGCGCATCGAAGGGCTTCCGTTCCGAGCTTCGTGCGTTCCTCGCCGAGTGCGTCGAGCTCGGCGCGCAGCCCGTGGAGCTGCGCGCGGCCGACGATGCGGCCTGGTCGGCCGTCGCCGACTTCCTCGTCGAGTACCGCGCGGTGCTCGATCTGGCGCGGGCATCCCACCGTGACGCCGCAGATCTGCTCGCCGAGGCGCGCACGATCCTGCAGACGGCCGAGTCGACTGTCCTGGGGCCCCTCGCGGATCTCAGGGTGGTGCTGATCGACGACGCGCAGGAGCTGACACGTGGCGGGATCGCGATGGTCGAGGCGCTGCGCGCGCGAGGCACGGCAGTGCTCGCGTTCGGCGACCCTGACATCTCCTCCGGAGCCTTCCGCGGTGCGAGCCCGGAGCTGTTCGCTCAGCTCGCCGCCGCGCTCGGCGAGGTGCACGTCCTCGACAGGCCCCATCGGCAGGCGCCCGCTCTCACCGCGCTCACCCGCACCGTCACTCAGGCGATCGGGGCGTCGGGCCGCATCGACCACCGACGCGCCCCCCAACCGCTCGACGCACAGGAATCAGGCGCCCCCACCGACGTCAGCACCTTCATCGCGCCGTCGCCGCACGAAGAGCTCGACCGCATCGCCGGCGTCATGCGCGAATGGCATCTCACAGACGGTGTTCCGTGGGATCGCATCGCGGTGATCGCGCACGACACCCGGCAGGTGACGCACCTCGAGTCCGAGCTCGCGGCACGCGAGATCCCGACGAGAGCCGCGGGTGTGCAGCGGCCCCTCGGCTCCGAGCCGATCGTGCGCGACATCGTCGGCATCGTGCGCCTGGCCCTCACCGCACCTGACGACCGGACCTCCCAGGACTGGGAGGAGGCGCTCCGCACTCCTTTCGGCGGCATGGATGCGATCGGTCTCCGGCGTCTGCGGGCACGTCTGCGTCATATCGAGCTCGACCTCGGCGGGTCCACGCCGGCTCGGGAGCTGCTGCGCCAGGCGCTGGCCGCGCCCGACCACTTCACTCTCATCGATGCGCAGGAATCCCGCCTGGCCGCGCGCTTCGCCTCGACCATCGCCGAGGTGGCCTCCGCGGCGGCTGACGGCGAGACGATCCACGATCTTCTGTGGCGGGTCTGGGATCAGTCCAGGGCAGTCGACGGGCGCAAGCTCCAGGTCGCGTGGCGCGAGATGTCGCTGCAGCCCAGCGGTGCGGAGACCGCGAGAGCCCTCGACGCCCTCGTCTCCCTGTTCGGTGCGGCGAAGCGGTTCGTCGAACGCACCCCGAATGAGAAGCCCGAGGTGTTCGTGCGAGACATCCTCGACAGTGAGGTGCCCGAAGACTCCCTGTCGAGTCCCGATCGGCCGGGACGGGTGACCCTGCTCACACCTGCGACAGCGCTCGGCACCGAGTTCGACGCCGTCGTGGTGGCCGGAGTGCAGGACGGCATCTGGCCGAACGTGCGTCTGCGCGGCGGGATGCTGCAGACCTGGCGCCTCGCCGATGCGCTGCTCGCCGCCCGCACCGGAACCGTCGAGCACCCGCCCGAGACCCTCGACCGGCGCCGCGCGGCACTCCACGACGAACTGCGGCTCTTCGTGCGCGCGATCTCTCGCTCGCGCCGCCGGCTCCTGGTCACCGCGGTCGACGACGACGACCTGATGCCCAGCCCGTTCTTCGGTTTCCTCCCGCCGCCCGATCCGCCCGAGCTGCATGCATCGGCGGAGCATCCGCTCACGTTGCGCGGGCTCGTCGCCCGTCATCGCCGGGTGCTGACGACCTCGACCTCCCCGGCCGCGCGAGAGCACGCGTCCGCGCAGCTGGCGGTGCTCGCGAGAGAGGGCGTGCCGGGCGCGGACCCGTCCGAGTGGTACGGCGTGGCTCCGCCGACGACCGACGCCCCACTGCACGACCTCGCGGTCGATGCCGCTCGGGTGTCGCCGTCACGCATGGAATCGTTCGAGGAATGCGAGCTGAACTGGGCGGTCTCCGCGCTCGGCGGCGACACCGTGATGCCGCCGTCGGCGGGTATCGGCACCATCATCCATGAAGCGATGGAGCAGGTGCCCGACGGGGAACTGGATCGCCTTCGCGACGTTCTGGCCGAGCACTGGCCCGAGCTCGACTTCGAGACGGCCTGGATCGGCAGGAAAGAGCGTCGTCGAGCCGACCTGTACATCGATCGACTGCACAGCTATCTCTCGGACGTGGCAGAGGAAGGCGGTCGCGTGATCGCCGGGGAGGTCGAGTTCCGATTCGCGGTCGAGGTTCCGGAGGAGATCGGCGTCCCGCCTGCTGTCCGCCCGGTGAGCACCGAACCGGACGACCCCCACCCGCACCACGCGATCGTCCACGGTTTCATCGACAGGGTCGAGGCGTACACCGCCGGGGGCGGGGAGCATGCGAAGGCCCGAGGGCAGAGATGGACGCGTATGGCCGATGCGCAGGGAGGAGAACGCGTCGTGGTGGTCGATCTGAAGACCGGCAAGTACGAGCCGGAGAGCGAGCAGAAGGTCGCAGACCACGCGCAGCTCGCCGCATACCAGGTGGCTGTGCAAGAGGGGCTCATCGAGGGAGCGGATCCGGCGGCGCTGGCCGGAGCGCGGCTCGTGCTGGTCGCCAAGACCCTTGCCGGGAGCGATTTCCGCGTCGCACACCAGCACACCCTCGCCGGCGAAGAGCGGGTGCAGTTCCTCGGACGCATCGCCGAGGCCGCGCGAGGCATGTCGGCGTCCAGCTTCACCGCGCACGTCGAGGCGCACTGCGCAGACACCCAATGGCGGGTCCAGCCGTGCCGCATCCACACCGTCGCCGCGGTGAGCGCGTGACTGCGTGGACGGGAGCGGGGCACGGGATCTCTGCACTGGACGTCGCCGCCGCTCTCGGCCTCCCGGCGCCCACGGAGGCGCAGCAGAGGGTGATCGAATCGCCACCCGCACCTGCGCTCGTGGTCGCGGGAGCGGGCAGCGGCAAGACCGAGACGATGGCCGGTCGCGTCGTCTGGCTCGTCGCGAACGGGCACGTGCGCCGCGATCAGATTCTCGGGCTGACCTTCACCCGCAAGGCCGCCGGTGAGCTCGCCGAGCGGATCGGCGCCAGGCTGGCGCTCATCGACGAATACGGAAGAAGGGGGCTGCTGCCGCACCTTCCCGAGATCGTGGCGAGCCACGCTCTCGATCGCGTGTCGAAAGCAGCGAACGGCCGTCAGCGCGAGGTCGTCCGATCGCAGGTGCTCGATGAACTCGCCCAGCGCTTCGGCACCGCGGGCGACTCGGCCCCCCTGTCGGCCGAGGACCTGCTGATCCGTCCGAAGGTATCGACGTACAACGCATTCGCAGACGGCATCGTGCGCGAGCACGCGGCGCGCATCGGCCGCGAGTCCGACGTCGCGATGCTCAGTCAGGCGGCGTCCTGGATGCTGGTGCGCGACGTCGTGCTGCGCGCCGACCTCCCCGAGCTGGAACAGATAGACCGATCTGTGGCGGGAGTGGTCGATGCGGTGCAGAGGCTGGCCGGTGACTCGCTCGACCACAGGGTCGACCTCGACCGCGCGGACCGGATCGCGCTGCGTCAGGCCGAGGCGTTCGAGCCGTACTCGAGCAATGCGGATGTCGCGACCGCGGTGGCGAATCTTCGCGCTCTTCCCGCTCTGTCGGTGCTGGTCCGCGACTACATCGCCGAGAAGGAACGACGTGGTGTGCTGGACTTCGCCGACCAGGTGAGCGGCGCCTACGACATCGTCGAGTCGTCACCCGATGTGCGCGAAGATCTCCGACAGCAGCATCAGGTCGTGCTGCTCGACGAGTACCAGGACACCTCTGTGATCCAGACGCAGTTCCTCGCACGGCTCTTCCGAGACTCCGCCGTGATGGCGGTGGGCGATCCCCACCAGTCGATCTACGGATGGCGAGGCGCCAGCGCCGACAACCTGCACGCCTTCGCGCGGACCTTCTCCGAGCAGGAGACCGTCGGGAACTACAGTCTGATGACGAGCTGGCGCAACGACCGGAGCATCCTCGGCGTCGCCAACCGCATCCTCGGTCCTCTTCGCAGACCTGGGCTGGACGTGCCGCCCCTCGAGGCCCGCCCGGGTGCGGGCCCCGGGGCGGTCGAGGTGGATTTCCCGCTCACGGTCGATGAGGAAGCGCGCGCGGTCGCCGAGTGGTTCGCCGCGCGTCGTGCAGCACACGACGACCCAGCCAAGCCGCACACCGGGGCGGTGCTGTTCAGGTCGAAGCGCCACATGCAGACCTTCGCGGCAGCCCTGGCCGCGCAGGGCATTCCCCACCGGATCCTCGGCCTCGGTGGTCTCCTGGCCACGCCCGAGGTGGTCGATGTCGTCTCGACACTGCGGGTGCTGCACGATCCCACCGCCGGCTCAGCTCTGATCAGACTCCTCGTCGGCCCTCGCTTCTCGGTCGGGGTCGCCGACATGGCCGCGCTGCAGGGGCTTGCAGCGGAGCTCTCGCGGAGAGACAGCGGTCTGCTGCCGTTGGACGACGAACTCCGAAAGCGCATCCGCGCGTCACGAGGCGCGGACGAGGCGCTGTCCATCATCGACGCCGTCGATGTGCTCCGCGGCCTCAGCGATGACTACCGCCTTCTGTCGGGCATCACACCGGAGGGTCGCTCTCGCATACGCGCAGCGGGGGAGATGCTCGAACGTCTTCGCAGAGCCTCGTCGCTGCCGCTTCCCGACATGCTGAGGCTCATCGAGCTCGAACTGCGTCTGGACATCGAGCTCGCTGCGAACGAGACGAGGGGGCCGGCTCGTATCGCCGCCACCCAGCTGCGTGCGTTCACCGACGAGGTCAGGTCGTTCCTCGCCGCCGACGAGCGCGGGACGATCTCGAGCCTCCTCGCCTGGCTCGAGAAGGCCGAGAGCACGGATGAACTGGTGCCGCGCCCGGAGCCGCCGGAGCCGGGAGTGGTTCAGCTTCTGACCGTCCACGGTTCCAAAGGCCTGGAATGGGATGCGGTCGCCGTGGTGCGCATGGTCGAGGGGGAACTGCCGTCGCGACCGACGGACACCTCGGGGTGGTTCGGCTTCGGGGTGCTGCCCTTCGCGTTGCGCGGCGACAGCGCGGCGCTGCCGACGTTCAGTTGGATCGCCCCCTCTGACGAGGAGCTCGATCCGGCCAAGCGGCTGAAGGCCGGGATCGCATCTCTGACGAGCAAGAGCAAGACGGCGCCGGGCGCGATCACCGTCTTCAAGGACTCCTATCGCGAGTATCAGCAAGAGGAGGAGCGCCGACTGGCCTACGTCGCCGTCACCAGGGCGCGCAGCCACCTGCTCCTGACCGGAGCGCACTGGGCGGGGCAGAAGCAGCCGAAGGCGCCGAGCCCGTACCTGATCGAGGCCATGGAGGTGCTCGGTCGCAGGCCGATCGAGCCCGTGGATCCTGACGAGAACCCCTATGAAGGTCCGGGCGCCACGCTCACCTGGCCGCTCGACCCACTCGGTGCTCGGCGAGGCATCGTCGAGTCCGCGGCCGCAGCTGTGCGCGCTGCCGCCGAGGGCGACCCTGTGGCCTCCCCGGAGCTGGTCCGTCTGCTCGCCGAGCGTGCCGCTCGACTGCACGGCGTCGATGCGCCACCCCCGACTCGCGTGCCCGCTTCCCGCTTCAAGGACTACGTCACCGACTTCGCCGGCACGGTGTCTTCCCTCGTCCGCCCGATGCCCGAGCGACCCTATCGGCAGACTCGCCTGGGCACGCTGTTCCATGCCTGGGTCGAGCGGCGCAGCGAACTGGTCGGCGTGGGCCAGCGCGTCGACGAGGCACTCTGGGAGGTAGACGAAGACGACCTCTCCTTCGGCGAGAGCGCAGGCGGAGCGGAGGTGTCGTCAGCCGACGCCGCAGACCTCTCGACTCTGCAGGAGATCTTCGAGGCCAGCGAGTGGGGATCCCTCAAGCCCATCGCGGTCGAGATCGAGATCGACTTCGCGCTGGGTGGCGGCGCGCTGCCGGGCGATGAGGGCCATATCGTCATCTGCAAGCTCGATGCGGTCTACCGACGCGAGGACCGGGGCGGGCGCATCGAGATCGTGGACTGGAAGACGGGCAAGGCCCCGCGCACACCCCAGGAGCGGGAAGAGCGGATGCTGCAGCTCGCGCTGTATCGCCTCGCCTACCATCGCCGATTCGGCGTGCCGCTCGACGAGATCGATGTCGCGCTCTACTACGTCGCAGACGACCTCGTCATCCGCGGTGACCGGGTCTACTCCGAGCCGGAGCTCTTCCAGCGCTGGAGCGCTGCTCGGGCGGCCCGCTGAGCTTCATCTTCCGGCGACCCCTCGTCGGAGCCATCCGCCTTCTCGGGCTTGTCGGCATGATGAGCATCGCCGGTCGTGCGCTGCTCCGCACCGCGGTCTTCCGAGAGCTGGTCGCGCACCCCGGACAGGTCCTCGGTCTCGAGGCCACCCACCTGGAGGCGATGGGCGGCATCCGCCGTCTCACTGAGATCGCTCGTGCTCTGGGCGTCGCTGTCGTCGCGCCAGAGGTCGTCCGGGTTGTACGCGTCGGTCTGCATCGATGTGTCGACCCCGGAGACGGCGCTCGACGGAACCCGGTCGAGCGCATCGAGAGCAGACTCGACACCCTCGTTGCGCGATGCGATCACGCCGAGATCGTCGCTGTGCAGTCCGTCTGCGAGCGCCTCGAGGAGAGCGGCGGCATCGTCGACGATGTCGGGTCGGTGCAGCGAGTCCCCATGCACCAGCCAGCGGGCGAACTCGAGCTCGGCGAGCAGCCGAGCGCGCACCTCGAGTGCTGCGTCCGGGCCGCGATCGGCGGCACGAGCATACGACGCGTGGACGTCATCTGCGGCATCAGGGGCGGTCGACAGCCACGAGAGGTCGATCGCCGGGTCGCCCACAGCCAGCGAATGCCACCCGACGAGTCCGGTGACCTCGGGGCCGAGCTCCGGGTCGTCGCGGAAGATGAACGAGGTGGACTGCACTCCACCCAGCACGACCGTCGATTCGAAACGCCAGAGGTCGTCGTCGGCGATGGCGTCGCGCCACCTCACCGTGAGTCGAGCGGGGACGCGCCCGGTCGATGCGGCGGCGTCGACGAGTCGAGCGAGTTCGTCGCGACTCTCCTGAGCAGACCGTGTGGTCAGACCGGCGCCGCGCACGACCGACGTGGGGAGCGCGTGGACGGCGGCGATCGCCGCGCCCATCGATTCGGCGGCGCCCCGGCCCGCTGGCACCATCGCGGCTTCGATCTGGAAACCGGGCAGCAGCTCGGTCACCAGTGCGTGTGCGTCCGCCAGCCGGGTCTCGCCGATGTACTCGGGAGCTCTGAAGGGCAGCATCGCCCGCGCACCGGCCGTCAGCGCTCTGAGGGCGAGGGCCTCGGCGGCGAGCTCCCGAGAGGTCTCGTCGTCGTCTGCCACGCGGATCGCGAGCTCGCGTCCGTCGGCGAGCGTGGCGACGGCGGAGTCGAAGCGGCCGTCGCCGTCGGCACTGAGCGCGCGCGCCCCGGTCACCTCGGCGCCGGGCAGTGCGGCAGTCACCGCCGCGGCTAGAGTGAATGGAGAGCGTCCCATGCCTCCAGGGTAGGTGGACGTAGGGGCGGTCCCGCTTCCGCCACGCCCGTGAGAGAGGAGCCGATGATCGCCGACAGCAGCACTTCCCTCGACCGCGCAGCCGATCTGCGCATCGAGCCAGGGATCCTCGATCGACTCCGCGCAGAGGAGGCGACGAGGGTGATCGCCGTGCGCGATGGTCGGGTGCGCATCTCGGGCGCCGATCTCGATCCGGCCACTCTGCTGCGGGTGCCGGCCTCCGAGATCGTCGACGCCACCTGGGCGCTCCTCGGGCGCGACGGTGACGGAACCGCTGTGCTTCTCGCGGTACTGCCGCCGGAGGGCGACACCGTCGACACCGCCCCGGATGAGGTCTGGCTGGGCCTTCGCGACCTGGGCGCGCGTCTCGGCTCCGGCGACACAGAGCTGCTCATCGAGGCCCTCGCGCTCGGCGGCTGGTTGCGCGACGCGCCGTTCTGCCCCCGCTGCGGGGGAGCGACCGAGCTGCGGCAGGCCGGATGGTCGCGCCGATGCCTCGTCTGCGGTCGCGAGCACTTCCCCCGCACGGACCCTGCGGTCATCGTCGCGGTCGAGAGCTCGGACGGCGAACGGCTCCTGCTCGGAGCGAACGCGAACTGGGGCGGACGGATGTACTCCTGCTTCGCCGGATTCACCGAGGCGGGCGAGTCGCTGGAATCGACGGTGCATCGGGAGCTCGAGGAGGAATCGGGCGTACGACTGGCCTCACTGCGCTACGTCTCGTCTCAGCCCTGGCCTTTCCCCCGCTCGCTCATGCTCGGCTTCCGTGCGGTGGCGCTGGACGATCACGTGCTGCGTCCGGACGGCGAGGAGATCATCGACGTGCGCTGGTTCTCTCGCGACGAGATCGGGTCCGCTCTCGCAGGCGACGGACCGGTCGGTCTGCCTGGGCCCGCATCGATCGCGCGCGCACTCATCCTCGAGTGGTTCGAGGAGCGCGCGTGAGCGCGCTCGAAGCCCTCGACGATCGACAGCGGGAGGCGGCATCCGTTCTGCGTGGTCCCGTCGCCGTGCTGGCCGGCGCGGGAACGGGCAAGACGCGTGTGATCACCCATCGGATCGCCCACGGCGTCGACACCGGGGCGTACTCGCCGTCTCGGGTCATGGCGGTCACCTTCACCGCGAAGGCCGCGGGAGAGCTCAGGGGACGCCTGCGCGCTCTCGGTGTCGAGGGGGTCGCCGCGCGCACTTTCCATGCCGCCGCGCTCGCCCAGCTCAACTTCTTCTGGCCGACGTTGGCCGGCTCGCCCGCGCCGTCGATCATCGACAACAAGGTGAGACTGCTCGGCCAGGCTGCGGACTCGATGCGTCTGCGCCCGAGCACTGCGACCCTCCGCGACATCGCGTCCGAGATCGAATGGCGCAAGGTGTCGATGCTCTCGGTCGAACAGCACTCGCTGCTCGGTCGCACGGTGAGCGGGATCGACTCCGCGCAGTTCGTCGAGCTGCAGCAGCGCTACGAGGCGCTGAAGGACGAGCGGCGCCAACTCGATTTCGAGGACGTGCTGCTCGCATGCGCCGGGATGCTCGAAGCGGAGCCGCGCGTCGCCGCCTCCGTGCACGAGCAGTATCGCCACTTCACGGTCGACGAGTATCAGGACGTCTCTCCGCTCCAGAACCGACTGCTCGAACTCTGGCTGGGAGACCGTAAGGACATCTGCGTCGTCGGCGATGCGAGCCAGACCATCTACTCGTTCGCCGGCGCGGAACAGCGCTTCCTGCTCGAGTTCGAGCGGCGTCATCCGGATGCCACGGTCGTGCGGCTCGAGACGAACTACCGTTCGCAGGCGCCGATCCTCGAAGCGGCCAATGCGCTCATGAAGGGTCGGCCGGGCGCGCTCGAGCTCATCCCGGCGAGAGAGACGTTCAACGCGGAATCACCCACGGTCACGGCCTACGACTCCGAGCGCGACGAGGCCGAGGGGATCGCCGCTGCCGTGGCGGCGCGGATCGAATCCGGCGCGTCGCCTTCGGAGATCGCGGTGCTCTATCGCGCCCATGCCCAGTCGGCGGTGCTGCAGCAGGCGCTCGCCGCAGAGGGGATCCCGACCTCGGTGCTGGGCGGAACGCGGTTCTTCGCCATGCCGGAGGTGCGTCAGGCGATCCTGGCGCTGAGGGCCGCCGCCGTCGCCCCGACGGAGCAGGGGTTCCTCCCGGGTGTTCAGCGAGTCCTCCGCGAGCTGGGGCTCTCCGACGAGCCACCCGCGGCCGGTGGCGCGCAGCGCGACGGGTGGGAGGCTCGGCGCGCGATTCTGCGTCTCGCCGAGGATGCGGGGCCGGACGAGAACCTGCGCACCTTCAGCGATGCGCTCATGGCACGGGCGAAAGACCAGCACGAGCCCACGATGCGCACCGTGACGCTCTCGACACTGCACGCCGCCAAGGGTCTCGAATGGCCGCACGTCCACCTGGCCGGGTGGGCAGAAGGCGCGCTTCCGATCTCGTACGCCACCGGCTTCGAGGCGATCGACGAAGAACGCCGCCTCGCCTACGTCGGCGTCACGCGGGCCGCGCGTACTCTCTCGCTGTCGTGGTCACGCTCAGCGGGGCGAGGGGAGCGGGCGCCGTCGCGGTTCCTGGCAGAGATGGGAACGACTGCGCGCGGCACCGGCATTCTGCATGAAACGTCACCGAACGCCACTCGCGCCGGCCATCGCCGCTGACGTCGACGAACGAGCCCGCTGATGACGTCTCCGCAAGGAGCCGCGCGACGAGCGTCGCCGCGTCCGCGATCCGAGCGACGCTGATCGGACCCGACGCTCGCCCGATGAGCTGCGCGTGCATCCGCGGCCAGGCGTCGTCGCGCTCGCGTTCGTGCTCGTCGCGGCAGGTGAGACAGGGGGTCTCGCCGGGCACCACCAGGGGGCCGACGGTCGTCCGCCCTCGCTCGAGTGCCACGGGGAGATGCGAGGTGTCGTCGCGAAGGTAGCGGGCGAAGTGCAGGGCGGCTGCTGCGCCTTCGACGAGCACGACTCCGATGTCGGCGGGGTTCTCCCGCGCCCCGGCGGCGATCCCCTCGTCGAGAAGTGCTTCGCGCATGCGGTAGTCGCAGCGCGCGTCGGCGACGTCGATGCTCTCCACCCATGCGGCCCTCGGCGCCGGGGCGTCGTCGACGAGCAGCGGTTCGAGTCGTGAAAGGAGCATCCGTGCCTCCGCGCGCGGTGCCCCTGCGGCGTGCGCGACCACATCGAAGGCCGTGCGCCGGAACCCGGCAGCCATCCGACCGATCAGTCGCTCGACCCACGGCTCGGACGCCGCGATGCGCAGCGTGCCTTCGATGCCGATCTGCAGTGTCTCACCGTCTCGCCAGAGCAGCGGAACGGCGGGATCCAGGCGGGTGATGGTCTTGGGTGTCAGAGGAGACATCCCTCGATTCTGCGCAAAGCCGAACTTCCGGTGGGGGAGTCTCGGGCATCCGTGGAAAAGTCAGCGCACCCCGCTCCCGCCCCGCTCACACCGGGCGATCGCCTCCCGGGCCGTCACCGCCGTCGGAGTCCTGCTCATCCTCCGAGGCGTCAGATCTCTCCGGCTGCTCGCTCGAGAAGTCGTCGCCGTCCAGCAGACGGGCCAGGGCCTCGTCGAACTCATCTGCGACGGGCTGCTCGCCTCGTGCGCTCGCCTGAAGTCGTGCGATGAGCGCAGACGGGTCGTCGATGTCCTCCGAGGTGGGCATGAGGTCGGGGTAGTCCCAGAGCGCGTCGCGTCCTGCGATGCCGGCGGCGTCGGTCACCGCCTGCCACATGGCCGAGGCCTCGCGCAGACGACGAGGCCGCAGCTTGAGGCCGACGAGCGCGCCGAGAGCGTCCTCGGCCGGACCGCCGACCGCGCGGCGACGGCGGGCCGCCTCGGCGATCCGTGCCCCATCGGGGAGGCGAGACGTCGCCTGAGCCGTCACCACGTCGACCCAGCCGTCGATCGTCGCCACGAGGTTCTCGAGACGCGCGAGGGCCTCGCGCTGCGCCTCCGTCTGCGTGGGCAGCAGAGCACCGCCCTCGATGGCCGCGCGGAGTTCCTCGGGATTCGAGGGGTCGAGGCGGCTCGCGACGTCTTCGAGTGCATCGACATCGACCGTGACTCCGCGTGCGAAGTCGGTGATCTGGGCCATGACGTGCAGGTGCAGCCACTTCGAATGGCGATACAGCCGGGCGTAGGCGAGTTCGCGGGTCGCGAGGTAGAGGGTGATCTGGTCTTCGGGGATCTCGAGACCGTCGCCGAACGCCGTCAGGTTCTGCGGGATGACAGCCGCGGTTCCGGCCGGAAGCACGGGGATGCCGACGTCTCCGCCCGACACCACCTCGAGCGCGAGGTTGCCGAGCACCTGCCCGAACTGGGCGGCGAACACCGAGCCGCCGAGACCGCGCATGAGCTTGCCGGCGCCTTGCACGACGTCGCGCATCTCCTCGGGCACCTGCGTGTCGAGGGCGCTGGTGAGCGCATCGGCGATGCTCGTCGACACCGGGCCGGCGATCTCCTTCCACACCGGGAGGGTCGCTTCGACCCATTCGCCGCGTGTCATCGCCTTGGGCGACTCGCTGAGCTCGGAGATCGTCGTCGCTTCGCCGAGCCACAGGTCGGCGAGTGCGAACGAGTCGACGAGCGAGCTCCGCGAACCGTCGGTGATGCCGAGGCCGTCGCGGTTGGCGATGTGCAGCGCCTGACGCAGCGCGTTCTCCCAGGCGTCGCCGCCGAACGCGCCCTGCAGCTGCGACATGATGGTCTGCATCATCGCCGGGTCGAACTGGATTCCATCCATGCCCGCGAAGGCGTTCTGCAGCGCCTCGGGGTCGATGTCGCCGGCACCCTGGCCGGACATCATTCGTCGGAGGAACTCCTGGAAGTCCTCGGGGGTCGGGTCGTTGTCTGACATGTCGCTCGCCTCTCAGCACGCCTAAAGCCGTGGCATCTACGCTAGTCACAGGATCGGCCGCGAGACCCCGAAGCGGGCAGATCGCTGTACGCCGCCCGCGAACGACGGAGGAACCTGTGGATCGAACCCGGCCTGTGAAGCTCGGACTTGGCGTCTGGGCGCTGGTCGTCGCGTTGATCGCGCTCGTCGTGCTGACCTTCCTCCCGACGCCGTACGTCATCCAGCGTCCCGGCCCGGTCTACGACACCCTCGGCACTGCGGCGGGCGCAGACGGCGAGCAGGTTCCGCTCATCCAGGTCGAAGGCACCGAGACGTTCGAGACCGCCGGATCGCTCGACCTCACGACGGTGCAGGTCGTCGGCAACCGCGAGCGCACGCCGAGCTGGTTCGAACTCGCGTTGGCCTGGATGGACTCCTCCCGAGCGGTGGTCCCTCTCGACTCGGTGTTCCCCGAGGGCGTCACGACAGAGCAGCGGGACGAACGCAACGCGACGCTCATGGTCGACTCGCAGCACGAGGCGACAGCCGCGGCGCTCAACGAGCTCGGCTACGACACCGGAGCCGAGGTCGTCGTGCAGGAGGTCGTCGAGGATGCGCCGGCCGAGGGCGCTCTCGAGGCGGAAGACGTCATCACGGCCGTCGACGGCACCGCAGTGGCCTCGGCCAAGCAGCTGCGTCAGGCGATCCAGGATGCTGCCGGTGCGCCGGTCGAGCTCACCGTGCAGCGCGGCGGCGAAGAGCAGGTCGTCGAGGTGACGCCGGCGAAGCAGACCGACGGCGACGTGACGACGTGGCTGATCGGCGTGACCCTGCGCACGGATTACGACTTCGAGATCGATGTGACGCTCCAGCTCGACAACGTCGGCGGCCCGAGTGCCGGGATGATGTTCGCACTCGGCATCATCGACACCGTCACCGAGGGAGAGCTCAACGGCGGGAAGAATGTCGCGGGCACCGGCACGATCGAAGCCGACGGCACCGTCGGACCGATCGGCGGCATCCGGCAGAAGCTCTACGGCGCTCGAGATGCGGGGGCGGAGTACTTCCTCGCACCGTCGACGAACTGCGACGAGGTCACCGGCCATATCCCCGACGGCCTGACCGTGATCAGCACGTCGAGCCTGGAGGAATCGCTCGCCGCGCTCGATGTGATCGCCGAGGACGGTGACGTCGGATCCCTGCCGTCATGCGACGTCGTGACCTCCCCGTGACAGGGATGACAGCCGCAGCACAGTAAGGCGTGCCTAGGATGGGACGGTGACCTCGACTTCTGCACCGAACCCGGCCACTCCCCGAACCTCGCGACGAATCTTCGGCATCTCGTTGGCGATCATCGCCGCACTGATCGCCGGCTTCTTCGTCTTCGCGTCGCTCTACACCGAATACCTCTGGTTCGACCAGGTGGGCTTCGAGGGAGTTCTCACCACCCAGTGGATCGCCACGGCGGTGATGTTCGTCGTCGGATTCCTCGGCATGGCAGTGCCCCTGTTCGTGGCCATCCAGCTCGCGTACCGGCTGCGCCCCGTCTACGTGCGGCTCAGCTCGCAGCTGGACAGATACCAGGAGGTCATCGAGCCGCTGCGCCGCCTCGCGATGTGGGGCATGCCGATCTTCTTCGGTCTGTTCGCGGGCTTCTCCGCGGCCAGCCAGTGGAAGACCGTCTGGCTCTGGGTGAACGGCGTCGCCACCGACACCGTCGACCCGCAGTTCGGTGTCGACACCGGCTTCTACATGTTCGCGATGCCCTTCTACTCGATCCTCCTGGCCTTCGTGTCGGCGGTCCTGCTGCTCACCCTCATCGTGACCGCCCTCGTGTCGTACCTCTACGGTTCCGTCCGGATCGGCCAGGGCGAGCTGCGCATCTCGAAGCCCGCCCGCATCCAGCTCGCGATCATCGCGGGTCTGTACCTGCTCGTGCAGGCGGCGAGCCTGTGGCTCGACCGCTACAAGACCCTCGTCGCCCAGGACGACCGCATCGTCGGTCCTGCGTACACCGGTGTCAACGCGACGATCCCCGGTCTCGCGATCCTCACGATCATCGCGGCGATCGTCGCGATCCTCTTCTTCGTCACGGCGATCATCGGTCGCTGGCGCTTCCCCCTCGCCGCGACGGCGCTGCTGATCGTCGCCTCGCTCGTCGTGGGCGTCGGCTTCCCGTGGGCGGTGACCACCTTCCAGGTGGCGCCGAACCAGAACGCGTACCAGGCGGAGTTCTACCAGCGGAACATCGACGGCACGAAGGAGGCGTACGGGGTCGCCGACCTCGAGACGACGCCTTTCGAGGCCGAGACCGACGCCGAGGCCGGCCAGCTGCGTGAGGACGCCGAGACGACGGCATCCATCCGCATCGTCGACCCCGCCGTGATCAGCCCGGCCGTGCGCCAGCTCGAGCAGTACCGCGGGTACTACCAGTTCCAGCAGAACCTCGACGTCGACCGCTACGAGATCGACGGCGAGATGCAGGACACCGTGGTGTCCGTCCGTGACCTCGACATGGAAGGCGTCGATGTCAGCAACTGGAACAACCGCGCCGCCGTCTACACGCACGGCTACGGCCTGGTGGTCGCAGCGGGCAACCAGCGCACGTCCGACGGCGAGCCGGTGTTCCTCGAGCGCGGCATCCCGTCCGCGGGCTTCCTCACCGAGCAGGAGAAGTTCGAGCCGCGCGTGTACTTCGGCGAGAACTCGCCCGAGTACTCGATCGTCGGCTCGCCGGACGGCACCGACCCCGTCGAGATCGACTACCCGCGCGGCAAGGACGGCTCGACCGAGACCAAGACCACGTTCGAAGGCGACGGCGGACCGCAGATCGGCAGCACCTTCACGAAGCTGCTCTACGCTCTGAAGTTCCAGTCGGAGCAGATCCTGTTCTCCAACCTGGTGAACGAGGACTCCCAGATCCTCTACGACCGCGACCCCAAGACGCGTGTGCAGAAGGTCGCACCGTATCTCGAGCTCGACAGCGACCCGTACCCCAGCGTGGTCGACGGACGCGTGGTCTGGATCGTCGACGGCTACACGACGAGCGCGACCTACCCGTATTCGACGAACGTGAGCCTGTCGGAGGCCATCGCCGACTCGAACCTCCCGTCGCCCACGCTCGCGATCGACGACATCAACTACATCCGCAACTCGGTCAAGGCCACGGTCGACGCGTACGACGGCTCTGTGACGCTGTATGCCTGGGACGACGAGGATCCGGTGCTGCAGACATGGCAGAACATCTACCCCTCGACGCTGAAGCCGGTGAGCGACATGTCGGCTGATCTCATGAGCCACGTGCGCTACCCGACCGACCTCTTCAAGGTCCAGCGCGACATCCTCGGGATCTACCACATCGACACCGCGGGCTCGTTCGCGCAGCAGGACAACCGCTGGCAGACGCCCAACGACCCGCGCAGCGACGCGGTCCTGCAGCCGCCGTACTACCTGACGATGCAGATGCCGGGGCAGGACTCCCCGCGGTTCTCGATGTTCTCGACGTTCATCCCGTCGGCGACGGGAAGCGGTGGCAACCGCGACGTGCTGATGGGCTACCTCGCCGTCGACTCGGACGCAGGATCCGAGGCGGGCGTCAAGGCCGAAGGCTACGGTCAGCTGCGGATGCTCGAGATCGACACCGATACGACGGTGCCCGGCCCCGGCCAGGTGCAGAACACCTACAACTCCGACACCGCTGTGGTGCCGCAGCTCAACCTGCTGCAGCAGGGAGAGTCCGAGGTGCTCTACGGCAACCTGCTGACGCTTCCCGTGGGTGGCGGTCTGCTCTATGTGCAGCCGGTCTATGTGCAGTCCTCCGAGGGCACGAAGCTCCCTCGTCTGCAGAAGGTCCTCGTGGCCTTCGGAGACAAGGTCGCCTTCGAGGACACGCTGACCGCGGCGCTCGACACCCTCTTCGGGGGTGACGCGGGCGCGGCCGGTGGAGACGATCAGGTCGAACCGACCGAACCCGATCCGGACACCGGTGAGGTCCCGACCGAGCCGACCGTGCCGACCGACGCCGAGGCCGAGGCCCTGGCGGCCGCGCAGCAAGCGCTGACCGACCGCGAGGCAGCGCTCAAGGAAGGCGACCTGACCAAGTTCGCCGAGGCCGACAAGCGGCTCACGGATGCTGTGAACACGCTGCTCGGATTGGAACAGGGCGCGGGGGAGTAACCCTCTGCAGTGCCGGATGCCGCTCCTCTCGAGGGGCGGCATCCGTCGTATCCGGCAGGATCACGAGCGGTATCGGGGACGCCGCCGGCGAAGGTGGCCGGGTGGTTCGCGTCCTAGGCCGGATGACCGCTCCGGAGTCGCTCGGTCGCCGAGCAGCGCGTGGATACATGCGAAAAGCCCCTGATCAGGATTTCTCCCGATCAGGGGCTTTTCTTGTGTCGCATTCTCGTTGCGGGGACAGGATTTGAACCTGCGACCTCCGGGTTATGAGCCCGGCGAGCTACCGAACTGCTCCACCCCGCGGCACGTTTTATAGCCTAACACGGGAATCAGGAGTCCGCGAATCGAGGCGCGGCCGGCGCGATGGGGGAGGATGTGAGCATGACCGAGACCGCTTCCGCCGCCGTTCCCGTCGCCGTCTGCCAGTTCGCGCCGACGTCGTCGCGAGAAGGCAATCGCGACCGCATCGCGGAGTTGACGGCGGATGCCGCGGCGCGGGGTGCGCGGCTGATCGTCTTCCCCGAGTACTCGAGTTACTTCGTGGATCCGATGGACGAGTCCCTTGCGGCGAATGCGGAGAGTCTCGACGGTGATTTCGTGTCGACCCTGACGGCGCTCGCGGCGGACCACGGCGTCGTGATCGTGGCGGGTCTCGTCGAGACTGCCTCGGACGCCCAGCATGTCCACAACACCGTGGTCGCCGTGCGCGGCGACGGGATCCTCGCGAGCTACCGAAAGCAGCACCTGTACGACGCGTTCGGCCAGACCGAGTCGGACTGGATCGAAGCAGGCGATCTGGGGGCCGCCACCTTCGAGCTCGCCGGCATCCGCTTCGGGCTCATGACCTGCTACGACCTGCGCTTCCCCGAGGTGTCGCGCACCCTGATCGACGCCGGCGCCGACGCTCTCGTGGTGCCGGCCGAATGGGTGCGCGGTCCGCTCAAGGAGCATCACTGGACGACGCTCCTCGCGGCGCGAGCGATCGAGAACACCGCGTATGTGATCGCCGCCGACCATCCGACCCCGATCGGCGTCGGTCACTCGCAGATCATCGATCCGCAGGGGGTCGTGCTCGCCGGAGTGGGAACGACCGAGGGAATCGCGGTCGCGGCCGTCGAGCGGGCGACCATCGAGCGCGTGCGCGCTGTGAATCCCTCGCTGCGGGTGCGCAGATACGCCGTCGGACCGCGCTGACTCGGCCGAGAGGTCAGAAGCTCGACACGAGCCTCGTCGCCGCCTCCTCGAGGATCTCCACGCGTTTGCACGCCGCGAAGCGCACCAGTCCGGCGTAGTCCTCTCGGTGCGCCTCCGACACGAAGGCAGTCAGCGGGATAGCCACCACTCCCGCGCGCTCGGGGAGCGCGCGGCAGAATTCGGCCGCATCCGCTCCGCCGAGCGCTGACGCGTCGGCGACGGTGAAGTAGCCGCCCTGCGGCGCGAACACGGTGAACCCCGCATCACGGAGTCCCTCGCCGAGGATCTCGTGCTTGTGCGCCAGCGTCGCCGCTGCACCCGCGAAGAAGTCGTCTCCGAGCCGCAGGCCCACCGCGATGGCCGGCTGGAAGGGCGAGCCGTTCACATACGTCAGGTACTGCTTGACCGTCAGCACCGCGGTGATGAGCTCCGCGGGGCCGTGCACCCATCCGATCTTCCAGCCGGTGGCCGAGAACGTCTTGCCCGCAGACGAGATCGTGAGCGTGCGCTCTGCGGCGCCGGGGAGCGTCGCGATCGGGGTGTGCGGACCTGTGAACGCAAGATGCTCGTAGACCTCGTCCGTGACGATGATCGCGTCGTGCAGCTCCGCGAGACGGACGACCTCCGCGAGCACCTCGCGATCGAAGACGGCACCCGTGGGATTGTGGGGATCATTGATCAGGATGATGCGTGTGCGGTCGGAGACCGTGGCCGCCAGGCGCTCGAGATCCGGCTGGAAGTCGGGGGCTCTCAACGGCACCGTGCGCAGTCGTGCACCTGCGAGAGCGACCGCGGCCGCATAGGAGTCGTAGTAAGGCTCGAAGACGACGACCTCGTCGTCCGCACTCTCGATGAGGGCGAGCAGAGTCGCGGTCAGCGCCTCTGTCGCGCCGGCCGTCACGATGACCTCGCGCGAGGGGTCCACGTCCAGTCCGTAGAAGCGACGCTGGTGCTCGCTGATGGCGTCGAGCAGATCGGGGGTCCCTCTGCCGGGCGGGTACTGATTCATCCCGCGGGAGATCGCCTCCCTGGCAGCCGCGAGCACCTCCGCGGGGCCGTCCTCGTCAGGAAACCCCTGCCCGAGATTGATCGCACCGGTTCGAGCCGCAGCAGCGGACATCTCTGCGAAGATGGTGGGCGCGACGCTTCCGTCTGGTGCGAGCAGACCGGCTCCCGCTGCCGTGCGCCGCCATGCTCCGGGGATGACACTCATGAAGAACAGGCTAAGGCCATAGGTGAAACTCATCTTCGCCATACGAAACGCACAGATACAGGCGTCACTCTAAGAGGGCGTTGTTGAAGGAGCACACACCATGAACGAAGACAGCACCCAGGACCACTCGGCACCTGCGTCGAATGACGCAGCGCCGTCCACCGAGGCAGCAGAGGTCGTCGACCGTTCGACGACGGATGCCGCCGCTGAGACCCCAGGCACCGTCGCCGCTCCGGGGCCGTACCAGGGACACCACGTCCCCCCGACGTTCGCGTCGTCGCCGGCACCGGCATTCGAGGCTCCGAGCGCCCCGGTCGCACCCGTGGCCCAGACGGTGCCCCAGCCCTACTTCGGAGCTCCCGGACATCAGGCAGGACAGCACCAGCCAGGACCCCAGGCCGGACAGCACCAGGCACCCGTCGGCGGCCCGACCGCGACGTCGCCCGGTGCGGCATTCGGTCTCCACACCGCGGCCGAGCCCGGCCAGCCGGTCGATGGCTCCACCAAGGTCAAGGAGACGAAGCCCCGCGCCGGAGTGAAGTTCGCCGCGATCGTGCTCGCGGCCGCCCTCGTCGGCGGCGTCGCGGGGTTCGGCGGCGGAGCGATCCTCAACGGGATCTCGGATCAGGGGTCGACGGGCGTCGCCCAGGGCCCCGAGACCATCACCGTCAACAACCCCGGGTCGGTCAACGAGACCACCGCCGTCGCGACCGAGGCACTCCCGTCGGTCGTCACGATCGAGGTGGCGGGCTCCGACCAGGGTGGCAGCGGGTCGGGCGTCATCATCAGCGACGACGGCTACGTGCTCACGAACACCCACGTGGTGACCCTCGGCGGTGCCGTGGCCGATCCGACGATCCGGGTCACCACCTCTGACGGCCGCATCTTCTCGGCGACCGTCGTCGGGACCGACCCGATCTACGACCTCGCCGTGATCAAGCTCGAGGATGCGACGGATCTCACTCCGATCGACTTCGCCGACTCGTCGAAGCTCAACGTCGGTGACACCGCGGTGGCTCTGGGAGCGCCGCTCGGTCTGTCGAACTCGGTCACGACCGGCATCGTCAGCGCCCTGAACCGCAGCATCCAGATCGCGTCGTCCGCTCTCCCCGACTCGTCGTCGGAGGATGCTCCGCAGAACGAGCAGGAGACGCCCGAAGAGGGCGAAGGCCCCTTCCAGTTCGATCTGCCTGGCAACACCTCGCAGCAGAGCTCGGAATCGATCTCGATCGCCGTGATCCAGACCGATGCGGCGATCAACCACGGGAACTCCGGCGGTGCGCTCGTGAACGCCAAGGGCGAGCTGATCGGCATCAACGTCGCGATCGCGAGTTCCGGGAGCTCGGAGGAGTCGGGTTCGATCGGAATCGGGTTCGCGATTCCCGCCAACATCGCCCAGCGCGTGTCGGAGGAGATCATCGCCGATGGTGCGGCCAGCCACGGCCTGCTCGGAGCGTCCGTCAGAGACGCCGCCAGCGTCGAGAACGCCGACGTCTCGGGGGCGTACATCGCCGAGGTCACCGGGGGCGGCGCTGCCGCGGCCGGCGGGCTGAAGGCCGACGATGTCGTGACCGCCTTCAACGGAGTGCCCATCACGAGCGCCAGCGACCTCACGGCGCAGGTGCGCGCGGCCGCCGCGGGCAGCGACGCGAAGGTCACCTACATCCGTGGAGGCAAGGAATACGAGATCGAGGTCACCCTGGGCGAGCTCGCCGGCTGACTCGGGCGATCCCGCTCACCGAGAAGGGCGTCACCCCGCGATAGGCTCGCGGGGTGGCGTCCTTCTCTTTCGGCTCCGGCAATGCGGCCAAGCTGCTTCGGATACCGCTCTACCTCGCAGGGCGCGCCGGCACGCTCGTCATCCCTCGTGGCACGCGCTGGGTGTTCGGGTGCGGGGCCGGCGTCGGAGACGGGGCTCTCGCCCTGCAGCGCCTCGTCGCGGCAGAAGGGCACGACACCGTGTGGCTGACGTCCTCCGAGCGGGAGGACAGCGACGCCGCGGCGCTCGGCATCCGCACGACGCGCAAGAACAGCTTGCGAGGCTGGTGGGCCACGGCGCGCGCCGGCGTCGTCGTGGTGACGCATGGACTCGGCGACGTGAACCGCTATGCGGTGTCCGGTGCCTTCGTCGTGCAGCTGTGGCACGGCATCCCGCTCAAGCGCATCGGTCTGGACTCGCCTGCGACCACTCAGGTCCCGGACATCCCCGGGGCTCCGGTCCTGCGCCGCCTCATCGGCATCCTCTACCGGCGTGCGGCTCAGCGCATCCGAGTGCTGCCGGCCGCGTCACACCGTTCGAGGGGGCGTCTCGAGTCGGCCTTCGCGCTCGGTGACGGCCGAGTCGTCGTCACCGGCGAGCCGCGTGTCGACGTGCTGTCGTCGGGTGACCCGATCGAGCGTCGGGCGAAGGCATCCGACGTTCTGAACCGTGCGATCGGCGGACTGCCGACCGGCTCTCGGATCATCCTCTATGCGCCGACATGGCGTGACGGAGCTGACGACCCGGCGGTCCCGACGGCTGCCCAGTGGGTGCAGATCATCCGGGTGCTCGAAGAGAGTGACGCTGTGCTGCTCGTTCGCTCCCACCCGCTCGGCGAGGGCGGGTACGCGCCTCCGCTGCCCAGCCGACGGGTCAGGATGCTCGGATCCGGAGTGCTCTCCGATGTCACGCCCGTGCTGCCGGCGGTCGACGTCCTGGTCACCGACTACTCGTCGCTCGCATATGACGTGGGGCTTCTGCGGATGCCGGTGCTCTTCCTCGCCCCTGACGCCGAGGACTATGCCCGCACGAGAGGCTTCTACGGCCGATTCCAGGACGTCGCGGGCGAGGACGCCCCGACGAGTTGGGACGCGCTTCTGCCGCAGCTGTCGGCGCTGCTGGACGATGACGACGTCTTCGCCGCGCGGTCCGAGCGTTCCGGTACGCTCAGCGCGGAGATGCACGCCTTCCGCGACGGAGGCAACACCCGGCGCGTCT
This sequence comes from Microbacterium sp. SWDP-B6, assembly GCF_059803615.1. Classification (NCBI taxonomy): domain Bacteria; kingdom Bacillati; phylum Actinomycetota; class Actinomycetes; order Micrococcales; family Microbacteriaceae; genus Microbacterium; species Microbacterium sp. SWDP-B6. Next base: position 83,490 of record NZ_JAPFGV010000010.1, on the reverse strand, counting down.
ACGAGAAAATCCGTGCGCGGGGGATCCCCGCGCCGAAGGGAGCAGCATGACCACGGCCAGGATCGATGAGGCGGCAGAGACGCTGGTCATCGCAGGCGCCGGTCAGCGCCCGACCACTGCGGAGCTGATCGGGCCGCGGGCCCGTGTCGACGCTCGGGTCACCGGCGGGGGAAAGATCTGGAAGGCGACGTTCCCGCTGCGCGCGTCGCGGTGGGGCGGCCCGGAGCTGCCGCTTCCCACGGGGGACTACGAGCTGCGCATCGCGGGTGCCGAGTTCGGTGATCTCCTCCTCGCCCCGGAGGTGCTGGCGGGTGTGCGGATCGCCGTCGACGGCGCGACAGTGCGGATCGCTGCGCCGATCGACCCTGCGTATGAGACGAGTGAGGGGCAGGCGACCCTCGAGGGGCGCTATGTCGCGCATCCCGGAGCCACCGAGAACGCGGTCTTCTTCGAGAGCTTCTACGGCCGCACCGTCGGCTGCAACCCTCAGGCGATCGACCGCGCCCTCTTCGCGCAGGCACCGGATGTCGTGCGCTACTGGAGTGTCGTCGATCTGTCCGTGGCGGTTCCGGACGGGGCGATCGCGGTCGTCGAGGGCAGCCCGGAGTGGTGGCGGGCCCGTGCAGCGTCGCGGCTGCTGGTCGTCAACGATTGGCTGCGTCGCAGGTTCGTCCGCAAGCCGGGGCAGAAGGTGCTGCAGACCTGGCACGGCACTCCGCTGAAGCGGCTCGCCCTGCACCGACCCGGATTCGACCCTCGCCGCATGGCGGCCGTCGTCAAGGAGTCCCGCCGCTGGGACGTGCTTCTGGCGCAGAACACCTACTCCGAGCGCATTCTGCGCAAGGCATACGCGTTCTTCGGACGACCGATCTGGGTCGAGGGATATCCGCGGAACGACGCACTCGTCACCGGTGACGCCGCCGGCATCCGCGGCGACCTCGGCATCGCCGACGGCGAGCGGGTGCTTCTGTACGCCCCGACGTGGCGCGATGATCTGACCGAGATGGTCGACTTCATCGACCCGGAGGAGCTCGCCAGGCAGACGGACTCCGTCGTGCTCGTGCGTGGTCACTCGCGCACGATCGACACCGGGCGGGATCGAGCCGGTGCCCGTGTCATCGATGTCACCGGGTATCCCGAGACCTCGAAGCTCCTGCTCGCGGCCGACGTCCTGATCACCGACTACTCGTCGGTGATGTTCGATTTCAGCGTCACGGGAAAGCCGATGTACTTCCTCGTGCCGGACCTCGATCACTACCGAGGAGAGCTCCGAGGGTTCTACTTCGATCTCGCGACCCGCGCGCCGGGGCGGCTCGTGCATTCCCAGGACGAACTCGTCACCGCGCTCGCCGACAGCACGCATGAGAGCGTCTACGCCGAGCGCTACGCCGCCTGGCGGGCGCAGTTCAACTCGCGGGACGACGGGCACTCGGCGGAGCGGGTCGTCGCGCGCATCCTCGACCAGGGGTACGTCACCAGGTGATTCGCCCCGCGCCGCCGGCGGTGCGCTAGGGGAGTGGCGTGTTGCGGGTGCCGAGACGCGATGCGTCGACGGTGTCGCGAGCACCGCGCAGCACGCCGCCGAGGAAGCCGAGGCCCCACGAGAGGTGCATGGTCGGCAGCACGAGCAGCGTCCAGAGCCTCTGCCGTGGGCCGCCCCCGCCGGGCAGGCAGGCGACGACGATCACCAGCATGAGGTACGCCACCAGCGGCAGATAGACGACGGCCGAGACGATCAGCGACAGCACTCCGGTGAGGACGCCGGTGAGCTGAAGGATCCCGGTGACGACGGCGACGGCGACGAGGACCACCAGCGCGGGGGGAGCGAAGAAGCGGATGCCGTTGCGGCGCCCGTATCGGCGCACGAGCTCGCCGCGCCATGCTCCGGTCGCCCGGAACTGACGCGCGAGGCGCAGCCAGCTCTCGCGTGGCCAGTAGGTCACGGAGAGGTTCGGGTCGAACCAGACGAGGTGCCCTGCCTGGCGGATACGGAGATTGAGCTCCCAGTCCTCGCCGCGGCGGATCGACTCGTCGAAGAGCCCCACTTCTTCGAGCACCGTCCGGCGCATGACGCCGAGGTAGGCGGATTCGGCTTCACCCTCGTGAGTGCCACCGTGATATGCGCCGCCACCGAGACCGACCGGCGAGTTGTAGAGGCGCGCCACCGACGTCTGGAACGGTGTGCGGCCGTCAGCGCGCATCACGCCTCCGACATTGGCAGCGCCCGTGCGCTCGAGGGTCTGGAGCGCGAGCGCCGCGTACCCGGGAGCGAGCTCGGAATGCGCGTCGACGCGGACGATCGTCGCGAAGCGGCTGGCCCGGATCGCCGCGTTCAATCCGACCGGGATGTGCGCGGCGGGGTTGTCGACGAGCCGGATCCGGTCGTCTTCCGCTGCGAGACGCTGAGCGAGCTCCGTCGTGCCATCGGTGGACGGCCCGAGCGCGAGCACGAGCTCGGCCGGAACGCTCAGCTCCTGCGCCAGCACGGAGGCGATCGCGTGCTCCAGGTAGGCGCGTTCGTTGAGCACGGGCATGACGAACGACACTCCGTTCTCGGGGGTGGCGATGTCGTTGTCAGGCACATGACGATCATGGCATGCACTGCTCGGACGTTCGCTGATTCGAGACAGCGAGGGTCTCGGGGAAGCCGTCGGCTCGACCGCTCGTACTCGGTATCCTGGAGGGATGGGTGCAGTGTCCGACGTGAAGAAGGCCTACCGTCTGCTGAAGCGGGCGCTCGCCTCGCGCAAGGCTGTACAGCGAGTGCGACGGCGCCTCGCCGAACGCGAACCGCACCAGCCGGAGCACTACCAGGTGGCGGTGTACTTCGCCGACGGCGATGTGAACATGTACCAGATGCGGCAGTGGTACCGCCCGCTCGCCGAGCTGTCGAAGCGGTGGCCGGTCGTCGTGCTGTCCCGTTCGGCGACGGGTGCCGACAAGCTGCTCGACGAGGACGGCCCCCCGGTCGCCTTCGTCCCCACGATCCGTGACCTCGAGAGGTTCATCTCATCGCAGGACATCCGCGTCGTCCTGTACGTGAACCAGAACACCCGCAACTTCCAGATGTTCCGCTACGGCAGGCGCTGGCACGTGTTCATCAACCACGGCGAGTCCGACAAGATGTACATGACCACGAATCAGTACAAGGCGTATGACTATGCGCTTGTCGCCGGGCAGGCCGCACGCGACCGTCTGTCGCGGACGCTCTGGGACTGGGACATCGATCGGCGCACGATCGAGATCGGCCGCCCGCAGGCCGACCACTACTCGGGGACACTCCCGTACGTGCCCGACGAGCGCACGGTCGTGCTCTATGCCCCGACGTGGGAAGGCGACCGCCCGAGCGCGCACTACGGGTCGATCGCCACGCATGGCGAGACCCTGGTCACGACGCTGCTCGCGTCCCGCGGACACCGCGTGATCTACCGGCCGCACCCCCGAAGCGGGGTCGTCGACGACGAGTACGGCGCAGCGCACCGTCGCATCATCGCGGCCATCGCCGCCGCGAACGCCGCCGACCCCACGGCCCAGCACGTGTACGACAACGGGGCGGAGCTCGGATGGCAGCTGGCTGCCGCCGATGTCGCAGTCGTCGACATCTCGGCGATGGTCTACGACCGCCTGGCCGTGGGCAAGCCGCTGATGATCACGCGACCGGCAGACGAGCGTGCGTCGATCGACACCAACGGCTACCTGTCGGACTGCGAGTGGCTCAGCGCGGACGCTGCGGGGGACATCGTCGCCGAGGTCGAACGCGTCCGTGCCGACGAGGTGGCCATCGCCAGGCTGCGTATGTGGGTGCAGCACTACTTCGGCGACACGACGCCGGGTGCCGCGACCGAGAAGTTCCACGCCGCGATCGAGCGCCTCATGAAGGAGTGGGATCAGTGGCAGGCGCACGAGGTCGGGGCGGTGCGCGGCGACGAGGACGACGACGACGAAGAGGCCGACGAAGAGGAGGTCTGACGATGGACCTTCCGCTCACCGCTGCAGTCGCCTCGCATCTCGAGGTGCTGACCGACGCGGGCTCGACCAATGAGATCCTGAGCGAACGCGCGCGCGAGTCGTTCTCGAGCCCGCACCTGTCGGTGCTCCTCACCGACAACCAGACGGCGGGTCGCGGTCGACTCGGCCGCTCCTGGACGGCCGCGCCGGGCGCGTCGCTCGCCGTCTCCGTTCTACTGCGGAGGTTGCCGTCGGCCGATGCGCGCGGCTGGATCCCGCTCGCGGCCGGGGTGGCGATGGCGGATGCGATCGCCGAGCAGCTTCTCGACCACGCGGTGGCAGTCAAGTGGCCGAACGATGTGCTGGTCGACGGTCGCAAGATCTGCGGGATCCTGGCGCAGGCGACACAGGATGCCGTGGTCGTGGGAACGGGTGTGAACACGGCGATGACAGCGTCTCAGCTGCCGGTGCCGACGGCGACCTCCTTCGCCGTGATCGGCGTGGAGGTCGACGCCGATCGCCTGCTCGCCACCTATCTACGAGCGCTCGACCAGCTGGTCGCCGACCTCGCCGCAGCGGGCGATGCCGTCTCGAGCGGCCTTCATGCCGCGGCGAGCGAGCGCTGCGCGACGATCGGTCTCGACGTGAAGGTCTTGCTCCCCGGCGACTCCGTGCTCGTCGGAACAGCCACAGCACTCGATGCCGACGGTCGACTGCTGGTGCTGTCGGAGGGCGCTGAGCGGCCGATCTCCGCGGGCGATGTGGTGCACGTCCGGCCGGCGTGACCCTGACACGCCCGGCGTGCGAGCGGCGATGTCGGCGGTTACGGGCACAATAGAGGGGTGACTCAGCCCGTGACTCTCGGCGGAAGGCCGACGATGCCACCGCCGGGTGCGCCCGCCGAAGAACTGCTCATCGCTCGGTTCCGCGCACATGCCCGGAGGCTGTTCTGGTCCGCGCTGGTGCTGGTCGCGGTGTTCGGGGCCACGACCTTCTTCTATGACAATCTCCCGGCGCCGTTCGAGAACTGGATGCTGCTGAGCGCGGCCGCAGCGATCGTCCTCCTGCTGGTGGTCGTGCCCTGGGTCGTCTGGTACTCGCGTTCGGTGACGCTCACCACGCGGCGGGTCATCGTGAACCACGGCATCGGTGCGCGCAACAGGCAGGAGATGTCGCACGCTCGCGGCTATACGATCGGCGTCCGCCGCGGCGTGATCCAGCGGATGTGGGGAGTCGGCACGATCACCCTGTCCAACGGGGTCGACGCGCCGCTGCGGCTCGCCAACGTCCCGAACGTGACGCTCGTGCACGAGACGCTGGCCGATCAGATCGAGGTCAGTCAGATCCTGGCGCACCGCGATGCGCAGGCGGGCAACGACGGGACCGCGGGGTTCTGAGCAGAGCCTCGCTTGGCCGTGGTCGGCGCGACGAGTGAACGGCGTGCGCGCCGATGCGCGAGAATGGTCAGGACGAATGGAGGCGGCCCATGGCGCTGCGCGTTGGTGTGATCGGTGGAGGCCAGCTGGCTCGGATGATGATCGCTCCGGCGGTCGAGCTCGGACTCGACCTGAGGGTGCTCGCTGAAGACGAGGGGATGGCGGCGCAGCTCGCCGCGACCGAGGTCGGCGACTATCACGACCTCGAGGTCGTCCGCGCGTTCGTCGCAGACGTCGACGTCGTCACCTTCGACCACGAGCACGTCCCTCAGCAGGTGCTGCGGGCTCTCGTCGCCGAGGGCGTCGCGGTGCACCCCGGGCCCGATGCTCTGCAGTTCGCCCAGGACAAGCTCCTCATGCGGGCGCGGCTCGAAGAACTCGGCGTTCCTCAGCCCGACTGGGCGCCGGTTCGCGATGCGTCCGAGCTGCAGGCGTTCCTCGATGAGCACGACGGGCAGGGTGTCGTGAAGACGCCGCGCGGTGGCTACGACGGCAAGGGCGTGCGCGTCGTCCGAGCGGCGAGAGAGGCTCAGGACTGGCTCGACGGGCTCGCCGACGGCGAGGCGCTGCTGGTCGAGGAGCTGGTCGGATTCGTTCGCGAGCTCGCGCAGCAGGTGGCCCGCCGTCCCAGCGGCCAGATCGTCGCCTATCCGGTCGTCGAGACCGTGCAGCGCGAGGGCGTGTGCGCCGAGGTGATCGCGCCGGCGCCGCATGCGACCGACCGTCTCGCCCAGGTCGCCGAAGAGATCGGGCGGTCGATCGCCGAAGGACTCGGGGTCACGGGCATGCTCGCGGTCGAGCTCTTCGAGACCGACGACGAGCGGATCCTCGTGAACGAGCTGGCGATGCGCCCGCACAACAGCGGCCACTGGAGCCAGGACGGCGCCGTGACCGGACAGTTCGAGCAGCATCTGCGTGCGGTCGCCGATCTGCCCCTCGGCGACACCGCGCCTCACGCCGCCTGGTCCGTGATGGTGAACATCCTCGGAGGGCCGCAGAGCGGCTCGCTCGGCGAACGCTTCGCGGGAGCGATGGAGGCGCATCCGTCGGCCAAGATCCACACCTACGGAAAGGCCCCGCGTCCTGGCCGCAAGGTCGGACACGTGAACGTGACAGGCGACGACCTCGACGATGCGGTGTACGTGGCCCGTGCGGCAGCGGCTCACTTCGACTGAGGGTGCGTCGAGGGGTGTGCCGTTCGGGGTTTCTCCCAGCACCAGACCGTAGCCTGAGTGGGTGACTGAGCCATTGCACTCCTCCACCGCGCCCCTCGTCGGCGTCGTCATGGGATCCGACTCCGACTGGCGCGTGATGAGCGACGCCTCTCAGTCGCTGACGGACTTCGCGATCCCGCACGAGGTGGAGGTCGTGTCTGCGCACCGCACCCCTGACAAGCTCATGCAGTACGCGAGGGAAGCGCGCGGTCGCGGCATCCGAGTGATCATCGCAGGCGCCGGTGGCGCCGCACATCTTCCCGGGATGCTCGCCTCGATGACGGCGCTGCCGGTCATCGGCGTCCCCGTGCCTCTCGCCTACCTCGACGGGATGGACTCGCTCCTGTCGATCGTGCAGATGCCCGCCGGCATCCCTGTCGCGACGGTGTCGATCGCGGGAGCGCGCAACGCGGGTATCCTCGCCGCACGTATTCTCGGCACCTCCGACGACGACCTCGCCGATCGCATCGAGGCGTACGCGCTCGATCTCGAAGCGCAGGTCGAGGAGAAGAACGATCGGCTGAAGGGGTCCCTGTGACCCTTGCGCCGCCGCGAGGGTCGGCGCGACCGCTGATCGAGACCCGCCCCCTGCGGCATCCGAACACCGCGGATCCAGGGATGATGACCAAGCGCGGCTGGTGGCTGGTGCTGTTGAACATGCTCGTGCCCGGTTCTGCTCAGGTGCTGGCCGGCAATCGCCGGCTCGGGCGCATCGGTCTCGGAGCGACGCTGCTCGCGTGGTTCCTCGTGATCGTGGGCGCGGGTTTGGCGCTGTTCGCGCGGCCGGTGCTGCTGTGGCTCACCGTCGGTGGCGGCTGGTTCTCGGCGGTCGTCCTCACGCTCGTTCAGGTGCTACTGATCGCCTACCTCGTGCTGTGGGTGGTGCTCACCTTCGACGTGCTGCGTCTCGTCAGACTGATCAGAGTCCCCGGTCCCTCGAAATTCGCGATCCCTCTCGTCGCCCTCCTTCTGCTCGGTCTCGTCGGAACGGGCACCGGATACGCCGCGTCCTATGTCGGCACCGCGCGGGGCACGATCAACACGATCTTCGGCCAGAGCGGGCCGAGTCTGCCGCCGAGCGAGGGGTACTACAACATCCTGCTGCTCGGAGCGGACAGCGGTGAGGGCCGCGACTCGATGAGGTTCGACAGCATCTCGGTGGTCTCGGTGAACGCGACCACCGGCGCCGTCACGATCACCGGCATCCCGCGTGAGCTTCCCAATGCGCCCTTCAGCGAGGGAAGCCCGATGCAGGCGCTGTACCCGAATGGCTTCGAGGGTCACAGCTCGAGCTCATGCGGATGGAACGGCTGGATGAACCACGTGCGCAACGCCGCGGAGATCTGCCGAGACGACAACGGCGCCTCGCTGTATCCGGACGCTGCGGCGCACGGTTCCGATGCGGGAATCGAGGCCACCAAGGATGCGGCCGAGGGCGTTCTCGGCATCGAGATCCCGTACTACGTCTTCGTCGACATGCACGGTTTCGCAGCGCTCGTCGACGCACTCGGCGGCGTGGACATCAATGTGACGGAACGGCTTCCCAAGGGCGGTCCGCCCGAGGGCACGGACCCCTACGACGTGGATGCGTGGGCGATCGGCTGGATCGAGGTCGGTCAGCAGCACATGGACGGCGACACCGCCCAGTGGTACGCGCGATCGCGCTACACGACGAGCGACTGGGACCGCATGAAGCGCCAGCGCGAACTGCAGGAGGCGATTCTCGCGCAGTTCACACCGCAGACCGTGCTCACGCGGTTCAACGAGGTGGCTTCTGCGGGAACAGCGCTGATCAGCACCGATCTGCCTCAGGACAAGCTGCCCGAGTTCTTCGACCTGATGACCAAGGCTCGTGAGCAGCCCGTCACCACGGTCGAGCTCACCCCCGAGCAGGGTGTAGACGAGCACGCTCCGGACTACGGTTTCATCCACGAGATGATGCAGCAGACGCTGCATCCTCCGACGGAGACCCCGACCCCGACGCCGTGATCGGCCGTGCCGTGATCGTCGACGCGTGGTCGGCGGTCGCCGGTCGCGATGCCGCGAGCGGCGTCGGCGTGGTTCGACCATCAGGAACGCATGAGTGAGCCCACGGCCACCACCTGAGAGTGAAGGTTGTGGCCGTGGGCCTCCGGTGCATGACCGGATTCACCAGACGACGGTGATCGGAGGGGGAGGGATCACCGTCGTCCAGTCGACTCCCGCTGAGAGCGGGAATCTGATCTAGGCGCGCTTGCGGCGGGTGACGCCTGTCGCGACGAGCACTCCACCGGCCACGAGTGCGGCTGCCCCACCTCCGAGGACCCACGGCGACACGCTGCCGCCCGTGAGTGCCAGCTCGAGCCCACCGCCGGTGAGCGGAAGCTCTGTGCCTGCGGATGCGACCCCGGGGTCGTGGTCGCAGCTCACGGCGGAGTCATGGCCGTGTGAGACCGTGATGGTCGCCGTGTACGACCGCGAACCGCTGAAGGCCAGGGCATAGGAGCCCTCTCCGTCGGACGGCGGGCGGAACGTGACCACGAGGCTGCCGTCGGCGGCCGCAGTGTTGCCCGAGACGGCCGAGTCGCCGGCGTTGAGGCCGGAGACGGATACGCCGACGTTCTCGGACGGCAGGAAGTAGCCTGCGCCGAACGCGACAGTGGACACTTCGCAGATGTCGATGATCGGATCATCGACGGTCACGCGCGGTGTGCCCGCGTACGAGTCCGACTCGGTCGGAACGACCGGCGCGGCAGAGGCGACAGCAGGGGCCATGAGCACGAGTACGCCAGCGGTAAGGCTGATGGCAGCCAGTTTCTTCAGCATGATTCTCCCCAGAAATACACGCGGAATCGCCTTCGAATACACCCCTGCATCCGACTGCGTGAGTTCTTCCTGTCCCCACGACAGAATTGCAGAACTCAGATATTCCCCAGTGGGATTGACACTACATCATGGAATCGGGAAAGTCACGAGGCGCAGCGCAGTTGCTCGCGAGTTGTCTCCGGAGTGTTCACCATGGGCGTGTGGTCGACCACCGTCAGTCGTTCTCCAGCCCCGGTTCCCTGGAATTCGACGGTGATCTTCGACGATTCCCCCGGGGCCAGGAGGACCTCCTGCTGAACCGCCGATCGGGAGCCGAGCAGAGCCGTCTGCACGCCCACCTCTTCTCCGTCGCGGTCGATGTGAGACGGAGTCGCACCTTCGGGGCCGTACACGGTCACGAGCGTCCGGGTCGACCCGGCAGGTACTCCGTAGAACCCGTCAGCGGTCACGTAGGGCGGCAGAGATGTCCCGGCGTCGGCAGGTGCATCGTTCTTCCAGGTCACCGTCACCTGCGTGGTCTGCTCGCCATCGCAGGTGCCGATCGAGGTCGTGATGGTGGCATCGGCATAGAAGTCCATCTTGCCGCCGGTGGTGTCGTTCAACAGGACGCCCACATGGGTCTGAGTGTCGTCCTCCGGCAGCGCCCCGCCGAGAGAAGAAGCCGACAGGATCGCCTCCTCGTCTTCATGCGCGCTCCAGATGCGGATGCGCCGCTCGTCGGCTGACGCCGAGAGAGCGGCGACGAGATCCTTCGGATCCGCCTCGGTCAGCGCGGCGGAGAGAAGCGCTCCTGCCGCTTGCGAGAAGATCTCGTCCTGTGCGAGAGGATCGGGCACCGCGGCGTAGATCTCGGAGAGCAGCAGGTCGACCACGGTGTCTTCAGTGGCGGTGAACGGCCCGAACGCGAGCGGTCCCGTGGCTGCGACGAGGTTCTCGGTCATCACGGCGTCGACCGCGATGACACCGTCGACCGGCTGACCGAAGCGGTCCTGCCATCGCTTCGCGATCGCGGGTCCCGCCTCGGTGAAGTCGGGGATGCTCGTCAGGTTCTGCATGTAGCGACCCGGACGATCCTCGAAGAGGGCGACGGTCGACTCGCTGAGCGGGATCGGCGTCTCGAGGGCGGGGAAATCCGGGACGGAGGCCTGTTGTACGAGTGTGATCCGGCCGTTCTCGGCGTGAAGAAGCGCGATCGCACCGATGATGCCACCGGACGATCGCAGCTCGGCATTGTTCTGCATCGCGAGCACGTAGTTCCGTGGCCCTTCCGCGCCGAGCATGCTCGGCAGCAGCGCGGACGCGCCGTGCAGCGCTCCGACCACCGTGGCGGCCTGCGTGACGGTCGTCCTCATCTCTCGCACTGCATCGGCGAGCGGGGGCAGGGTCGCGTCCGCGTCGATGCCGAGGGCGCGTGTCTCGGCCGAGGTCAGCGTCGCGCTGGCCTCGGCGAGAGAGGGCTCGATCTGCGCGAAAGGCGTCAGATCGATGGCGCCGCCCGAGAGTCCGAGACTCGCGAGGTCGAGTGCATCAGCGGCCTCCAGAACGGGGACGAGAGCATCCGAGGCGACGTCGTCGGCGATCTCGGCGACCTCGCTCACCGCCGAGAAGTTCGGACCGACCCACGGCAGCAGTCCGAATCCGAGCCAGATCGGGTCGGACGTCAGGTCGTGGGCCGACTCCGCATGGTGGGCGATGCGGGAGGACAGCGATGCTGCCTTCTCGAGGTCGCCCTGGCCGATCGCCTGCTTGAGCTTCGATGACGACGCCGCGACCTCCTGCAGGTTGTTCACCGCGCCGATGCCGCGGATGGCGACCCAGCCGACCGCGAGCACGAGGAAGATCACGATCACGCCGATGGTCCACCGCAACCACCGACGACGTACAGGCAGGCGTCCGTCACTCACCCCTGCATTCAAGCACGAAGCGACATATCGGGGGTGCGGAGCTGTCCGATCCTCGTCGCTCGCGGTCACGCTCCCAGGTTCAGGGTGGTCGGGCGATTACTGTTGTCGCATGGGTGCTCGGCTGCGTGTGGTTCTGGATCAGCTGACGCATGTCGTGCACGCGGATCACGCATCGGCGGCATCCGACCTCACCGCGGCGCTGATCTCGACAGCCCCCTCCGGGTGCGATGTCGAGGCGATCGTCCCCTCCGGCGTCGAGGTGCCGATCCCCGGTCTCGCGGATGTGCGCAGACTGTCGCTCGCGCGCCGCGAGCTCGCGGCGTCGTGGCAGCTGGGGATCGTGCGGGGGGTCGGCGGAGGTCTCATCCATTCGCCGACGCTGATGGCCCCGCTGGTGCGGCACGATCGCCTGCACGACCACGACCAGACGACCGTGACGCTGTGGGACCTGCAGGCGTGGGAAGAGCCGGACTCTCTCTCGAAGACCGCCGTCGCCTGGCAGCGGGCGATGCTGAAGCGAGCCGTCAAGCACGCGGATGCCGTCGTCGTGCCCTCGCACGCCGTCGGCGCGCGCCTGGCGGAGATAGCGAAGCTGAGCGGACGGATCCGCGTCATCCCCGGTGCTGCCCCGTGCGGCCTCGTGGTCCCGTTCGACGCGACCGCACGACGAGCCGCCCTTTCTCTGCCCGCGGGCTATCTGGTGCTCACTGGCTCCGCCGATTCGCTCGAGCACGGTTTCCGGGCGGCGATCGCAGCAGGCAAGGAAGCCGTCGTGCTCGACGCGCCAGAAGGCTCCGAGCCGAGGCTGGCCGAGGTCGCAGCGGCCGCAGGACTGTCCGAATCGAAAGCGCACATCCGCGGGTCGCTGTCCGTCGAAGATCGGGCAGCCGTCCTCGCAGGCGCGTCCGCGCTGGTGGCGACGAGTTCTCGCGCCGCGTGGCCCTGGCGTGCTGTCGAGGCGATGACCCTCGGTGTGCCCGTGGTCGCCGTCGAGAGCGGAGTGCACCATGACGTGATCGCCGACGGGGGAGTGATCGCCGAGCCGACGGAGATCGCCGAGGCCGTGGCTGACGCGGTCGGTGACGGCTCGCGCCGCCTGAGCGTGCTCGGCGCCGACCGGTCTCGCTCTTTCTCGTGGCTGGGCGCGGCCGAACGCGTGTGGGGACTGCACGCAGACCTGTGAGCCCCGAGACCTTCGGCCTCGGGCGTCGGGGCCCGCTCAGGAGCGCATGACCGCTACGGCCTCCGCGCTGGGGCCGTCGAAGCGCACCTTGCCCTTCTGAAGCAGGATGCCGCGATCGCAGAGGTTCGAGACCATGTTGAGATCGTGGCTGACGACGACGAGCGTCTTGCCCTGGGCGTGCAGCTCGCGCACGCGGGCGAGGCACTTCTTCTGGAACGGCTCGTCGCCCACGGAAAGGATCTCGTCGATCAGCAGGACGTCCATCTCGGTGTGGATCGCCACGGAGAACGCCAGTCTGAGGAACATGCCGGACGAATAGTGCTTCACCTCGGTGTCGATGAACTGCTCGATCTCGCTGAACGCGACGATCTCGTCGTACCGCGCCTCGGTCTCCTTCTTGGTCATGCCCAGGATCGCGGCGTTGAGGAAGATGTTCTCGCGTCCGGACAGGTCGGGGTGGAACCCTGCGCCGACCTCGATGAGGCCGGCGACGCGGCCGCGAGTGAGCACGGTGCCCTCATCCGGTTCGAGCACCCCCGAGATCAGCTTGAGCATCGTGGACTTGCCGGATCCGTTGAACCCGAGAAGAGCGACGGATTCGCCCTGCTGGATATCGAACGAGACGCCGTCGAGCGCGTGGAAGTCCGTCGTCAGCGGCTTGCGGCGGATCGCGGCGAGAGCCGTCTCCTTGATGGAATGCGTGTGCCGGAGCTTGAAGGTCTTGTGGACGTCGTCGATGATGATCCGCGGGAGAGGCTGCGCATCAGAGATCTTGGGCAAAGCGGCCCTCCAGTCGGCGGAAGACGAGCTGGCCGATGACCAGCGCGATGAGTGACGTCACGAGTGCGATGAGCCCGTACAGCCAGATGTCGGGGATCGGGGAGGCGTCGGGTCCGAGCGGGAACCAGACTCCGTAGTGGAACAGCTCGACGGCGGCGGTGATCGGGTTCAGCCGATAGAGGACGAAGAGCCACTCCGGCACGACTCTGGCGACCTGGGTCCACTCGTACATCACCGGAGAGGCCCAGATCGCGACCATCACGATGATCTCGACGAAGCTCTGCGCGTCGCGGAAGGTCACGTTGATGGAGCCGAAGAAGAGGCCGAGGCCGCTGGCCAGAACGGCGATGATCACGAGAGCCAGCAGGATCGCGCCCAGGGAGGCGAACGAGGGGGCCCAGCCGAAGAACAGCGAGATCGCGATCACGACGATGATCTGCGGCACCGTGTTCACGGCGGCGATCATCATGCTCGCGATGGGGAACATCTCGCGGGGCAGGTAGATCTTCTTGATGAGCGCCGCATTGTCGACCAGCGAGCGGGTGCCGTTGGAGAACGCCTCGTTGAAGAATGTCACGACCGTGATGCCCGAGAGCAGGTAGATCGGGAAGAAGTCGACCCGGTCGTTCAGACCGAGGAAGACACCGATCGCGACGAAGAAGACGACGAACTGCACGAGGGGCTTCACGTACGACCAGAGCCACCCGAAGATGGATCCCCGATAGCGGATCTGCACTTCCTTGCGCACGATGAGCGAGAGCAGATGCCTTTGCCGGAAGACCTCGAGGAGCCCTCGATTCGCGCCAGGAGTCGTCATTCTCTGGTCGTCGGCTGTGCGAGCCTGTTGCACCGCGATTCCACCTTCCGAGGCGCCGACGGTCTCGGGCGCACCGAGAGCAATCATACGATCCCTGACGCATCGTCCCTGGCAGATCGATGGGGAAGCCGCGAACGCACAGCACAGGCTCAACCCAGGGTCGCAGGGGCGGTCGCTGGTAGGATCGCGGAGGTCTCGTGCGTCCGTCGATCCGAAAGCAAACTGTATCCGTGACACCTCTTCAAGCTCTCGATCAGCCTGCACTCTTCCGATTCGAGGACCCGCAGACGGGTGCGAATCTGTCGGAGCGCGAACGTCGCCTTCTCGTCGGTGCGCTGAACTTCCACGCGCTGATGGCGCCTCAGCGGACGCTTCGGATCCATCTCTACGACGGCTCGGTGGAGACGACGCCTCGACTGACCGACGACAGCACGTTCGACGGACTCTCTCGGAACAACCGTCACCGGATCGAGAGCTTCGACATCGTCAGCTCCGTCTCCGTCGAAGAGCGTGAGCCCGAACTCACGGAGGCTGCCTCAGCCCGGCTCGTGGCGTCGCCCGCCAGGCATCTGCACGTGTCGTCCGACGGCGTTCTCGACTCCGATCCGTACCGCCCGCAGCGCCCTGGCCTCGTCGGCGGGATCGCACGGAGTGTCAAGTCGCGCGCTCCGCTCCTCTATGACGATGCGCGCGATCTCTCGCTGCTCAGATTCCGACGCAAGCTCACGACCGCGATCGAGCCTCGCGACTATGAGGCGGAGTTCCGCCGTGGGGGTGCGCACGAGGACGAGGTGATCGTGCCGGCCGGCCCCGCCCCCGAAGGGGCGCAGAAGGCCGTGATCATCGGCCTCCACTGGTTCGAGCTCGGCGGCGCCGAGCTCTGGGCATTCGAGACCGTGCGTCTCGTGCGCGAGGCGGGTCTGCTCCCGATCGTGCTGACGAATCGGGACTCCCACCAGCCGTGGGTCACTCGTCCCGAGCTCGACGGGGCGCTGCTCATCCCCTTCTCGGAGCCCACCGTCCAGTCTCAGACCGCCGGCGTCGAACCGCTTCTCCGATCGCTGCTGCGCACCTTCGACGTGCGCGGTGTCGTCATCCATCACAATCAGTGGCTGTACGACCGGGTGGCGTGGATCGCGGCCTCGCGTCCCGGCATCCCGATCATCGACAGCACGCACATCGTCGAGTACACGGGCGGCGGCTATCCACTGAGCAGTGCGATCGCATCGAAGTCGATCACCACGCACCACGTGATCTCTCCGAGCCTCGCCCGCTGGATGACGGACGTGCAGCGGATCCCCGCCGATCGCGTGGTCATGGCACCGCTCGGCGGACTCACCGTGAAGCCGAAGGATGCCGTGTTCCGCCCGCGGGCCGCGGGGGAGCAGTTCACCGTCGCGTTCATCGGCCGGATGGCACGGCAGAAGGCGCCGGAGGTCTTCATCACGATGGCGCGAAGGCTGAAGCGTCAGGGCTACTCGCTGCGTTTCATCCTCCACGGTGGCGGCGAGTTGTCGAGCTGGGTCGATGACATCATCGAGGCTGAGGGACTGACCGCCGACATCGTTCGGCGAACCTCGGACACTCCGGTCGCGGAGACTCTCGACGAGGCGCACGTTCTCGTCGTGTCGTCTCACAACGAGGGCCTCACACTCACGACCCTCGAGGCGATCGCGCACGGCGTGCCGGTGATCTCGACCGATGTCGGCGCCCAGAGCGACATCATCCCGGCGTCCGCGCTGGTTCCGCGTCACGCTCGTCTGGCCGCTCGTCGGCTCGCCGAGGCAGTGGCCCCGCTCGTCGACGACGAAGAGGCGAGGGAAGCGCTGTGGCGCAAGGAGCGCAAGGCTGAGAAGAAGCTGCTGTCTCAGCAGTCCGCGAGTTCATGGTTCAAGGAAGAGGTGGGCTCGTGGTGAGTGTCGCTGGAGTGGTCGTCACGTTCAATCGGCTCGAGAAGCTGAAGACCGTGATCGCATCTATAGAGGCGCAGACGCACCCCGTCGAGACGCTGTTCGTGATCGACAACGCCTCGACCGACGGCACGGCGGAGTACCTTGCCGCGCTCGAGACAGCGGTGCCCCTCGAAGTCGTGAGCATGTCGACCAACTCCGGGGGAGCGGGCGGGTTCTCGGAGGGGATGCTGCGCGGATACGCGTCCGGGGCGGATCATGTCTGGATCATGGACGACGACTGCTATCCGAAGCCGGAAGCGCTCGCGAGCCTCATCGCCGGTTTCGACGGGGCGGTCCAGGAGCTCGGCGGCGACGTGCCCTTCGCGTGCTCGGTGGTCGAGTTCACCGACGGCAGCATCTGCGAGATGAACAACCCGGTGACGACGTGGGACTGGGGACGCCTGCTCGTCAAGGGGCAGAAGAACGTCATGGTGACCGCGTGCTCGTTCGTCTCGGTGCTGATCCCGCGGTGGGCCATCGCGGAGTACGGGCTTCCCTATTCGGAGTACTTCATCTGGTTCGACGACCGTGAGTACACGCTTCGCCTCACCGCGCGTTGCCCCGGTGTGCAGGTGCTCGACAGCGTCGTCGTCCATGACATGGGTGACAACCGAGGCGTGAACTTCGCCATGGTCGATCGCAAGAGCCTGTGGAAGTTCTCGTACGGTGTGCGCAACGAGGCTTCCTGGCAGCTGCACCACCGTGGGTTCCTCTACTTCATGGAGTTCGGTGCGCGACTCTTCGTGAGCCTTCACCGCGGCCGCGTTCCGCTGGATCTGCGCGCCAAGCTGCTCGGCAAGTGGGTGAAGGGCATCACCTTCAACCCGAAGATCAAGTATCCAGAGGCGGAGGCGGCGTGAGCTGGGTCTCGATCCTGCCCGCGCTGATCGTCACCGGCGCTCTCCTCTTCCTTCCGGGTCTGCTGCTGGGCTTCCTCCTCCGCCTGCGCGGAATGAGGCTTCTCGCGCTGGCCCCCGCGCTCAGCGTCTCCCTCGTCGCGGTAGCTGCTCTCGCGGCTCCGTTCGTGGGTATTCGGTGGAGCATCCTGCCCGTCCTCATCCTCACGGCGGTCGCTGCGGTCGCCGCATACTTCTGGTCGAAGCACGTCGGAAAGCCGGCCCTGCTCCGTCAGAGCTCGAACGCCAGACAGCTGGTCGCCGTGATCGTCTCGATCGTCGTGCCCGCCCTGCTCATCGCGTTCGTGCTGGTCAGAAGCATGCACGACCCCGAGTTCTTCTCGCAGCGCTACGACAACTTCTTCCACCTGAACGCGGTCCAGTACGTCCTCGACACCGGGAACGCGTCGCCTCTGTGGCTGGGCAGCATGACATCGCCGGCGGGCGTGCCCTTCTACCCGTCGGGCTGGCATGCGATGGTCTCGATCATCGTCGCGCTGAGCGGAGCCTCCGTGCCGCTTGCCAGCAACGCCATGATCATCGTCGTCGCGGCGGTCGTCTGGCCGATCGGCGCCGTGTTCCTCGTGCGCGAGCTCCTGGGGCGCAATCAGATCCTGACGGTGATCGCGGGAGCTCTGGCTGCCGCCTTCCCGGCCTTCCCCTTCCTGCTCCTGCACTACGGCGTGCTGTACCCGCTGTTTCTCGGCCTCGCCGTCGCCCCCGCCGCCATCGTCGTCGCGTGGTGGCTGCTCAGGCCCGGGCGGGTTCCGCGTCGTCAGGACTGGGCGCTTCTGCTGGTGCTCGTCGTGCCCGGCCTGGGAGTCGCACACCCTGGTGCGCTCATGGCCGTCGTCGCGCTCACGGTGCCCTTCGTCCTCGCGAGGCTCCTGCATCAGATGAGAACTCCCGGTCGACCGCGACTGATCGGGATCGGCCTGCTGGTCGCATACGCCGCGGCGGGAGTCGTCCTCCTGCAGGTGGTGCGGCCCCCGGCGAGCCAGATCTACTGGCCCATCATCAACACCGTTCCCGACTCGATCGGCGAGGTCGTCGCGGCGAGCGTGTACGGCTACCCGAGCTCGCTCGGAATCACCGCCCTGATGATCATCGGCGCGTACAGCGTGATCCGTCGAGGCACCTATGCGCGCTGGTCGATCCTCGCGATGGCCGTCATCTCGGCGGTGCTCTACATCATCGTCTCGGCGTCGCCGTATGAGACGCTCCGCTTCTGGTTCACGGCACCGTGGTACAACAATCCGCCCCGTATCGCCGCCTTCTGGGCGATCGGTGTCCTGCCCCTCGCAGCGCTGGGCGGAATCGTCCTCGTCACGTGGCTTCTCCGGCAGCGACTGCTGGTGCCGGTACGGCGGTTCTTCGAGCGCCTGCCCATCGTCCTGATCGCCATCGTCGTGATCGCGCTCGTCGGAGTCACCCAGAACGCCGCCATTCGCCAGGCGGCCGCCGACATCGAGTTCACCTATGAGCTCCGACCCGGCGGGCCGATCCTGTCTCCGGACGAACTCGACCTCATGGAAGATCTCGCGGAGCTCGTGCCGGAGGATGCGGTCATCGCGGGAGACCCGTGGACGGGAGCCTCGTTCGCCTACGGTGTGAGCGGACGCCGGGTGCTCATGCCCCACCTTCTGATGGACCTCACTGACGATGCCGAAGCGATCAACACGATGCTGAGCACAGAGGGCGACTCGCCGGAGGTCTGCGCCGCGCTCGAGGACACCGGTGTCGGATACGTCCTCGACTTCAGCGCGGACGGGGACTTCCAGGAGAACGACGGAGACTACTCGGGACTCGATGACCTCGACAGCTCGCCCTACGTCGAGCTGGTCGAGCAGCGCGGCGACGCGAAGCTCTTCAAGATCGTCTCGTGCGGGCTCGGGTCATGACCTACGAGATCTTCGTGCCGTTCTGGGGAGACCCGGATCAGCTCTATGAGACCGTCGAGTCCGTGCGCGCTCAGACGGACCCGGACTGGCGGTTGACGATCATCGACGACTGCTATCCCGATGACTCGGTCGCAGCTCACTTCAGTGAAGAGCGGGACGAGCGGATCGTCTACACCCGGAACGAGCACAACGTCGGGATCACCGAGAACTTCCGGGAGTCCGTTCGGCGCGCGTCAGGGGACTTCGTCACGATCCTCGGGTGCGACGACCTTCTGCACCCGAACTATGTGGAGGTGGTCCGCGCGGCGGCCCGCGCAGTGCCGCACGCCGACGTCATCCAGCCGGCAGTTCAGGTCATCGACGAGGACGGGGCTGTCGTCCTTCCCCTCGTCGATCGGATCAAGCAGCGCCACCTGGCTCCGAAGGGACGGGACGTGACGGTCTTCAGCGGCCCTGACATGGCCACCACGCTGATCCGTGGGAACTGGCTCTATTGGCCGTCGCTCTCGCTTCGAGTCGAGACACTTCGTCGTATCGACTTCACGGACGACCTTCCCGTCATCCAAGACCTGGCATTGCTGATGGACATCGCCTTCGACGGCGGCACGTTGGCCTACACGCCGACGCTCGCGTTCTCATATCGCCGCCATCTCGAGAGCGCATCCCAGAAGACGCTGCTGGACGGCAGCCGTTTTCTCGATGAGCGGCGGTATTACCGCATCGCGCGCCGATCGGCCGCTGAGCGAGGGTGGAGTCGCACAGCGCGGACCGCTCGGGTGCGCCTCATGTCCCGCCTGCACGGGATCGCCGCACTGCCCCTCGTGCTGAGGCACGGGACGGCGCGGGGCCTGCGATCGTCGCTGGCGCACGTGGCCGATCTGAGCTGAGTCCGGGGAACCCGAGCGGCGGCTCAGCGGAACCGCGCGGTGGCGTCAGCGCGCGGAGCGGACGCGACGCGCTGCTTCGCGCCATGCGCGGAGGAGCATCCACCGCGACTGCAGTGCCTTGCGGAGTCCTCGCGGCTTCGGGGCCGACGCGTTGGCGTCGTGCAACCGACGCCGCAGCACCGGGCTCTGGACGTGGGCGAGCCCGCGAGCCGTGTTGCCGACGGTCGCGATCCACAGATCATGGGACTCGACGAGGAACTCGGGAAAGGGCAGGATGAGGTCTCTGGCCTCGCGGCGGAACGCCATCGCGCACCCGTAGTAGGGCGCATCGCCGGCGAGCAGACGCAGCTCATTGGCCAGAGAGCCGCCTGAGGGCAGCGCATCGAGGTGCCAGGGGCGTCCGGTGAGCGGAGAACGCAGTGGTGCGTCGTCAGGCAGCAGCACGAGGTCGCCGGCCGCGATCGATCGGTCGCGAAGTGCCTCGACCAGCAGCGCACGGCGGCCAGGAACCCACTCGTCGTCCTGGTCGGAGAGGAAGATGATCTCGCCGGTCGCCTCGGCTATCGCGGCCTCGAAGGCCTTCACATATCCGCGGTTGGTCTCGGAGCGGATCAACCGGATGCGATCGTCTCCGACAGCGGCCACGACGTCTGCGGTGTCGTCCGTGCTCGCATCGTCGACCACCACCACCTCGTCGCCAGGGTGGAGTCCGTCGAGGATCGATTCGAGCTGGTGCCTGACGAATCGTGCACCGTTGTAGGTCGCCATGCACACGCTCACGGTCGTCGTCATGCGATGTCTCCCTCAGCCGGGGCGACGAGGGCGAAAGCCGATCGCCTCTCCAGGAGCAGATGATGTGTTCCGGCTGTCACGACGACGGCGAGGATCACGAGCTCAGAGGCCGCGAGCCCGGCGATGATCCCGCTGAGGCCCCACTGGGCGCCGAGGACCATGAGCGGGACCCCGACGAGAGCAGCGCCGAGGGTGCCGAAGAGCACGTAGCGGTTCAGGCCTGCCGGGACCAGGACATTGCGGATGAAAGGCGTCGTCAGACTGGTGAGCGCGAAGGTTGCGCCGAACCCGAGGAACACGGCGATCTCGGGCGTCGCCTTCTCGCCGAACAGCAATGAGGAGAACACCGGGCCGAGCACCGTCAGCGCCGCGCCTCCGATCAGGGCGAGGGCGGCGTGGAGCCCGAAGGCCACGAAGTGGCGCCGCAGCCGACCATGAGCGTAGGAGACCTCGAGCACCCACTTCTGAAGGGTGTTCGACAGAACGGTGACGGCGAAGAGGGCGATGCGGAAGAACTTGTCCGCAGACGTGGCCTGACCGCTGGCCGTCGCGCCGAGTATGCCCTGCGCGAGCGGGATGGGTGCAGAGGTGTAGGAGCCGCCGATCGTCTCAGCCGCGGCGACCGAGAGGTTCGCGCGGTATGCGCGCAGGATCCGCCGCCCTGCGAACGGGGGCAGCGGCCGACGATAGAGGCGGAGGTTCAGAAGCAGAGGGCCGGTGAGGAATCCGATCAGCGTGAGGATCGGGTACCACAGCAATTGCTCCGTGAGCAGGAGGAGGGGGATCGCCAGAGCCACGCTGATGCTCACCGGGAGGGTCTCGAACAGCAGAACCACTCGCGCATTGCCCACGCCGACCGCGTACCAGACGACGGTCATGGCCGCAGCCGTGGTCGCCAGGGTGACGAGTGCGGCGACGAGGCGGAACTCGGCGGGGACGAGGACCGAGCTGAGCGCGGCGCCGACCGATCCCGCCGCCACGACGAGCAGGCCGCGGCACCAGAACGAATCACCGAAGATCTGACGCCGGGCGGCATCGTCGGCGCTGAGCGCGATGCGCGCACCGCCGGAGATGTTCCAGCCGAACCCCGCGACGATCGCGCAGACGGTTCCCACCGCCTGAGCCGTGCCCACGGAGCCCCATGCCGCCAAGCCGAAGACGTTCGGGATGATGGGCAGCAGGAACAGAGGGGCGATGAAGGAGATCAGAGGAACGGCGCTAAAGCCCGCGAAGCGTGACAGTAGAACCTTCATCGATGGGACTCCTCGGACCATTGCGGCCCAACACCATTCGGGATGGCGGGGACGTGAACGCGTGCGACCCTAGACTACTTGAGTCGGCTTTACGGAGAGGTCAGGGACCAATGGTTGGAGTTATCGTGCTCGCCGCCTATCGACCCTCCAAGGAACTGTTCGCCCGTCAGCTCGCCTCGATACGCGATCAGACGGTGACCGACTGGGAGTGCATCATCTCCGTCGACGGAGAACTCGAGACCGTCGAGGAGGTGCTCGCCGATGTCGCGGCCGGAGACGAACGCTTCCGGATCCTCGCAGACGGCCGTCGACTGGGCTTCTACCTGAACTTCGAGAGGGGTCTCGCGGCAGTTCCCGCAGCGGCGGAATGGGTGGCGCTGAGCGACCAGGACGACTTCTGGTATCCGCACAAGCTCGAGACCCTGCTTCCGCATCTCTCCGAGTCTGCGATCGTGTCGGGCCAAGCCCGGCTGGTGGCCCACCCCGGTGACGAGGTGCTCGGATTCACCGAGCGACGGCAGCTCGATGCCGCGTCGACGATGATCGTGAATCAGTTCACCGGCTCGTTGTGCGTGTTCCGCGCCGAACTGCTGTCGACCGCGCTGCCCTTTCCACGTCTCTCCTCCCACACCGTCGCGCACGATCACTGGCTCGCCGTCGTCGGGATGGCTCGGGGAGGCGGCCGCGTCGTCGAGGACGTCGTGCAGGACTACGTGCAGCACTCCGCGAACGTGTTCGGTGATCCGAGCCGGCTGCGTCTCGGCCCGATCGCGACCCTGCGACGAGCCTGGGGGAACGCCG
Organism: Microbacterium sp. SWDP-B6; assembly: GCF_059803615.1. Classification (NCBI taxonomy): domain Bacteria; kingdom Bacillati; phylum Actinomycetota; class Actinomycetes; order Micrococcales; family Microbacteriaceae; genus Microbacterium; species Microbacterium sp. SWDP-B6. The sequence goes on along the minus strand of NZ_JAPFGV010000010.1, from coordinate 60,921 downwards.
TCGAGTTCTCGGTGCGGTACGAGGGCGCCGCGTCGCCGTGGGCGATGGCACGGATGCTGTTCTGGATCTACGTGGGGTGGCGCCAGCTCATGGCCCAGACCCTCGTGGAACGTGATCCTCGCTCGCCAGCCGCGATCGAGGCGGATCGGCGCTTCGGTGCGGGCCGGCGGCTGCGCGACACGCTGGGGATGCTGCGTCGAGTCCGGCGCGCACAGGTCGTGCCGACGCCGTTCGTCATCGCATACCTGGGGAGCTGGGCGTCGGGGTGGCTGATCCGGGGGCGTCGACGGACACCCACCGTGGCGCCGTAGACGGCCTCAGGCAGATTCCGCGTCAGGGAGGGGGCGAGCCCGCCACGTGACACGGGCAGCCTCCGTCATGAGCGCAGGCCCCATCCTCCCCATGCGTTCGGCTCGTCCGTCGCGGAATCCCGCGACGAGCAGCTTCCGCATGGTCGAGTGGGGCCTCGCCAGCATCCACGCGATCAGGAAGTACGCGTAGTCGGCTCGGGCGTCGCGGCGCAGGCGCGCGCGATGCCGCGGGTGGCGCCGCGCCAGCACGATGCGATTCCTGGCCCTGTAGTAATACCGGAACGGAGTGCTCAGCGTGAGGGTGGGAAGGAGTGCCCCGAGCGGCCCCGGGAACCGGTAGCGCGCACCCAAGCGGTGCGGCAGTCGGAGGCCGGGGGCGACGATGCACGGCAGGTCCGCGTCAAGGCAGCGGAGCTCGAAATCCGTGTCCACGAGGTCGATGAAGAGAGCTTCGTCCATCAGCCCGACCTGGTCGACCACTCCCGCGGGGAGATACATGCCGGACTGGATCGCGTGAGCGGCATGGACCACTCCGTGTCCTGCCGGCGGTCCGGCCTGGGAGACGTCGGCGAAGAACTCCGGAACCACGGGGCCGGCGGGGACGCCGTGAGCGCGAGCATGTTCCCACGCCGCGCTCAGAGCGTCGACGAACCCGGGAGCGATGGTCGAGTCCTGATCGAACGTCACGATCGCGCTCGCGCCCTTGTCGAGGGCGCAGCGGATGCCGCGATTGAGCGCGGCGCCGATGCCGGAGTTGCGCTCCAAGGCGAGCACCAGCGCTCCGCTCGCCGCGATCTCCGCGCGGATCGAATCGAACTCAGAGCCGCTGCCGTCGTCGACCACGATGATCCCGGTGACTTGGGGAGCGAGATCAGCGAGCAGCGGAGGCACCTGCGCGGGGCGATGAACGGTGACGACGCCCCAGACGCCGTCGCTCGAGTGTCGCGACGTCATGCCGGGGGAGCGCTGTCGGCGCCGCCGCCCCGGTGCTGAGCCTCCAGGGCCGCGATGCGGCTGTCCAACCTGTCCACCTCTGCGCGCGACAGCGCCGCCTCCTCCGCAACGCGACGGATCTCGTCCTCCGCCTGGGAGAGCTCCCAGGAGAGATGCAGCGAGACACCGAGGAGCAGGGTGATCGCGAGAGCGAACAGGAGGTTTGCCGGCACCTGAACACCGAGAAGCGCGGTCGCCCAGAGCAGAAGCTGCGGGAAGATCCCGAGCAGCAGGACGCTTAGCGCGATGACGATCCACATCACCGCGTACTTCTCGCGAAGGCGTCGCGTCAGAAGCATCCAGAAGACCAGCACGAGGATGAACAGCGAGAGGGCGATCCCGACGACGACGATCACTTTGCGTCCTCCTGTTCGCGGACACCGGTGGATTGGCTCGTCGAGCCGGTGCGACGCAGCATGGCCAGGCCGAGCGTGAACACCGAACGCAGCAGATAGATCGATGCTCCGACCGGACCCTGGCTCGGCGTGCCGTGGACTCGCGGCCGCATGGCCACGGGAACCTGCGTCACCGTCAAACCCGCGTGACATGCTGCGACGAGGGAATCGATGGTGTCGCCGAGGTACTCGGCGGGGTAGTAGCGGACATACTGCTCGATGGCTCGGCTGTTGGCGGCGCGGAAGCCGCTCGTCACATCGGTGAGACGGGTCTTGGCGACCCTGGACACCGTCTTCGCCAGGAACAGCATCGCCCAGTGGCGAGGGCCCCGAACCGAATAGTCGCCGACGTCCGCGAACCGAGCGCCGATCGAGATGTCCGCGGTGTCGAGACCGGCGAGGACGCGGGCGATGTCGAGCGGGTTGTGCTGCCCATCGGCGTCGACCTGGATCGCGCGGGTGTAGCCGTGACGTTTCGCGTACGTGAAGCCGGTGCGCATCGCGCCGCCGACCCCGAGGTTGAAGGGAAGGGAGATGACCGTCGCACCGGCTTCTCGGGCGACCGCACCTGTGTCGTCCGTGGATCCGTCGTCGACGACGAGAAGATCGAAGTCGGCGTTCGCGGCGCGGACCTCGTGCACGGTGCGTCCGACGTTGCGGGCCTCGTTCCATGCGGGGACAATCACGAGGACACGGTCCGACGACAAGCTCATAGTTCCCCGATCCTATCGGATCGACCTGTCACGTGATCGGTGTGCCCGCCGCGTAGTCCGCTTTGAATGCGGGCGCAATCTGGAGCACCGCGGGTGCGCGTCCGCCGCCGAGTCTGAGGAGGACCGACACCGACGTCACGTGCCTGAGCTTGCCGTTGTCGTAGAAGTAGATCTCGGGCGCGCCGGTGAACTGCACGAAGTCGGCTCCGCTGGTGAGCAGGGGCGACCCGACCTTGTAGCGCGAGAGCTGGTCGCCCGGGAGCACATACTCGCGTGGCGGCGTTCCTCCGTTCAGCTGGAGGAGGGTCTTGATGCTGCGGACGTGACGCAGCAACCCGTTCTCATACCGGTAGATCTCTTCGCGTCCGGTGAAGCGCACGAAGGAGTTCGCGGGGAGATTCGCTGCGCCGGTGCCGAACCACTGGACGGTGCCCCGCGACCAGGGCAGCACCTGCAACGGTCTGGAGCCGTTGAGCGCGAGCAGATCGGCGGGGGACTGCACATGCCGCAGCGTGCCTCCCGAGATGACGTAGATCTCGGGTGCCCCCTGCGGCTGGATGAACAGCGGATCGGAGACCGTCGTCTTGGCGCGGGGCATCGCGCCACATTCTCCGCTGCCGAGCTTCGTCGGCTTGATGTTCCCGAACTGCGTGCCCGACACCGGATAGACCTTGCCGCCCGCGGCGATCAGTGTGCTGTTGCCGCACATGACGACCGGGGTCAGCGTCGACCCGACCTTCGAGTTGGCTGCGACCGAACTGCGCGGCACGACGGTGAGGCCCGTGGCGCCGAACTCACCCGCGAGCGCGGTGCTGGGTATGTGCAGCAGGCGATCGCCGAGGAGGGTGAGGTAGATGTCATTCGAGTCCGCGGCACGCACCAGGCTGTTCGCCTTGATCACGAGGAGGCCGTTGCCGATCGCCGCGGCCGCCGACGGTTTCATCGAGGCGACGTATCCCGGCGTGCCCCGGGAGACCTCGGCCCAGGTCTGCTGGTTGGCGACATGCCTGCGCAGACCTGACTGATAGAGGTACACCTCCGGCTCCGCTCCCGAGCGGAAGAACGACCCGACGGGAGCACCCTCGGAGAACCGGTCCGCTGTGGCGCCGGTGAGGTTCACGTACGAGCTGAACGAGTATCCGAACAGGGCGACCTGGGCCGCGTCGACGAATCGATGCCGGGTGCCATCCGGTTCCAGAAGGTAGAGCGTGCCCGTCCGAGGGTCGTGCACATAACGCGTGACCGGCTTGCCCTCGGGCAGGGGATCGAGGTACGTCGCGGCCACGGACACGGCCCCACCGAGCCTCGCTCGAAGCGCGGCGTAGTCCTCGCCCGCGACGACATGGTGACGCATGCCTGACTGCACCAGATAGATCTCCGCGCGACCCGGGACCTGCGCGAGGGTGGCCGCAGCGCCGCCCGCCGTCTGCGTGCTGCCGAACCAATCGGTGAAGAACTGGTAGAAGTTGCGATTGCCGTAGCTGGAGCACCCGTCCCCGCTGCCGTAGCCGGCATTGAGCGCCGCTCGATTCGGCTGATACGGGGTGTAGTAGTAGAGCGCGGCGGTCGCCTTGTTCTCGACGCGGACCGGTGCCGAGCCGCAGGCCCTGTTCGGGTGATAGAGGATGTTCCAGGTCTTTCCCGGCGCGTAGTACGTGAACCAGCGTCCCTCGGCGTAGATCTGCATCTGCCTGGCCGCACCGTAGATCTGGTAGAAGAAGCCTGCATATGCCGGATCGCACGGCGCCGTGTCAGGGCAGCCCTGACCGAGTGCCATGTCGAAGCGCCAGCTGCTCGGCCACGTGTGCGTGACGAGGCTCTGCTCCTTCTCGAGCATCACGATGAGCACCCGCGGGTTGATGCCGCAGGACTGCGCGACCCGCGCGATGATCGTGGCCGCCGACTCGTTCGCCGCCCCGGTGTAGCCACGGCAATAGCTGTCTGCCGGACGGTTCGGCGTGTTCTGGCGGTAGTCCTTGAGGCAGACGTATCCGCTGCGGCACGACGCGACTTTTCCGCGGAAGAACGAGTCGATCTGGCCCGCAGACATCGTGTCGCTCTGGAAGAACACGGCATCGGAGATGATGTTCCCCGACTTGAACTGCGCCAGGTTCGCGGTGTCGCGTATGGATGCGTCCACTGAACCGGTCGCCGTCGCCGTCGACGATGTCTGCGCTGTCGCGGCGGCCGACAGGCCACCGGAGGATGAGGGCGAGACGGCACTGGCCGGCGTCGCCACGAGCAGGGATGCGGCGAGGACGACAGCCGCTGCACTGGCGAGGAGGCCGAGCAGGTGGGGGGATTTTGAGCCGGTCACCTGCTCATTGTGACGGAAATGCACAGATGATGCCAGTGTGAACGGTGTGACGCAAGTAAATCGCCTCTTTCTGAGTGCCAGCTGGGATGTGGCACGATATGGGGGTGAAAGGCATAATTCTCGCTGGCGGCTCAGGAACTCGACTGCACCCGATTACGATCGGCATCTCCAAGCAGCTGATTCCCGTGTACGACAAGCCGATGGTCTACTACCCGCTGTCGACGCTGATGCTGGCGGGGATCCGGGACATCCTGATCATCACCACGCCTCATGACGCGGAGCAGTTCGAGCGTCTGCTCGGCGACGGTTCGCAGTTCGGGGTGAACCTCACGTTCGCGCAGCAGCCGTCGCCGGATGGTCTCGCCCAGGCCTTCGTCATCGGCGCGGACTTCATCGGCGACGACAAGGTCGCCCTCGTGCTCGGCGACAACCTGCTGTACGGTCCGGGGCTCGGCACCCAGCTCAAGCGCTACACGGACGTCGAGGGCGGTGCCGTCTTCGCCTACTGGGTGGCAGAGCCCAACGCCTACGGCGTCGTCGAGTTCGATGCCGACGGTCGCGCCGTCTCGCTCGAGGAGAAGCCGGAGCACCCCAAGAGCAACTACGCCGTGCCCGGACTCTACTTCTACGACAACGACGTGGTCGAGATCGCACGCAACCTCGAGCCGAGTGCTCGCGGCGAGTACGAGATCACCGACATCAACCGCGCCTACCTCGAGCGCGGTGACCTGCAGGTCGAGGTGCTTCCTCGCGGAACGGCGTGGCTCGACACCGGGACGTTCGACCAGATGTCGGATGCCGGCGACTACGTGCGCACGATGGAACGCCGCACAGGTCTGCGCATCGGAGTCCCGGAAGAGGTGGCCTGGCGTCAGGACTTCCTCACCGACGACGACCTGCGTGAGCGGGCCACCAAGCTCGTGAAGTCCGGCTACGGAACCTACCTGCTCGAGACCCTGGAAAGAGGTCGTTGATGTCGAACATCCTCGTCACCGGAGGCGCCGGTTTCATCGGCTCGAACTTCGTCCACTACGCGGTCGAGCACACCGACCACACGGTCACCGTCCTCGACGCGCTGACCTACGCCGGCAACCGGGCCTCACTCGCGGGGCTTCCCGACGATCGTGTGCGGTTCGTGCACGGCGACATCACCGACGCCGAGCTGGTCGATCGGCTCACCGCCGAGGCGGACGCCGTGGTGCACTATGCGGCGGAGTCGCACAACGACAACTCGCTGCACAGCCCCCGTCCCTTCCTCGACACCAACATCATCGGCACGTACACGCTGCTCGAAGCCGCGCGCAAGCACGAGACGCGGTTCCACCACATCTCGACCGACGAGGTCTACGGTGACCTCGAGCTCGACGACCCTGAACGGTTCACCGAGCAGACTCCGTACAACCCGTCGTCGCCGTACTCTTCGACCAAGGCCGGCAGCGATCTGCTCGTCCGCGCCTGGGTCCGCTCGTTCGGCGTGCAGGCGACGATCTCGAACTGCTCGAACAACTACGGTCCGTACCAGCACGTCGAGAAGTTCATCCCGCGTCAGATCACCAACGTGATCCGCGGCATCCGGCCCAAGCTCTACGGGGCAGGCGAGAACGTCAGGGACTGGATCCACGCGAACGACCACTCGTCCGCGGTGCTGACGATCCTCGAGAAGGGTCAGATCGGCGAGACGTATCTGATCGGCGCTGACGGCGAGCGCAACAACAAGGACGTCGTCGAGCTGATCCTCGAGGAGATGGGCCAGCCGCGAGACGCGTACGACCACGTCACGGACCGGGCCGGTCACGACCTGCGGTACGCGATCGACTCCACGAAGCTGCGCACGGAGCTGGGATGGAAGCCGGAGTTCGCCGACTTCGAGTCCGGACTGGCGGCGACCATCGCGTGGTACCGCGACAACGAGTCATGGTGGGCGCCTTCCAAGGATCAGACCGAGGCGTTCTACGCCTCCAAGGGACAGTGACCCGATGAGCGAGATCGACTTCGGCAAGTCCCTGAATCGCACCGAGACGACGATTCCGGGACTGGAGATCTTCGATCTGCCGGTCCACGGCGATTCGCGTGGGTGGTTCAAGGAGAACTGGCAGCGCGAGAAGATGACCGCACTCGGCCTCGCCGATTTCGGCCCGGTCCAGAACAACGTCTCCTTCAACGACGCCGTCGGGACGACTCGCGGTATCCACGCCGAGCCGTGGGACAAGTGGGTGTCGATCGCGACCGGCCGTATCTTCGGCGCATGGGTCGACCTGCGCGAAGGCCCGACGTTCGGCGTGGTCTTCACCGCCGAGCTCGATCCCTCCAAGGCCATCTTCGTGCCACGGGGTGTCGGCAACTCGTATCAGACCCTCGAGCCCGATACGGCCTACACGTATCTCGTGAACGACCACTGGTCACCCGACGCGTCCTATTCCTTCCTGAACCTCGCAGACGAGACCGCCGCGATCGAGTGGCCCATCCCGCTTGCGGATGCCGAGGTGTCCGCGAAGGATCTCGCGCACCCGCGCCTCGCAGATGTGGAACCGGTCGCTCCGCGGAAGACTCTCGTGATCGGCTCGGCAGGACAGCTGGGAACAGCACTGCGGGCCGAGTTCGACGGCGTCCAGAGCGTCGAATGGACGACGCGTGACGATTTCGATCTCGGGTCGACGACGCTGGCCGAGGCGCGCCGCTGGCGCGACTACGACACGATCATCAACGCGGCCGCATACACGGCCGTCGATCGTGCGGAAACGCCGGACGGCAGGCGCGACGCCTGGGCGGTCAACGCCGCAGGGCCGGCCGCTCTGGCTCGCATCGCCGCAGAGCACGGAATCACGCTCGTGCATGTGTCGAGCGACTACGTGTTCGATGGATCCGCCGATCGGCCGTACGCCGAGGACGACCTCGTGTGTCCTCTCGGCGTCTACGGCCAGACCAAGGCCGCCGGTGATCTCGCGGTCTCGACGGCCCCTCGTCACTACATCGTCCGCACCTCCTGGGTTATCGGGAGCGGAAACAACTTCGTCCGCACCATGGCCTCGCTGGCAGAGAAGGGCGTGGACCCGAAGGTCGTCGACGACCAGCGCGGGCGCCTCACGTTCGCGACCGAGATCGCCCGCCTCATCCGCACGCTGGTCGAGACCCGTCCGTCGTTCGGCGTCTACAACCTGACTTCCGAGGGCGAGGTCGTCACCTGGGCCGACGTCGCCCGCCGTGTGTTCGAGCTCGCCGGCCATGATCCGGCACGGGTCACGGGTGTCTCGACGGAGCAGTACTTCGCCTCCGCGACATCGCCTGTCGCCCCGCGCCCGCTGAACAGCGTGCTCGATCTGACGCGAGTGCACGGCATCGGCTTCCGTCCACGCGCGGGAGACGATCTTCTTCGGGAGTATCTCTCGCCGTGAGCGCGTCGTTGCGGACCGCGGATACTCTCATCGCGGCTCCGAAGGCGCGGGTCTTCCGAACCGACATCCAGGCGCTTCGCGCCGTGGCCATCGGCTTGGTCGTGCTCAACCACCTCTGGCCGGTTCGCCTCCCTGGCGGCTACGTCGGTGTCGACGTCTTCTTCGTGATCTCCGGCTTCCTCATCACTGGACACCTCGTGGGGGAGATGCGGCGGACCGGGGGAGTGCGACTCGGGGCGTTCTACGCGCGACGGATCAGGCGACTGCTTCCGGCCGCGCTTCTCGTACTCGCAGTGTCGCTGGTGCTCATGGTCGTGCTGCTTCCCTACCCTCGGTGGGAGCGGGGCGCCTGGGAGGTCGCGGCGAGTGCGGGGTACGTCGAAAACTGGTTCCTGGCATCGATGTCGGTCAACTACTCGGCGCTCAACGACGCGGCGAGCGTCGTCCAGCACTATTGGTCGCTGTCGGTCGAGGAGCAGTTCTACATCGTCTGGCCTCTGCTGCTCTTGGCGGCGCTCGCCGTGGCTCGGCGCACCGGAGGCCCGACGACGCGCCGCGGAGCGAGGGCGAGGACGACCACCGCGCTCGTCGCGGTCGTGGCGGTGGTGGGCGTGCTCTCCTTCGCCGCGAGTGTCATCTACACGATCGTCGCGCCGCCTCAGGCGTACTTCGCGACCTTCACGCGCGGATGGGAATTCGCGGTCGGCGGCGCGATCGCGCTCTTCGGAAGTCGGGTACCCCTCGGGCGCACCGCCGCTGACATCGTCAGCCTGCTCGGGTTCGCCCTCATCGTCTTCGCCGCGCTCGTCTACGATCACACGACCGCTTTTCCCGGATACACCGCGCTGGTGCCCGTGCTCGGCACCGCGGCGGTGATCCTCGCCGGCGAGAGATTCGCATCGCTCTGGCATGCGAAGGTGACGGCCCTGCGTCCCGTGCAGTGGCTCGGCGGCGTCTCGTACTCGCTGTATCTGTGGCATTGGCCGCTCATCGTCGTCGCGCCGTTCGTCATCGGCGGCGAGGCGACCACCCTGTCGAAGCTCATGGTGTTGGCGATCGCGCTGGTGCTGGCGGCGCTGACGAAGAGGTTCGTCGAGGATGCCGGCCAGTCATGGGGATACTGGCGTGGCTCCTCGCGCCGGGCGTTCGGTCTCATGATCACAGGGATGATCGTCATCGCTGCTCTCGTGGCAGGCGTTCTCGCGACCTACAGTGCACGTGTCGCGGCCGACGGCCCACCGGACGACCTCGTCGCATCGACCTGCGAGGGGCCCTCGGCGCTCGCACCGGGCGCAGACTGCGCAGACCCTTTCGGGGCCGCGGACTACTCGGTGATGACGAAGAAGAACGAGTACTTCTACACCCCAGGGGAGTGCGGCGAGTTCCTGCCGCTCCTCACCTATGGGGATCTGAAGACCACGCACGAGTGCGACTTCTCGCGCGGAGCAGAGGATCCGACTCGGGTCTGGTTGATCGGTGACTCTCACGCGCAGCAGTGGCAGGGAGCCGTGTTCGACATCGCCGAGAAGAACGGCTGGATCGTCGATACGAGCTACTACGGAGGGTGTCCCGTGGCGGACGTCGAGTTCATCGGATTCCGCAGCGCGTGGGGTGCCGCTGATGTCGAGAGGTGTCGCGAGTGGTCGAGGGACCTCGCCGAAACCGTCACCGAAGACGACCCCGACCTCGTCATCACCGCGATGGCGGCTCGGCTTCAGCTCGTGGACGACGGGACTGACAGGCCGCAGATCGATCAGATGTCGCAAGGGCTGTTGGACTACTGGAAACGCTGGAACGATGCGGGTATCAAGGTGCTCGCGCTCGCGGACCCTCCTTTCAACGCAGAGGTCAGGAGCCCCGACTGCGTGCTCCACAACGCCGACGAGCCGCAGTCGTGCGCACGTCCTCGCGCCGAGGCGCACCCCGCCGACCCGATGGTCGTCGCCGGAGCGTCGGCCGGCTCGGAGTCGGTCAGCGTGCTGGATCTGACGGATCGCTTCTGCGACGCGACCTCCTGCTACGCCGTGGTGGGCGGCATCCCCGTGTACTACGACGCGGATCACCTCAACCTCGAGTACGCCAGACTGCTCGGACCCGACATCGAAGCGGCTGCCGAGGCACTGCTGACGCAGAGCAGATAGGCTGAAAGCGGCAGACCGTCGACCCGAGACGACTGCGGCGACACCCACCGCCGATACGCCCACTCTTCATGAACCCGACGCGACCGATATGGCTTCGGCCTCCCGACGCTGGCTTCGTGCGCCCCGCGACGCACCGCGCGGACATCGACGGTCTCCGTGCGCTCGCGATCCTGCTCGTCGTGGCGTACCACGTGTGGCTGGGTCGCGTCTCGGGCGGAGTCGACGTCTTCCTGATGGTGTCGGCGTTCTTCCTCACCGCGTCGTTCGTGCGGCGGGTAGAGACCCAGCGCCCGCTCGCGCTCGGGTCGTTCTGGCTGCGCCGCTTCCGACGGCTGCTGCCCGCAGCCGCCGTGACGATCGTCGGTGTGCTCGGCGTCGCGCTCGCGGCGTATCCGCAGACCGAGTGGCCGCGCGTCTGGCGTGAGGCATGGTCGAGCCTCTTCTACGTCGAGAACTGGACGCTGGCGCTGTCGGAGGTCGACTACTACGCGCGCGAGTCCGTCACGCCCAGTCCGTTCCAGCACTTCTGGTCGCTCTCGGTCCAAGGGCAGGTCTTCATCCTCTGGCCGCTGATCATCGCGGCGGTGTGGGTGGTGCTCCGCAGGCGACGGCGCATGATCGTCCCCGCCTTGGCATTGGTGTTCGGCGCCATCTTCATCGCCTCGCTCGGGTTCTCGGTCGTCGAGACGATGCGGGCCCAGTCGTTCGCCTACTTCGACACGCGGACGCGACTGTGGGAGTTCGCGGCCGGCTCGCTCGTCGCACTCGCTCTTCCCCACGTCCGTGTCCGTCCGACGATCGGGGCGATCCTCGGATGGATCGGCATCGTCGGCATCGTGATGTGCGGAATCGTGCTCGACGTGCAGGGCGGATTCCCCGGATATCTCGCTCTGTGGCCGGTGATCTGCACGGCGCTCGTCATCATCGCCGGGCGTGACCGCCCGCGAGGCGGCCCCGCGATGATCCTCGAGTCGGCGCCGCTGCGCTACGTCTCACGCGACGCGTACGCGCTCTATCTCGTGCACTGGCCCGTGCTCGTGACGTGGATGATGCTGAGCGGTCGTACCGAGCCGGGATGGCTCGCCGGCATCGGAATCGTCCTCCTGTCATTCGTGCTGGCGAGACTCGTGTCGATGCTGGTCGAGCGACCGATCAGAGACTCCGCCGTCCTCGATCGATCGCATCGGCTCGGTGCGCTCGTTCTCGCCGCGTCCGTCCTCGTCGTCTCCGCACCGCTCGGCGCATGGCAGCTCACGATCGAGCAGCGTGAGGCGGCGCTGCGTGCCAGCGACAGCGGCGGATACCCGGGGGCGGCGCAGATCGACACGCCGATCGACCTCTCGGGCGCCGATCTGCCGCTGATCCCGCTGGCCACCGCGCTCGATGAGGAATGGGTGGATCTGAAAGGAAGCTGCGCGGGCGAACTCGAGCCCGTGGAGCCGGTGCTGCAAGGCAGCTGTGCTCAGACCGCGAATGCAGCGGACTCGGATGCATGGCGGGTGCTCGTGATGGGGGACTCGCACGCGCAACAGCTCATGTCGCCACTCACGGTTCTCGCCGATCAGCAGGGGTGGGGCATCGTCGCCCTGTTGAAGGGAGGATGCGCGATCGGCATCGGAGCGCCGACGTGGTCGGCCGCCGGCCCGCCGTGCGAGGAGTGGCGTGCCGCTGCGATCGAGTACGCGACGAGGGTGCAGCCCGATGCCGTGTACCTCGTCGTGACTCGGGCGACTCCTGCCGCTCGCGAGGTGCTCGTGGAGGGGATCCGCGAGATCGCAGACGAGCTCACCGCGAACGGCATCCAGGTGATCGCCGTACGAGACAATCCCCGCTTCGACTTCGACATGTACGAGTGCGCCCTGGAGGAGTCGGAGATCGCTCCCGACGCTGATGCAGCATCGTGCGACGTTCCCGAGCCCGGGTTCGCCGTCGGGGAGGATCTCGACGATCTCGCGGCGGTCGACGGGGTCACTGCTGTGGACTTCCGCCCCTGGCTCTGCCCGGACGGCGTGTGTCGGGGATCCATCGGCAACGTCGCCGTGTACATCGACGACAATCACATCTCCGACTCATACGGGCGCACTCTCGCTCCGATGCTGCAGGAGATGCTGGAGGTCGGAGGGCCCCTCGGTGCCGAGGCGCGCTGACAGGTTGCGTCGAGTCCGCTGCCGGTAGAGTTGTCTGCTGTGTGCCGCGCGATGCCGTGCGGATCTGAGCCTCGTGGGCAGAAAGCAGCAACATGGATCTTCTTGTCGTCGGGTCGGGCTTCTTCGGCCTCACCATCGCAGAACGTGCCGCCAACGCCGGCCGCAAGGTCACGGTCATCGACCGTCGCCACCACATCGGCGGGAACGCCTACAGTGAGGCGGAGCCTGAGACGGGCATCGAGGTCCATCGCTACGGCGCCCACCTCTTCCACACCTCGAACGCCACGGTGTGGGAGTACGTGAACCGGTTCACGAGCTTCACGAACTACGTGCATCGGGTCTACACGACGCACAAGGGAACGGTCTTCCCGATGCCGGTGAACCTCGGCACCATCAACCAGTTCTTCCAGTCGGCCTACACGCCCGACCAGGCGCGGGCCCTCGTGCGCGAGCAGGCGGGGGAGTTCGACGTCAAGACGGCCGCCAACTTCGAAGAGAAGGGCATCGCCCTCGTCGGGCGGCCGCTGTTCGAGGCGTTCTTCAGGGACTACACCGCCAAGCAGTGGCAGACCGACCCGCAGAAGCTCTCGGGCGACATCATCAGCCGGCTCCCCGTGCGCTACACCTACGACAACCGTTACTTCAACGACACGTGGGAGGGCCTGCCGACAGACGGCTACACCGCGTGGATCGAGCGGATGGCCGATCACCCCAACATCGAGGTGAAGCTGAATGTCGACTACTTCGACGAGAGCCAGCCGCTGAACAAGAAGGCGACGGTCGGGCAGCTGCCCATCGTCTACACGGGTCCCGTGGACCGCTACTTCGACTACACGGCGGGCGCCCTCAGCTGGCGCACGCTCGACTTCGAGCAGGAGGTGCTGAACATCGGCGACTTCCAGGGCACCAGCGTGATGAACTACCCGGACATGGACGTGCCCTACACGCGCATCCACGAGTTCAAGCACTTCCACCCGGAGCGCAAGGACGTCTACGAATCCGACAAGACCGTCATCATGCGCGAGTTCTCTCGTTTCGCGAACCGCGAGGACGAGCCGTATTACCCCGTGAACACCCCGACGGACCGCGACGGCCTGCTCGCGTACCGTGAGCTCGCGAAGGGGGAGCGGGACGTGCACTTCGGCGGACGCCTCGGCACGTATCAGTACCTCGACATGCACATGGCCATCGGCTCGGCGCTGTCGCTGTGGAACAACTCGCTCTCGTAGACTCGGCACTGTGAGTCACACTGCTGCCGGGGCCCCCGGAACGCCCCGGCGCTATCTCCATTCCCTGTGGCTGCTGTCAGCCAGGGACCTGAAGGTGCGGTACTCGACGAGCCTGCTCGGCTACCTGTGGTCGGTGCTCGATCCGCTCGTGATGAGCGTGATCTACTGGTTCGTCTTCACGCAGATCTTCAACCGTGATGTCGGTGAGGATCCGTACATCGTGTTCCTCATCAGCGCCCTGCTGCCCTGGGTGTGGTTCAACACGTCGGTCACGGATTTCACTCGCGCATTCAAGAAGGACGCGAAGCTGGTGCGCTCGACTGCGATCCCTCGCTCGATCTGGGTGAACCGCATCGTGTTGAGCAAGGGCGTCGAGTTCCTGTTCTCGCTCCCGGTGCTCGCGGCATTCGTGATCATCAACCTGCTGGTGGAACAGGACCCGGCGCACACGGTCCAGGTCGGCTGGGGAATCCTCTGGCTTCCCGTGGCGGTGTTCCTGCAGACCGTTCTGCTCGTGGGCCTGGGGCTCCTCATCGCTCCGCTCTGCGTCCTGTTCGTCGATCTGGAGCGCACGACCGCGCTGATCCTGCGCGCCATGTTCTACGCGACTCCGATCATCTACAACGTCACGGATCTTCCTGGCATCTTTCAGACGCTCGGTGCGTTCAATCCACTCGCCGGGATCTTCATGCTCTACCGGATGCCGTTCTTCCCCGACCAGTGGAACCTCTTCACGCTGCTCGTCAGCGTGGGGATGACCCTCGTCATTCTGGCGCTCGGCGTATGGACGTTCCGGTCCCTCGAGCGCACCGTGCTGAAGGAGTTGGGATGACCGTCGCGATCGAGGCCAGCGGGCTGGGCGTCCGCTTCCGCCGCAACCGCCGTGGGCGCCAGAACTTCAAAGACCTGTTCGCCCCTGCGGCGCGGCGGTCGCGCTCCGGAGAGTTCTGGGCGTTGCGCGACGTCTCGTTCACGGTGCAGCAGGGGGAGTCGATCGGCGTCGTCGGGCGCAACGGCCAGGGCAAGTCCACTCTGCTCCGTCTCGTCGCGAAGGTGCTGCTCCCCGATGAGGGGTCGGTGAAGGTGAAGGGCGGAGTCGCTCCGCTGATCGAGATCACCGGCGGGTTCGTCGGCGACCTGACCGTACGCGAGAACGTCGCATTGATGGCCGGACTGCACGGAATGCCTCGGGACGCGGTCGCAGAGCGCTACGACGGCATGATCGCCTTCGCAGAGCTGGCGGGCTTCGAGGACACCCCGTACAAGCACCTGTCGAACGGTATGAAGGTCCGACTGGCTTTCTCGGTGGTGTCGCAGCTCGACGAGCCGATCCTGCTCGTCGACGAGGTGCTCGCGGTCGGAGACAAGGCGTTCCGCGACAAGTGCTACAAGCGGATCGACGAGCTCCTCGCCGAGGGGCGAACGCTCTTCTTCGTCAGCCACAGCGAGCGCGACCTCCGCCGCTTCTGCACCCGCGGTCTCTACCTCGACAAGGGCGGGCTCGTTCTCGACGGTCCGATCGCAGACGTCCTCGACAGGTACAACGCCGACTACAACCGCGGCTGACGCCGGCGGGCGGCCGTCCTCTCGGTCATTCGCCGAGTTTCTTCTGCTCCACGTGTGCGTTGATCGCGGCGAGCTCCGGATGAGAGTCGAGGACGGCCACGATCTCGGAGACGTCCAGCCCGGCAGCGCCGTGGTCCTCGATGAGCGCCCGGATGACGGTGAGATCCTCCGGAGTGTCCAGGGTCACCCGATAGTGCGAGGCATCGACCTGCTGGGTGATCGAGTGGATGCTCGAACGCGGCGATCGTCCTGTGTAGAGGTACGGGGTGACGTGTTCGCGCTCGGACGGCTCGGTGGCGTTCCTGTCGGCCTCGGCGAGGGCGGACGCAGCGAAGACCTCGAAGTCGAACCCGCGCGGGTACGTCCGTTCGAGGACGTTGGAGACGTGGGCGTGAGGATCATCCAGCTCGACGAACCGGCGGACGCCATCGGAGATCAACGCGGCATCGATCAGAGGGCAGTCCGACGTCACTCTGACGACGACATCGAGCCCTGCGGAAGATGCCGCCCCCGCGAACCTGCTCAGGACGTCACCCTCGCTGCCGCGGAAGACCTCGATCCCTCGCCGATTCCCCAGGTCCGCGAGAGGGTCGTCAGCGGCGTTCGTCGTCGTGGCGAGGACGACGGGCATATCGGCGCTGCTGAGCCTGTCGATGTGGTGATCGAGCATCGAGCGGCCGCCGGCCGGGATCAGCACCTTTCCCGGAAGGCGACTGCTGGTCATCCGCGCCTGGGTGATGATCCCGATGCGTGTCAACGCAGAGCCCTGACGAGCGACTCGACGACCTGGTCGACCTGGTCGTCGGTCAGTTCCGGGTGGATGGGGAGCGAGAGCTCCTCGGCGTAGAACGCTTCGGCATTGGGGCACATGCCGCGGCGGTAGCCGGCATCCGCATAGACGGGGTGCCAGTACACGGGCATGTAGTTGACCTGCACACCGATGCCGTCTGCACGCATCCGGTCGAAGACCTCTCGACGGCGCTGATCGAGGATGCGGACCGGGTAGAGATGCCGGATCAGTTCGACGTCGTCGCGCTGGATCGGCGTGCGAACGCCGTCGATGCCCGCGAGGGCCGCGTCGTAGCGACGAGTGATCTCGGCGCGTCGCCGTCTGAACGTGTCGAGCCGTGCCAGCTGGGAGAGGCCGAGTGCGCAGGCGATGTCGTCGAGGCGGTAGTTGAAGCCGAACTCGTGCACCTCCTGATGCCAGGCGCCTTCGGTCGTCACCGCGAAGCGGTCCGCGTCGCGCACGAGCCCGATGAAATGGAACTCGTGCGCGCGCTGTGCGATCAGCGGATCCTTGGCGACGAGGGCGCCGCCCTCGCCGGTCGTGAGGTTCTTGGTGGGGAAGAACGAGAAGGTCGTCAGATCCGCGAGATCACCGACCGGTCGGCCCTTGTACGTGCTGCCGATCGAATGCGCGGCGTCATCGAGGACGAGCGCGTCGACCCGTGCGGCCGCAGCGGAGAGCCGGTCGTAATCCGCAGGATGGCCGGCGTAGTCGACGGCGGCGATCACCTTGGTGCGCTCATCGACGAGCGCGTCGACCGCATCCGGGTCGATCAGCGCCGTGTCTTCCTCGACATCGGCGAAGACGATGTTCGCACCGAGGACCGACGCCATCGCCGTCGTGGCGATGAAGGTCATGGGCGTCGAGATCACGGTGTCACCGCGGGTGACCCCTGCGGCGCCGTACGCCATGTGGAGCGCTGCCGTTCCCGAGGTCGCGGTGATCGCCCGGTGCCCTCCGGCGACCTCGCCGAGTCGCGCCTCGAAGGCGGCGACCGCCGGACCCGTCGTGAGCCAGTCGCCGCGGAGCACGTCGACGACGGCCTGGATGTCGTCCTCCGAGATCGACTGACGTCCGTACGGCAGCACGGTCAGATCCCCGCCTCGATGATCTCCGCGATCTCCGCCTGCGAGTACCAGCGGTCGTTGCTGTCCGAGCGATAGGCGAAGCCCTCGGGCACAGGCACGGCGCCGGCGGGCATCTGATAGCCCCACGAGGCGAGGTCGGGCTGGATGATGAAGTACTTGCCGTCGCTGACCGTCACCGCGCGGCGGCCCTCCTCCGGGCTGATCATCTCCTCGTGCAGCTTCTCGCCCGGGCGCAGACCCACGTCGACGAGCTCGGCTCCCGGCACGACGGCGTGGGCGAGGTCCGTGACCTTCATCGAGGGGATGCGGGGGACGAGCAGCTCGCCGCCCTGCATGAGCTCGAACGTGTCGACCACCATCTCGACGGCCTGGGGGAGTGTGATGAAGAACCGGGTGCACCGCAGATCGGTGATCGGCAGCGGCTTGCCCTCGGCGCCCAGACGGGAGAAGAACGGGATGACCGAGCCGCGTGATCCCATGACGTTGCCGTAGCGCACCACCGCGAATCGCGTGTCGTAGGCGGCGGCGTAGTGGTTGCCCGTGATGAAGAGCTTGTCGGCGGTGAGCTTCGTCGCGCCGTACAGGTTGATCGGGCTCGAGGCCTTGTCGGTCGAGAGCGCCACGACGCGCTTCACTCCGGCATCGATCGATGCCTCGATCACGTTCTGACTGCCCAGGATGTTCGTCTTCACGAACTCGAACGGGTTGTACTCGGCGGTGTCCACCTGCTTGAGCGCCGCGGCATGCACCACGTAGTCGACGCCGTGCAGCGCACGAGCGAGACGTCGTTCGTCGCGGATGTCGCCGATGAACCATCGCAGCCGGGGGTCGTCGCCGAACTGCTGTCGCACCTCGTACTGCTTGAGCTCGTCACGCGAGAAGATGACCAGACGCCGGGGGTTGAGGTGGGCCAGGGCGTGCCGTATGAACGCCTTGCCGAACGACCCGGTGCCGCCTGTGATGAGGATGCTCGCGCCCTCGAGAACCGACACTCTGTCTCCTCAGCGTTGTCGTGATCGCATGGATGCTCGGGTTGTTCCATGCCCGGCCTATCCTATCGGGTGGGCGCAGGCGCGCCCCGGAGGAGAGGGACGAGCGATGAGCGGGCGACGGGTCCTCCTGCACTGCAACGCCGGTGTCGAGTCGGGCATCGGACACCTCATGCGGACGCTCACGGTGGCTCGCATCGCGCGCGACCGCGGGTGGTCGGCGACGGTGTTCGGCGATGTCGACGAGGCAGGTGCGGCCATCCTGCGCCGGATGGATCCAGACCTGCCGCTCGTCACGACGCAGGGCGCCGAGGCGAGCATCGGCGACTTCGCCGATCTCGCGCGTGGCGTCGACGTGATCCATCTGGACAGCTACCGGGAGATCCCGGATCTCTCGTCCCTCGGACCGCTGATCAGCAACATGCAGGACGGTCCGTTCGGCGTGCGCGATGCCGATCTCGCGATCGATGCCAACCTGGCATCCGAGCGCACTTTCGTGGACCCGGAGCGCAGCCTGAGCCATCTGGCGGGCATCGACGCCGCGGTCGTGCGCGCACAGGTGCTGGCGCAGCGCGATGTGCGGACGACACCCTCGGCCGTGCCTCGGGTGCTCGTCGTGATGGGCGGCACGGATCCCCACGGTGTGACCGCTCGTGTCGTCGCCGCCTTCGATCGCCTGCCCTCCGAGGTGCAGATCACCGTGATCGACCCCCGACGCCGCGAGGAAGTCGTCTCAGCGGCCGAATCTTCGCGCCACGCCGTCGAGGTCCTGGGTTTCGTCGACGACCTCCCCGCGATCGCCCGAGACCACGATCTGGCCGTGACCGCGGCGGGAACTTCCGTCTGGGACTTCGCGTGCATGGGCCTTCCGATGGCACTGGTATGCGTGGCGGACAATCAGCGCGTCGGCTACCGCCAGGTCGTCGAGCGTGGGCTCGCCATCGGGCTGGGAGAGCCGCCCCATCAGAGCCTTGAGGAGCGTATCGGCCTGCTCGCCGATCTTCTCGAATCGCCGGAATCGCTCGCCGAGACGGCTGCCGCCCTGAAACGCATCGTTGACGGCCTCGGCAGCTGGCGCATCGTGACCTCCTGGGAGCAGCTGCTGAGCACGCCTCCTCAGGTCGGACCTCGGACTGCGCTGAGCGCTCGTCCGGCGATGATCGACGATGGCCAGAAGCTCTTCGAGTGGCGCAACGACCCCACAGTCCGCCTGAACTCCCGCTCGCGCGGCGAGATCGACCGAGGATCGCATGATGAGTGGCTCGCGAGAAGCCTCGAGGATCCCGATCGTCTGCTGCTTATGATCGAGTCAGACGGGATGCCGGTCGCCACATGCCGCTGGGACAGGAGGTCGGCAGACACATGGGAGATCTCGATCACGGTCGCCCCCGAGATGCGTGGTCGCGGTGTCGCTGCATCGGCGGTCCAGGCGGCGGAGAGCGCGCTCGCTGAGCTGCCCCCGATCCGGCTGGTCGCTGTCGTGCACCGCGACAACGCGGCGTCTCGTCGGCTGTTCGAGCGCGCCGGCTATCTTCCGCATCTGCCTGCGGATGAGGACGGCTTCCTCACCGTGGCGCGATGGCGACTGTCGTAGCGGCGTGACCTAGAGCACGTCCCAGGTCAGCGGCGTGCCGCGTTCGACGTCTCTCGTGAACGTGCGTCCGCTCACGAGGGCGAAGTCATCGGGGCGGAGTCCTCCGGCCGGGCGGATCGAGCGCACGTTCTCAGGACCCACGCTGTCGCCGGCACGCACGTCGGCGACGACGAACAGAGACCGGCGGAGGGCGAGAACCGCCTCTTCCTGGGCTGTCGGTCCGAACGATACGCCGCTCGCCGACGCGACACGCGCCTGCTCGGAGGCGATGACGAGGGCGTGGAACTCGTCGGGCGTGAGAGAGAAGTCCGCGTCGACGCCGCCATCCGTGCGGTCGAGCGTGACGTGCTTCTCGATCACGACCGCACCGAGGGCTGCAGACGCGACTGCGACTCCGATGCCGAGCGTGTGGTCCGAGAGCCCCACCGGGACATCGAATGCGTTCCGCAGCGCCTCGATGTTGCCCAACCGCGCCTCCTCGGGAACCGCGGGGTAGGCGGCGGTGCAGGCCAGGAGCACCAGCTCCGTGCCGCCGGCGCCGCGGATCGCGGTGACGGCCGCGTCGATCTCCGACAGCGTCGCCATGCCGGTGGACACGATCATCGGCTTGCCGGTGCGGGCGACCTCGCGGAGGAGCGGCAGGTCGATGATCTCGGCGGACGCCGTCTTGTACATCTCCACGCCCAGCTCCTCGAGGAACGAGACCGAGCTCGGGTCGAACGGGGTGGAGAACGGGATGAGTCCGTGGCTCCGTGCGCGCTCGAAGATCGGCGCGTGCCACTCCCACGGCGTGTGGGCCTCCTGATACAGGGAGTACAGGTTGCGGCCGCCCCACAGGCCGTGGTCGCTCGCGACCTGGAAGGCGGGCTTGTCCGAATCGATCGTGAGGGTGTCGGCCGTGTACGTCTGGATCTTGAGGGCATCGGCACCCGTGGCGGCGACGGCGTCGACGATCGCGAGCGCGCGATCGAGGTCGCCGTTGTGGTTTCCCGACATCTCAGCGATCGTGAACACCGGCGAGCCGGGGCCGATGCTCGCCGTGGAGAGCTGAATGGTCTGCGAAGAAGTCACGCCGACAACTCTAGACGCGTCCTGTCGAGGACTCACCGCCGTGCCGCGGGAGTCGCTGTCGGCGTGCCCTAAGCTGAGGTCTCATGGGGCGTGTGACGGAGCTTGTCGGTGATGACACGGCGATGGCCGGTGAGGCGGAGTTCTACGACCGCCTCCGTCCTCTCGTCAGCGCGTACGCCAGGACGGCCCCGGTGCGCCGGATCGCCGTCGTCGGCAATCAGCCGCTCGAGCCGTCCGGCCACAGGGCCGAGATGATCGATACGGCGGACGTCGTGTTCCGAGTCAACGGCTTCCGCGTGGATGACGTCGACGGAGCACCGTCGGTCGGGCGCCGTGCCGACGTTGTGGTGTTCAACCGCGGTGTGCGGCCGACCCCCTGGTTCTTCGACGGGTATTCCGAGCGCCTCTATCTCATGATCGAACCGGGGCGCCTGCTCTGGGAGAATCCGAAGCTTCCCGCTTTCTGGCCTGCTGATCTCGGGATCGTGACGATGCCGAACCGCGAGGTGGTGCTGCCCCTCGGTGAGGCGATGGGCGCCGATCCGCGCAGCGGCGGCCAGTGGGCGACGACGGGAACCGTGATGCTGTGGATCGCGACGCGCCTGTTCCCTGAAGCTCAGGTCGATGCCGCCGGATTCTCATTCGTCGACGCCCCGGATCAGACATCCTGGAACCACGCCTATGGCGATCCCTCGGCTGTGGGCGCGGAGCACCGGATCGACTTGGAATCGGAGCTCGTGCGAGGCTGGATCGAATCCGGCCGCGTCGGCTATCACCGCTGAACTTCACAGACCATCGACAATCACCCGAATGATTGAGGACTGAATGCTGAACCGACTCCGTCGCAGACTGGACGCCGTCGTCGAACGCCGTGTGGACGCGAGAGTGGACGCCAGGCTCGGCCGCGCCGTCGAGCAGTTCGAGAACGCACAGCGCGATTACGAGGCGCGCCTCGCCGGCACCCAGGCGGACTTCTCGTACATCAGATCCGAGTTCGATCGCATCGCCCCCCAGGTGGCGGCGCTCGAGCAGCGCTTCGAGTGGCTTCGTGTGCGGCTCGATGCGGGGGACCTGGATCCCGACGGCGCGCTCAGTCGTGCTCAGGCAGAACACGAGCGCGCGCGAATCCGACTCGAACTCGCCGCCCACTACGAGGAGCGCCTGCGCCGCCTCGAGTCCGGCGTCGACTGAGCTCGCTCGGAGCAGGACTCGCTCGCGGTCAGAGTCCGACGAGGCCGCGGAGCTCGTTCACGGTAGAGCGTGCATTGTCGACTGACGCAGGTCCGCCCGCGGCGACCTCCGAGCGCAACGCGCTGAGCCGCTGGATGTAGTCGTTCACCGCGGTGCCCCAGGCGGAATCGATCGACGCAGGAGCTGCGGTCTCTCCGAGTCGCTGCGCGTCGGCCTGGAGGCTCTCGATCACGGACGTGGCGTCCTGACCGCTGGTCTCACTCGCGATCTGAAGCCCCGTCAGAGCGTCGTCGAGCCACCCCTGCACCTGCCCGCGGAAGGCGTCGACCGAGGGGTCTGCGGCGGGTGGCGGGGTCGTGATCGGCGTCGGCTCAGGCTCCGCCGTCGGCTGTGGGACCTCGGTCTGGGTCGGCGTCGGCGAGGCCGAGGGCGACATCGACGGGGACGCCGACGGTGACGCGGAAGGGGACGGTGACCCGCTGGCGCCGGGGGTCGGAGATTCTCCGCGCGGCAGAAGGAAGAACAGCAGCACGCCCACGATCACGAGCGCGGCGACGACGAGTCCGACGATGAGCCAGACTCGACCACGATTGCGCGGCTTCGGCTCCAGAGGGGCCCAGCGGAGGTCCGGCTGCGGTTCGTCGGTCATGCTGTCAATCCTCCAGAGCGGGCATGGGTGTCCAGGAGCGATCGCGGCCGAGCTTGCCGCCCTCCTTGAGTCCCCGGAACAGATTGCTCGTTCCTCGCACCGTGCGCTCGACGAACAGCAGCCTGATGAGCTCCTTCGCGAACGTCATCGACGTCCCGAGTCCGAACAGCACAGGGTTGTAGTTGCCGTGCACGCGGTAGTAGTTCTTGATGTACGCCCGGTTGCGCATGATGTAGAAGCGGTAGGCGTTGCTCGAGGCGTTCATGTGACGGATGCCCATGTCCCATTGCTTGATCTCGCGGGTGCGTCGCAGGACGAACTCGTCGACGATCACCGCAGTGGTCTTGCGCGAGGCGAGCCACCCGTACATCTGGTCATCCCAGTAGATGAAGAAGCGGTGGTCGGGCAGACCGATCTGCCTGACGATGGACCGGTGGATGAACATCCCCTCGAAGCATCCGCTGTTCATCTCTTTGAAGCCGGAGGCGTCGAAGCCGGACGGAGCGAACGGGATCGGGATGCCCATTCGTTCGGCGATCCGGTACTGCCAGTAGAACTCACTGCCGTCGTAGTCGTAGCGGCGGCCCTGGATGCTCTTGAAGCGCGGAGCCCACTTGCCCATCTTGGCCAGGCCGTCGGTGACGACCTCGACGTCGTCGTCCATCATCCAGATCCACTCGGAGCCGAGTTCGTACGCGGTGCGCATGCCCTCGCTGAAGCCTCCCGAGCCGCCGGTGTTCGTCTCGAGTCGGCGGTACACGACCTCCGTGCCGAGCTTCGGCCGGAAGGACTCCACGACGTCGGTGGTGTCGTCGGACGAGGCATTGTCGATGATCACGACATGGCCAGGCTTCGGGTCCATCGCGCTGATGCTCTCGAGGAGACCGGTCAGGAGGTGAGACCGGTTGTACGTGACGATGACGATCGTCGCGGACGCCGGGTCGAAGGGGGCGTGAGTCACGAGGTGCAATCTCCGGTGGCTGGGGGCCCGCAGGGCGCCGCGAGCAGCTCCACCCTACCTGGAGCAGTTCGGAATCCGCCGAGGGCGCGGCGAGTGGTCAGCGTTCGGGGCGCAGGGTCGGGATCGCACCGGTGTGCGCAGCATCTATGCTCTCGCGCCACGACCTCGTCTGGCCGGCCCGCAGAGCGCACAGCACCAGCATGAACCACCCGGCTCCGACCAGGGTGAAGCTCTCGAACATCGACTCCACAGCGAGAGTGACGAGCATGAGAGGCGTCCAGGCGTAGACCACCGAACGTCGTACGCTCGCGACGAGCCACGATCGGACGGTGGCGATGCCTCCGAACAGCAGGAAGAGCACCAGTCCTGCCGTGCCCAGCTGCAGCAGGACGTCGAAGTAGGCGTTCAGCGCGCTCTGATGGTGGTCGTCGAGCAGGAAGTTGATGTAGGTGAAGGGGAACTCGCCGCGGGCCCAGGATCCGAACCACCCCCATCCCTCCACCGGCTTGAGAGCGACGAAATCGAGGATCGTGTTCCACAGGGTCGCCCTGATCGAGAAGTCAGACCCCGCGTCGAGCAGTGCGATGATCACGTGGCGCAGAGCGAAGGCCGCAGCGAGGGCGAGGGCGACGAGAACGCCGAGCACCCATTGCACGATGGTCCGTCTCTCCGCAGGCGCATGACGGACGATC
Source organism: Microbacterium sp. SWDP-B6 (assembly GCF_059803615.1). Lineage (NCBI taxonomy): Bacteria > Bacillati > Actinomycetota > Actinomycetes > Micrococcales > Microbacteriaceae > Microbacterium > Microbacterium sp. SWDP-B6. Next base: position 36,692 of record NZ_JAPFGV010000010.1, on the reverse strand, counting down.
GCGAGAGCGACGGCGACGACGCCGACCGCGGCCGCGAGCACCAGCACCGTGGGGGAGGACGAGAAGAACGCCAGCAGCGACGCGAGAGCGATCGACGGGACCGCGAGGCGAGCCGTCAGCGACTGGGAGCGCCACTCGACCACGAATGTGATCAGTGCGATCACCGTGACGAATCCGAGCATGTTCCTGCTGCCGAAGATTCCCTGCACCGGGCCGCCGACGGCCAGGTCGCCCTGGATTCCGAGGAAGGTGAAGGGGGTGTCGAGCAGCACGCCGGACAGGATCTCCAGGCCGAGCGACACGAGCAGGAGGAACCTCAGCGAATCGCCGAGGGCGCGGACCGTCTGGAGCGTGTCACGGATGTGGCCGACCGTGACCGCCAGGAACGCGAATCCGAAGAGCTCCATCCACCCGAAAGCGGTGGACGACTTGTCGGTCGTCCACACGATGCTGACGAGCGCCCAGGCGAGGAAGGCCAGGAGCGATGACGGAGCGATGCGCAGCAGCGAGAGCTCTTCTCGACGCACCCACAGGACCCAGGCGCCGAGCACGCAGAGGACGGCGATGATCGTGGCGAGGGTGACGTGGGAGGCCGCGTGTTCGATCGTGAACGACGAGAAGACCGCGGTGAGGGCCACCACCGTGTACGCGCGAGCGAATTCGGCCGAGCCGAGCAGATCGCTCAGACGACGTCGCGTCGTCACGGAACCCGCCGGCTTCGCTCGCCGCGCTCGATCACGCGCTCCCGTTCGCCCACGCCGACCAGGGGCACCACCTTGATCTTGAACGTCAGCATCACCAGCAGCATCCAGCCCCAGAGCATGATGGGCGTCGACTCAGTGAGGCCCTGCACGAGCAGCACGACGGTGAAGAGACTCGGAAGCAGTGTGATCGCCGAGAAGGTGCGGTCGGACTTCAGGTCCCATCGAGGTCTGTCGACCGCGAAGAACCACGAACGCCAGAGCAGGCTGAGATAGGCGAGCGCAACAAGGACGACACCGACGACGCCGAGCTGCATCAGCACGTCGAGCCACATGTTGTGCGCGTGGAAGACGGTGATGCCGTGATCCTCGATCCACCCGGCGAAGGCGGGGTCGAAAGGCACCCAGGGGCTGGAGAAGCCGTTGCCGAAGATCGGGTGCTCGGCGGCCCGCGCGAGGACCTTGTCCCAGATCGTGTCGGAGCGACCGGTGAGGTCTGCACTGCGCCCGAGGAGGGCGAAGAGCGGTTCACGAAGCAGCCAGGCTGCGGCTCCTGCGATCGCGACGCCGCCGATGGACACCACGTAGAGCCTCGTCCGCGCGCCCGGCGTCTTCGTGCGGCGCATCAGCAGTGCGACGACGAGCACCAGGACCGCGGCCGCCGCGCATGCGTACGCTGTGGCGGATCCGGCTCGGAGGAAGAAGTACCCGGCCAGCAGAGTCCAGAGGGCCAGAGTCGTGCGCCATCGCGCACGGGCGGCGAACAGCACACCGAACGTGAGGATCGCGAACAGGCAGACGATGGCGAGCACGTTGGAATTGCCCACGATCCCCTGGATGCGGCCGCCGTCGAGCAGGTTGCCCCTGACCCAGTACCAATGCGCATTCGTCTCGCCGTCGGGCCGGACGAAGAAGTTCGGCAGGATCGGAGCGCGCACCACGAGCGCGACCCACAACTCGAGCGCGAGGGACAGTCCGAGGATCCACTTGAAGGCGGAGGCCAGTGCTCGCACGATCTCCTGCCACGACAGCACGTGCACGATGAACAGGGCGTTCACTGTGACGGTCGCGAGCAGGAACCAGGTGATGATCGTCGCCCCCCGCCATTGCGACCACGCGACCGAGAGCAGAGCCAAGGCGGTGTAGGCGATGGCCGCCCATGGCAGTCGCCGCCAGGCGAACGCGGCAGGACGGCGGCGGGCGACCATCGGAACTCCGATGGCTAGCGTGGAGATCAAGAAGACGATGAGGGTGACGAAGGCGCCGATCTCGCCGACGAGGTTGTACACCGCCGAGTGAGCAAAGGTCGCGAAGAGGACCAGCCCGATGTATCCGCGCAGCAGAAGATGCCCCGTCGACTCGCGCTCTGGAGCGGTGGGCGGGGCGGCGACCGGGTGCTTCGTATATTGCGCCATCGCGTTCAGGCTACAGCGCGGACATCGCGACGAACCTGATGCAGTACGTCGTGGCACGGCGAGTTCGCATGCCAATACCCTGGTGACATGCTTCTCAGCCTCTCGAACGTGCCCCGTGACTACGCCTGGGGGTCGCCTACGCTTCTCGCCGACCTGGAGGGCCGCACCCCCACGGGGGGTCCGGAGGCCGAGGTGTGGTTCGGCGACCACCCTGGAGACCCTGCGGATGTGCAGGGCGACGGGACGCTCGACGACGTCACCGGCGGATCCCTGCCCTACCTGCTGAAACTGCTCGCGGCCGCATCGCCGCTGTCGATCCAGGTGCACCCCACCATCGAGCAGGCGAGAGCGGGGTGGGCGCGGGAATCGGCGCTCGCTGCCACGGACCCGAATCGCAACTATCGCGACGACAATCACAAGCCGGAGCTGCTCGTCGCCTTGAGCGATCGCTTCGAGTCGCTGAGCGGGCTGCGGCCCGTCGAGGATACGCTGCGCCTGCTCGACGTGCTGGGAGAGAGCGCGGGGGTCGCGGAGCTCGTCTCTCGTCTCGACGGCCAGGGTGACGTGCTGCGCGACACGATCGGCTGGCTGCTGTCGGGTGACGCGCAGGCGGTGGTGGATGACGTCGTGGACGCGGTGCACACGGCGGCAGGCTCCGCGTCGGGCGAGTGGGCCGCCACCCTTCGTGGAGTGGCTGCGATCGCGGAGACCTACCGGGGTGACCCGGGCGTGGTCGTCGCGCTCCTCATGAACCACGTGGTGCTGCGCAGGGGAGAGGGCGTCTTCCTGAAGGCCGGTCTGCTGCACGCCTATATCTCGGGGCTCGGGGTGGAGATCATGGCGGCCAGCGACAACGTGCTGCGCGGAGGCCTCACTCCCAAGCGCATCGATGTGCCTGAGCTGCTCTCGATCCTCGATACGACGACGGGTGAAGTGCCCGTGCTGCGTCCGGCGGCGGCTGATGCCGTCACCGTGTACCCGGTGCCCGTCGCCGACTTCTCGCTCAGACGGATCGAGCTCGACGATGCGAGTGTCGTGATCGACGTGGACGGACCCACCATGGTCCTCGCCACGGTCGGTCGTGTCGTGGTGAGCGGCGCAGACGGCGAGCGGCGTGAAGTCCCGGTCGGCACGGTCGCGTTCGCGACGCCCGAGGAGGAGCGCCTGACGATCAGCGGTCGAGGCGAGGTATTCGTCGCCGCTCCCGGCGATCCTGCCGCAGAAGGGTGACCCTCGGCGCGGGCGTGCGACACGCCGTGTGGTGGTCAAGAACCTTCAAGACCGGATTGAGGGTTTACGATCCGCGACTTGACCGATGCGAATGACACGGGTGTAATTAGTTGAGCACGGCCCGCCGAGGGGGCGGAATTTAGGGGTTGGAGAGCGAGATGACGGGTTACCGTTCAGACGTACCGGAGAACTGGTTCGTCGATCCGATCAACCTCGGTGTCCCCGGGGTTCGGAAGATCGAGACCGACGACGACAATGCTCTGGCATGGCAGAGCGATGCGCTGTGCTCGCAGACCGATCCCGAGGCCTTCTTCCCCGAGAAGGGCGGGTCCACCCGCGACGCCAAGCGGATCTGCACATCGTGCGATGTCCGCGGCGAATGCCTCGAGTACGCGCTCAACAACGACGAGCGCTTCGGGATCTGGGGCGGCCTCTCGGAGCGCGAGCGCCGCAAGCTCAAGCGTCGCGCCAGCTGATCCGGTATGCGACGGCCGTCGGGAGGCGCGCTCCGAGCCGCTCCCAGGGACACGTCGCCCGAGGCGACTCGCGATTCTCATAGCTTCGCGGCCACGCCGAAGCAGGTATGCGTCGGAGTCCTGCCGCGCGCATAGGCTGACCAGGTCATGCCAGCCCGAGTTCATGCAATCATCGTCGCGCGCCCCGGTTCTTCCGCCCGCGCGCAGCTGCTCCGCACACTCGATGCGTTGCGCTCCCAGACCACACCCCCAGCCGCGATCACCCTGGTGATGTGCGGCGATGCGGCCTCGGCTCGTGAGAGCGGGGCCATCGCCGGCGCTGTCGAAGGCATCATCCAGGCACGCGGCGGTACGTCCTTCGCCGATGCGGTCGAGCTGGCCAGACCTCGCATCCTCGAGGGGAGTGCCGTCTGGCTGCTCGCGCATGACACCGCGCCGCACGAGCGCGCTCTGGAGCGCCTGGTCGGAACCCTCGAGCGCTCGCCGTCTGCGGCGATCGTGGCGCCCAAGCTCGTGCACACGGACAACGAGCGCGAGATCGTCTCCCTCGGTGTCAGCATGACGACTCTCGGACGCGCCGTAGAGCTGGCAGCCGGTGAGCTGGATCAGGGACAGCACGACGGCAGCGACGACGCGCTGGGTGCAGACATCCGCGGCATGCTGATCCGCGGCGAGGTCCGTGACGCACTTCGGCCGGATCCGGCCCTCGCCGGAGCGGATCTGGGACTCGATCTCGGAGTCCGCGCCCGACTCGGCGGCGGACGTGTCGTGCTCGCGCCGTCGGCGAGAGTGTCGGTCTCGCCCGATGGACCAGCGGCACTGCCGACCGCACGAGGCAGGCGCGCCTTCGCGACCAGACTTGCGCAGCTGCACCGCCGGCTCGCCTACGCCCCGGCGATCGCCGTGCCGCTGCACTGGTTGAGCCTGCTCCCGCTCGCACTCTGGCGATCGATGACCGATCTGATCGGCAAGAGGCCGGAGGCGGTCGCTCCCGAGTGGGCGGCGGCAGTCACGGCGATGTTCCGCTTCGGCGCGATCGCTCGCTCTCGTGCGCGCATCCGTTCGTTCCGGACATCGAGCTGGTCGAGCATCGCACCGCTGCGGGTGAGCAGCTCCGACCTGCGTCGACGGCTGGACGACGGCCATGGCAGCGAAGGCGGATCCGCCAGCGAACTTCGATTCTTCTCGGGCGGTGGCGCCTGGGCGGTGCTCGCCGCGCTCGTGGTCAGCCTCGCCACCTTCACCACGATCCTCGCGTGGCCGGTGCTCGGTGGCGGGGCCCTGCTTCCGCTGCGCGAAACGGTCGGAGCGCTCTGGAACGACGCGGCCTGGGGGCTGCGAGGTCTCGGAGTCGATGTGGTGGGTCCGGCCGATCCGTTCGCCGGTGTGCTCGCCGTGCTCGGCTCGCTCTGGCCGGGTGCCCCGTCGTTCTCCCTCGTGCTGCTCTGGGTGCTGGCGCTGCCGCTTGCCGTGCTCGGCGGCTGGTTCGCCGCAACGCGTGTGACGGATCGAGCGGGCCTGCGCATCTTCGCCGGAATCGTGTGGGCGCTCGCGCCGACCTTCCTCACTGCGCTGGTCGACGGTCGCCCAGCAGGAGTGCTGGTGCACCTTCTGCTGCCGTGGCTCTTCCACGCAGCAGCCGTGGCTCACCGTTCATGGGGCGCGGCGGGAGCCGCATCCCTCCTCTTCGCCGCGGTGGCGGCGTGCGCGCCGTCGCTGGCCCCGGCGCTCCTGCTGCTGTGGGTCGTGGCGCTCGGCATCACTCTGGCCGGGGCGCGGATCCGCGGGGCCGTCCGCCTGCTGTGGGTGCCTGTTCCTGCCGTCGCGCTCTTCGCGCCGCTCGTGCTCTGGCAGCTTCGCCACGGTGACATCCTCGCGGTGCTCGCCGATCCCGGTTCGGTCTGGAACGGTCCGCAGGCGACGGCCGATGCGGCAGGAAGGCTCGCCCTGGCCACGGGGTTCCCCACCGGAGACATGGCCGGATGGGCCTCCTGGCTCGGCGTCGAACTCGCGCCGTGGGTCGCGGTGCTGCTGGCCCCTCTGGCACTTCTCGCTCTCGCATCGTCGGTCGCTCCTCGCTGGCGGGCGGGGATCGCCCTTCTGGTCGTCGCACTGTCCGGCCTCGCCACCGCATTCCTCGCCGTCGGCGTCGCAGTGTCCTTCGCCCAGGGGGAGCCTGTCGCGATCTGGCCGGGCTCCGGTCTCAGTCTCGCCTGGGTCGGCGTCACGGGAGCCGCCCTCGTGACCCTCGACACCGCGTTGTCGATGCCACGGGTGCGAGTCCTGAGCGCGGCGGTCGCCGGACTGTCGATCGCGGTGTGCGCGGTTCCGGCGCTCGCCGCATTCCACTCGGACTCCTCCGAACTGACCGACGGCCCTGCGTCGACGCTGCCGGCGTACGTCGCCGCACAGGCGGGCGCTGACCGTCAGATCGGCACGCTCGTGCTCACCCCCCAGAACGACGGAGGGCTCGCGACCGAGGTCGCGTGGGGCGGAAGTGAGACGCTGAGCGCCCAGACGACGATCCTGTCGACAGCGACGGAGCTGCGCGGTGCCGACCTCACGACGCTGGCGGTCGACCTGCTCTCGGCACGCGATTTCGATGCCGCAGACGAGCTGGGGATGACCGGGATCTCCTACGTCCTCGTCGCTCAGGTCTCCGGCGAAGAGTCCGATCGTGCCCGCTCCCTGCGCACGGCGGCCGTGACATCGCTCGACCAGCGGGCGGGATTCGTTCAGGCCGGTTCCACCGACCGCGGTGTGCTCTACCGGCTCGAGGCCGATGCCTCGCCGCGTGCCCCGCTCTCGTCAGCTGAGCAGGCGACGGCCCGGCTCGTGATCACGATCCAGCTCGTGCTCGTTCTCGCCGCCCTGCTGCTGTCGGTGCCGACGCGTGCCTCGCGACGGGCGGCGCGTGCCAGGTCGCGAATCGTGGGACGTGCACCGGAAGAGCCGCTCGTTCTGCCGCGACACCCCGAGGACCGCGAAGACTCCGATGATCGTGAAGATCCCGGCACGTCGCGCGAGCATGACGGGGTCCCCGCGGTCGCCGGGACTACGGACGATGGATCCTCCGAGACACCAGAACCCGATGCGTCCTCGGAGTCCGGTTCCCCGAGCAGTCTGCATCAGGACGCCGAGACCGATCCTGTCGACGCCGTCGACGATGCCGACCACGACGCGGGCACGAAGGGTCATGTCGGCCCGGACTCCGAACAGGACGAGAGGGAGCGACGATGACCGGCAACCGTGCATTCCGGGTGGCGGCCACCGGCGCTCGAGTCCTGACTGGCGCGGTCGTGGCAGGGGCGTGCGTCGTCGGCGTCGCGTTCGGCGTCACGGCGACGTGGCCGACGGTCGTGCACGAGCCCGCTCAGGCACAGGTGACGCCTCTTCCGGGTGACACCGTGCTCGTGTGCAACGGCGATTTCCGCGCCGTCGGACGCGATCCGTCGAATCCACTCGAGATGGTGTCGGCGGCAACACCCGAACTGACGGTCGAGGGCTCGTCGGGCAGACCGGAGTCGAGCCCCCTGCTTGCGAGGGACCTCGCCGACGGCGGAGCCGCCCTGCGCCTCGTCGGCATCGTCGACGGACGCCAAGCCCCCCTGCTCGGCGCGACCGAGTCCGCGAGTCTGGCAGAGGCGGATCTGTCCGGCCTCGCCGCGGCTCCCTGCCGCCCTCCGAGCATCGAGTCGTGGCTCGTGGGGGGAACGGTCGCCACAGGAACCGAGGATCTCATCGTCCTCACGAATCCGGGCGTCGTGCCCTCGACCGTGTCGCTCGGCGTCTACGGGTCGGTGCGGGCATCGAGCACCGTGATCGTCCCCGCGGAGTCGCAGGTCGCGCTCCCGCTGACATCGATCGCCGCCGGCTCCGACTTCCCGATCGTCAAGGTGACAGCGACAGGCGCGCCGGTGCGTGCCGTGCTGCAGTCCTCGCTCACCCGAACGCTGGACCCAGCGGGAATCGATCTGCAGGATGCGGTTCCCGCCGCGCAGCGTCAGCCGGTGCTCCCGGGCATCGAGGTGTTCGAGAACCAGGGCGACAACGCCGACATGGCTGTTCTGCGTCTGATGTCGCCCGAGGTGGACTCCGATGCCGTGGTGAGGGTCAGCGAGGTCGGGTCGTCGACGGTCGTCGACGAGTTCACGGTGCCGCTCACCGCTGATCTGCCGACGGAGCTCTCGCTGTCGGCGCTCTCGCCCGGCAGCTACACGATGAGCATCGAGTCCGACAACCCTGTGCTCGCCGGCGTGAGACAGCAGGACGGCGCAGGCCCGCAGGACGACTTCGCCTGGGTCACACCGGCCCCGGAGCTCGAAGACGACGTCTACATGGCTGTTCCTTCCGGACCGAATCCCCGCCTCGTGCTCGTCAATCGTGAGGAAGCCGATGCAGTGGTGCAGGTCGCACCCGCACCGGGGGGAGAGCCGACCGCGGTCACCGTACCCGCGGGCTCCTCCGTGTCGGTCGATGTGAAGCCGCGCACCGTCTACTCGATCTCGACACCGACACCCGTGCACGCCTCGGTCACGATGGCCGCGACCGGTGAGCTCGCGGTGTGGCCCATCTGGCCCGCGGCGGGGGCGCAGCAGAGCATCACCGTCTACCCGTGACGACCTGGGCGGTGATGGTCGATCCGCGACCTCAGTGGTCGTGACCGCCCATGTCCCAGGGTTCACGGCCGACGTACTCCGCCGCGGCTCGGAACACGGCGCTCTCGATAGCCATCCGCCGGTGAGCGCCGTCGTCGTGCCCTGGCGGCAGCAGGCGCTCGATCGGAAGACGGAAGAGCACGATCCGAGCCTTCTCGTGATCGAGGTGCCAGCGCGGCACTTCATCCGTCGCCTCGAACGCCGGCATGGCGCCGATCTCGAACCTGACCTCCTGCAGCTCCGGCCAGGTGCCGCGAAGGAACTCCACCGCCGTGCCGACGGTCAGATCGAATCGGTCGATGCGCCCGTCGAGAGGGGCCAGCGGCGGACGCACGACCTCACTGCGTCCGAGTCGCCCATGCCTTCCGTGCCTCGCCCCGCGTCGGGGCGCTTCGGAGGTTCGGGGACGACGGGGCATAGCGAAAGTCTAGGCCGAGTCTGTCGGCCGGGGCGGCGCGGCATCCGGTCGACCGGAGAACCTGGACGTAGCCTGGCGTGAATGGACGGAAGACTCTGCTCGAAGGTCGGCTGCGCGCGTGAAGCCGTGGCGACGCTCACGTACGACTACGGCGATCAGATGGCGGCGCTCGGGCCACTGGGGATAGCGCGGCATCCGAACGCTCATGACCTGTGCGCGCAGCACGCGGATCGGCTGTCAGTGCCCGCGGGATGGCTCGTGATCCGTCATGAGGCGCTTCGCGCCTGAGTTCTTCACTTCGGTGGATGAGACACGCCGCCCCGCGGCGGCGAGTCCCCGGAGCACCCGGCTACGCTGACCGCGGATGCGCCAGGGCGGCGCCGCCGGAAAGGCAGCTGTGATCGTCTGGCGACGCTGGATCTTCCCTCTTCTTCTCGTGCTCGTCTTCGGAGCATGCGCCGCGGCTCTCGTGAAGATCGCGTTCTTCCCGGACAGCAGCGAAGCGATGGTCAGTCCTGAGGCGTCGATCGGAGACCCGGTCATCCCGGTCGAGCGAGGCTCCGTCGTGAACGCCCTCACCCTGAGCGGCAACGTCGCCCGCGACGAGGCCTTCCCGGTGCGCGCAGAGGTCACCGGGACGGTCATCGCGGTGCACGTGCCGGAAGGGGCGACGGTCGCGGCAGGCCAGAAGCTCTTCACGATCAGGCAGGACGAGCCGAAGAAGGATGTGGATGTCGTCGCTTCCGAGGCGGGCGACGTCTCGGAGATCGCTCTGGTCAAGGGGCAGGCGACGTCCGCGGGCACGGAGATCTTCACGCTCACGCCGGCGCGCTACCACCTGCTCGCGACGGTGGAACCGGTTCAGCTGTATCGCCTCGTGAACGCGCCGTCCGAGGCATCGGTGACCATCACCGGCGGACCGGCGCCGTTCGCCTGCACGGGAGTCCGCGTGCAGGTGAGCGCCGAGGGCACCGCGAGCGTCAGATGCGCGGTGCCGGGCGACCAGGTCGTCTTCGCGGGCCTGCCTGCGACGATGGATCTCGCGCTCGGACAGGTCGACGACGCCCTGGTGGTGCCGGTCACGGCCGTGCAGGGCGGGGCCGGCACCGGCAACGTGTGGGTCGACGCCGGCGACGGCGCCGAACCCGAGGAGCGGCCTGTCGAGCTCGGCGTGAACGACGGAACCATGGTCGAGGTCGTCTCCGGTCTCGAAGAGGGCGAGTCGATCAGACAGTTCGTTCCCGGATTCGTCGCACCGGTGGAGGAGTTCTGCTACGAGATCGAGCCCGGCGTGGAGCAGTGCGACAGCGGGGTCAGCTGGTGACGCTCGTCGCACTCAGTGATGTGACCAAGAGCGTCCGGCTCGCCGATGACTCGGAACTGGAGATCCTTCGGGGCATCTCGTTGGAGGTGAGTGCCGGTGACCACGTGTCGATCGTCGGCAGGTCGGGCTCGGGCAAATCGACGCTGCTCAACATCCTCGGGATGCTCGACGCTCCGACCACCGGGTCCGTGTCGTTCGAAGACCGCGAAGTGCGGCGCATGCGCTCAGGGCGGCTGGACAGGCTGCGCGGGGACAACGTCGGCTTCGTCTTCCAGCAGTTCAACCTGCTGCCTGGGCGCACGGCGCTCGACAACGTGATGATGCCGCTCGGGCACGCACGGGGGCGGATGTTCTGGAACAGGAGACAGATCGCCGCCGACATGCTCGAGCGGGTCGGCCTCGGCCACCGCATCGAGCAGGTCGCCGACCGCCTCTCCGGAGGCGAGCAGCAGCGGGTCGCGATAGCCCGGGCCCTCGTGCGCCGCCCCGTGCTGATCCTCGCGGACGAGCCGACCGGAGCTCTCGACATCGACACGGGTGCGTCCGTCATGTCGTTGCTCGACCAGGTGGCGACCGAGACCGACGCCGCACTCGTCACGATCACGCACGACCTCCATGTGGCCGCCCGAGCCAGGCGGCACTACCGGCTCGACGCCGGAGTGCTCCAGACCGCGGATCTCAGCCGCGCCTTCGAGGCCTCCACGCTCGCCGCCTCCGTCCCCTCCGCCGCATCGGCGGACTCGGGGGCATCCGCGCCCGCCACTGTGCCCGCCATGCCGGCTATGCCTTCCTCGCGTCGCGGAGCAGTGTCGTGACCGGCATCCTCGGCGCCCTCTCGGACGCCTGGTCGGAGATCCGTGTTCACAAACTGCGGGTGCTGCTCAGTCTGATCGGCATCGCGGTCTCGGTGGCGGCACTCACCGGGGTCGTGGCCATATCCGAGTATCAGCGCCAGTTCCAGGCCGAGCAGTCGGACCGCTGGGGTGGTCGGGCAGCGACGCTGGTCGTCACGATCAGCAGCGACGACGGCGCACCCGTCGACTTCGACGCCTTCGACGAGCGGTTCACCGGCGTCGCTGAGCGATTCGAGTTCAGCCACACCGCGCGGATCGCGCAGGGCATGGTCGTCCCCGTGCAGCTCCCTGACGGCATCGTCGACGTGAACTCGCGATTGATCGACCCTCTCTACTCGCAGATCCACCGCGAGCAGCTGCTCGAGGGGCGCTGGATGCGCGATGCGGATTCCGACGCGCTCGCACCGCCCGTCGTGATCACGGAGGCGCTGTGGGACCGCATCGGGCGGATACCCGTCGCTCAGCACCCGACGCTGACGCTCGCAGGGCCCGCAGGCGGCACGTACCAGGTCGTGGGCGTCGTGCCTCGCCAGGGGTTCGGCGACGAGGAGCTGCGCGTCGACATCCTCTACGACGCGTATCGTGCTCGCGTCGATGCCCTGCCGGAGGGAGCCTGGCCGCAGTACGAGATCTGGCTGGGCCAGGGTCAGGTCGACGAGATCGCACCCGTGCTCGCGATGGATCTGCGGGCAGGACTTCCGGAAGGGCAGACCGTGTCGGTCAGCCGCTCGGACTGGGCGGCCCAACCCGGCGCGCTGGATGCGCAGGCGACGTTCGAGATGGTCACAGGCGGCATCGCGGCGGTCATCCTCGCGCTCGGAGCGCTGAGCCTGATCAACATCCAGCTGGTCGCCATGCGGCAGCGGGTGCGTGAGATCGGCGTGCGTCGCGCGTTCGGGGCGACGTCGGGCAGGGTCTTCTTCTCGGTGTTCCTCGAGAGTCTTGTGGCGACCACGGTGGCCGGGCTCGTCGGCATCGCGATCGTGGTCGCGGTGCTCCGCTCCGATTGGGTGGTGACGTCGCTCTTCTACGGCATCCAGGACATCCCGCCGTTCCCGATGCGAGCGGCCTTCGTCGGTCTCGCGGCGTCGATCCTGGTCGGTGCCGTCGCCGGCTTCATCCCGGCCCTGGTCGCACTGCGGGTGAAGGTGATCGACGCGATCCGATTCTGACGTGCGTCCGGCGGCCTCCCGACCGGACGAGCGCTCAGACGCCGACGCGACGCCCGGTGAGCTTCTCCGCTCGGCGATCGGCGTTCTGCAGCGCTCTGCGCTCCCGCTCGCGACGGAGCACGGTGATGCCGATGAGCGCCACCTCGGGCGCGGCCTGGGGCAGGGGTGAGATGAACGGCGAGGCCTCGGAGAGCAGATCCTGCGCCACCCTCGCTCGTGCAGACGGCACCATTCGCGGAGCGCTCTGCAAGAACTGGGAGATGCGACGGGCGAGGCGGTCGGGCAGGCGGGCCACATCGGCGATCTGGGCCCAGCCGGCGAGCATCGGCGGCAGCACCGGGACGCTGGGGATCAGCTTCGGCGTGCGCACGCGCTGGCTGTAGGTGCCCGCGACCATGTCTCCGAGGCGCTGGGATCGGGCGCTGAACGCCCCGGCGAGCACCGCGACGCTGCCCAGCGTCATGTAGATCTCCAGAACGCCCAGAAGCGCCCGGATGAAGGCGTGCCGGAATCCGGTCGCGCCCCCGTCGAGGCGTACGATGCGACCACCCACCGCGAGCTTTCCGAGGCTGCGGCCCTTGAGAGCGACCTCCATCGTGATCGGCAGCACCACGAAGCTGATCACGATCGAAGCGATGAAGGCGATCGTGTCGGTCGCCTGGTCGAGAACTCCGATGTCCAGCAGCCAGATGCGCAGGAACAGGGTGAGCACGAAGACGGCGATGCCGACCAGGAGATCGATGATCGCCCCCGCGGCTCGCAGGACGAATCCGATCGGCTGCACGTCGATCGCGACGGCTTCGCCGGAGAGAACCTCATCGGATGCATCGAGCGGGACGGACATGGGTACAGTAAATCAGGTGGATGCCGATGCGTTGACAGATGCACGCCGCGCCGAGTGGGAGCGACTCGACCAGTTGAGCCGCGCCCGCCTCGACGGGGCGGGCGTCGACGAGCTGATCGTCCGATACCGTGCGGCATCCGCTGACCTCGCGGAGCTGAAGACCTCGGTGGGCGCATCGCCTCAGGGCGCGTATCTCTCGACGATCCTCGTGCGCGCACGGCTGCGACTCACGGGCGCATCCGACAACATCCTCACCCAGACCGGCCGCTTCTTCTCCCTGCAGCTGCCGGCTGCCCTCTATCGACTGCGCTGGACGACGCTCGTGGTCGCGGTGTCGTTCATCGCGGTCGTGGTCGGCACCGCCGCATGGATCTCGTCAGACCCGGCGCTTCTGGCCACCCTCGGCCCGCCCGACCTGCTCGAGCAGTATGCGGACGAGAGCTTCACCGGCTATTACACCGAGAACCCCGCGGCGGTCTTCATGGGCATGGTCTGGTGGAACAACGCCTGGATCGCCCTGCAGTGCGTTTTGTTCGGCATCACCGGCCTCTGGCCGATCAACGTGCTCGTACAGAATGCGATGGGTCTCGGGGTATCCGGCGCGGTCATGGCCGCCCACGATCAGGTCGATGTGATGATCCTCTACATCCTCCCGCACGGCCTTCTCGAGATGACGTCGATCTTCGTCGCCGCGGCCGGCGGACTCCACCTCTTCTGGTCGTGGGTCGCTCCGGGGCATCGTTCGAGAGGGGAGTCTCTCGCCGCCGAGGGACGCTCGCTCGCGACGGTGGCGATCGGGCTCGTCTTCGCGCTGTTCGTCTCGGGCCTGATCGAGGGTTTCGTGACCGGGTGGGCTCTGCCCTGGCCGATCAAGATCGGCATCGGCGTGGCCGCGCTCGCCGCGTTCCTGATCTACATGCTCGTCATCGGCGGTCGCGCGTATCGCCGAGGCGAGACCGGCGACCTCGTCGAGTATGAGGCAGGGACACCGCGACTTCTGGCCGGCTGAGGTCTCAGCGGTTCACAGCCGCCCTGAGGCCTTCAGCTCGAGGTATCGGTCGGCGATCCGAGGCGGCAGTGTCTCAGGATCGGCGGCGATGGCCTCGCCTCCGGCGCGACGCACCGCATCGGCCACGTTCTCCGCATCGCGCATGGTGCGTTCAGCGGCGGCGGCGAGGTAGATCTCCTCACGCGAACCACGCTGCATCGCGAGATCCGCGATGCCGTCGTCCGTGACGGATCCGACGAGGATGGACGTCGCCCTGCTCGCATCGGGGAAGGCACCGAGGAATCCGCGTGCCGACTCAGCGGCATCCTGTGCGGTCAGCACGACGATCAGCGCGGGGCGGGTCGTGAGGGTACGAACCGCGGCGAACGCGCCCGGCCAGTCGGTGTCGACGAGGCGGGCGTGCACCGGGGCCATCGCATCCGTCAGGGCGGGCAGAAGCGCGGCGCCGTCGACGCCGGTGACTCGAGCCCGCACGACACGGTCGTACATGAGCAGATGCACGTGGTCACCCGCTCGCGCCGCGAGGGCAGCGAGCAGAAGCGATGCCTCGAGGGCGGCGTCCACTCTCGTTCCGTCGCCGACGCGCGCAGCCGCGGTGCGCCCCGTATCGATGATGATCACGACGTGGCGGTCGCGCTCGGGTCGCCACGTCCTCAGCATCGTGGTTCCCGCCCGGGCGGTCGCCCGCCAGTCGATGGACCGTACGTCGTCGCCCCGGACATACTCCCGCAGAGAGTCGAACTCGGTCCCCTGACCGCGCACCTGGATGCTCGTGTTGCCGTCCAGCTCCCGCAGCCGTGCCAGCCGCGAAGGCAGGTGCTTGCGCGACGAGAAGGCAGGGAGCACCCGGACGGTTCCCCGCACCGTGTGACGGGCCTGCCGTCCGGCGAGGCCGAGCGGACCCCGCGACCGGATCACCACGAACTCGCTCGCGAGCTCCCCTCGACGCCGGGGAAGCAGCGGCATCGAGACGCGTCGCCGTTCGCCCGGTGGGATGCTGAGTCGCTGACGCGCCTCGCCCGCGCCCGCCGTCGGCTGCCATGCATCACGGATCACCGCGTGCAGGGTGCGGCTGCCCTGATTCTGCAGCGCGACGCTCACCGGAACCAGTTCTCCGATCCGGGCGCGGGCCGGCACGCGCCTCGTCACGACGACGGAGCGAGGGCTCGGTGCCAGCAGCACGTCGAGCACCACCAGCAGCACGCACAGCAGCACCCAGATGCCCAGCGCGGCATACGGCGGGAACTCCGCGAGCCCGGCGAGGACGAGCGGGACGATGCCGACGGCGACGGCAAGCGCGAGACGGCCGGTGACGAACACCTAGATCGGCACCCTGGTCTGCTGCACGACGGACGTGAGCACGGCATCCGCCGATACGCCCTCCATCTGCGCGTCCGGACGCAGCTGCAGTCGGTGTCGCCAGACCGGCACGAGCATGGTCTGCACGTGATCAGGGGTGACCGCGGTCGATGCGTTGAGCCACGCCCACGCCTTCGCGGCGGCCAGCAGGCCCGTCGAGGCGCGAGGACTCGCGCCGAGCTCGACCGAGGGCGACTGGCGCGTCGCCCTGGCGAGATCGACGACGTAGCCGAGGACGTCATCGGTGACCTCGACGCGCCCGGCTGCATCCTGCGCCGCCCGGATCTCGTCGGCCGAGACGGTGGCCTCGACGCCGGTGAGCTCGCGAGGCGAGAAGCCCGATGCGTGCTTGCGGAGCACCGACACTTCGGCGTCCCGCTCAGGCATTCCCACGACGAGCTTCATGAGGAAGCGGTCGAGCTGCGCCTCCGGAAGCGAGTAGGTGCCCTCGTGCTCGATCGGGTTCTGCGTCGCCGCGACGAGGAACGGATCGGGCAGTGGGCGGCTGACGCCGTCGGCGGACACCTGCCGCTCCTCCATCGCCTCCAGCAGGGCGGCCTGCGTCTTCGGGGGCGTGCGGTTGATCTCGTCGGCGAGCAGGATGTTCGTGAACACCGGGCCCGCACGGAAGTCGAACTCGCCCGTCCTGGCGTCGTACACGAGCGAGCCGGTGACGTCGCCGGGCATGAGGTCGGGCGTGAACTGCACGCGCTTCGTGTCGAGGCCCAGCGCTCGCGCGAACGAGCGCACGACCAGTGTCTTCGCCACCCCCGGCACGCCTTCGAGCAGCACGTGTCCTCGTGCCAGCAGCGACACCAGCAGGCCGGTCACGGTGCCGGCCTGGCCGACGACAGCCTTGTCGACCTCCGTGCGCACACGGTGCATGGCCTGACGCAGTTCGGCGTCGTTGAATGTCTCAGCGGTCACGTGGTGTCCTCGGCTTCCGTTCGGATGGATGGACGGCGGTTCGGTGGGTTCGGCGGATCATTCGGATCTCCGCTCCGTGAAGGAGGAGGCGTCGACCGCGCTCTCGAGTTCTTGCAGGCGCCGCGCGAGGTCGATCAGCGATGGATCATCGGCAGGCGTCGCACCCCCGAGCAGGTCGTGCAGAGATCCGCGGGGGATGCGCAGCCGATCGGCCGCGGCATCCGCGACCTCCTCGGCGCCCGCGGTCACGGCGAGTCCGAGCCTGCGCGCGAGCCGACGCCTGCTGCCGTCGCGGATCGCCTCGGCCGCATGCGCGGCGTCGCCTGCCTTCGCTGTCAAGCGCGCCCGTCCGTGCATCGTCTCCGAGGCGCGCACGGTCACCGGAAGAGTCTCGGCGACGAGAGGTCCGAAGCGCTGTCCGCGCCACAGCGCTGCTGCGACGCCGGCGACCATGAGCAGCAGGATGGCGGGCGTCACCCACCCGGGCGTGAGCGAGCCGAGCGTGTCGTCGGTCTCGCCTTCGATGTCGGTGTCGTCGAAGCTGGGGACGTACCAGACGACCCGGTCGGTCTGACCGAGCAGAGCGAGTCCGAGGGCGGCGTTCCCGTCTTCCGCGAGGTAGGCGTTGCTGAAGAGACGCGCGCCCTCGACGACGGCGTGCGTCTTGCCGTCGGTCTCGTCGATGAGCACGGCCGCCGCGTCGCCCGCGCCGAAGCAGCCCTCCACGCCGTCGGCCGGCGTGAACAGTCGATCAGGGCGGATGGTGCCGACATCCGCGAACTCACGGGCGTCGCAGTCGGCCGGCACCGGAGTCGAGTCCGGCGTGGCGTTCTCGCCGATGCGCAGAAGGGTCAGCAGATGAGTGCTGCTCGAGAGGAACACGACTCGCTGGGCCGGTTCGATCAGCTCGGATATCGCGTAGTCGGAGAGCGTATAGGGATTGGCCATCACGAGTGTGGTGTCGTCGTCGAGCGCAGCTCGTGCCTCGTTCCGCGAGCGGAACACCGAGACCTCGACGCCGTTGTCCTCCAGGATCCGGGCGATGGCCATGGCTCCGGAATCGCCCACGCTCTCCGGATCGAGTGAGCCGCGTTGATCGGGCATGCGCACGCCGACCTGTATCGCCACGAAGACGCCGCCGAGAACGAGCGCCACGACGATCGCCCACCCGAGCAGCGACCGGGATCTTCTGCCGCGAGGCGCGCGTTCGGCCGTCGACGTCGGGGCATCGCGCTGCTCGACCACGCTCACGCGGGCACCGCCTCTGGGCGCAGCGCACTCAGACGGTCGTCGGTGGCCGCGAGCTCGGCGTAGCGCTCAGCAGTCGCGGGATGCCGGAGGTAGCGCACGTCGTCGAAGGAGATCGCAGCCTGGCGCACCGGTGTCGTCTCCGCAGGGAACACGACCGAGACCTCGCGCGCGATCGCCTGCGCGGTCGCTCCCGGGGAGGGATCGATGAGGTCGCGCTCGAGGAGCCCTCGGGCGAGCGCGCGGAATCGCAGGATGGTCGCCTCGTCCCAGTCGCCTCCGCGTGCACAGCGATCGGCATCGGCTCGCAGCTGCGCGGCCGAGCGGTCGTCGTCCGCGCCGAGGAGGCCGGACCCGGGCCGACGGACAGCCTGGGCGCGGCGCGGGCGGCCCCAGATGATGAGCGCCGCCACGAGGGCGCTGAAGACGACGATGCTCACGATGATCAAGGCGGAGGGCCCCACGCTGGCGCCGTTGTCGGAGCTGAACAGGTCGGCGAGGAATCGTCCGATGTCACGCGCGACGAGGTCGAACCAGGTGGGCTTCGCATCGGCGTAGCGCGGATCGGAGAGCTCCTGCTCGGCCCACTGCCGCGCATCGTCTCCGTCGGGGACCCACACGTCGTCGAGCGAGCGGATCATGCAGGTCCTTCGCTGCCGGCTCCGGGCGCGGCCCAGGTGGATTCGTCGGGGGAAGCCGGCGAAGCCGCAGGAGCCGGGGGAGCAGCAGGGGGCGAGTACGCGGGCGGCGCCGAGGCGCCCGCGGGCGACTGAGGCGGGGCAGGTGCGACCGCTCCCGGATACGGCGGCTGCGCCGGGTATGACTGCGCCGGGTATGACTGCGCCGGGTACTGCTGCGCCGGGTACTGCTGAGCGTAGGGCGGCCGCCCTGAGTTCGGCTGCGCCGGGTAGGGCTGCGCCGGGTACTGCGGCGCCGGGTATTGCTGGGCGTAGGGCGGCTGCCCTGAGTACTGCTGCGCGGGGTATGGCTGTGCCGGGTACTGCGGCATCTCATAACCGGCGGCCGTCATCGTGGCCCATTCCGGGATCTGCTTCGGCGGCGGAGCGCTCGAGACGGCGCGTGCCGGATCGACGGCGAACGGATCGCCGAGCTGCTCGTCCGTCCATCCGAGATCGCGTCTCTCGACGTGACTGATCAGTGCCTGATCGAGACCCTCGTACCGCATCCGGCTGTCGAGATACACCAGGGTCCCGGCGGTGCTCTGCACCACGAGGGTGATGGCCTGCAGCACGAGCAGCAGGATCTGCGGGGCGAGGAGCGCGAAGACGAATCCCATGATCGCCGCGGTGTCGGCAGAGCCGGTCGGAGCGATGGTCGACCCGAGCATCGAGCTCACCAGTGAGACGGGCAGATTCACGAGCTGCATCGCCACACCCATGATGGCGCCGATGAGGAAGGTGACTCCCCAGGCGATCCAGAAACGACCGCGGGTGAGGCGCCACGAGCGCACGAGCGCATCGCGGAACTTCGCTCGCTCGAGCACGAGGATCGACGGCACGAGGAGCAGTTTGGTCGTGAGCCAGACCATGAGGGGGACGATGGCGAGCAGCAGGACCACGATGAGGATGACGATGCCGCCGATGGCTTCGACGGAACCGCCGAGCCCACTCGCGACGAAGCCGGCGATGATGACGAAGAGGATCACGATCACGCCGAAGACGAAGATGACGGAGAGCGACGCGAACGCCGCGAGCCGCCAGAACGACGGGATCATCTTGCGCCAGAGGGTCTTGAGGCTCGCCTTCACCCCGATCGCGGCGAAGCCGACCTCGGCTGCGACGACGCCCTGCATCAGGGCGGTGAAGGCGACGGATGCGAGGCCCACGGCGATGCCGGCGACGATGTTCATCGCGATGGTGCCTGCGAACACGGCCTCGAAGTCCGCAGAGGAGGGCGACAGCGACTCGAGTCGCGTGAACGTGGTGACGAACACGAAGCCCATCACCGTGGCGCTCAGCACGACGACCGCCAGCTGGATCACGACCCCGAAGCCGAAGAGGACCTTGGGGTTGTGCCGCAGCGCGACGAACGACTTGCTCAGCAGCATCCCGAATGTCAGCGGATGCAGGGGGATGATGCCCTTCTTCGGGGCAGGGGTCCACGTCTGGCCGCTCACCGGCACTCCCTCCGTCGTGCGCTCCCATCGTGTCACAAGACCCGTCGGCGCGTAGACATGGGGGCTGTGGTACTGAGTGCCATAAGGTAACAGTTATGACCTCACGCATTCTTGTGGTCGACGACGACACCGCGCTCGCCGAGATGATCGGCATCGTGCTGCGCACCGAGGGCTTCGAGCCGGTGTTCTGCGCCGACGGTGCGCGGGCGGTCGATGAATGGCGCGCACAGCGCCCGGACCTCGTGCTGCTCGACCTGATGCTTCCAGGCATGGACGGCATCGAGATCTGCTCCCGGATCCGCGCCGAATCCGGCGTCCCTGTCATCATGCTCACCGCCCGCAGCGACACGGCAGATGTGGTGCGAGGGCTCGAGGTCGGAGCCGACGACTACATCGTCAAGCCCTTCAACCCGAAGGAGCTCGTCGCGCGCATCCGTACGCGGTTGAGGCCTACGTCGCAGAACGTGGGGGAGCAGCTGCGAGTGGGAGACCTCACCGTCGACGTCGATGCCCATGAGGTGCGCCGTGGCACGGCTCCCATCGCCCTGACGCCTCTGGAGTTCCAGCTGCTCGTCGCGCTGGCTTCGAAGCCGCAGCAGGTGTTCTCGCGAGAGATGCTGCTCGAGCAGGTCTGGGGCTATCACTACAAGGCCGACACGCGCCTGGTGAACGTGCACGTGCAGCGCCTGCGGGCGAAGGTCGAGCTCGACCCGGACAACCCCAAGATCGTCATGACGGTGCGGGGCGTCGGCTACCGTGCCGGGGGCGCGGGCTAGGACCACGATGGCCGCGACCACAGCGACCACCACGGCGGTCGCTGTCATCCGCGACTGGCGTGGTTGGCCGACCGTCCTCCGGGCGCTGTGGCGCAGTTCCCTGCGGTTCCGAACGCTGACGATCACGCTTCTGCTGACGTCGACGGCGATCCTGATCACCTGCGTGACCATGGCGCTCGTGATCCAGAGCGATCTCTTCGAGTCGCGCAAGAACGAAGCGCTCGAAGATGCGGCGCGCTCGGTGAATCAGGCTCAGGCGACCCTCGACGCCACTGCGCTCGGCGACGATCCGGCCGCCCTCCCCGAACTCTGGGACAGCGTGCAGGAAGACCTGGGACGCAATTCGACGGCCGAGGGCCTCGCCGGATTCCGCATGGAGGTCGACCCGGACATCCCGCTCAACGGCTTCACCGCAGGGCTCAGCGACAATCTGATCAGCTCCGGGCTGAGAAACAGGGTGGTCGAGTTCGACGATTGGCAGTCGTGGCAGTCCGTGTCGCTCGAGGTCGGCGGTCGGGAAGTCCCAGGGATCATCGTCGGCCAGCAGCTGCGAGTGCCCGAGGCCGGTCCGTTCGCGATCTACTTCGCCTACGACCTGGCCGATGCCGACAACACCCTGCTGTTCGTGCAGCGCACCCTCTGGGTCGCCGGCATCGGCCTCGTCGCCATCGTCGCCGCGATCTCCTTCATCGTTCTCCGCACGGTGTCGACCCCCATCGTCGAGGCCGCCGAGACGAGCGCGCGACTGGCCTCGGGCGACCTCGGAGTCCGCATCGACGTGCACGGCGAAGATGAGATCGCCACGCTCGGACGCTCCTTCAACGCCATGGCCGACAGCATCGAGTCCCAGATCAAAGAACTGGGCGAGCTGTCGCTCGTGCAGCAGCGCTTCGTGTCGGATGTGTCGCACGAGTTGCGGACTCCGCTCACCACGATCCGTCTCGCGGCCGACATGCTGAACGACCAGCGGGGTGCCTTCGACCCGACGACCGCACGCACCACCGAACTCCTCCACACGCAGGTGCAGCGGTTCGAGACTCTGCTGTCGGACCTGCTCGAGATCAGTCGCTACGACGCGGGCTCCGTGCAGCTCGAACTCGAGGCCACGAGTCTCGCGCATCTCGCCGAGGACATCATCGAGCAGATGCAGCCTCTCGCCGACGACCGGGGCAGCGAGCTGAGGCTCGTGGCACCGGGCGGGTACTCGCCGGTCGACATGGATCCGCGGCGTGTGCGCCGAGTGCTTCGCAACCTGATCGGCAACGCGATCGAGCACGGCGAGGGCAGGCCGATCGTGGTCACCGTCGACAGCAACCAGCACGCCGTGGCCGCCGGTGTCCGGGACTTCGGTCTCGGCATGGATCCGGCCGATGCGGAGCGGGTGTTCGACAGATTCTGGCGGGCGGACCCCTCTCGCCAGCGCACGCTGGGGGGCACGGGGCTCGGACTGTCGATCGCGCTCGGCGACGCGACTCTGCACGGTGGATCGCTCGATGTCTGGTCCGAGCTCGGGGTCGGCACGAACTTCGTGCTGACACTGCCTCGTCGGGGTGACGCGACGGAGGGCCCTTCGCCCATCCCCATCGAGCCTCAGGAGCGTCTCGGAGAACCCGGCGACGCCACGCAGCCGATCCAGCTCGCCGACGTTCCGGCCGAGCTCTTCGATCGAGGGAGCATCGAATGACGGCCAGGACCCGACGCACGCTGCGCGGGCTCGCTATCGCGACAGCTGCGCTTCTCCTGTCTGCGTGCACGGGCCTCCCGACGACCGGAGACGTACAGAGGGGCAATCCGCTCGGGGCGTCCCCGGAGGGTCAGGACTTCCTCCCGCTCGCCTCAGATCCCGTCGACGGCGCAGGCCCGGAGGAGATCGTCGAGGGCTTCATGGAAGCGGCGATCACTCCCGCTGACAACTGGGACACCGCTCGGAGATTCCTCACCCCGGAACTCGCGTCGACCTGGCGTCCGAACACCGGGGTGTCGATCGACGTGAGCGCCGCGACGCGTTCGTTCGTCTCGAACGTCGAGGACGACAGCGAGGCGGAGGACGGAGACACCGCCGACGTGCGAGTCGCCTTCGACCAGATAGCCAGCGTCGACGCGACCGGGGCCTACTCCGAGGCCTTCGGCGCCTCCAACTCCGCCTTCGTGGTCGAGCGCACGAAGGGCCAGTGGCGGATCGCCGAGGCTCCGGACGGTGTGGTGATCGACGAGTCGAGGTTCGCGCGGGTCTATGACGACTACGCACTGCAGTACTTCGACCAGACCTGGGAGCGTCTCGTGCCCGACGTGCGCTGGTTCCCCAGACGCGCCACGGTCGCCACGACCATCGCGCAGTCGCTGATCGGCGGGGCACCGCGGCCGTGGCTCGACCCCGCCGTGCAGAGCGCGTTCCCACAGGAAGTGCAGCTCGCCCGCGACGCCGTTCCGATCGACCCGGATCAGATCGCCGATGTCGCACTGAACCGAGCGGCCCTCGGTCTCGACCCCACGACCCTCGCACGCATGCGCACGCAGCTTCAGGCCACCCTCGTCGCTGCGGGGGTGCAGATCGACCAGGTGCGTTTCACGGTCGACGGGCGGGCGTTGGAAGCCGGTGTCGTCGAGGTCGTGACCGATACGGCGGATGCAGGCAGTCTCGTGATCAAGGACGGGACGTTCGGGATGCTGGTGGGTGGCGAGATCACCCCGATCCCGGGTGTCACGGATCAGATCCTCAACGCGGGTCAGCCGGTCACAGCGATCGACGTGTCGGTCGACAGCTCTCGCGCGGCCGTGCAGCTGATCGACGGGCATGTGTGGCTCGCTGGAGACGGCGGCTTCGATGAACTGGATGCGCGCCCGTCGCTGGTGCGGCCGTCGCTGGACCCCTACGACTACACCTGGTCGGTGCCCTCGAATGCGCCTGCCGCTCTGCAGGCGATCGGGAGCGACGTCGCCCCGCAGACCATCGCGGGCGCGTGGCCCGAGGCGTCGACGGTCTCCGCCATCCGAGTCTCCGCCGATGGCGCCCGAGTGGCTGCAGTCGTCGTGATCGGAGGAGAACGCTGGATCGTCGTCTCCTCGGTGATCCGCGACGAGACAGGACTGCCCACCGAACTCGGCCCGACCGAGCCGATCGCGCAGCTCGACGGCAGCGCCGTGGGGCTGGTCTGGCTGGGGGCCGACCGCCTGGGCCTGCTGACCGACCCGGGCGACCGGATGGTCGTCACGCAGGTGGTCGGAGGGCCGGGCGAGACCGAGGTCGGCCCGACGGGCGCGGTGTCGATCGCGGGTGCGCGAGCCGCCACCGGCCTGCGGGTCCTCGGCGCCGAGGGTGCTGTGTTCGCGCGAACCGGGTCGGCGTGGAGCGAATCGGTCACGGGAGTCTCGCTTCTCGCCACCCGAGCAGGTCACTGAGCGCGACTGCCTCTGCACGGCGGGCCTGTGAGGGCTGAGCACTCACAGCCGGCGGGTTCCGCACAGGGCTGCGGTCAAGAGGCCTCGGCCGGTGCGGCAGGATCGACGGATGCTCTCGCATCCGCTCGCCCGTGCCATCGGTGTGGAGGTGCTCGCTCTGCTGCTCGCAGCGACCTGCGCAGGCTGCGGTCGCCCTGAGACGATGCTGTGCGACGCGTGTCGAGAGGGCATCCGAGCAGCGCCCTTGATGCGACGCACGCCGAGCGGCCTGCTCGTCCGGGCCGCCATGCCGTTCGAGTCCATCGCGTCCCGGTGCATCCGCAGGCTCAAGGATGACGGCGAGACGATGCTCGCGCGCCCGCTCGGAGCGGCGTTGGGTGAGGTTCTCGCGGGCATCGTCGATGCGCAGGCCGAGCTCGATGACCTGGTGCGTCTGGTGCCGATCCCCACGTCGCAGAGTGCGTTCCGACGACGGGGCTACCGGGTTCCCGATCTGCTGATCAGGCGGGCGGGTGCGGCGCCGGATCGCCTGCTCGTGCGGAGGGGGCGACGTGCGGATCAGCGCGGACTCGACTCGGCGAGCAGGGCGGAGAACGTGCGGGGGAGCATGCGATCACGACCGGCCACCGGGGGCGGGGCGATCGTGCTCGTGGACGACGTCGTGACCACGGGAGCGACTTTCGACGAAGCGGCTCGCACGCTGAGAGAGGCCGGCGCCCGGGTCGTCTCGGCGGTCGCGCTCGCCGCGACACCCCGTCTCGGCGAACGGAATGCGAACGCATCGGAGACACGCAGCAAATGACCCGTGACATCGGAGGTCAGGCGGACTACCGTTGGGGGTCACAAGGCGACCACGGTCCGCCCTTGGCCGGGAGGACCGGGACAAGGAGGCAGCAATGGAAACGAGCATCGTTGGCGTCGGGGTGGGTATCACCGACCGATTCCGCACCGTTGTCGAAGAGAAGATCGCCAAGATCCAGACGTTCGCGTCCCGTGCGCAGCGGCTGGATGTCAAAGTCACCCACCGGGTGTATCGCAACGGTCATGTGCCGGATGAGACCGTCGAGCTGACGCTCATCAGCAAGGGGCCCGTCGTTCGCGCCGAGGCCACGGACGGAGACAAGTTCGTCGCACTCGACATGGCCGTCGACAAGATGGCCGAACAGCTTCGTCGGGCCAAGGAGAAGCGAGTCGACGGACGCCAGCATCCGCGTGGGGCGCACTTCGAGAAGGAGAGCGGTGCGCTCGAGGGCATCGACGTCCAGCCGGCATCGGTGGAGGTCCTTCGCGCGGTCGCGACGGGCGCTGTGCCGATCCAGAACGACGACGACGAGGTCTACTCGCCGGTGGTCATCCGCACCAAGAACTTCGGAGCGGAATGGATGACCGTCGAAGAGGCCGTCGACCGGATGGAGCTGGTCGGGCACGACTTCTTCCTGTTCGTCGACGTGCGCACCGATCACCCGAGCGTCGTCTACCGCCGCAAGGGCTGGGACTACGGTGTGATCGCGCTCGAGACGCAGGCTCCGCCCACTGAGGCACTCGCCTCCTGAGGCTGATACGACGACGGCCCGGCTCCAGAAGGAGTCGGGCCGTCGTCATGTGCTGAGGATGCGGGTCAGTCGAAGATTCCGTCGAGAATGCTCCCGATGACCAGGCCGCCCAGAATCCCGGAGGCGACGTCGCTGCCCCCGCCGCGTCGGCCGCCGCCGCTCCAGCCGCCTCCGCCCCAGCCGTCGCCGCCACCCCAACCCTGGTCCTGCGGACGGGATGAATCGATGTCCCGCTGCGCGAGCTGCAGGGCTTCCGAGGCGAGGTGCGCGACGCGCCGAGCGCTGGCCAGCGCTTCATCGCGGGTCTCTTCCGCCGGAAGCAGGTCTGAGAGATCGACGCGCAGCCTCTCGGCCTCTGCGAGGCGAGTGCGGGCATCCGCACCGATCCAGCCCCTGTGCCCTGCGATGAGTCCGCGAGCGACGCCCAGCTGACGATCCGCGTCGTCGATCGCGTGCTGCACCTGCTGGATGCTGGGCAGCGGGTGCGCTTCACGGTGGCGGGCGGTGGCGATCGCATCGTCGAGCGCGGTGTTCGCCTCGCGCAGCCGCGACAGTTCCGCGAAGGGGTCACCGGGTGAGCCTGCGGGCGACAGTGCGCTGAGTGCGTCCTGGAGGGCGGAGACCGCAGCGGTGACCGCCGGCACCTGCGGAGCGGTCCGGGCTGCGATGAGGTCACTGCGCGAGTCAGCGACGACCTCCGCGAGGGTCGACTCCGCGCGCAGCGCCTCGATCTCGAAGTCCTCGACGGCATCCAGCAGAGCGGAGGCGCGGCGCGTCGCCTCGGTCGCGGTCTCGAGGGCGAGGTTCGCCTCCTCGTTCTGCTTCGCGGCGCGTCGACGCTCCGACACGGCGGCGCCATGAGTGGCGAAGGCGATCAGCTGCTCGGCTTCCGCGGCGCTGGCCGCGATCTGGTGCATCGCCGAATCCGCGTATCGCGAGGAGAGGCGGGCGACGGTCTCGTTGGTCTGCGGGATCCGCGCGCTCAGCGTCTCGGCATCCGCTCGCACCTGGGCGATGACCTCGGGCGCTCGACGCACCTTCGAGATCGATGTCGCGAGGTCCGACGTCTTCTCATCGAGCAGGTCCTGCGCCCAGTCGCACAGCTGCATGATCCGCGCGTTGCGGGTGCGGAGCTCCTCTGGAGTGTCGGGGATCTCGTCGTGGTTGAGCTGGTGGAGCTGAAAAGCCTCGCGCAGGTGAGTGCGCACCGCGCTCAGCGCCTTCTTCAGATCCCGAGTCAGCTGCTCGCCGAGCTCGGCCTCCGCGAACGCCAACTCGTCGGAGGTGCTCCTGATGCGCTCGTCAGCGGAGACGAGTGCCTGCTCTGCGCGGCGAGCCAGGTCGGCGTCCTGTGCGGCCAGTTGTTCCTGCTCGCGCTTGCGTCTGCCCCATATTCCAGCCATAGGACTGATCCTAGTTTCCCGGGCGACGTCACTGGCTGTGCATACGCTTGAGGCGAACTGCGCTCAGGCGAGCGCCGCGACCTCTGTCCTCGACGGACGGCCGCGCTTCGGTCGCTCGGTCGTGAGCTCCAGAGCGAGCGCGTGCTGGGGATGCTGTGCGAGACGGGTCTGCACATGGTCGAGCCAGCGGAGCTCTGCCTCTGCGGTGAAGATCATCGAGTCGACGACGAGCGACCACGCGAGCCCCTGGGGACTGTCGTCCTCGCGTGACTCCCTCGCCGTGGTGAGCTCCCCGAGATGCTCTTCAGACGCCGCGCGCTGGGTCTCGATCACGCGAGTCGCATCCGCGCCGGGAAGCGTCGCCGCGACGGCCAGCTTGATCGCGAGCTCGTCGCGGGTGGCCTGGCTCCGCGCGACGGGGGAGGCCAGCCAACGGTCGACCTCGAACGACCCGGCGTCGGTGATCTCCCAGTACACGTGGCCCTGCAGATCGGCGGCTCCACGCTCGACGAGTCCGTCGCGCTCGAGGCGCTCGAGCGTGTTGTAGATCTGACCGACGTTGAGCGGCCAGACCGAGCCGGTGCGTCGGTCGAACTCGTGACGGAGCTGGTAGCCGTAGCAGGGGCCCTGCGCGAGGATCGCGAGCAGACTCTGTCGGACCGACATGTGGACCTCCCGGTGTCGAGGAACAATATATACATACTCGGAAACGTCATGGCGGCGCGCCATGCGGACGACGTCCAGGTCACGGACGGGTAACATGACAAGGTATGCCTGGCACGCGCCCGACAAGCGGCGCCGCCGGAACCATCGACAGGGAGATGACATCTGTGGCGAATCCTCTTGAGAAGCTGCTGCGCGCTGGAGAAGGGCGGGTCATCCGTCGCCTGAACCAGGTGGTCAAGGCCGTGAACGCGCTGGAAGAGGACATCTCCAAGCTCACGGACGACGAACTGCGCAACGAGACCGCCGAGCTGCGCGAGCGGTTCGCGAAGGGCGAGTCTCTCGACCAGCTCATGCCCGAGGCGTTCGCCGCGGTGCGTGAGGCGGCGAAGCGCACGCTCGGCATGCGTGCGTACGACGTGCAGATCATGGGTGGTGCCGCACTCCACCTCGGCAACATCGCCGAGATGAAGACCGGTGAGGGAAAGACCCTGGTCGCCACATTCCCGGCTTACCTGAATGCGATCGCGGGCGAGGGCGTCCACGTGATCACGGTAAACGACTTCCTCGCGAGCTACCAGGCCGAGCTCATGGGCCGCGTGTACCGGGCACTCGGCATGTCGACGGGCATCATCGTCTCCGGTCAGACGCCGGCTGTCCGCCGCGAGCAGTACGCGTCTGACATCACCTACGGGACGAACAACGAGTTCGGCTTCGATTACCTTCGCGACAACATGGCGTGGCGCAAGGAAGACCTCGTCCAGCGTGAGCACTACTTCGCGATCGTCGACGAGGTCGACTCGATCCTCATCGACGAGGCTCGGACGCCGTTGATCATCTCGGGCCCCTCGTCAGGTGAGGCCAACCGCTGGTTCGCCGAGTTCGCGAAGATCGCCCGCACCCTCGAAGCAGGCGTCGACTACGAGGTCGACGAGAAGAAGCGCACCGTCGGCGTGCTCGAACCCGGCATCGAGAAGGTCGAGGACTACCTCGGCATCGACAACCTCTACGAGTCCGCGAACACCCCGCTGATCTCGTTCCTCAACAACTCGATCAAGGCTCTCGCGCTCTTCAAGAAGGACACCGACTACGTCGTCATGAACGACGAGGTCATGATCGTCGACGAGCACACCGGCCGCATCCTGGTCGGCCGCCGCTACAACGAGGGCATCCATCAGGCCATCGAGGCGAAGGAGGCCGTGCCGGTCAAGGCCGAGAACCAGACTCTCGCCACCGTCACGCTGCAGAACTATTTCCGTCTCTACGACAAGCTCGCCGGCATGACCGGTACCGCCGAGACCGAGGCGGCCGAGTTCATGTCGACCTACAAGCTCGGCGTCATCCCGATCCCCACGAACCGGCCGATGATCCGCAAGGATCAGTCGGATCTGGTCTACAAGAACGAGACCGCCAAGTTCGCCCAGGTCGTCGAGGACATCGCCGAGCGCCACGCGAGCGGCCAGCCGGTGCTGGTCGGCACCGTCAGCGTGGAGAAGAGCGAGTACCTGTCGCGACTCCTCGCGAAGAAGGGCGTCAAGCACGAGGTCCTGAACGCGAAGAACCACGCGCGCGAGGCCGAGATCGTGGCACGCGCCGGACGCCTCGGCGCCGTCACCGTCGCCACCAACATGGCCGGCCGTGGAACCGACATCATGCTCGGCGGCAACGCCGAGTTCCTCGCCGTGCAGGAACTCAAGGGCAGAGGGCTCGACCCGGTCGAGACGCCCGAGGAGTACGAGGTCGCGTGGGACGAGACCTACGAGTCGATGAAGGCGATCGTGGCCGAGGAGGCCGAGAAGGTCATCGAGGCCGGCGGCCTCTACGTCCTGGGCACCGAGCGCCACGAGTCGCGTCGGATCGACAATCAGCTGCGAGGCCGTTCCGGTCGTCAGGGCGACCCGGGTGAGAGCCGCTTCTACCTGAGCCTCACCGACGACCTGATGCGTCTCTTCCAGTCGGGGGCCGCCGAGGCGATCCTGGCTCGAACCAACTTCCCCGACGACGTCCCGATCGAGTCGGGTCTCGTGTCGCGGGCCATCCGCAGCGCCCAGTCGCAGGTCGAGTCCCGCAACGCCGAGATGCGAAAGAACGTCCTCAAGTACGACGACGTCCTGAACCGTCAGCGTGAGGCGATCTACGCCGACCGTCGCCACATCCTGCAGGGCGACGACATCGCCGACCGGGTGCAGCACTTCATCGAAGACGCGATCAGCGGCGTGGTGCGGGATCACACAGGCGAGGGGCACAACGAGAGCTGGGACTTCGACGCACTCTGGACGGAGCTCAAGACGCTCTACCCGGTCAGCGTGACGATCGACGAGGTCGTGTCCGAGGCCGCCGGCCGCAAGGGCGGTATCACTGCGGACGGTCTGACCCGCGAACTGCTCTCGGACGCGAAGATCGCCTACGAGACCCGCGAAGAGTCACTCGGAGAAGCGGCCACCCGTGAGCTCGAGCGTCGTGTCGTGCTCCAGGTGCTCGACCGTCGCTGGCGCGATCACCTCTACGAGATGGACTATCTCAAAGACGGCATCGGTCTTCGCGCGATGGCGCAGCGCGACCCGCTCATCGAGTACCAGCGCGAGGGCTACGCGATGTTCCAGTCGATGATGGGCCAGATCAAGGAGGAGTCCGTCGGGTACCTCTACAACCTCGAGGTCGAGGTCCGCCGGGCGGGCGACTCGCAGACTGCCGAGGTCGAGGCCAAGGGCCTCGCCGAAGGCGGCGGAGACCAGCGCCTCGAGTACTCAGCGGCGAACGATGCCGGCGAGGTCGAGGTCCGAGACGACCGAGGACAGGTTCAGCAGGCTGCGACCGAGAAGCTCCGTCAGGCGGCCGCCGCGCGTCAGGCGCCGGCCGAGCCGGCCGAGGCCGAGGATGCTCCGCGCGGTGCGTTCGGCCAGCGCACGGAGGCCCCCGCAGCACCTGCCGGCAACCGTGAGCAGCGCCGGGCGCAGAGCAAGAAGAAGAAGTAGCCAGGAAGTTCGATGAGGGGCCGGTCCGGATGGATCGGCCCTTCTTCGCGTCATTGTAGGCTTGCGCAATGACACCAACGCGCCACTTCGACCAGTCGTCGAAGCTCAAGAACGTCCTGTACGAGATCCGTGGAAACACGCTCGTCGAGGCGGCGCGGCTCGAGGCCGAGGGACACCGGATCCTCAAGCTCAACACGGGAAACCCCGCCATCTTCGGCTTCGAGGCACCCCACCAGATCGTGCACGACATGCTCGCGGCGCTTCCGACCGCGCACGGATACAGCGACAGCAAGGGGATCATCTCGGCACGCCGCGCCGTGGTCAGCCGGTATGAGGAGATCCCCGGGTTCCCCCGGTTCGATCCCGAGGACGTCTTCCTCGGAAACGGCGTGTCCGAGCTCATCACGATGACGATGCAGGCGCTCCTCGACGAGGGCGATGAGGTGCTCATCCCGGCCCCCGACTATCCGCTGTGGACTGCCATGACGAGTCTGGCTGACGGCACTCCCGTGCATTACCTCTGCGACGAGGACAACGGCTGGCAGCCCGACCTCGAGGACATCCGATCGAAGATCACTCCTCGCACCAAAGCACTCGTGATCATCAACCCCAACAACCCGACCGGCGTGGTCTACTCTCGCGAGGTCCTCGAGGGGATGGTTCAGATCGCGAGGGAGAACCAGCTGCTGCTGCTGTCCGATGAGATCTACGACCGCATCCTGTTCGACGGTGCGGTGCACATCCCGACAGCCACGCTGGCGCCTGATCTCCTGTGCCTGACGTTCAACGGGCTCTCGAAGACCTATCGAGTCGCCGGATTCCGGTCCGGATGGCTTGTGATCACCGGGCCGCAGGACCACGCGAAGGGGTTCCTCGAGGGGATCAACCTCCTCGCGTCCACGCGCCTCTGCCCGAACGTCCCCGCGCAGTACGCGGTGCAGGCGGCTCTCGGGGGAGTGCAGTCGATCGATGCGCTGATCGCTCCGACCGGACGCCTGCACGAGCAGCGCGACATCGCGTGGGAGGGGCTCGAGTCGATTCCCGGTGTCTCCTGCGTCAAGCCGGTCGGTGCCCTGTACGCCTTCCCTCGTCTCGACCCGAATGTCCACGAGATCAGGGACGATGCGAAGCTGGTCTACGACCTGTTGGTCTCCGAGCACATCCTTCTCGTGCAGGGGACCGGCTTCAACTGGCCGACGCCCGACCACCTCAGGCTGGTCACGCTCCCCGAGCCTCGTGTGCTCGCAGAAGCCGTCGAGCGCCTCGGGAACTTCCTCTCGAGCTACCGCCAGTAGACGTGTGCGACGTCGCCGAGCTGTACGTCTCGGCGATGCGACGCACGCCGGCGATCAGGGTCGAACGCGGGGTGAGGTCTGCCATCGGGCGGGCGTGCAGCAGAGCGGAGTCAGCGGCGCGCTGATCGAACGGCAGGAACGCGATGTCGGTGATGCCCGCGAATCTCTCGAGAGTGCGCCGGATCTGACCACGCGCGTCGATGCCCAGGGGGCCGGGTCGGACGCGGTTCACCACGACCCTGATGGGCGTGGGGGCCGTGAGTCGTCGGAGCTCGGCATGCTCCCTCACGAAGCGACTGATGCCGAGCGGGTCGGCCGACGCGACCGCGATGATCGCATCCGCCTCCTGCAGCGCCGCGACCGTGGCCGCGTGACGGCGCGGTCCGGCGAGGTCGTAGGTCGCTTCGTCGTCCGCGTCGAAGGCGCTCGCCACGTCGACGACGGTCTCCTCCGCCCAGCTGCGGCAGGCGCGCAGAGTGGTCTGCAGACGACTCGCTCCGAGTTCCGGCCAGCGCCCTGGCCGATTGATGCCGCCGAGGACCTCGATCTCGCCTGCGCTCGTCGCGAGGATCGTCGCCAGCCTCGTGAGCTCGGCTGAGTCGAGTGCGCCGAGTTCTGCGCGTCGGCACGCGGCGGCGATGCCGGGCGCATCGTCGCTGAGCCCCAGAAGCAGCGCAAGTGACGGAGCGACGGTGTCGGCATCGACCAGGGCGGCGCGCCGCCCCGTCCGGCAGAGTTCGACGGCGAGTTGGATCGCGATGGTCGACCTGCCAGGGGCGCCGGAGGGGCCCCAAACGACCGTGACGCGATGCGGAGGTGATGCTTCATGCCCGGTGATGCGCGGGATATCAGCGGTGAGTGCTGCCGCGACTTCCCAGCCGTTCGCATCAGCCGGAAGCGCGGTGGTGAGTCCGTAGCGTCCGAGCAACCTGCTGTCGCTGTCGCCGAGCGGGATGATCCGCACGCCAGCCCTGTCGCACTCGGCGACGAGCTCGGATGTCAGAACGGCGCGGGTGGCGACGACGATGGCCGCATCGACGCCTTCGGGCAGAGGAAGGACTCTGTTCGGCGGCACGACGGAGACCACAGTGATCCCCTCCATCTCGAGCTCGTCGGCCAGACCTCGCGCGCGGGCTTCCGGAACAGCGACGAGGACCGAGGTCATGAGGTCGAACCGATCGGCACGACCGAGAGGACAGAGCCGCCGGTGATCGCGGCCAGCACCTCGGCGACATCCGCTCGGTCGATCACGACCTCGGCGGTCGTGCCGTCGGCCGAGAGCATCCCCTCCGCCTTCGTGACCGATGTGACGATGGCGTCGGCCACGAGGATACGAGGCGGACCCTGACTGCCGCTGTCGTCGACCGGTGGCGAATGCCAGAGCTCGATGACGCTCCCGGCGGCGACATCGGCCGGGATCCCCGTGCTGCTCTCGACGACGATCGTGGTCGTCCTGTTGGCATCGGCGCTCTCAGCGGCAGAGGTGGCCAGGAGCTCTCCTGCGAAGACCGTGCGGGACGCGACCTGGCCGGCGTGCAGCTCTTGCGGTGCCAGGTAGCGGTCCGTCACCGTGCC
This sequence comes from Microbacterium sp. SWDP-B6, assembly GCF_059803615.1. Taxonomy (NCBI): domain Bacteria; kingdom Bacillati; phylum Actinomycetota; class Actinomycetes; order Micrococcales; family Microbacteriaceae; genus Microbacterium; species Microbacterium sp. SWDP-B6. The sequence goes on along the minus strand of NZ_JAPFGV010000010.1, from coordinate 3,281 downwards.
GAGTCCGACTTCGACCACTTGGAAGTCTTCCGAGACGAGCGCTTCACCGAGAGCGATCGTGCGCGTCGCCTGAAGCACCGGCGTCGTGGTGCCGGAGGAGGAGACGACGGCCCACACGCCGCCGATCGACAACGCGACGACCGCGATGCCGATCAGAAAACGGGCGTCACCCCAGACGGCGCGGCGGGAACGGACGAACTTGCTCATGTCGACATGGTCACAGAAATCGATGAGCCCGTTCGAGACTTATCCACAGCATCGGATCGGCGCTGGTGCTCCGGCACGGCAGGAGGACAATGGGAGCATGCCTCATTCCTCTCAGCCCGCGCAGGGCTTCCTCGCGCCGGCCCAGGTGGCGGAGCTGCTGAGCATCGAGGTCGACGAAGTCATCGAGCTCGTCTACGAGGGGCGTCTGCGCGGGTCCAAGCTCGGCACACCGGCCAGATGGCGCATCGAGGAGTCGAGCCTTTCGGAGTATCTCGACGAGCAGTCGGAAGAGGCCAGACGGATGGCCCTGTGGCGTCAGGCCAACGAGGCGAGCTTCCCGGAGGTCTGGGGTACATCCCGCCGTCACGGCATCTGATCTCCGACGGTCTGCACCGAGGACACCGCGGCGAACGGGATGATCTGAAAGCTGCGGACGGCCGAGGCGATCCGCGCCTCGCCAGGATCATGCAGAGCGAGGTCCAGATGATCCGCTCCCGCCCTGTCGATCGTTCCGTGCATGTCGGAGTCGTCGACGCTGACTATTCGCACCGGCACCCGCCGCCTGGCGAGATCACGCAGAACGAAGCCGAGCGACATGCGCTCGCGGAGCACAGGCGCGGAGCCGTCATGCTCGTCCAGACTGGACAGCAGCAGGCCATGATCGACGGTCAGCCCGCGCACCGCGTGCAAAGGAACGATCAGGGTCGACCGCGTCGTGGTCGATTCCTCGGCCTGCGCGATCGTCGCGGCGATCCAATCCGAGCCGAGCGCGTCGAGCCGGGCCCGCACACGAGTTCCGCCGGGCAGGTCGATGGTCGTCGGAGCTGCTGCGGAGCAGAGAACCCTGAGACGGCTGCGAAGCTCGAGTCGCGAGATGCGCAATCGTTCGGATTCGGCATCCAGCGCCGCGCGCTCGCTCTCCCACTCCGAGGCGAGCTGGCCTTCGAGGTCTTCGAACAGTCGATCCCAGTGCACGCGCCCCACCGTAAGCGATGTCCGGGAAGGCATGTACGAGTTATCCACATAGATCCCGAACGCGACCCGAACGGCGGCTGGACGCATGCTCTACTTGGCGCAGTCTTCCCGATGGAGAGTGCCTCAGATGATGCTTCACGAGTACTTCGCACCGCAGCCGACGCCTCGCGCCGAGCTGCCGGATCCGCATCCGCTGCTGCGGAGCCTCACACAGGGCGTGCTCGAGGTGCTCGCGGGAGTCAGAGAAGTCGATCAGCTCGCCCGCTGGTTCAATGAAGACGCGTACCGGAGCCTGGTGACGCGGGCGAACCTCTCGGCGAGGGCGCGCAGCGCGAGGGGGGTCTCGCCTGCGCGCCCGACTTTCGAGATCCTCTCGATCCGCGTGACAGAACCCGTCGACGGCAAGGTCGAAGCAGTCGTCGTCGTCGCGGGGCCGGGCCGCACCCGGGCGGTGGCGATCCGTCTCGAAGGACTCGACCGTCGCTGGCGTGCGACGTCGCTGGCCGTTCTCTGAGGCTGCGCGCTCTAGGCTGGTGGGGTGTCAACGCTCAGCGACCTCGCCAATGCCCAGGGCCGTCTTGCCGACAACGATGTCGAGTGGCTGCACCGACTCGCCGGTGACGGTCAGCTTCTCGCGGACCTCGCCTCGGCGGACATCGTGGTCTGGATCGAGACCGACGACGGATCGTTCGTCGCCGTCGCGCACGCGCGTCCGAGTGGAGCAGCCACCCTTTTCTATCGGGACATCGTCGGCGAGCGAGTGCGCCCTCAGTGGCGTACGCAGGTGCAGGGGGCGTTCGAATCCGCGGAGATCGTCGACTCGTCGTCGCCGGACTGGTTCGAAGAGACCCCGACGCGTGTTCGAGCTGTGCCGATCGTCAACGAACGTCGCGGCGGAGAGCACCAGGCCGTGGTCATCGGCGTCGTCACCCGGCACACGAACCTCGGCGAGGCCCGGACCCCGTCTCGGCAGCAGATCACGTTCGACGAGTGCGCCAACGACCTCTTCCGCATGATCGCCGACGGAAGCTTCCCGGATCCGGCGGCTCCGACCTCCCCTCGCCGCGGCGCGCCGCGCGCGTCCGACGGCCTGATCCGCATCGACGTCGACGGGATCACGACGTTCGCAAGCCCGAACGCACTCTCGGCGTTCAATCGCATGGGGTTCGATGACGAGCTCGAGGGCGAATCCCTCGCAGAGGTCACCACGAGGCTCGTGCCGCCGTCCCGACAGGTCGACGAGTCGCTGCCCGTCGTCGTGACCGGACGCGCGCCGTGGCGGACCGACATCGAAGCGCGCGGTGTCACCGTGTCGCTGCGCGCGATCCCGCTCAAGGATCACGGAACCCGCATCGGCGCCATCCTGCTGTGCCGGGATGTCTCGGAGCTGCGCCACCAGGAGCAGGAGCTGATCACCAAGGACGCGACGATCCGCGAGATCCACCACCGAGTCAAGAACAATCTGCAGACTGTCGCGTCGCTGCTTCGGATCCAGGCACGACGCACGCACTCCGACGAGGCGCGCGATGCGCTGACTCAGGCGATGAGACGCGTCGACTCGATCGCCGTCGTGCACGACACGCTCGCCCAGGGCCTGACGCAGAAGGTCGACTTCGACGAGGTGTTCCATCGCGTCCTCAAGCTCGTGGCCGAGGTCGCATCGGCACCGAACACCCGCGCGCGCACACGGTCGACCGGTCGCTTCGGCGTCCTGCCGAGCGAGTATGCCACGCCGCTGGCTCTCGCTCTCACCGAGGTCGTCACGAATGCCGTGGAGCACGGTCTCGCAGGGCAAGAGGGCATGGTCACGATCGATGCGGCGCGCACCGAGGAGAATCTGCGCGTCACGGTGCATGACACCGGCAAGGGCCTGCCGGAGGGGCGGATCGGTCAGGGACTGGGAACGCAGATCATCCGCACCCTCATCCAGGGCGAGCTCAGCGGCTCGATCGAATGGCGGGGGAGCGAAGGCGAGGGGACCGAGGTCGTCATCGACATCCCGCTTCGCTGGCTGACGAAGTAGCCGGAGGATCGGCCACAGCGTCGAGCGGAGACACAGAAGCGGGGGGGGGGGGGGGGGGGGGGGGGGGGGGGGGGGG